>JBBRTT010000046.1:0-31656 GCA_038244165.1 Lysobacterales bacterium | reverse complement strand
GAGCAGGTCGCTATTGGCATTGGTAAATTCGAGCTGAAACCCCTGGCCGCCGCCTTGGGTGGGCATGAACCAGTTGCCGCTCAGGTAGCCGCCCAGATTGATCGTGGGCGTCACCGCCTTGACGATGATGCTGCCAGCCATGCCCATGCTGTTGTGCAGATCGCAGTGATAACCGAACGTCCCGGCATGGGTGAACGTTACCTGGGAGGTCCAGTCACTTATGGACGGGTCGCCCGTCGCACTGCCTTGACCACGACAAGCCGTGGAGCAGCGGAATGAATCATCGTCGGCATGCACATTGTGCGAAGCGCCACCATTGTTGATGAACGTGACGGTGTCGCCGACGTTGATCGTCACCTGTGCTGGCGAGAACATCAGGACCGGGGTACTTCCCCCGTAATAGCCGCCGCCGCCGGCCATGGTTCCGCCGACGCCCACGTTCACATTCGCTGCCAGGATTGATGACGTGGAAAACAAGCCGATCAGAAGTATGGAAAACCCCAGATACGAACGCATTGACAGATCCTCCGCAACATTCACGCCCCGTGCCCGTGGCGAAACCGGTTGAGCCAGCATACGCACACTAACAAGTCGACCGTGCGGGAGGGCGAGTTCTTTCATGTTCAGGGCTGGTCTGACATCGGATCGTTCAGTAGTCTTGTCTACAGCCATTGCCACTGGACAACGCATGACCCATACACTGCCATTCATCGTCGCGATTCCCGCACGCTACGGGTCGACGCGCCTGCCCGGCAAGCCGCTCCAGTTGATCGCCGGCGAACCCATGGTGCTACATGTGGCAAGGCGCGCGTTGGCGGCTGGAGCGATCGAGGTTGTTGTGGCCACGGATGATGAGCGCGTCGCCGAAGCCCTGCGTTCCAGCGACGTTCGCGTGGTGAGGACCCGCGCCGATCACGTCTCGGGCAGCGATCGCCTGGCTGAATGCGCCGAGCAACTGCGCTGGCCGGACGAAACTATCGTGGTCAACTTGCAGGGCGACGAGCCGCTGGCGCCGGCCAGCGGGATCCGCACGGTTGCGATCGCGCTCGCCGCGAGCGATGCACCGATGGCGACTCTGGCAACTCCGATCGACAATGTGGAAGAGTTGTTTAATCCACATTGCGTCAAAGTGGTGGGGAGCGCGGAGGGTCACGCACTCTATTTCAGCCGCGCCCCACTGCCGTGGGCGCGCGACGCCTTCGCGCAGACGCGTGAACGTCTGCCCGCGGATGCGGCGTTTCTGCGCCATATCGGCATTTACGCTTACCGCGCCGGTTTTCTGCGATGTTTCACCAAGCTCGCGCCGACACCGCTGGAACGCGCCGAATCCCTCGAACAACTGCGCGCCCTGGAACACGGCTATCGCATCGCCTTGCGGCTGGCGCCCGAGCCATTCCCGGCGGGTGTCGACACACCGGAGGATCTGTCCCGCGTGCAGGCTGCATTGATGCATCAGGCGACGCGATGAATCTGCTCTTCGTTTGCATGGGCAATATCTGCCGGTCGCCCGTCGTTGAGGCGGTCGTACGCAGCGAATTCGCGCACGCCGGGCTCGTCGTGAACGTGGCGTCTGCGGCCACGGAGAGCTATCACATCGGCGGAAAAGCCGATGCCCGATCCATCGCCAGTGCGTGGGCGCATGGGTACGATGTTTCCGCGCATCGTGCGCGTCAGGTTGCCGAGGCGGATTTCGCTGCGTTCGACGCACTATTGGCAATGGACGGCACGAATCTGCGCGCGCTGCGGGCGCGTTGTCCCTCCGGGCACGCATCGCGGCTCGCACTGTTCCTGCCGTTTGCGGGATTGGATACCCCGACCGAAGTGCCGGATCCCTACTACGGTGACGCCGCGGACTTCGAGCGCGTGATTCAACTGGCGCGCAGCGGTGCGCGTGGACTGCTGGCGCGCTATGCGATGGCGCATAATACGCAACGAATGCAGGGGTCCCCATGAACGCCCGTGTCGCCGCACCGGAATTGCCGCCGAATCTGGATTGGATCAACACCGATCAGCCCCCCACGCTGGAGGCACTGCGCGGGCGCGTCGTACTGATCAATTTCTGGACCTACGACTGCGTCAACTGCATCAATCAGTTGCCGGACCTGCGTTACTTTGAGAACAAATATCACGATGGCGTAAGCGTAATTGGCGTGCATTCGCCCAAGTACGATTCCCAGCTGCAGTCGGCGTCCTTGCTGAAGGCGGTGAACCGCCATCACATCCGCCACCCGGTCGCGAGCGATCCGGGGTATCTGGCCTGGCAGACCTATGGCGTGAAATCCTGGCCGACCATGGCCGTGCTCGACGCGCAAGGCCAATTGGCGGCGTTATTGCCGGGCGAAGGCCGTCGTCAGGAGGCTGATGCCTTGATTGGCCATCTACTCGACGAGGCAGCGGCGAGCGATTTGCGCGTCTACGAATCCGGCATGAATACCGTGCGACCGGAACCGCGCGCACGTTTGCGCTTTCCGGGCAAGGTGCTGGCGACGGAATCGAGCCTGTGGATTGCCGACAGTGGCCACAACCGCATCCTGGAATGCAATCACGAAGGTCGCATCCTGCGTCAATTCGGTTCCGGTAATCCCGGTTATTGGGATGGCCGCGGCCAGGATTCCGGATTCGCCGAGCCGCAGGGCATGGCCCTGGTCAAGGATTCACTGTACGTCGCCGATACCGGCAACCACTCGGTACGCCGCATTCGCTTGCTGCACGGCGAAGTCGAAACTGTGGCCGGCACCGGGGTCTTGGGTCACGATCTCCCGTTCGAGCACATCGAACCTAACAAGGTTGCGATGTCGGCACCCAGTGATGTCGCGGCACTGGGCGACAATCTATACATCGCGGTGTCCGGCCAGAACCAGATATGGCAGCTGGATCTGAATCGCAACAAACTTGTGGCGATCGCAGGCAGCGGTCAACTGGGTATCGCTGACGGTACAGGTGTCTCTGCAAGTTTCGCGCAACCCAGCAGCCTGAGCGTGATCGGCCAGCAACTCGTCGTCGCCGACGCCGCCGGTTCGGCAATTCGCCTGATGCGCCTCCTGGACAACCGCGTGAGCACGCTGATTGGCGCCGGCTTGTACGAATTCGGCGACGCTGCGGGCAAGCGCGACACGGCACGTCTGCAACATCCACTGGCGGTCTGCGCCGATGCCCGTGGCTTGGTGTTCGTGGCCGACAGCTACAACGGCAAGATCAAGGCGCTGAACATGCGTTCCGGCGAACTGCGCGCACTGAATCTGCGCTATCGCTTTCATCAACCTGCGGGTCTGTCGCTGGCGGCGGGCGCGCTTTGGATCGCCAATACCAACGAACATGAAATCGTGCGCGTGGATCTGGGCTCGGGACAGGTCAAGCAGCTTACGATCGGCGACTAGTGAGTGACGGAAAATGCAGCGATCTTTGATGGCAAGGAATTCGTCCGCACCCTGACGACCTCGCCGGGCGTGTACCGCATGATCGATGCCGGCGGCGATCCGTTGTATGTCGGCAAGGCCGGCAATCTGAAAAAACGCGTCGGCAGCTATTTTCTCAAGCCGCGCATGGAGCCGCGCATCGCTGCGATGGTCGCGCAGATCGCGCGTATCGAAGTCACCCTCACACGCACCGAGGCAGAGGCATTGCTGCTGGAAGCGCAGCTGATCAAGAGCCTGAAGCCGCGCTACAACATCCTGCTGCGCGACGACAAGAGCTATCCCTATATTTTTCTTTCCGCTGGCGAAGACTATCCGCGCATGGCGTTTCACCGTGGGGCCAAGAGTGGAAAAGGGGAATATTTCGGTCCCTATCCCAGTGCCTACGCGGTGCGC
Organism: Lysobacterales bacterium; assembly: GCA_038244165.1. Taxonomy (GTDB): domain Bacteria; phylum Pseudomonadota; class Gammaproteobacteria; order Xanthomonadales; family Rhodanobacteraceae; genus Rudaea. The sequence goes on along the minus strand of JBBRTT010000046.1, from coordinate 27,847 downwards.
GAAAGCCTGAACCTGATGCAGAAACTGTTTCTGGTGCGGCAGTGCGAGGACAGCTACTTCCGCAACCGGTCGCGGCCCTGCCTGCAATATCAGATCAAACGCTGCAGTGCGCCCTGCGTCGGCCTGATCGCGCCGCCGGCATACCAGGACAGCGTGCGCCACGCGGCAATGTTCCTGCAGGGAAGGAGCAGCGCCGTCATCGACGAACTCGGCAACGGCATGGAGAGTGCGAGCGCCGCGCTGGAATTCGAACAGGCCGCACGCCTGCGCGATCAGATCGCCACGCTGCAGCGCCTGCAGGCGCAGAATCATGTGCAGGGTGCGAGCGCGGACCTGGACGTGCTCGCCTGCTGCATCGAAAGCGGCCTGGCCTGCGTTTCGGTGCTGTACTTCCGCAACGGGGTAAGCCTCGGCTCACGCGATTTCTTTCCACGCCTGCCGATGCAGGCCACGACCGGTGCTGTGCTTGCCTCGTTTGTCGCGCAGTACTACCTGGACAAACCCATCCCGCGCGAATTGATCCTTTCCGATGTGCCGGATGATGCTGCGATGCTTGCCGAAGCGTTGACGGTGCAGTCTGGACACCCGGTCGAGCTCAAGACAAACGTTCGCTCCGATCGTGCGCGCTTCACCGATCTGGCGCGCAAGAATGCGCAGGCTGCGCTGATGGCGCGCCTGGCCAGCAATCAAACGATGCGCGAACGCTTCGAGGCCTTGCGCGATCTGCTGGAACTCGGCGAAACCCCGCAGCGTCTGGAGTGTTTCGACATCAGCCACACCATGGGCGAAGCCACCGTGGCTTCGTGCGTGGTCTATGGCCCTGAGGGCGCGGAAAAATCGCTGTACCGGCGCTTCAATATCGCCGGCATCGAACCCGGTGACGACTACGCGGCAATGCGTCAGGCTTTGGAACGACGCTACCGACGCTTGCAGGCGGGGGAGGGCGCGCTGCCGGATATTCTCTTGATCGATGGCGGCAAGGGTCAGGTCACGCAAGCGCTTGAAGTGCTCGCCGATCTGGGCGTCAGCGGCGTCCTCGTGGTCGGCGTTGCCAAGGGTGCCGAACGTCGCGCGGGACATGAGACCCTGATCCGCGGCGACAACGCCAAGACCTTGTGGCCGGGACCCGAGTCGCTGGCATTGCATCTGATCCAGAGCATACGCGACGAGGCACATCGGTTTGCGATCACCGGCCATCGCCAGCGCCGCGAGAAAGCGCGCGAGAAGAGCCGGCTTGAAGAGATCGCCGGCATCGGCGCCAAGCGGCGCACCGCGTTGCTAAAGCATTTCGGCGGCATCCATGGCGTTGCCGCCGCCGGCATCGAGGAGCTGGCGCAGGTCAAAGGCGTCAGCCGCGAACTTGCCGCGACGATCTACGCCGCATTCCACGGCTGAGCGTCTACATGAAGTGGTCGCAAAAACGTAGCGAGCGAAGGCAGGTTGTGCGTCGGCGGAGCGCAGGAGCGGGAGTGTACTTAGATGTACACGACGGTTCCGAGCACCGCCGGCGCACAAGCTGCCGAGCGCAGTAGTTTTTGCGACCACTTCACGTCACACTCGCGCTCATGCCGCTAACCCTGCCGACCATCCTCACCTTGTTTCGCATCGCGCTGTTGCCGGTGATGCTCGTCGTGTTCTACGCGCCGTTTCGCGGCGCGAATATCGCGGCGTCCGCGGTATTCATCGCCGCTGCGCTCACCGACTGGCTCGATGGATGGATCGCACGACGCTACGGCATGACCAGCGCATTTGGCGCATTCCTGGATCCGGTCGCCGACAAGCTGATGGTCGCGGTAACGCTGTTTCTGATTGTGCAGGACAACCCAACAATCCCCTTGGCCGTGATCTCCGCGATCATCGTCGGCCGCGAGATCACGATCTCGGCGCTGCGCGAATGGATGGCTGAAATCGGCGAGCACACGCGCGTGCGCGTCGCCGGCATCGGCAAGATCAAGACCATCGCCCAACTCGTCGCGCTGGTGGTGCTGCTATATCAGAAAGACCTCGACAGTTTTGGTCTGTTCCACGTTGGTGAAGTGCTGCTGGCGTTCGCCGCGGTGTTGACGATCTGGTCCGGCTGCGTTTATGTGCTCGCCGCCTGGCCGGCGCTGCGCGACGGGTCGGTGCCGAAGTCACGCGACGGGTAGTTGCCATCCGCGATTCATCCCGTATAATGCCCGGCTCGCGCGGGAATAGCTCAGTTGGTAGAGCACGACCTTGCCAAGGTCGGGGTCGCGAGTTCGAGTCTCGTTTCCCGCTCCAGTTTTCCGACAAAACCTCGGGCAATCCGGGGTTTTTGTTTTTTAAGCCTCGCGCCGGTAAGCTGGCGGCGGTTTTTTCGGATGGCCAGGTCGAGGCCGACGTGCTTACGCGATGCAAAGTAATGCATCGCGTGCGGAGGACGAGGGTGAGCCAGGGTGGCGAACGGCAGGACACTCCAGGGACGGAGTGACAATTTATCGGATGGCCAGGTGGCAGAGTGGTCATGCAGCGGCCTGCAAAGCCGCGTACGCCGGTTCGATTCCGACCCTGGCCTCCATCCGAACATCCAAGCGAGTCCACTAGAGTCCCTAAAACCCGCATAGCAGCGGGTTTTTTTGTGCTTTTGCAAAGCGCAGGCCTTAGGTAGGTAGTTGCTCGAATCATGATGGCGGGACGGCCACTTCGAGTTATTGAATCTGAATCAGGCGCAACTGCTGCGGAGCGGCAGCGAATCCGTATGGCCCAAAAATCATCCAGCCTGATTGCGATGCGCGTACGCCGCACAGGCCACTGCCGGTCAGAGAAAGTGTGCTGCCGCTAATCGAACACGTCGACGGAGTCCAGGTGTCGAAACTTACCGGCAAACCGCTTGTCGCTGACGCGCTCAATGCCACACTCGTCCCGTGCGCCGCAGACGAGGGCGGAGTGAAGGTAACCGCCTGCCCTGCATAAACTGCGATCACTCGCGATGCGCTGTAATTCGGCGGATTGTTCGTGCTGCTGTACACGTGCCCATTGCCGAGTTCGCCGTATACGTCGTAGCCCCAGCACTGCACGCCGGCGGCGCCGGTGATCGCGCAGCTGTGCCAGCCGCCAGCCGCGACCGCGACCGCGTCGTTAAGCGCAGACACTGGCGTCGCGCTGGTGCTCGTGCCTCCATTGCCGAGCTGACCCTGGCTATTGTTGCCCCAGCATTGAACGGTGCCGGAACTGGTCAGCGCACAAGTGTGAAACGCACCGGCTGAAATCGCCGAAGCGCCGCTGGACAGGCCTGAGACCGTTGTCGGAACGGAGCTGTTGGCGAGACTGCCATTACCGAGTTGACCGTATCCGTTGTCACCCCAACACTGCGCCGCGCCCGACGGAGCCACCGCGCAAGTGTGATAGCCACCGGCGGAAACGGACGTGAGCCCACTCGGCAAGTTCCAGGCGAAAACAGGTGTGTTGCTGTCGGTGGTGCTGTTGTTGCCCAATTGACCGTAGCCGTTATAGCCCCAGCAAACCGACGGGAACCAGCCGCTGTTGATCGTGCAGGTGTGATACCCGCCCGCGGTGATTCCATACACTCCGCTGTTGATGCCCAACACCATCGCCGGCGTCGAAATATTGGCGTTGTGTCCGTTGCCGACCTGCCCGTCGTTGTTGTAGCCCCAGCATCGGACGTTTCCTGCCGTGGTCAGGGCGCAACTATGGAACAAGCCGGCGGCGACGCTGCTGATGCCACTCGACAATCCGACCGCCCACACCGGTGTCGCGCTGTCGGTGGTGCTACCATTCCCTAGACCCCCGTAGCCGTTATAACCCCAGCACGTTACTGCGCCGCCCGTGATCACGCCGCACGTGTGATATCCACCCAACGAAATGCCGCTCAGGCTGTAGGACAACTTGGAAACGGCAGCGGGGGCGATGATGGGCGAGTGCTGCGTATTGATGCCGAGCTGGCCATTGTCGTTGAGCCCCCAGCAGAACGGCGTGCCGGACTTGGTCAACACACAGCTATGGTATTCGCCGGCGGAAATACTCCCTGGATCGAGCGGAATGAATCCGGCGACAGATACCGGTGTGGTGCTGCTCGGCGCGTTGCTGTCGCCGAAAGTGATGCTCCCATCGCCGAGTTCGCCGTCTACGCCGTAGCCCCAGCTCTGGATGCCTCCTGCCGTCGTCAACAAGAAGGTCGAACGGTGTGAAGCGGCCACTGCAACGGCTCCGTTGTACAAGCCGGACACTTGCACCGGTACGTTGCTGCCGCTCGTACTCGTACTCCCGTTGCCGAGTTGGCCATAATCGTTGTTGCCCCAACACCAGAGCGATCCGTTCTGTACCGCGCAGGTGTGATCGGCGGACTGGCCCGATCCGATCGCGCTGACACCTGAGGACAACCCGGTAACCGTCGCCGGGGTTGCGCTGGACAGAATGCTGCCGTTGCCGAGATTGCCTTTTGCCCCCCGGCCCCAGCATTGCACGCCACCGGTTGTCGTCAACGCGCAGTTGTGTTGATCGCCAGCGGTGATCGCCATCACTGCGGGAAGACCAGCTACCGCAACCGGCACGGCGCTTTTGCCGCCAGTGTTTCCGAGTTGGTACTCGTTGTTGTCACCCCAGCACCACACAGCGCCATTCGCGGTAAGAGCACAGGTGTGACTGTTGCCAGCGGTAATTGCAACGACACCTGCGGGCAATCCCACCACGGCGGTGGGCGGCTTGCTGCTGTACATATTGCTGCTGAACGTGCTGCCGTTGCCGAGTTCCCCGTCCGCGTTGGCACCCCAGCACCACACCCCGCCTGCGCTAGTCAACGCGCAGGAATGAAATCCACCTGCTGCAATAGCTATCACTGGGGCATTCAGTCCCGACACCAGCAGCGGCGTGAAGGAAGAGGTAGCATTCCCAGTGTCGCTGCCGAGCTGGCCGTTCCAGTTGTCGCCCCAGCATTGCACCCACCCGATTGCATTCAATGCACAGGTGTGGACAACCCCCGCGCTAATGGCAACTATGCCGCTGGCAATTACAGGAGGGGATCGCGGCGTGTCGCTGAAGTTGCTCCCTTGCTGAGGGGTGCCGAGCGCGCCATACAGGTTAGCGCCCCAACATTGCACGACGCCGCTCGTTGTCAGCGCGCAAGCGTGCGCAAGACCCGCAGTGATTTGAGTCGCCGAATTGCGCGCGATACCTCCGATTCGCGTATATGCCTGCGCAGAGCCGATCAATGCCAGCAGCGCCAGTGCGTACACACCACGTTGCCAAGCGAGACGACGTGGCCCGATGCGTTGTATGACGTGTCCCCTTGCGGTGAGAAAGGGTGGCCAGGCGAGGGTGAGGGCATGCATCATGGCCGCGAACTTACAGATAAATCTGCTGAATTTCATGATTCTCTCCGTCTACGAGGGGCATTGGCCATCGGCAAAGGTCAGGTCGCACACCCAACCGAATCGAAAATAGTAGCTGCCGATCCTTTTGTCGGTTGTCCTTGGCTTTGCGATTCCAGAGCTGACGCCTGCTTTGCGCATCAATCTTTAGAATGCAGAACCGGGACAAAGCGAACGGCTGCCTGCGTCGGTCGACCGACGGGATTCTCATTCGAGGTGCAACGATCAGATCCGGACAGGTCCGTCGTCGCCGAACTACTGATGTGCGATTGGATTGAGTGGCGACGCAACTCAATCATTGCAGGCGCTACCGGCTGTGGGAAAAAACATGGCTATTCTGTGCGCTGGCGATACAGGCCGCTCGAAAGGGCTTCACGATTGCCTATCGGCAGATTTGCCGCTTCCTCGATGATCTGGCCATTGCACGCGAAGATGGAACTCTCAACAGACAGCGCAAACAGCTTGCAATAGTGCAGATGTTGATCCTCGACGATTTTGGTCTTACGGTGCGATAATCGCCCGGCGGTCGCAGTACGATGGGGGAACATCTGGGGGAATAATTCGGAATTTCTCCCAAACAAATTGCGCATAGTCAATGAATTGGTAAGGCAATTCGATTCCGACCCTGATCCGATATTCTTGCGCTCGGCCATGAGCGCTCAAGAGCACAGCAAAGATTCGTGGCCATACTTTTGAACGCAGCGCCCGGGTGGCGAAATCGGTAGACGCAAGGGACTTAAAATCCCTCACCCTTAATCGGGTATGCCGGTTCGAGTCCGGCCCCGGGCACCACGCTGTATTCGCCACTTTTCAGCCAGGCTCGTTTGAAGGGCGTGTCCGCTCGGACCCGCTTGCTCGAAGAGATAGTCATGGCTCACGCGGTACTCAATTGCCAGCGGTTATTTTCCCGCTCGTCCAAACTGCAGATGTGCCTGCCAGGCCCCTTGCTGAACCACGCGAACTTGCGCCGGATCCAGCACAATCTGCGTGCCATTCGCCAGCGAGAACGTAGCCGGCAAGTCGGCTGGCGTCTGTCGAAACATTTCGGCAAACATACTTAATGCGGTCGCATAGGTTCCTAGAGTCGATGGATGAAAATCGTCGTCGCCGTAGAATTCGAGGGCTGGATCAATCCGCCAACTTGCGCGCCATGCTTCACCGCCCGGGATGAACATGCCGTCGATCGCGAGGGCCGCGTTGGAATACGAGTTGCGGACGTCGTCGAATCGACTGAATCGCTCCAATTCGGGCCACACCATGTACAACGCGGGCCGGGCACCGGAGTTGCGAATAACCGGGTCGAAGCGAGTCGCCCATCGCAGCAGGTCAACCTGACTCTCCTCCAGCGCCGAAGGTCCCTGTTGCAGTATCACCAGTTGATAACCCTTGGCGATCTCGATCTGCGCAGCGCCCGCGCGAAAGTGATCTTCCAGGGAGAACCCACCTTGGGTCACATCAGCGGTCACCAGCGCTTTTCCCGCTTGCGCCGCAATCGCACTCAACATGGCGGGCAAATCGTTGACGTAGGTCAAACTGTTGCCAATGAACAGGACTTTGGAATGATCAGCCAATCCATCGGCCTCAATGTTGTTCACCTCCACCCGGACCGCGATGGCGGCGCCGTTTTCGCGTATCGATGCGCTAATGAAATCCACGCCAGCATCCTTGCCAACGCTGTCGTTGGCCGGATCCGCAATCTCGACCGGACTTCCGACGAGGTCAGCTTGCGAATCTCTGATCGACGCGATCGCGAACAAGGTGAATCCCAGCAGCGCAAGCAGCGACAAAACCGCTCGGCTTCGCAGCGCAACCCGATAGCGACGCGCAATCAGGACAACGCCGCAGGCGAGCAACGCTGCGGCAAGGCGCCCAAACAATGGGATGGGGGACGTAAACCCACCGATTGAACCATTCCCAGCGAAATCGAAGGCGCCGGAGTCGATGTTTTGTCCCAACAGTTGCAGGTCAATGGCCTGCACGTCGGCGAGCAAGTTGCGCGGAATCTCCCACTCAATGACGTCGCTCCCGAGTCTGCCCTGCCCGAGTCCAAGCGATCTTGCGCTCGCCTCCGAACTGACTTGGCGCCACTCGCCCGATTCGCATTGTTCGGTCACCACGCGCAGAATCTGCACGCGATCGGTTTCGGCGTAAACCCGCAATTCTTTTCCGTGCACAGTGCCGGCAGGGCTTACGAAATCGCACCCGGTCTGCGCGGACTGGTCGCGATCGACGAGCGCTTGGAAGCGATACTCAGCCGGGGCAGCCGCAGCCGCAGTCGCCGCGCAACAGAGCAACAGACCGACCGAGGTCACGATTCGCCACATAGAAACTCCAGAGCCGCTTCCACGTCCAGACTACCCTGCGTAGCCTGCCGGTCAAGCGTTTGCCCGACGAAATTCACTTCCCTGCGCAAAAGCACAATTGTTGGTGCAGAGAGAACTGCACGAACACGGCTTTAGGGGAAGGCTGCACGCTTGCGCAATTCAAGTACGCAGAGGAAACCGTTGGAAGCGATCCGCGTAAAGTTTCGGCCTACTTGCAGCGACGCCTTCATCAAACCATCCACGAGCCGCTGAGGGAAAGACTGCGGATTTGGTTTTGTCGCCCGTTCCGGCGGGTTTCGGCGCTTTATGCGTTTGCCAGTTTTGCGTGCATGCGCGCGTACTCTCGAGCGTATTGGGCGGCCAGTTCGGTTTTCTTCCGAGCAGACAATATCTTACCAGCGATCTGGAAAAATATCTTCTCCTCCTCGCGAAGGTGCTCATGAAGTTCTTTCGATAGCTTCTTTGCAGTTGCCATCCATCCACGACGTCCGTGATCGATAACTTGTAGGTCCTCTACAATCTTGTCTATCTTATGATGATCACTCAAAGCATCTCGCGTCGATTGCAAGCCACGGTCGTCCATTAAAACGCCGGCATAGAAGAAACGTTCCTCGGCCGCTTCATGCGCTGCCAGTTCTCGGCGAAGGCTGGTGAACAAGGTCACCCGCTTCTCTCCAACCTCAGACAGCATGAGTTTCCTACTCAATGTTCGCTGAATCGCGTGGCTTTCGCGTAGCACTTCAAAAATAGTTTTAGGCACGTTCGCTCCGTGGGAATTGTGTGAGGAGTCAATTGATCTTGTAGGCGTGGTCAGCAACGACGTCGTCGCGAACAGCCCAAATGTCTCAAGGGATGCTCGGGCCTCAACGTCTCCGCGTTCGCTGGCAGTAGCAAGGTCAAGTCAAAGATTGACGATCAGATGCACTTGCATCGCGTGAGTGTAGCGCGTCGCGGCGGGTGGAATGCCTGCCGCTGCTCGCGCGATGGACGATCTACCGGATGGCCTGACCTTCGATCCCGAGGTACGCGGATGGGAAAACATCCGGGCGTGGTATCGCGGAGACTTTGTCGGCGACGTGCATGCCTGCCGAGATCTCGTAAGCGAGGCTGGCACCATCTATTGCGCAGGCCGCAACGAGCTAGTCCTGGGCTTGTTTGAGAGCCGCGACGAAGGCAAGCGGGCGATCGTCGACTGATTTCTCGGCTTGGATATTGGGGAATGGCCGGCGCCTAAAATCCCTCGACCTTAATCGGTCATGCCGGTTCGAGTCCGGCCCCGGGCACCGGAGCTGTATTTGGTTTGAAGGCCGCCCCGACATATAGCCGCGTGCTGCAATGCGGTAGCGCATGAAATTTTGCCAGCCGGCGCGAATTCAGCCGGAAGGCGGATGTTGCGCCGGACTCCGGGTGATATAAGCCTCGTTGGGATTGCGCATCTGCATGAGTGCATCCCGCATCGCCACCCTTTTTCAGACCCGTGTAGTTTCCGGGTCGCTTGCCATCTGTTCGGAGGATACATGTCTACTAAGTTAATTGGTGCCGCTGTCTGTGGCGCTCTGTTCACGCTGACTGCGCAAGCGGCCAGCGTCGACGTCAAGCCGGCGAAGAAACACGCTGCGCAGGCGACCACAAAAGCTGTGTCGGACACGCAATCGGATATGCGCGCCTACATTGATCCGGAAAGCGGCCAGTTAGTCGGTGCAGCGATCACTGCCCAACAAAAGGCAGATGCTTCCAAAGCGGCATCGGTCGAGGATTTCAGCAAGATTCAAACGATCGAAAAGGCTGACGGTTCCACCGAATGGGTATTCAACGATCAAGTCATGGAGTCGGTAGTAGCCACGCGCGGCAGCGACGGCAAGCTGCTGGTGAAATGTGTGGAGCACGGTGTCGTTCACGACGACGCCACCCTGCTCGAAACGGCCAAGACCGCTGAGGAGAACCGCAATGACCGCTAAGGTCCTCGCGTGCTCCATCGCAATTGTCTTGGCCAGCGCGTTCGGTTTTTCAGCGACCGCCTCGGCCACTGCCACCGTCGTCATCAATAATACGGATGGCGCGGGCGAAGGCTTCAACGATCCGACCATCCAGCCCGCGTCGCCGACCAACGGCTGCATTGCCGGTGAAACGCTGGGCACCTGCCGCCTGCGCGTGTTCACCACCGCGGCCGCCCAATGGGGCCAGCTTCTCAATTCCACAGTTACAATTACTGTAGATGCGGGTATGAATCCGCTGACTTGCAGCGGAACTTCCGCGGTGCTCGGGTCGGCTGGCCCGCAGACGGCGCATGCGAATTTCCTCAACGCGCCACGCGCGGGCACAGCGTATGTACAGGCACTGGCTAACTCCCTGGCCGGCAGCGATCTTGGTGCCGCCAACGATGACATCACCGCCAACTTCAATATCGATCTGGACAACGGTACTTGTCTGACCGGCACCGCGGGCTGGTGGTACGGCACGAATGGGTCGGTTCCCGCACCGAACGACCATACGCCACTGCTGCCGGTGGTCTTCCATGAAATTGGCCATGGCCTCGGCTTCACCTCGTTGTACAGTTCAACTACCGGAGCCGCGAGCACCGGCGTCGGCATCCCGATCTGGGGCTACTACCTGTACAACACCGGAAACAGTAAATTGTGGAAAGATATGACCAATGCTGAGCGCGTGTCGTCAGCGATCGGCGATCCCACCCTGGTCTGGACTGGTCCGCGCGCCAACAAACAGTCGGAGAAGTTCCTCGGCCCGCCGGCCACGGTTCTGGTCAATTCTCCGGCGGGAATTGCTGGCTATAACAATGCGCAGACTGCGGAATTCGGCGCGAATGTGGCCACCAATCCGGTCACTGGAAATGTCGTCTATGTCAATGACGGGGTGATCGGTCCGGTTGATGGCACGCACGCGACGGCAGGTACCGTCAATGACGGATGCGAGACCTATCCTGCTCCGATTACTGGGCAGATTGCCCTGGTGGATCGCGGTTACTGCACGTTCGTGATCAAGGCTTTGAATGCGCAGGCCGCAGGAGCGATCGGTCTGGTTGTCGCCAATAATGTGGCAAGCGGTTTGCCAGGCATGGGTGGGGCTGATTCGACCATCACCGTCGCATCGCTCGGTGTCACCCAAGCGCTCGGCACATCGATGAAGGCCAATCTGCCCGCACCAGGCGTGAACGTAACTATGGGTATCCAGACAGGCGCCGCGCTGGCCGGTACGACATCGGGTTGTGTGCGCATGTTTGCACCCAATCCTGTGCAGTCCGGATCGTCGGTCTCGCATTTCCATTCCGACGCGTTTCCGAACCTGCTGATGGAGCCTGCGCTGAATCGTTCCATTTTCGACAAAGTTGACCTGACCCTGCCGCTGTTCCAGGACATCGGTTGGAACATGACGCCGGAGAATATTCTGTTCATCGATGGCTTCGACAACAATCCCTGCCAATTCGTCCAACCCTAGTCGGACGTAGTGAGTAGCTGTTCAAGCCCGGGCTTCTGCCCGGGTTTTTTTTGGCTCACAGCTGGCGTTGTCGCGCACGTAAACAGCCGCAGCCACCGCTAGATGACTTTCCGAAGCTGAAAGCGAACTGTTCTTCAAGCCACAATTGGACACCGGATCGCTTCAGTCATTGCCGGTTGTCCGGTCGACGCAAACGACGGCCTGAACCTGCAATGTTCGTTACCCCACAGAGTGCTGCGGACGCTCGCGTATATTTCGCCGAACGTTTCGGAACGAGCCGCGGGATGAGAAGCCAACTCTCTGTAGAACTACTGGCATATGACCAGGAGCACCCGACTCGACGTGTCTGCAGAACATTCAGGGATGGTCGCAATTCCTGGCACATGTGGCTGATCGACGCCGACGACCGCAATGCAGTTCGTTGCGTCGAATGGATCATGGACGTGACTGCCAGCGCCCAGGCGATGGAGGTGGCGGCGCAACGCGGAATCCAATTGCAGATTCTCACAGATACGGTAGTGGCAGCCGTGAACAGCATTTGTCCGCTGCGCATTGACCATACCTTCAGTGATCGGGAATGCGCGGCAAGGTTTCTGGATGAAGTTGAGCGAAGCTCCGTTCAGACATAGCATCAATCTGCTCGGGTGCGCTGGACAGCATTAGCCATAGTCGGTCGTGCAGGTTGAGTACGGCCTCGACGCAAACCCCACGAAGCGTTCGCGCGCGTTCACTCAGGCGCCTGGAACCGGTTGCGGGAAAAATACTGCAATGAAGCTACCAATCGCCTTCGTCATCGCAGCATCGGTTGCGTCGTTCGCAATCCCCGCGGAGTCTGCCGCGCCGAGCAAGGTGGCGCTGACGAAGAGAGTGAGTTCCAACGCGACATTCGCTTGCGGCGATTCGCTGCCACGCGTCGACGGCACGCAGAGCGCGGGCACACCATGCAGCATCGCTCATGAATATTGCTACGAGGCGAGCGGAGGATCCCCCTTCAGCCACGGTGCGCGTTGTCGAGCGTTGCCAAAACCCGGCACCACATGCGCCGTCCTTGTCGCCGCCAGCGGTGCCGGGAGCGCCTGCACCGGCACAGCGATCACGGGGTTGCGACTTCAATTTGCATATCCGTGATCACGCGGCAGCCGTGAATGTGTGGCTCAGTTGTCTTTGACTTTAGTCGCGAGAAAACCCCGCCAGCGCTACCGGAGCGTTGCATCTCATGCTGATGGACCTTCGATACGGACGAACAAAATGAACGCCGCGGCACGCCAAACGCTTAGCGAACTACGCTCGCTCGGGAATATCCAAACCTACTTGCGTACCGCGAAAGCCGAGCTCGCGAGCAATCCGTGCGATGAGCCTTTGCGCGCATTCATCGCCGTGGTTGAAGCCTTGCTGGCGGCGGAGAAGGCAAAGCTGGCAGCCTGATCGTAAATAACGGCAGGCTGCCATCGAGTGCCATCGTGCAATTGCCACTGGCTTGTCAAAGTAATCGCGCTATCTGCACGAAACAACCATGGTTCGCTTCATTTCGTTGTTGACGGAGTCGCCAGTCCGCGACACGACGTCGTACCCCTGCTTTCCGCATTGCGCAGCAGCCTTCTCGTCGCAATCGCCAAATCCTTTTCCCAGCCCTGAACAGTCGTAGGTAAACGTATGCGGGCCGTGGGCACGTGGTTCGCCCATGGAGCAGCCGACAACCGTAGTGGTGAGCAAGATAAGCGACAGCATGTCATGTGCGCGCATAAGAACCTCCGTTGTTGAGCGGTTTTCACGTGTTGACCAAACTCAACTATGGCATTGCACGAAACGAGCCGAACGCGATAGCAAGGCAAGTCGCGCCCAGTCCTCTGGGCAAGAAATTCCGCGCAAAAAAAAGCCTTGGCCGGCTTTGGGTCCGGCCAAGGCACGTCCGCGAATCGGGGGAGTCAAGTTCGCAGACACCTCTGAGATGTCACCATCTCGGCCACTAGATCGGAAAAAGCGCGTGAAACTTTCACTGCACTGAAGTCGTGCTGTATCTGAAGCTTCGTCAGTCCCGCAAAATCCAGGCCCGCGAAGCGCCCGTGTACAATAGGATTGGCGCACCAGCCCTAACTTGGCAGTCGCGCGGCATTGACGATAAACGTGATCGGATAATTCCGTCAAAACAATGTGTTATATCGACTTTGTGTTGTCGGCTCTAGATCGGATCAGACGCTTGAATGCTGCTGTTTGGCTTCGTTTCGCTCACGTGTCGCTATCTGACTGCTGTTGCGACTTGTCCGCATGCTGACTCGGATGGCGACAGTACTTGCGCGTTCATTTGCACGGTGGCGCACAGAGAGTGTGCGATTGGTCCTGCAATTGATAGCCGTCATGCTGGCGGCGTGTTCGGTACAAACGCCGCTGCCCAATCTTCCCGCTGAGACTCCGGCCGCCTGGCACAACCTGGATCCGACGACCGCCGGACTGCAGCCGGATTTGCAGCAGTGGTGGCACGCCTTTGGCGATCCGACGCTTGATTTTCTGGTGGACGACGCATTGCGTGACAACCTCGGTGTCGGCGTGGCCGAGTTGCGTCTGCGTGCTGCGCGGCGTCTGCAACATCGCGCCCGCACCGAATTCTGGCCGAACTTGAATTTTCGTCTCTATGAAGAAACCGCGCCGGGAGGGTCCACCGGCTATATCGAAATGGGTTTCGATGCGGAATGGGAATTCGGCTTGTTCGGGCGCTCGCAAGCCAGTGGCCGCATGGCCGCTGCCGACGTCAACACGGCAATCATCGATGCAGCATCCGCGCGTGTTTCCGTGATCGCGGAAGTGGCGAAAAGCTATGTCGAACTGCGCGCGGCCCAGGCCAGGGCGGACGTCTTCGATCAACTGATGACGTTGCGCCGCCGGCGTGTCGAGTTGATGCAGACACGATTGCACGCACGCATGGCTTCGCCGATGGAGGTCGATCGCGCGCGGGTAGAACTTGAGCAGGCACTCATCGACGCGGGCGAGCCGGCAGTCAGTGCGCAGCAGACGATGCAGTCGCTGGCAGTGCTACTGGGCAAAGCCGAGCCTGACGCGACTTGGTCGACGCACGCTGCGCAACCGCAATTGCCCGCGCTGCGTATTGGCCAGGCGCCGGCAGATCTCGTGCGCACGCGGCCGGAAATTCGCCGTGCGGAACAGAATGTGTTGCGCGCGGCGGGCGAACTCGGCATTGCGCGGGCTGATCTGTATCCGAAGTTGGGCCTCAATGGATCGATGATCTCTTCGACCAGCGTCACCGGCGATCTGGATCATCCGAACAAGGCCGTGCCGTTGATAGGTCCAAGCGTACAGATGCCGCTATGGGATTGGGGCGCGCGCCGCGATGTGGTCGATGCCCGCGAGGCAGCGCTGTCGGCAAGCGAACTGGCATATCGCGAGGCGGTGCTGGAAGGCGTGGCGGAAGTCGAAACGGCCCTGACCCAATTTGCCGAAAAGACTGCACGCGCCGAGCGCGTCCGCACGGCGCTCCAATTGGCAACGCAATCGGCGAAGTCCGCGCAGACCCTGCAACGCATCGGCCTGAGCGACGGCCTGGATACGACGTCGGCGGATCTGGCCGTCGTCGAATCACGCGTGGCGCAAATCAATGCACAGCGCGAGCGTTCGCTTGCCTACATCGCGCTCTACAAGGCATTCGGTGGTGTGTTGCCGCCGCTTGAACAGGCGCCGCAATAGTGGCCGCACTGGCGCGCAAGACATTGATCTACGAGTGGCGCAAATTCCTGCCGGCTGCACTTGCGGTCGCTTTTTCCGGTTTGCTGTTGCTGATGATGACAGCGCTGATGTTCGGCATCTTCAGCAGCGCCGGCGTGTACGTGAGCCGTTCTGCCGGCGATTTGTGGGCCGGTTACCCCGGCACGCAAAGCGTTGAACTGGGTCGTCCGGTGTCGCCGGATACCGAGATGTGGCTGCGCATGGATCCGGCAGTGGAGCAGGTCGAGGCGTTTCAATGGCTGGATGGCGATTGGCGTGGCCCGATCGAGCGCGGCAGCGTTTCGGTATTCGTTTCCGGCATCAACATTAATGCAGACGCGATGATGTTTGCCCACGTATTGAATGCGCAGCAGCGCGGATTGCTGATTGAACCGGGCAGCGTTATTGTCGACGCAGCCGATCTGGGCAAGCTCGGTCTGGAGATCGGCGGCACGGCGACGCTGAACGGCCATCGCGTGAAGATCATTGCCGCAGCCGCAGGCTTGCGCGCGCTCGGCGGTGTAAACATTGTCACTTCGCTCGCGACGGCGTCCTGGCTGGTCGATGTCGGCGATCGCGACAAAGTCGCCTACTACATTGCCCGCTTGCATCCAGGTGCCGATGCTGCGGCAGTGCGCGAACGCTTGGCTGCGCTCGGCGCGAGGCATCATTTTGCGGTCTGGACGCGCGATCGCTTTGCCTACAACGCTGCCACGTACTGGATGTTCGAGACCGGTGCGGGTCTGGGTTTCATCTTCCTCGCGTTGGTCGTGTTCATCGTCGGCGTGGTCATCACCAGCCAGACGTTGTTCGCGGCCGTCGCCAGTTCGGTGCGCGAATACGCCATGCTCAATGCGCTCGGTGCCGGCCTTTCCGCGTTGCGGCGCGTGATTCTGGAGCAAGCGTTCTGGGTCGGCACGGTCGGCGTGGTCATTGGCAGCGCCTTGAGTTTTGCGATCCTCTTGCTCGCCGCCGGCCAGGACGTGCCGATCGTGTTCAATGCCGTGGCGGCGATATGCTGCGCCGCGCTGGTCATGTCGATCGCGGTGATTTCCGGCCTGCTCGCGGCCGGCGTCATCAATCATCTTGAACCTGCGAACCTGCTGCGCTGACCATGCCCGCACTCGTCGCCGAAGCCATCGCCAAGACCTACACCACGGGACCGATCCAGACCCGTGTGCTGCAGAACATCTCGTTGAGCCTGGAGCCGCGCGAGCTGACCCTGGTGCTGGGACCTTCGGGCTCGGGAAAAAGTACGCTTTTGGCAATTCTGAGCGGCCTGCTCAAGCCGGACAGTGGGCAGGTCAGTGCGCTCGGCGAGGATTTGTGGAAAAAGTCGCGTGTGGATCTGGAGCGGTTCCGCCTGGAACACACGGGCTTCGTCTTTCAGGGCTTCAATCTGTTCCCGGCCCTGACAGCGCTTGAACAGGTCATGCTGCCGCTGGAGTATCTGGGCTTGCCGAAGCATGTCGCACGCAACCGAGCCATGGCATCGCTCGAGGAGGTCGGCCTGTTCTCGCGTCTGAATTTCCGTCCGATCGAATTGTCCGGCGGCGAAAAGCAACGCATCGCGATCGCCCGAGCGCTGGCAAAAAAGCCGCAGTTCCTGTTCGCGGACGAGCCGACGAGCGCATTGGACTCGGTCAACGGCAAAAACGTCATCGATGCCTTGCACCGGGTTGCGCGAAGCTACGGGGCGACCGTAGTCTGCGTCAGTCACGATACGCGACTGGCAGTGGATGCCGATCGCATAATCGCCATGGAAGATGGTCGTATCCTCAGCGACGTAAGTAATGCAAGTCGGCGTGTTGCGCCGCTCGCCAGCGTTTCAACCGGAGTCGCTCCATGATTTGTCTCAGCCTTCGCTGCCTGTTGGTCGTTGCCATCGTGATGGCGTTGCTGGGCGGCTGCGGCAAATCCGCGGCGGAACACGCGCTGCCTGCGGCCACGGCGCAGACCTTCGTTGCGATGGCGCGCGGCAAAGTCGACGTGGAAGGCGGCATTGTGCACATTGTGGCATCGCGCGACGGCATCGTTGCGCAGTTGACTGGGGCGGTTGGCGATGCGGTCAAGGCCGGCGATGCGTTGGTCGCGCTCGACGCTGCACAGGCAAAGATTGGCGTGGACATGGCGCGTGCCGAACTGGCCCAAGCCGAGGCACAACGCGCGTTGTTGCGGGCAAAGTTGCCCGGCATGAAGCAAAGGGCAGCGCGCGTAAACGAAGCCAGCCAGGCTGGTGCGGCAAGCGGGCAGGCCGCCGATGATGCGCATCAGGCGCTGGCTGAACTCACAGCGGAGACCGCGGTTGCCGACGCCGGCATCGAAGCTGGCCGGCAAAAAATCAAGCAGGCCGAATACGAGGCCGAAATGCGCACCTTGCGTACGCCCGTGGCGGGTCGCATCGTGGCGCGCAACGTCCACGTCGGCGATGTCGTGTCGGCGCAGAGTGCACAGGCCCTGTTCGACGTCCTGCCGGATGCGCCGCATATCGTTCGCGCCGAATTGAACGAAGGCTTTGTTGCTAAGGTAAAAATTGGCATGAGTGCACAAGTATACTCGGAGGTCGACAGCGGCAAAGTCTGGCCCGCGCGCGTGGTTCGCATCGGTGAAATTTTCGGCCACAGCAAGCTCAGCGAGGAAGGCCAGGAGTCGCTGGACGCTCGTGATGTCGAATGCATCCTCGCCCTGCCGGAATCAGATCTGCTCATCGGTCAGCGCGTGCAAGTACGCTTTCTGCCTGGCGCGAATTGAACCATCAACTAAATCAGAGTGAGGTCAATCCAATGAAGCTTCTGACTACAACTTGTTTGATCGCACTGTCGCTGACTCAAGCCACTGCGTTCGCAGCCGCTACACCAAAAAAAGCGGACTACGAGGTTGTCAAACGCTTCAATCTCGGCGAACCGGGCGGCTGGGACTTGCTCACCTTCGATGCCGGTAAACATCGCTTGTTTATCAGCCGGTCCGACCGTGTCATGGTGGTTGATACCCAGGATGGCAAACTGCTCGGCACCATTGCGGACACCCAGGGTGTACACGGGATCGCGCTGGTGCCGTCGCTCGGACGCGGCTATACCAGCAACGGTCGCGCGAACACTCTGACGGAATTCGATCTGACGTCGTTGAGGACTCTACGCACGCTATCGGCAGGTGGCGAGAATCCCGATGTGGTCCTGTACGACGATCACTCGAGGCATCTGTTTTCATTTAACGGACGCAGCAAGGATGTGAGCGTCATCGATCCAGTCAGCGGCAAGGTGATCACAACAATCCCCGCAGGAGGCAAACCCGAGCTCGCTGCGAGCGACGGACACGGTCAGATTTTCGTTAACATTGAAGATACCGCCGAGATCAAGCGCATCGACACGAACACCAACAAGATTGCCGCAGCATGGAAGCTGGCTGACTGCGAGGAGCCTTCCGGACTGGCGCTGGATGTGAAGCACCAGCGCCTGTTTTCGACGTGCCAGAACGGCAAGATGGCGGTCACTGATGCGCGCAGCGGCAGGCACGTTGCCAGTGTCGCCATCGGCAAGGGTCCGGACGGGGCCGGATTCGATGCGCAACGCGGCCTCGTCTTCAGTTCCAACGGCCAGGACGGCACGCTGACGATCGTTCGCGAAGACACGCCCGACAGTTATCGCGTGCTGGCCAATGTGATTACGCAGAAGAGCGCACGCACGATGGTGCTCGATCCGGCCAGCCACCGTATTTACACCGTCGCGGCGGAATTCGGGACGACGCCAGGGCCCACGGCGGAGCAACCGCGCCCGCGGCCGCCGGTGCTTGAGGGCAGTTTCAACGTGATCGAGATTGCGCCGACGGCCGGCATGACGCCATGATACGTCCGCTCGCTTCAGTGACCATGACTTAGCGAAGAGGGGAGACGATGAAGATCCTAGCGATGGCCGGAATTTCCTTGACCCTGCTTCTGAACGGCTGCGCAAGCTATCGGCCGCTGGTGGATGCGCGCAGCGTTTCCAGCCCGCAGCGCTACGAACAGGATCTGCGCGAGTGCCAGCACTATGCCGCCCAGGTCAGCCCTGGCCAATCTGCCGTGGCTGGCGCCTTGTTCGGCGCGCTGCTCGGCGCCGCGATCAGTGGGGCACTGGGTGGAGACCGCTACGTCACCGAACATGTTGCGGCCGCTGGCGCGGTGCAGGGAGCAGCCAATGGTGCGGCGGGCGGCGCAGATGCGCAGGTACAAATCATCCGCAACTGCATGAGCGACCGCGGCTACGACGTACTCAATTGAGCTTCGCCCTTGGCCGAACCGGCCATCCGATTGGTTCGTGGTAACATCCATGTTCGTTTAGCCATCCAAACCTCGAGGCGTGATGCAGATCCGAACCAAGTTGCCCAAGGTGGGAACAACGATTTTCAGTGTGATGTCGCAGTTGGCGACGCAGCACAAGGCCGTCAACCTAGGCCAGGGCTTTCCCGATTTCGATGGCCCGCAGTCGCTGCGCGATGCGCTCGCGACGGCGATGAATTCCGGCAAGAACCAGTACGCGCCGATGACCGGTGTGCTGAAGCTGCGTGAACAGATCGCGCTGAAGACGGAAAAACTTTACGGCCGCAAGGTCAGCGCCGACAACGAGATCACGATCACCAGCGGCGCGACCGAAGCACTGTTCGCAGCGATCGCGGCCGTCGTTCATGCCGGCGAGGAAGTGATCGTGCTCGACCCTTGCTACGACAGCTATGAACCGGCAATCGAGCTGGCCGGAGCACGCGCGGTACATATTCCGCTGAAGCTGCCGGATTTCTCGGTCGACTGGCAGCGGGTCAAGGACGCGGTCACGGCGAAGACGCGCATGATCGTGATCAATTCGCCGCACAATCCTTCCGGCGCTGTACTCGACGCTACGGATCTGGCAACGCTGGCGGAGATCGTGCGCGGCACCGAGATTTTCGTGCTTTCCGATGAAGTGTATGAACACATCATCTTCGACGGGCTCGCGCACCAAAGCGTGTTGCGCCACGCGGAGCTCAGCGCGCGCAGCTTCGTCATCAGCTCATTCGGCAAGACTTATCATTGCACCGGCTGGAAAGTCGGTTATTGCATCGCGCCTGCGCAACTGAGTGCCGAATTCCGCAAGGTGCATCAATACCTGACGTTCTGCACATTCAATCCGGCGCAATGGGCGTTTGCCGACGCGCTGGAAAACGATCCTCAGCACTATCTGGATCTGCCAGCGTTCTACCAGGCTAGACGCGATCGTTTCCGTGCGCTGCTGGCTCCGTCGAAATTGAAATTGCTGCCGGTCCGCGGCGCGTATTTCCAACTTGTGGATTATTCCACAATTAGTCAAAAAGACGACTTGAACTTCTGCGAATGGCTGGTACACGAGGCGGGCGTTGCGGCGATCCCGGTGTCGGCTTTCTACGAGACGCCGCCGAATGCGCGTTTGATCCGCCTGTGCTTCGCCAAAGGTGATGACACGCTCAACGCAGCGGCAGAACGCCTGTGCCGACTGTGATTGACAAGCCGCTCCGGGTTTCGCTGGTACAGGGCGCCACGCGCTGGCATGACCTGGCTGGCAATCGCGACTATTACGGCGCGCTCGCGCGGTCGCTGAAAGGTCAGAGCGATCTGATCGTGCTGCCGGAAACTTTCACCAGCGGCTTCACCAACGAAACGCTCGGCAATGCCGAAACCATGCAGGGCGATGGCCTGGCATGGATGAAGGCGCTGGCGGCCGAGGTTGGCGCCGTGATCACTGGCAGCATGGTGATCCGCGAGGGTGATCGCTGTTACAACCGCCTGGTGTGGATGCGCCCAGGCGGGCAATTTGATATTTATGACAAGCGCCACTTGTTCCGCATGGCGCAGGAGCACACGCGTTACGGCGATGGCAAACAGCGCCTGATCGTGGAATTGAACGGCTGGCGCATCTGTCCGATGGTCTGCTATGACCTGCGCTTTCCAGTGTGGATTCGCAATCGCTACGACCGCTCGGCCGCGCGCTTCGACTACGACTTGCTGATTTTCGTCGCCAACTGGCCGGCGCCACGCCGTTATGCCTGGCAAACCCTGCTGCGTGCACGTGCGATCGAAAACCTGAGTTACTGCGTCGGTGTCAATCGAGTCGGTATCGACGGCAACGATCTGAGCTATGCCGGTGACAGTGCGGCGCTGGACTTTCTGGGTCAGCCGCTGGTCGAACTCGGCGCTCAGGAACAAATCGTGACAATTGCTCTGGATCCAGTCGCGCTCGCTGCACACCGCGAGCGCTTTCCCGCGTGGATGGATGCAGACGAGTTCAATCTGCTGAGCTGAACCTGCTTATTGGATCAAGCCGCATTTCGATCAAGCCGCAAGTCCCTGGTTGGCGACGGGACGGCGCAGTTCGCGCGCGATGACAAATCGCTCGGCCGCGCGACGTGTGGTGTAACTGGCGAGCACGCTGCCGGTTTGCGGACACAGCACTTCGTGGCGCATCGAGCGCAAGAGCCCGACATCGTCGTATTCGTCAACACGCTCGATGTTGTAGCCGAGCACATTGATTTCTGCGATACGCATGCTGCGCATAAAGCCTCCTTGTTCAAGCTGACGCATAGCATACGCAGGCGATATGTGCGTCCGGTTAATCACGTGTTGCAATCGCGTTAATCGGTGCCTTCATTTTTGCGCCTTCGATGTTTTCAGAAATTCCGCAATCTGGTCGGCCGCAAAGATCGGCAGCGAGCAGCGGTTCTCGGTGCAGACGAAGGCGGCCGCACGCTTGGACGACGGATAGCTCACATCGGCGTTTGGCAAGTCACCTTCGGCTTTGTCCCACCATTCCACGCGCTTGTACCATTGCGGCAAATGCTGCACGGCAGCGAACAAGGGAAGAGCCGCGGGATCGGCTTTTGCAGCCATTACCGTCAGGTGCAGCGGATCGCTGTGCAGTTCTTCGTCCGCCAGCAAGATTCCCGGCTCGGTAATTTCCGCGAACGCGGTCTTCGGATCGGCAAGATAGCGCATGGCCGACTCGGCGATCGTCCGGTGCTCAGTTTTGCCGGTGTAGCGCGCAAGCAGATTCGCAAAACGCACCAGTGAGATGTTTTCTTCGATGTGTGCCTGAGCGGCGATCGGACCGCTGCTCTTCGCACTCAGATAGCCGCCCTGCGCACGCGCGAAATTCGCGGCAATGAAGTCGGCGCTCGCTGCGCTGCGTACAAGCCATGCACGGTCGGCACTGGCGCGATACAAGGCAAGAAAAGCGCGTCCCATCGCCAGCGTGTCGCCAAGATAGGGACCTGCCGCATCTTTGGCATCATGGCGGAAGCCGCCGCCGGGCAGGACGCGGTTGGCGATGATCCAGTCGGCCGCTTTCTTCGCTTCGACGAGCGCGGAGGCATCGCCAGCGAATTCCGCTGAGGTCGCCAGCGCTTCTATGATCTGTCCATTTTGCAAAGAATATATGTGCTGATCGACATGTGGCACGCCCTGCGCACGTCGTTTGGCATCGTTCAAAGCGAAATATTCGGTCGAATGTTCGCCGGGTTTCAGATCGGCGTCCTGGCTGACGTAGAACACGCCGTCCGCGTTCTTGAGGAACGCGTCCAGATAGCGTCGGATCTCGCGCACAGCTTGCTGGTCTGTCTCGCGTCCGAACGCTGCCGCAGCCAGCGCATAAATGCGCAGATACTGCGCCTGGATCGTTGCCAGTTTTTCGTAGTGCGGATGTTGCCAGTCGCTGTAGGTTGAGTATTGATAGACGCCGCCCCAGGCCGGGTCGAACAGCGCGCGCGCGGCATCCAGCGTCTTGCGCGCCATCGCTGCTTCGTCCTGCGCACCATTGAGCGCCTGCGCGATCGCATATTCCACGCTGTCGCGATCGAGAAATTTCTGCCCTATGGCGAGACCGCCGAGTTTGTCGTCGTAGGTGCCGTGATGGCGTTTGACCAGTTCCGCTCGCGTTGCCGTATCCAGCGCGCTCGCACGCGCGGCTGCCGTCGAGCTGTCGGCGCTCGCGACGGACTCCGGCGAAGGATCAGCTTCGATCGCCTTGAGCAGTTTCAGGAAGCGTGGCGGCTCGATGAATCCCTGGCGTTTGACGATCTCGCTGCCGTCCGCAGCAAATACGACCGTCGCCGGCCAGCCGTAGTCTTTGTAGCGATCGGACAAGTCCGGACGCAGATCCTGATCGATGCGTAGAGGCACATAATGCGCAGCGATCTCCGCGCGCACGCCCGCATCGCCGTAGGTCTGTTCATCCATCACATGGCACCAATGGCACCACACGGCTTCCAGATACAGCAGCACGAAACGATGCTGTGCACGCGCCTGGGCGAAGGCGTCGGTATCCGAGCGCAGCCAGACGATGCCTCCACCGTCAGGGCTTGCGGGCGCAGCCACTGCCAGCGGCGCCAAGAGCAGGTTGGCGATCAGCAAGATGGCGCAATAGTGCGGCCGGAACGTAAATGAACGCATGGGAATGTTCTCTATGGTGGCTTTTCGGCGTTTATCCGGGTGGCGAGTCTACGTCTGCGGTGTGATGCCCGTGTGGAGACAATAAGTTCACGCGTGCGCTGGTATCTTGCGCGCACACATGGCTAGAATGTTACGGCTTGAGATTGCGCTGATCAGTTTCGAATCCATTAGACGGGGAGTAACCATGAAGAAGCTTCTTTTGAACGTGGCAGTGGCGCTGGCTGCAGTAACGGCGGCGGGTACTGCATTGGCGGCAGGCGGCGGTAAACCGGTGATCGGCGTGGCCGAATTCACCAACCAGTCCGGTGCCGCATGGTGGCGTGGAGGCGTGGGCTGGGAATTGTCCGGCATGCTTTCCAACGAAATGGCTTCCAGCGGCGATTTCAAGATCGTCGAGCGACAGAAGCTGCAGAACGTCCTGGAAGAACAGAATCTTGCGGCTTCCGGGCGTGTCGCGCGTGGCACCGGCGCGAAGATCGGCAAGCTGACCGGCGCGCAATATCTCATTACCGGTACCGTGAGCGCTTACGAGGAAAACACCTCCAGCACCGGCGGCGGCTTCAGCTTCAAGGGTATCGGCCTGGGCGGCAAATCCAGTGAGGCCTATCTTGCCGTGGATTTGCGCGTCATCAACACCGAAACCGGCGACGTGGATTTCTCGCGCACCGTCGAGGGCCGCAGCAAGGGCGGCGGCGTCTCGGTGGCGGTATATCGCGGCGGCTTTGGTGGCAACCTCGCGCACGAGGAAAACACGCCGGCAGGCAAGGCGATCCGCGCAGCGCTGGTCGAGGCAAGCGACTATCTGGATTGCGTCATGGTCAAGCGCAACGGCTGTGAAGCCGATTTCAACGCCAAGGAACAAAAGCGCCGCGCCGGCGACAAGAAAGCGCTCAAGCTTGACTAACCGATTGAGCCGCGCCAGCAGCAGCTTGGCGCGGTCTGCAGAACGCTGACTTCCGATCGCCGGAAGTCAGCTACGCTCACCGATTCAACGAGGCCCGCGTGGCCCGCGCGGCTTTCCGCCCGGCGGACGCTGCGGACGATTGTCCTGCGATGGCATGCGATTGCCGATGTCGTCGCGCGGCAGTGCCTCGTCGCGAACGCGCGGTTGCTGGTCGCCTCTCGGGGCAAACCCGGAATTTGCGTTGTTGCGTGGTCCCATGCCGGGGCGACGCGGGCGCTGTTCATTGCGCTCTGCATAGCCGCCAGTCACGGGCGGTCGCCAGCCCCCAGGCTTGGCGCCCTGCGGTCGCGGACCACGCGGACCACGCTGGCCACCGGGCGCGCCTGCAGAATTCGGATTGAAGCCACCCGGACGCGGCTTGTCGCGGCGCGGCGGTCGCGGACCATTCGGGTTTGCGTTGGCGTTGTCGCCAGCAAACCAGGGTCGCGGCTGGTAAACGCCAACCTGTGCTTGAGCGCCTGGACGTTGCCCGCCCCGACGTGGAGGACGCGGACCGGCAGCCGTGCGCGGATCGCGATTGGCGTGGGGCGCATTGCCCGGCGAATTGCCCGGCGCGTTGCCGCGTTGTTGCGGTTTGCGTTTTCCGCCACCGGGCTTGCGCTTGCTGCCGGGACGCGCGAAAGGTTTGTCTTCGCGGATACGATCGTAAGCGCGGATTTCACGCGCTTCGTCGCCGTAGGCGCCAGTCCATGCCTGCTGAGTACGCGGCGCCGGCCGAAATTCGTTGGTGGGCTTGTTCGCGCGGCGTTGGCCGATCACGGGCTGCAAGGTCAATGTTGGCTCAGGGTCGGACGCGCCCACCAAGGCGCGCAGGGCCTTCACCAACGGCGCATCCAGAGTCTCGCTGCGGCCCTTGAGCAGACCGCGTGGCAATTCGACGTTGCCGTAGCGCACGCGCTTGAGCCGGCTGACCATCATGCCTTGCGATTCCCACATGCGCCGAACTTCGCGGTTGCGGCCTTCGCGGATCACGACGCGGAACCAGGAATGACTGTCGCCACGGCTGATCACGGCCAGTTCTTCGAATCGCGCCGGACCGTCCTCAAGCTCCACGCCGCTCTTGAGTTTTTCAAGAATCTCGTCCGGCACTTCGCCGTGGACGCGACAAATGTATTCGCGCTCGATTTCGGTGCTCGGATGCATCAGCGCATGTGCCAGTGCACCGTCCGTGGTCAGCAGCAACAATCCGGTGGTATTGATATCCAAACGCCCGACCGCGATCCAACGCGCACCCTTAAGGCGCGGTAGCTGCTCGAACACGGTGGGCCGGCCTTCCGGATCATCGCGGGTAGTGACCACGCCTTCGGGTTTGTGGAACACCAGGACTTGCGCATGCTCGGCGCTATCGTTGACCGCAACGAAGAGCTTGCTGTCGAGCTCGACGCGGTCACCAGCGCGTACGCTGGAACCCAGCACGGCGACGGCGCCATTGACCTTGACTTCTCCGCTCTCGATGCGTTGTTCGAGCAGACGGCGCGAGCCCAGGCCTGCGTTGGCGAGAACCTTGTGCAGGCGTTCCTCGATGGCGGGAGTATCGCCTTGCGAGCGTTTCAGAGTGAGTACGGTGCGCGTTGGCGCGTTCATGCGGTTTGCTCCGGGGCAGCGGCATCGGCGTCGGATGCGGCGTTGAGATCGGGTTCGCCATCAAGGGCGGGGAGGGAATCGGACGCCGCGTTCACCGCGGGGTCGTGGGCATCGGATTTCGATGAGGAAGATGCCATATCTTCATCATTTTGTTCATATTCTTCGGTATGCACTGACGACATCGCCACAGGTCCTAGGGTGAGCTGAGGATCGTAGTCTTCGATATCGCGGATTTCGGCCAATGCCGGCAGTTCGTCCAGGGATTTCAGATTGAAGTAATCAAGGAACATTCGCGTCGTGCCAAATAGGGCCGGTTTTCCCGGTACGTCGCGATAACCGACGACGCGCACCCACTCGCGTTCTTCCAGGGTTTTGACGATATTCGTAGACACGGCAACGCCACGAATCTGCTCGATCTCGCCGCGCGTGATCGGCTGGCGGTAGGCGATCAATGCGAGGGTTTCCAGAAGGGCGCGGGAGTATTTGGTCTGGCGCTCGGTCCACAGCCGTGCGACCCAGACATGCACATCTTCGCGTACCTGGTAGCGAAAACCCGAAGCGACTTCGCGCAACTCCACGCCGCGCTCCGCGCAGTCGCGGCCAAGTTCATCCAGCGCGCGTGCAAGATCGTCGTGGCTCGGCGTTTCCGCCTCGGTAAACAAGGCCGAAAGCTGCGGCAGCGACAAGGGTTGCGCGGCAGCCAGCAAGGCGGCTTCGACGATACGTTTTAATTGGGAAAATTCGATCATAGGAAATTGGCTTATTGAACAGTGCTGCCTTGGATGGCAGCTTCTTGACTCTCGCGATCAGGGACGAGCGCATTTGCAACGGGCTGTTTCACACTCATGCGCCCACGGCCAGCGATTTGAGGTAAATCCGGGCCAGCGGTTCGCTCTGCATGATCTCGATGAGGTGCTCCTTGGCCAGTTCAAGCAGGGCAAGGAAAGTAACGATGATTCCAGGGCGGCCTTCTTCAACATTGAACAGCTGCTCGAACGGATGGAAACCGCCGTCGCCCAGCGCGGTGAGCACATCGCTCATGCGGTTGCGAACGGACAGCGCCTCGCGTTGAATCGCATGGCGACCGGTCAGCTCGGCACGCTTGAGCACATCCTTGAGCGCCAGCAGCAGTTCGCGTAGTTCCACTGGCGGCGGCAGCTGAATGACATTCTTGTCCGGCACAAATGCGTTGGCGACGGAAAAATCGCGCTCCAGGCGCGGCATCGCTTCGATATCCGCAGCGGCTTTCTTGAAGCGCTCGTATTCCTGCAGACGACGCACCAGTTCCGCGCGCGGATCGCCTTCGACGTTTTCGGCCTGAGGCGGGCGTGGCAGCAGCAGACGCGATTTGATCTCCGCCAGGATCGCCGCCATGACCAGGTATTCGGCCGCCAGTTCCAGGCGCATGTCCTGCATCAGGTCGATGTAGTCGATGTACTGGCGCGTGATCTCGGCGATCGGGATGTCCAGGATGTCCAGGTTCTGGCGCCGAATCAGATATAGCAGCAGATCGAGCGGACCCTCGAACGCTTCAAGGATAACTTCGAGCGCATCCGGTGGTATGTACAGATCCTGCGGCATCTGCAGCACAGGCTGGCCGCGCACCATCGCCAGCGGCATTTCCTGCTGCTGCGGCACCGGGGTAAAGATGCCCGTCGCCTCTTGGTCGAGACTTTCGACGGTTTGGGTAGTCATGCCTGCTGGTTCGTCATGCGTTCGCGCTGCTCACGCAGCCATGTACATTTATCGGCAATGTGGAAAATCAGAAAAAGTCGTCATTGTGAACATCGCCTTGTGGCGGAGGCTGCACCGTTAAAGGATCAGGTGCGACCGCAGGCGAAACCCCGCAACTCGCCATCCCATCGCCGTCCAGCAATTCAAGGACGAACAATGATTGACCGGAACCTCATGCGCCGGCATCGGGCATGGGCATGGCGTTGAAAAAGTCGGACTGCGCGGGCGGGTCGTGCGTTGCACCGGTGCTTGCCGGCGCGCTGGGCGGGCCTGCGCTCGGGTGCAAGAGTACGGGGAAAGG
>JBBRTT010000045.1:0-33122 GCA_038244165.1 Lysobacterales bacterium | reverse complement strand
GGACTATGGTATTTCCGATCGTGACGATGGCCAGCGTCAGGGCTATCACTTCGTGTTCGGCCAGACCACCGACAAAGGCAGCATCATGGCCGGCGTCGACTACAACAAGTTCGACTCGGTGCTGGCATCGGCGCGCGAGTTCTCCAAGAACGCGATTTATTACTACTATGGCGCCGCGCACGTCGCCGGCTCCAGCCGCACACCGACCGGCCAGGTCCAGCTGCCGGCCAACCTGAAGGCGCAGTTTGGATGCTCGTCGGTGACCAAGATTTCGGTTTCCTCGCCGGGCAACACGCTCGGCGAATACCGCTGCTACAACGCGGGCCGCGACTCGTTCAATTTCCAGGGCGTCGGCAACGTCGAACTGACCCCGCAGGAGCGCACCAATGCGTTCGTGCTCGGCAACTACAAGCTGACCGACAGCGTCGAGACGTACCTTGAGGTCTATCACAACAAGACCCAGTCAGCCTCACTGATCGCGCCGCAGCCTATCGATACCTTGGGCAGCCCGCTGGTGATTTCAGCGCAGAGCTTCTACAACCCGTTCGGTGTGGATTTCAGCAATACTGGGAACCGCTACAAGACTCGTTCGATCGGCAACGGCAACCGGGTCGGCAACAACTCAAGCGTCAGCGACCAGATCGTCACCGGCTTCAAGGGCACGATCGGCGATACCAGCTGGCAGTGGAATGCGTATTTCAACTATGGACATTTCGACCGCCTCAACCATACGTCCGGATTCATCAATCTGAAGAAGATCGGCGAGGGCATTGGCCCGTCGTTCCAGGATGCCAACGGCAATATCGTCTGCGGTACTCCGGGCAACGTCATCGCCGGCTGCGTGCCGATCAATTTCTTCAACGTTACCGATCCGAATACGATCGCGGCGTTCGATGCAGCCTCGGGCAATACGTTTACCAAGTTTGTTGTCTGGCAGAAGTCCGAAGTATTTGAAATCAACGGCAGCGTGTGGGATCTGCCGGCCGGCACCGTCCAGCTTGCTGCGGGTGTCAGCCATCGCAAGGATTTCGCCCAGGTCATTCCGGATGCAATCGAAGTTCCGAATCCGAACAACGATTTCATCTGCGACATCGGCACCGGTTGCGTGTCGCCGCTGAGCGGCTCGTTCAACACCAAGGAAATCTACGCGGAACTGCTGATCCCGATCTTGAAGGACATGCCGTTCGCCAGCGCGTTGAACCTGACCGTCGGCGACCGTTATTCCAAGTACAGCAACTTCGGCAGTACCAACAACACGAAGTTCGCTATTGAATACCGTCCGATCGAAGATCTGCTGTTGCGCGGTACGGTGTCCAAGGTATTCCGTGCACCGACCGTGTCTAACCTGTTCGGCGGCGCCGCGAGCTCCGCACCGCAGGCGGTCGATCCGTGCTTCGGCCTGGTCGGCAGCAATGCCGCGTGCCAAGGTGTCCCAGGTGACGGCAGCTTCCACAGACTGCCGGGCCAGACCAGCCAGATCAACGGCATTGCTTCCGGTTCTGTATCCGCGGGCGTCGTTCTGACCCCGGAATTCGGCAAGTCGTTCGATTTCGGCTTCGTATACGACCCGCATTGGCTCCCGGGCCTGTCGATCAGTTCCGACGTCTGGCGCGTGTACCTGAACGATCAGATCAGCGGCCTTACCGCGCAAGAAGCACTGACCTTGTGCTTCCAGAATAACGGTGGTCCGACCTGCCCGTTGATTCATCGCACCGCCGGTGGTCCGTCGAACGGCCAGATTTCCTTTGTCAACGAGCCGACCTTCAACCTGGGACGCCTGGATGCGAAGGGCGTGGATCTCCAGGCGCATTACCGCGTACCGGAAACCGCGTGGGGCAATTTCACGCTCAACTTCCAGACCACATACCTGAACCGGTTCAGCGATCAGCCGGCGCCGGGCGACTTCACCCAGCAATATGCCGGCCACTACTCGACCGGTGCCTCGGCCATCTCCAATGCGAACTTCTCGCGCTGGAAAGCCCTGGCTGGGGTGAACTGGAACATGGGTGCATTCAGCGCGGCGTGGACGATAAAGTACATCGGCAAATACAACGTCGGCTATGCGGATCTGCGTGAGAATGCGTCGGCTTGTCAGTCCAACGCGCCTCCGGGTTGCGAGCTCAAGTACGGAGCGACGGTTTACCACAACGTCAGTGCCGGCTATAACATCGAGCCGATCAACACGCGCATCGATGTGGGTATCGACAACCTGTCCGACAAGCAGCCTGCGCTGCTGTATCAGAACAACGTGCTTAACGGCAACGTCGATCCGAATACGTTCGATACAATTGGACGCTTCTATTTCGCACGCGTGACGGTTAAGTTCTAGAAAGCATTTGCTGAAACCCTGGCCGCGCGGTGCAAGCCGCGCGGCCTTTTTATGGCCATGGATGGCCGGTATTCCGGCAATGCAGGAGCAATTGCCGGCATGGAGCGCAGGAGCAATTTCCGATAGCACTGGATGGCCGGTATGCCGGCAATGCAGGGGAGCGCAGGCGCAATTTCCGATAGAACTGGATGGCCGCTATGCCGGTCCGTCGGTGCTCCAGGCACGTGTGGACACTCCCCACATCCCTGTGGGTCGGAAACGCAGGAGCGGTTTCCGGCGATTTTTCGCGGCTTCCTACAAGGCTAAGCGAGCCGTGGACGCACGTGGCTTGCGGCAAGCTTGGCGTTGCGTCGAGCGACCTGCACATCCGCATCGAAGGCCAGAGCGACGCCCATGCGACGTTTGACGAAGCTCTCGGGCTTGCCGAACAGGCGCAGGTCGGTATTGGGTACGCTCAGTGCTTCGGCGACGCCTTCATACACCAGCGGCGTGCCGTCGACGCCGCCGTAGATCACAGCCGATGCGCCGGGGCTTTTCAGCGCAGTGTTGACCGGCAGCCCGAGAATCGCGCGCGCGTGCAGCTCGAACTGGTTCTGCCATTGCGTGATCATCGTCACCATGCCGGTATCGTGAGGACGCGGACTAACCTCGCTGAACCATACGTCGGAACCTTTCACGAACAATTCCACGCCGAAGATGCCGGTGCCGCCAAGGTTGTCGGTCACGCTGCGCGCAATCTCCCGCGCCTTGGTCAAGGCTGCCGGCTGCATTGGATGCGGCTGCCAGCTCTCGACGTAGTCACCGTGCACTTGCAGGTGGCCGATCGGTTCGCAGAAGTGGGTCTGAGTACTCCCATCCGGGTCGAGTGCTCGTACGGTGAGCTGGGTGATTTCATAGTCGAAATCGATGAATCCCTCCACGATCACGCGGCCTCGGCTCACGCGGCCTCCGGACATGGCGTAGGCCCAGGCTTTGCCGACGTCATCCACATTCCTGATCATGCTCTGGCCCTTCCCGGATGAACTCATCACCGGTTTGACGATGCACGGGTAGCCGATGCCGCCGTCGATAGCCGCTTGCAGTTCATCCAGGGAATCGCAGAACTTGTAGGGACTGGTTGCAAGCCCCAAGGTTTCGGCCGCGAGGCGGCGAATGCCTTCGCGATCCATGGTCAGTCGTGCCGCGCGTGCGGTCGGAATCACGCGCACGACGCCGGCGGCTTCCAGTTCTTCCAGCATGGGGGTGGCGATCGCCTCGATCTCGGGTACCACCAGATGCGGCCGCTCGGCGAGAATCAAGGCTTTGAGCTGTTGCGGATCGCTCATCGCGATGGTCCGCGCATGATGGGCGACCTGCTGCCCCGGCGCATACTCGTAGCGGTCCACGGCGATCGTCTCCACGCCCAGCCGTTGCAGCGCGATGATGACCTCCTTGCCGAGCTCGCCTGAGCCCAGCAGCATCACACGCACCGCGCTCGCCGAGAGCGGAGTGCCCATACAGGGGGAATCGGATGCGGCCATAGCGGTTTCATGCGCGGAGGGAAGGGCGCATTATCCCTTAAGGGTTGGTTGCCCGCGACCGCAGCTGAATTGTGCCGTCAGGCCCGGGGAGGACGGCGCCCGAACCTGCAAGCAGCCGTTTTTGCTTGCTCCCGGCGAGCAATTGCATGCAGGCTTGCGACATTGCACAATGCGCCCTGGCTCCTATCCGCGCATGCTGACTACGCGGATTTTTCCGGAAAAATCACAATTCCCTTGATTTGTATAATATAGTGCATTTTATATTATAGTAACTTTCGGCAGCCACCAGCGTACCTCGCATGTCCCTGAGAATCGTCCAGCGATCGCAACGCCACGGCTACACCGTGTTGCGTATCTTGCGCACGGTTTCCGGCGGTCTGCCGCAGGTAACCTATAGCGTGATTACTCCCGATGGAAGCGTGCCGTTGTTCAGTACGCGCGAGAAAGCCGAAGCGTTTATCGACGAGGCTGTGAGTTTGCTCAGCGCGCCTTCGCGTCGATCGCAAGGGCTCGGGAAGTGAAACTCTGCATCCCCTGAATCAGGCTTACTCGAATCCGTTGGCAAAGATCACATCCGCATCGTCCGACGATTGCCTCTCAAACGCGCCGATGTCTGCGGCCGGATTTGCCTGGCCCGCTGCCGGGCGCAAATAACCGCGCTGGTCGGCAGTCTGATCAGGTGTGGTAGAAGCTGCGCCTATCGCACACGAACCGCTCATCAACGGCAGCGTCTTCGTTGCCCCGCCGTAATTTCCCAACGTACCAAGCATAGGATCGCACTTGAGCGTATCGCCCGGCACGCCCCAGGCGTGGTTCACGATCAGATTGTGGCTGCCGCTCAATGCAGTGTGGCTGGCCGTATCAAGACCATTGGGCGTGTTGCCAAAGATGATCGTTCCGGTGGCGGTGCCGCTAATGGAGAAGTTTACCCCGCCGCCGGTACCGCTCTGCGCTGTGTTGGCAAATATCGTTGCATAGTCCATGGAAATCGTGTGCGCGTACACGCCCGCCCCAGAACTGCCGGCTGTGTTGCCGGTAATCGTGGAATTGGCCAGCGAGGCGTCGCCAGCGTAAATGCCACCGCCGAGCGTGGATGCTGTGTTGCTGTCGACGGTCGAGCGGTTTGCATCAAGCCCGACGACGATTGCAAAGATGCCGCCGCCTGCACCAGCAAGCGCATGATTGCCGCTCACGCTGGAGTCGATCAGGTTGACGTTGCTGTTGCCACGGATACCGCCGCCCTTGGACGCAGAACTGTTGCCGCTTATGGTCGAATTGCGCACGGTAAGGCTGCCCGTGCCATAAATGCCGCCGCCACCGAACCCGGCGGGGTCCGTCGTCGAGTTGTTGCTGATTGTTGAGTGGTCGATCAGCATCCCAGCGTTGGAAACAATCCCTCCGCCCGTATATAAGGCGGTGTTGCCGGTCACGGTCGAGTAATCCACCGTCACGCCGTTAGTCGCCACGATGGCGCCGCCGCCTGACGAAGATGCATTGTCGCTGATGACGCAGTGATCCACGGCCAATGGACTGCCGGCCTGAATCGCACCGCCGAAGGTGCCTCCTTGGGCAGACCCATTAGAGAGCATCAGTCCATACACCGTGAGATTGTCCGAAGCCTGGATCAGGCCGAAATCCGGAGTGCCGCTGGCCCTGCTGCGCTCCAGCGTGACATACGGCAGGCCGCTGCCGTCCAAGGCGCCGCTGATCGTCATCCGCTGTGTCAACGCCAGCGCGTGACTGAATCCCGCTGCAACCTGGGTGAAGGATATGGTCGTCGGTACCGTAAAGGCGCTGAGATCGACCGTATCGTTACTGCTGTCTCCCGCCGCGCACGCGTTGACGGCAGCCTGTGTATTGATTGCAGCGACCGCGTCGACGATGGTGCACTTGCCCGGCACGCTGCCGGCCGTCGCGTCATTCACATGGACGATCGCGGCGTCTGCATGGTTGTAAAGACACAAAGCGACCGCTGCCACGAGTGGGAGCAATTTGCTTGCGCGTGCTTGGGTAAATCCTGCGGCTAGCGTTGCCATGTTTATCCATTGAATGGGTGTTCATTCCAGTGGTACTGCTGCTGTTGTGCCAACCGAATTAACAATCCGAATGCCGAAGAATCAATGGATTAGGAATTACGCGACATGCATATTGCATGAGCGCGACGTTATCGACTGCGCTTTGCAGGGCTAATGGTGTGGGCAGCTATCGGCATCGCCGGCGTGCTGCGGTTTACTCCCAGTCTCGCGACTGGGAGGTCTTGCCTTTGCGGACGAGCTGCTGCAAAAGCAACTCATCCGAAAAAACCTGAATGGTGCTTTAGCGCCAGCGGCGATCGATAGAGAACACGGCGCGGCAACCTTGCTTCACCCAGATGCCCGCGCGGTTGGAACCCCAGTTTCGACCTTCGATGCAACGCGTGTCGGATAACTGACGTTCAAGCGATGCGCGGCCTGCGCCACCCAAGTCGACCTGACAGAAATGATCACGCCCGTCCTGACTTTCGCAGGTGACGGTGAAGGTCTGATTCCAGCTTGGGTCGGGCTGCCACTCGTTACGGTCACCGTGATCGCGATCATGGTCGCGATCATGATGCTCGCGATGTCCTCCGACTTCTTCAAAACGCCCGGCGCAACCGCGATCCACCCACAAGCCGTGACGATCGATTCCCCAGGTCTGGCCACGTACACAGCGTGTGTCCGAAATCTGCTGCTCCAAGCGGGCGTCGCGCCACGGCACGTCGCAACGTTCGCGTGCATAATCCTGGCTGGCGCACTCCACGGTGTCGCCTCCTCTGTCCCGCGCAAGCGCGGGAGCAAACGGCGCAAGCGCGGCCGCCGCAAATACGATGCCGATTCCGATAACTGTCGTGCGCATGGTGTTTCTCCTTGTTTTGCCCAACGCATTAACTACACCGAATGTGCAGCCGTTTCCGTACGTCAGCGCACACAGTGTTGAGCGACCCGCCTTAACTAGCGGTAAATCTCCAATATGCTGTTGTCGACGACGCACATTGACCCTCGCGCGCCGCCGGTCTATGGAAATTCTTGAAACGACACCACGATGTCCTGGTTTCAGGCAAAAAAAAACCTTGGCCGGCTTTGGGTCCAGCCAAGGCTTTGTCTGCCATGCAAAGCAGAGGCTGGCAGACATCGAGACGAAGGGGAGGCGTCTCGGTATTTCCAGACGCAGCGCAGCGCTCAGGCGTCGCAGCGGCGCGCACGACACGCAAAAAAACGCCCGGGGATCGAGTCCCCGGGCGCGCCGCCTCTGACCTAACCGCGTGAAAGAGCAGAGGGAAGGCGGGTGGAGTGTATTTAGCGAGTTGTTAAGGACATCTGGGTCGCAGGCCCTGACTTGGCGCATGCGGGATGTACTCCAAGAGCGCACTCCCCGAGGCATTTAAGGACACCGTGGATAGTGAGATGGGCGCCTACGCAGACTGCGTGCGTTAACGCACCGACCCAGAGGCGCAGCGCTCGTATTCTGCGCAAGTCGCCCCACCGGTAGCCACCATGAAGACTAGACGAAAGCAATTTCCCAGAGATCGGGAACGTGTCTGGATCGAAACCAGCGACGGTATTTGCGAGCAGGCAATTTTCAGCGCGAGCGCAATGGAGTTCGAACGCGAAGCCCAGTCCCCGATCCCGGCCGAGGTGACCATGGCCTGGGAGCGGCACAACCCCCGCGTGCAGGGATCAAGGAAATGACACGCTTCCATCGCATCGAAACCACACAGATAGCCGTCACCGACCACATCGGACGGCATACTTTCCTTATCGAGACGACGCCTGTCACGAGAGATTCCAACAACGACGGATTTCAAGACTTTCGGCAGGAAGCATCGCTACAGACCTTTGGAAGTATCGACGTAAATCGCGTTTCCGAAACAGAGTTTGAATCCGTCGACGGACAATCCTTCCGCCTGGGTCACGCCTGATCCGACGCAGTACGTTCGGTCCGAATTCGCAGTCAGCGTATGTCGGGTGCACAAGACCTGCAACGGCAAGGCCGGCCCCATCCCCTACTTTTCCTGCATGAACGCATCGTCTGATTCATTGCAGCCCGCGCCCGTCCCAAGCAGGCAGCCGGCGAGCGCCATTGCAGGACGTTGGCTTGGCGGATCGCGCGTAATTTCCATCATTGTTTTCGGTGGCTTTTGCCTCGGCACGCTCGACTTGGGCTACGCCTTGATCTATTGGCATGCCGAAGGCGTAACGCTCGTCGATGTACTGCATTCGATCGCACGAGGTATCTACGGCAAGGCAAGTCGCGACGGTGGTGCGCAGACAGCGATTGTCGGTGCCCTCGCTCACTATTTCATTGCTACTTGCATGGTGCTCGGCTACTACCTCGCGAGCAGGCAAGCCACGGTACTGCTACGGCGGACGATTTCGCTGGGCTTTCTCTACGGCGTGTTTCTCTACTTCTTTATGAACCTGGTGGTGCTGCCGCTGTCTGCTGCCGGCATGCCGAAATTCGCCGACCGGCCCTGGATGTATTGGAGCATCGCGATGCACGCACTGTTTGGGCTGCTATGCGCGTTTACTGCGCGTGTGGCATCGCGCGTGCCTTAGGCTTGTCGTCAAACTTCCAGACGCAGGGCATTGCCAATTCCTCCGCCCCTTTTTTTGCTGTAGCGCCGTTCGTTCGCTCAATTGTCGAAGTTGCCGCGGAAGACCAGGTCAAAATGCCGAATGGCGAAGTCGAGATTGGGATATTCCCACTGGAACATCCCTAGCGCGCAGCCGGTTTCGAGGGGGTCGCGGCGGCGCTGGCGATCAGGGTCGCCAAGCGCGGCGAAATTGCATCAGGAGCCAGCGCTGATTCATGGCGTACTTGCGCCAGCAGATGATCGGCATCAGCGCTATCGCCACGTTGGCGCTGGAACACGGCGAGCGCGGCGCGCGCCTCGATGCGATTGGTGGAAATTTCACCCTCCCCGAGCGGCACCAGGGCAATCGCTTCGCGAAGCGTGGTCTCGGCCCGCACAAAGTCGCCGCCTTCACCGAATGCGCGCCCGAGTCCAACCAAGGTGACCGCGCGCCATTCCGTCGGAGCATCCGGAAGCTTCTCCTGGTAGAGGCGATTGCTGCTCTCGAATGTTTTTTGCGCCGCGGCTGGTCGCCCCGATTTCAGCTGCAAACCGCCGCGTTTTTCCAGCGCCGAGCAGATCTCACTCCAGTCCGGTTCGGATTGCGCTTGCAGTGCCGCGATCGCGGTGTCGATGAGGGCGACACCCTCGGCTAGTTTTCCACTGTAGCCAAGGCTTGTTCCGAGTTGTGATCGGTAGATTGCGCTGTGCCGCTGGTTGTCGGGAATCTTTTCCGAAATGGCCAATGCGGCCTGATACTCGGAAATGGCTTCGGCATACTTTTCCCGTCGCAGATAGGTGTATCCGAGTGTGGCATGCGAGGTTGCCAGAGCCGGATGCACCTGGCCCAGGGTGGCTTCGTTCATGGCGATCACGCGCCTGCCAAACGCCTCGGCTTCGTCGAGCTTGCGTTCGTCGATCAGAACCTGCCAGACCGTGTCGAGCGCATCGGCGCGTCGAAAATGCGGGTCCGGCACGCTGGCTTCGACCGTGGCCAGCGCCGTGCGCGCAAGCTGTTCGGCCTGATCCAGATGGCCCAGTCGGCGCTGCGCGCGCGACAGCAACTGCTCGGTGTCGGCAATGTCGACGTGCGGGCCAGCGTACAAGACCTTTTGCAATGTGAGCGCGTGCTGCAACACGGAGATCGCCTCGGTATCTTGCGCAAAACTCGCGAACACCAGGCCACGCACCATCAGCGCCTGAATGCGCATGCGCGCGCTGCATCCGGATTCGCAGATCGCGATCGCCTGCTTCGAATCGGCGAACGCACGCTCGCGCTCGAATCGCTCCACGGCCAGACTGGCGGAACCGGTGAGCAGACGCGCACGAACCTCAAGCGGCAAATCGTTCTGTGCGTGCGGCAGCAACTCGTCGAACAATGCACGGGCGCGATCGAGCTTGCCGTCAGCCATCAGTGCTTCGGCCTCGCCGATTCCGGCCAGGACTGTCGCCGCATGCTCGGGGCCGAACTCATGCAGGGCAGTGTCACGATTTGCGGCGAGCAACTTCAGACTGCCAGGCAGGTCGCCTTGCTCGCGCAGCACCGTGCCAAGCGCCTCGATCAATTCAACACGCACCGGCGTGCTCAATGTGGTCGAGCGTTGCGCCTCGGCGATCGATACGCGCACGACATCGGCCACTGACGGCGGCGCGAGGCGCGGACCGGCAGGTTCGGCGGCGTGGAACACGCGCAGCAGGAAGTCGCGCACGCTCTCGGCGCGTTGCGCCTGGGTAATCGCCAGCGCGGTCTGCGCATTGGCGCGCGCCGCCTCGTGTCGGGCCACACGCGCCTGCCACAAAGTGATTGCGAGACTCGCGATCAGCGCGAGGCCGAACGCTACGGTCAGGGTGACGCCGCCGCGATGGCGCTGCACGAACTTGCGCGTGCGGTACCAGTTCGACGGCGGATGCGCCGTGACCGGCTGCGCGGACAGATAGCGTTCGATATCGTCGGCAAGACTCGCGGCCGAGGGGTAACGCCGCGGCGGCTCAGCAGCCAGCGCCTTGAGCCGGATGTTGTCCAGATCGCCGCGCAGTGCGTTGCGCAGGCTCGTGCGCGCCGCCATCCCTTTGCGCGTGTCGCCGCCGCTGGCCGTGACGATCGACGAGGGTCGGCGCGGCTCGCTGTCCGCGTGAACCGGGCGCACACCGAGCAGCAACTCGTGGAGCAACACCCCGAGTCCATAGACATCGGTCGCTGTCGAGATGGTTCCACCGCTGTATTGCTCCGGGGCGGCGTAACCAGGCGTCAACGCCACGGCACCGGTGTGGGTGGCGCCTTCAACATCGTCATCGAGCAGCTTGGCGATACCGAAATCGAGCAGTTTTACGTTTCCGCTTGTATCGACCAGGATGTTCGACGGCTTGATGTCGCGATGCACGATGAGATTGTGGTGAGCCGCCGCGACCGCGCGGCAGACCACGACAAACAGGCGCAGACGTGCGCGCAAGCCAAGCTGCTCGCGCGCCGCGAAATCGGTGATCGGGACGCCATCGACATATTCGAGCACGAGATAGGGAATGCCGGCCTCGGTCACGCCACCGTCGATCAGGTGCGCGATATTGGGATGCGCAAGACTGGCCAGGGCTTGACGTTCACGCCGGAACAGGCGTTGCTCAAGCTCCGAATACAAGCCGCGCCGTAACAATTTGACCGCGACCTGCTGCTGGAAATCGCCGTCGCTGCGCTCACCGAGGAACACCGCTGCCATGCCGCCTTGCCCGAGTGCGCGGACCAGGGTGAACGCACCGATGCGGCGCCCGATCAAATCGACCGTCTCGAATTCGCGCTCGCTGCCGATGCGCGCGGCGCGCTCGGCCGAAGGCGTATCGAGCAAGCCGAGCGCCGATTCGGCGGCGAGCAGGCGCAGCACCGCCGCTTGCAGCGCTGCATCGCCGATATGGGCCTGGACCCAGGCATTGCGCTGATCAAGCGGCTGCTCTATCGCCGCCTCGAACCAGTTGCGCAGTGAGCGCGAGCCGGGAGCGTCAGAATCGTTGGTGTTCATGTGAATCCGATGCTGGTGTCGGTCAGCGGTGATTGTGAGTGCTCAGAATGTCCGCAAGCGTAGACGGCAAAGCGCGGCAAACTGCGCCACGCGCGTCACCCAAGTTCGGCGTGCAGGAATGCGCGCGCAAAACTCCAGTCGCGATCGACGGTGCGGCGGGCCAGACCGAGCATCTGTGCGGCCTGCTCCAGCGAGAGGCCGGCGAAATAACGCAGTTCTACCACCTGCGCCGCCCGCGCATCGACCTGCTCGAGCTTTGCGAGCGCGGTTTCCAGCGCCAGCGCGTCCTCAGCGCTTTCGATCGCCAGGCGTCGGTCGTCGTCGGCCAGCGTGGTCGCAATCCAGCCGCCGCCGGCGCGGCCGATGCGATCGCGCGCCCGATCGATCAGCAGGTTGCGCATCGCCCGCGCGGCATACCCGAAGAATCGCGCCTGCTCCATTTCCGCCAGCTCGGGACGCCCGCCAACGCGCAAATACAATTCATGCACCAGGGCGGTTGTGTCCAGCGTGTCGCCCGGCCCGCGGCGGCGGCTCGCCATCGCCTTCAGGCGATCATAGACTTCAACAAACAAGGCATCGACAGCGCCAGAGTCAGGCGGCGGAAGATCGAGTTTCGAGGCGACGTCCGGCTCATTCATGACGACAACAAGCCTACTCCGGCGCAGCCGATCGTGCACGCGGAAGTGGCTCACCACAAGCCAGGCAAATCGCCTGCGTGATGATGCCCGTCACTTTTTCGCAGACGCCATGTCGCAAATTCCCGCCGATATCCGCCTTCGCCACTAACCGGAATGCTCCGGTTTGCCGAGGACAACCTGATGACGACGCCACTCACCCGATATTTGCGCAGACTGATCCTTGCCAGCGTGCATGTCGTAGCTGCTGCGACCCTGTTTTCCGGCGAATGTCGCGCAGCAACCTACACGGTTGGAGCCAGCGGTACTGGCTGCACTCACACCACGATCCAGACAGCGATCAACGCCGCAGCAGCCAATCCCGGAGTGGACACCGTGCGCATCACGCGCTCGGCGACCTACACCGGGCAACACATCGTCGTGAACGACAATCAGAACCTGAACATCCTCGGCGGCTTCGCGACCTGCGCCGCTACCGTTTCCGACGGCCAGAAAACCGTTGTCAGTGCAGCCAGCACAACTGGCAGGGTGTTCAACATCACCAACACGAACTCGTCGACCATTACGATGCGACTTCTGCGCCTGACCGGCGGCAACGCCGGATCCAATTCCGGCGGCGGCATCTATTTCCTCGGTGGCGGCAACATCGAGCTGATCGAGATGGCCATCGACAACAATCAGGCCGACTACGGCGGCGGCATCTATTTCCAAGGCAATACCGACACCGCAAAATTGATCGTCAGCAATGACAACCTGATCAACGGCAACACCGCCAATATCAGCGGCGGTGGCATCTACCTGCAGCATGCCGACATGACGATGACGGCGCCAGGCAGCTCGATCGCCTTGAATACAGCGGTCAACTACGGCGGCGGTTTGCGACTGCAGGGTACCGGCGGAACGATTGGAACTCGCGCCACGGTCTCCAGCAACGGGTACTCTGGTATCCAAGCGATCTATGGAAACAGCGCACGCTGGGGCGCCGGCGTCGCACTGCAGGGACTGGTAGCCGATGGCTTAGGCGAGGCGTACTTCTATCTTCAAGGAGGCGCCAGCATCGCCGGCAACTTCGCCAGTGAGATCGGTGGCGCGATCTATCTGCAGAACTACCGCGGCATCGGCGACGACGGCGATGTTCACGCTGTGATCAGCAACGGCATTCTCGACTCGAACAGCGCCGCGCGGGCAGCAGCCGTTTATGTGGGATATGACACCGATGCGCTAAACAATGCGCGCGGCAGTAGTTTCCAGATGAGCGGCGGCAGCATGACCGCAAACCTCGCCGTCGATGTGAACAATAATCCGACCGGCGGCGCAATCGTGGAGGTGACGCCGTCCGCGCGCGCCAATTTCTCGCGCACCCTGATTCAGGGCAATGTCGGCGGCGCGATCTTGCAGGCCGATAGCACGGATACGGCGGTTCCGATGACCCTCAACCATTCGCTGATCAGCGGCAATACCTTGCAGCGCGATGTCGTTGAAATAGCCAATAGTGGACCGATGTTCATCCTCGGCAGCACGATCGCCGGCAACGCCATCGCCGGCACGCGCGTGATCTCGGCAGCAGGTAGCCTCACGCTGCAGCAATCCATCATCTGGCAACCCGGCAAGCAGACCGCGCAGCTCGGAGGCTCGAGTTCGCTGGACGACATCATTGCCAGCGAACTGCCCAGCATCGGCGGTGGCGGCCCTTCGATCATCTACGCCGATCCGCGTTTCATCGATCCGGCGCATGCTGACTACCATCTGCAAGCGGCATCGCCCGCGGTCGATTTCGCCGGCGTGACCAGTACCACCGATCTGGAAGGTCACGTGCACAACAAGGACATGACCCTGGTGACCGACCGCTACGGTGTCGGTGATATCGGTGCCTACGAGTTGCAGTCAATCGGCAACCTTGTCCTCGATCCCGGTTTCGCAGTCGATCTGCGCCTGTGGAATGCGGTGACACCGGGTGTGTCGACCTGGAACAGCAGCGGTGCGGCGAGCGCCGGATCGGTCGTGATCTCCATGAATCCAGGTCCTGGGGGTGATCTGATCGGCCTGTCGCAGTGCGTGCATATTCCCGGGCCAGGAACCTATCAGCTCAACGGATTTGCGTACGGCGACGGAGCCCACAATTTCGACCGCGATCGGCCGCGGCTCGCGTGGAAATTCTTTTCGAATCCGGGTGGCGAAGCGTGCAACGGCAGTGTGCCGGCGCAAGGAGCCGTCAGTTTTCCTTCCTCATCGACCTGGGTCACGTCCACGGCACCTGGGTTTATCGATATCCCGCCGGCGTTGTGGTCGCGGTATTCCGCGGTCGAGGTGTCGCTCATCGTGCAGGAGGGAGGAATCGTCATCAATGGTGCGACGACCGGAAATTTTGACGGTATAACGCTGCAGGCATTCGATGATCGAATTTTTGCCGATTCTTTCGAATAGCGACCGCTATCCCACTCACCGGCAGATCAATCCTAGCTGGTGCGATGGCACGAATCATCGAACCGCACTCTCCATGCGGTTCGATCCCGCGACTACGCACGGTCGGAGTACGGAACTGATCGGGGTATCACGAATCAAAAATGGTGGCCGGGGACGGACTGCATTCGCAGGAGCGAATGCGAACAGCGCAGCTGGCCCTGAGCGTAGGCGAAAGGGTGAGTGCCATGGATGGTACGAATCATCGAACCGCCGACACGGGGATTTTCAATCCCATTGCGAACAGGCTACAGACCGCACTGCTATGCCGTTTTGCGCTTGCGCCCGTGTAAATCCGGTGTAATTCTTCCGCGCTTTGCGTAGGCGCCCGATAGTTTGTCCATCGCCTCGCGCATCTGGCCTGGGTGCGTATACCTTTCAGTCATTCGCCGCGTCTTCCAGCCGCCCATGCTCTGCAGCGTCGCAGCATCGACGCCGGCGTGCGCAGCATTGCTCGCCATCGTGTGTCGCATCGTGTGGGGCGTGATGACTGATTGCAGCTTGGCCTCGCGAATCACTCGATGCCATGCCTTGCGAATGTTCACGGCGTGACCTGTGCGACTCTTCGGCGAAGGAAACAGCCAGTCGGAATCCTCTGCCGGCAGTCGCGCCAGGAACATGGCCAGCTCCCCCGTGATCGGCTGCGCACGCTCGCCGGTCTTGTCCTTGCTGACCCAGATCACGCGCTGCTCAAGATCGATCTCGCTGCGCCTGATCGCCAATATGGACGAGTAGCGCATGCCGGTATGCAGGCCGATCATGGCGAAGGGTAGGGCGAAAGCATTCTCGTCTTCGCGCGCGGCCCTGAGAAGCGCACGCGCCTGGTCTGGCGTCAGATATGTCGTCTTAGGCTCCGGCTCGCGCAGGCGTCGAATGCGGCACGGGATGGTGGCAATCATGCCGAGTGCGCTGGGATCGGATGCAACTCGGAAAAGATGGGACACGACTGCCAGTTCGCGATTGATCGTTGCGGCGCTCGCGCCCTCGGCCGTGCGCTTTGTCGAGTACCGCTTCAGATCCGTCTCAGTCATTGAGCCGAGCAACTGACCACCAAGGTGCGGCAACAGGTGAAGCGTAAGGCGTTCGGTTTTCTTCGCGACGTCTTTGCCGCCGGTCTCGCTCAGGTATTTCAGATATTCGGGCGCAGCGTTCGCCAACGTGATCGCGCTTCTTTTCGCCGGGGCGACGCCATGCTTGCGAGTGTGCTTCTGCGCGCGCAGGGAATCGATCACCTCCTGCGCCTGAGTCTTGGTGTAGCCCTCGCTTTCCAAACCGACGACGTGATGGAAGCGTCGACCGTTGACCATGATATTGATCCACCAGCGGCCGTCACCGACCAGGCGCTCATAGACGATGCCGCGAGCGCTGAGGGTTTGACCGGGCTTGAGCTTTCGAAGATCACTACGATTCATGGCTAAGCTCCGCATACTCAATTTGTATCAAGCAATGCGGCGCCAAAGAACTTTTTGCTCAGTTCGGAAATTCGCTTCGCCATTTGTTTTTCGGGGAGTTCACCACGCGAAATCTCGGTGATCGCTTTCATGACGGAAAATATGTTTGTCAACTCAGGAAACTCATATCCAAGAAGTTTGAGTATCGAAACTGAGCCAAGCGATTGTCCAGAGGTGCTCAAAACGACAGCGCCAACACGTATGGTGGTGTAGTGTTCGGCAACAAATTCATTGAACACTTTCACTTGCATCAACTTGACCGCTTTTGAACTTCTAGAACGAAGGTCAGCGTCATGCTCATACCAACGTAGATCGAGCGCGGAATGTGTCTTAAACCTTTCCTGGCTCCGGAGTATCAACTCGCATGTCGCGGCGTCTTCAAATGACAACAAGGCAGGATTAGCTTCCCAAACCGCTATATAGCGATCGACCGGCGCCTTATCCCAGACAGCATCGAGCAAATTCGCGATCGATCCAGTATTTGTGCCTCTGAAATTGTTGAGGCCGATCTGCACCGCCCACTCAATTGCTTGGCTAAGCGATCGGCCTTGTGCACGGCTCAGCAATTCAAGTCCGAATTTGAGCTTCGGGGACAAACGGATGCTGAACTGCTCGGGCTTTTCGCCCGCTGGTTTCAGTGGTCGGCCAGGCTTTTTTTTCGTGGTCTTACTTGCCATATTTTCGCAGTGTACACGAACTGCTTGCACTGAATAACAGTTTGGGCTACGGTATATGCAGGTTTTGCAGTGTGCATAACCTGA
Organism: Lysobacterales bacterium; assembly: GCA_038244165.1. Classification (GTDB taxonomy): domain Bacteria; phylum Pseudomonadota; class Gammaproteobacteria; order Xanthomonadales; family Rhodanobacteraceae; genus Rudaea. The sequence continues at coordinate 16,367 of JBBRTT010000045.1, read as the reverse complement.
TAAAACTGCGAGGTAGCCATGAAAGACAACGTAGAAACCCTGCCAGGCGGCCGGGTAAACACCAAGGGCGCGGCCAAGCACATCGGCTGCAGTGAAAGTCTGCTGACGAAGCAGCGCATTGTCGGCAAGGGTCCGCGTTACCTGCGCCTCGGAGGCAAAGTGATGTATCGCCTCGCTGACCTGGACGCGTGGATTTCCGGTCGCGCTGTCGAGACTGAAGACAGCCGCAAGGATGCAGCATGAATACGATCCGAACCGACAACAACAAAGCGATGATCGCCGAGCGTATCGCCGACGAACGCGCAGAACGGAAACGCGCCCAGTCAGAGATCCAGGAAATCACAAGGCTTGAAACGCGCATTGACGAACTACGCGAGGCCCTCAGTGAACCGTTCGGAATCGGTCAGCAGCCAAACCAGTACGAGCTCGATATTCATGAGCGTCGGCTGGCACAACTGCGCTCACCGTTCACCGACGGCCGTGTGCCGGCATGAGCATCTCAGCAGCAGCAAACGCTCAGGCTGCCGAGCGGTATCACGCTGAGCACGCTGTCGAAGCGAACGCTGCACAGTTCGCGCACGCAGCGGAACGGCTGTACGTCGCAAGCCGCGCCTGGTCAACGATCCAGCCATGCAGCCGCGCGGAGATCGATGCGATCGGAATGCAAGTGGAGGGACTTCGGCACAGCCTGATCGGGCTGCGTCAATCAATCGCACAAAAGTAAGCCCCGCGTGCGCGAACACCGGGGCGATGGTCACCACTCAACTTTCGGAGAATGAAATGGCAACGCAAAAAAGTATACCAGCAGCAAAGCCAGATTTCCAGGATTTAATCGACGCAAGCCCGGCGAGTTTCCAAGCCGAAATGACCAAGCAACAATGCATGGAAGCGGACGCACTCCATGAAGGCAGCGGCTGCTATGCAGTAGCTCGCCGCATCACGATGATTGTGCTCACGAGGTCATCGAAGCAAATTCTGGAGAGTACGAAGAAAGACAAAGAGCTGAAAATCACGTTTGACATCCTCGAATACGTCGACGCGTTCATCAAGAATTGCGAGTGCGCGTTGTCGCTCGCGCGAACTGCTCAAGCGCGATTGTTGTGGGCCGGAGCGAAAGTTTCGGAAGAACGCGGCGCAGCGAAGAAAACGACCAAGGCGAAACGGGTGAAGGCATGAGCATTCCAATGGACGCTGAGTTTCACGAAGCAATGGCGCGGCACATGGAATTTTTCAGGCGCCTGCACGAGCGGGAAATGCGGAAGATTGAACACGAGTGCCGTGAACCTACGAGCAAACCGATTGCGAGACAGCGGAAGAAGAAGGCGCCGGAGTTTTCCGGGCTGCGACTTGTACATTCGCGCGACTGACACACCCTGGCCGCGCCCTGGGGAGCAATGAGGGCATCACTGAGGAAACAATGAAATCGATCAATGAACGCAAGCGGGCGAAGATCACAGGACGCGGAGGTCTGCGGCATTTCACGCTGCTGACAGATCCGATCATGGACTCGCCCGAATGGGCACAGCTGGTCGCGCCGGCGATGAAGATGGTGCTGTACCTCGCACGCCAGTACTACGGGAAAAACAACGGGCAACTCACGGCATCGTGTCCGCTGTTGAATCATTGGAAGAGCAATCGGCAAAAGACCTATGCGCTCAAGGTCGCTGAGGAAGGGGGATGGATATTGAAGAACAAACAAGGTGGCCTGGGCATCGGGCCGACCTTCTACGCGGTGAGTTGGTTTTCGATCGACAAGGTTTTTGACGACCAACTGCTCGAGCCAACAACCGTTGCGCCGAACACTTGGAAACAAAAAAATGCCATACCCGATACGGGTGCTTTGTCGCACCCGATACGGGTGCTGAAGAAGGCGGCTTGAGGGTCGCTTAGCACCCGATGCGGGTGCGAAAAACGACCTTTTTTGACTATTCCCCGCACCCGATACGGGTGACATATATACATATCTACCAAGTGGGGTGGGTTACATGAGCACAGCAGGAAGCACACAGATCACCCAGATAGATGCTTTGAAAGCGTCGCGGGCCAAAACGGAAAACGAAATCGACTGCATGTTGCAGCTGGCGAAGAAATCGCCGGGCTGGAACAACCGCAAGGATCAGCCATGCAGCGTTGCGCTCGCTGGTGGCTGCATCCTGCACATGGTGCCGGCCTGGCTCTGGCAGCCGCGCATCCGTCCACAACCAAACCGGTGCGGCTCGCGGGCCCAACCGCTGCGCCTGGCGCGCTGACCATGAACGTCACGTGTTACGGAACGGTTCGCGAACAAGAGCCGAGCACCGGGCAAGCACCAGGCTCGAAAACCAACTGGGTTCCGTCTGGGTTACCGAAACCCTTTCCGAGAGGTTTCGCGAACCCTCGCGAACATGATCGCCGGGGTCAGGCATGAACGCTGAAACACTTTCGCCGAAGCGTTACCGATACCGCACATTCGTCTGCGCCGCATGCCAGGGAATCACGGATAGCACGCGTGCGCATGCCATGACTTGTTCGCCGAAGTGTCGCGTTGCGTTGCACCGACACCCTGAGCTGCTCGACGACATCAAAGCAAAATGCAGTGGCATATCAGCCTTGCCCGCGATGGTGCTGGAGGCACGTGCAATTTTCCTGCTACGACCGGACCTAGAGGAGAAAGTCAGGTTCGGCACGATCAAGCTCGAGGACACGCGAGAAGAAGTGCACGCTGAGTATCTGAAGCTTTTGAGAGAGCAGCAGGCGCAAACATGATCGGCGCCGAACACATTGCGGGCACGTACGGGGTTCCCAGAAAAAAGGACCGGCGTTGTCAGCCGGTCCCGTCCGGAGGCGCCTGCCAATTTGGGAAAGGGTGGCTTCCTCCTCAAGCTGCCGATATACCCGCTGCAGCCTGTCGATCGCAAGACACCGGAAGGGGTGATTTCCAGGTGCGATCTAGGCGGGAATTTACACGCGAGAAGGTCGCGGGTCAGTTCGGTACCGCACGCTCGGCGCAATTTGGCGCAAAGAATGCCTATCGCGCGCCGGCAAGAAAAAGGGTCGACGGGGTGAAGGTCGACCCTTTGTATTCGGGCAATCAATCTTGGGGAAACGATTGCCGTTGTAGCGGCCAATGCGGCGTCATCCTGGCGGTGCTCGCGCACGGCAGTGTTTCTAAAAACCACATGCGCACAGTAGTCGCTGTCGGCCATTGTGCCTATACGTGCGAATACGTAGGCGCGCCCGCCGTCGGTACGAGCCGCGTGCCATGACTGACGACCTGCGCACCCGAGCTGAACGCAAAGGCGCTGAGATGACCGCGCGCGGTTTCAAGGTCATCCGGTACGAAGGTGACCTGATCATCGGCACGGCTGGGGCAAATGAAATTCTCGGGCACGGGCCACGCTACATGCGCAACCTACGAAACGAGGGGCGCGCGCCGAGGTCTGTCCAATTCATCGTCGACCAATCTCGCAGTGCGCATCACTTCTACTACATCATCGATCTTCTCGGTATGGTCGCGATCCGCGAACCGGGCGCAATCTATTTTCAAAAAGCGTCATGAAGCGTCATCGGAGAAATCGGGCATAGGTGCAACCATTGCATCATGGATTTCGACCCGCAGTCCCCCCTCAAACTCCTCGACGCAGCGCGCGACGTGTGGGCATCGACGCCGCACTTGCAGCTGACCCACGCGGACTTCGGCGCCTTCGCTCAGTCCTACATGCAGCGGCTCCGCGACGTCACCACGACCCTCACCGACGTGAACAAGGACAGTAAGCGCGAAGCCGATTCCATGCGCGCGCTGGCGCTCTCGCGGCTGAGCCTGATCCGCAACCCGTTCGCCAATGGCAATCGCGCCGATTCAATCGAGCGCAAGGGCAATCGCCTGGTCATGTGGATCTACGGCGGCATCGGCGGCGAAGGGTTACTGGCGGACGACATCTGCAAGGCCCTCGACGACCACAGGGACGCAGCAGGCGTTGTGGTGCGGATCGCGAGCGCTGGCGGATACGTCGACGAAACACTGCGCATTGCCGAATCGCTCATGGCGCACCCAGGCAGGTCAATCGCAATCATTGACCGCTACGCATACAGCGGCGCCTCGGCAATCGCGAGCGCAGCGCACCGAGTTCTGATCAGGCGCAACGCCTCTTGGATGGCACACCCAGGATGGGTAGTTGTCGGCGGCGATGCGGACCGTCTTGTCCGCGAAGCCGCACTCATGCGCGGAAACGATATTCGAGTCGCCGGGCTCTATTCACGCCGGCGCCGAATCAACGCAGCCGACGTCCATGGCCTGATCGCCTCGCGCAAGTATCTGAGCGCGGACCAGGCGGTCGCGGCTGGCGTCTGCGATGCCGTCATCCACGAACTGCCCATCGCCTGGGATCAACCAACCGAGCAAACCCCATGAAACCCGAAAAGCAATTCGCGGACGCGCACACGCGATTCAAGACCGCCGATGCCGAAGTGGCGCGCCTATCGGTGCGCCTGGACGACGTAGTCCAGAAGCGACTGCAGGCGGGCATCGATGCGGCCGCTATCGATCGGGAGATTGATACCTTCACGTTGTCCGGCAACTTCGAATCGCCAGCGGCAGGGAGTCTTGTGCAAAAGCAGGCCAATGCCCGCAACGCGCTTGTCCTGTTCGACCGGAGTATCGATCACCTCAACCGCGAACTCGCGCTGGCGAAGATCGGTCTTCTGAAAGCTGAGACGGATTGCGCTGCCGCACAGTACGCGTACCACGACGCTGCAATCGACGAGGGCTGCAAGGAGTTCCTGCGCACCAACGCGCCTATGCTGCAAAAGATCATGCGATCGATGTACATCTTGTCGGGCTGCTCAGAAGCACGAACGGCAGGCATCGTCATCGGTAAGCAGCACGCGTCGACAAACATCGAACAGCTATTCATCAACGTCATGCCGCGCGCGGTAAGCGACGAGCTAAGCAACGATGAAGCGTTCCATGCCGCATGCCTTGCACCGGTGAAGAACCAGCCGATTACAGAGTTCGTCGTATCCGCGAACCTGACGGCAATGGACCGAGCAATCCTTCAGCAACGAGCACACCTCACGCCCGACGAGCAGGCCGAGGCAATGATCGATGCCAGCAAGCCAGAACCGATCCAACCGTTCAACGTGACTCTCGCCTGGAATGCAGCAAGGGATGCGGCTGAGAAGGCTGAGTATCACCGCTCACAAGCACGCTACTACCAACAACGATTCGAGTTGCGCCCCAGTGACACGGGGCTAAGGGACAACGCCACCAAGCACGCCGAGTTCGCAGACAAGTTCGACAACATGGTCGCCCAATTGGACGAGCGGATCCAAGCGCATCGGATGGCCGCATGAGTACCTCAGTGGAAGGGCAGCCCGCATCGCGTGTTTCAGTCCGCGCGATGCGGGCAATGCTCCGCACCTCAAGCGAGCAAAGCCAATGACAAAGGAACCCATTCGAGTAGGGCAAGCGATCACCGTCAAAGAGTCCTGGCGTGGCGACACGATTCGCATTCAAGGCAGGGAGCGCGAGATACCGCGAGAGCTACATGTCGCACTGAGCAAGGCAGCAGCACAGCGCCGGCTCAAGCTGGACGTGTTCGTCGCGCTGGTTCTGCACAACGTCAGCCCATCCGCCATCCAGCAAACATTGAGGAAAGCAGTGAAGCCGTACCTGCCAGCTGACTTTGTATTCATTGATAAATAACCCGATAGGTTCTCCGCCGGCACTTCGCTAAGCAGCGGGTACGACGAGCGCAAATCTCCACTGTTCACGAACTTTTTTCAGACTAGGTGTTGTTGAATGAACGTGCTACGCAAGCCCACAAAGCCTCTCAAAAGCTGGCTCAACCGTTCCAACCTAATCGCGTCGCTCGGGATTTCCGGAACGGCATTCGACAACTGGAAAGTTGAGCCTGTCGCGAGGATCGGTCGCGAGGCATTTTTTACCGTAGCCGACGTACTGCAGAACCGGCTCGCACGACAAGCCGAACTCCGCGGCGATGACGACCAAGGACCATCTGCCAACGACGAGCAACAATCCGAAAAGACGCGCCTGATCCGCGAACAACGCATTGCGCAAGAACTCAAGAACGCTCAGGCGAGACGTGAACTCGCCCCAGTCGAACTGATCGGATGGACACTGGCAAAAGTCGGCTCACAGATCTCCGCGATTCTCGAATCGCTTCCGCTGCGAATCAAGACCATCTTGCCGCGCTTGAGCGCTGCCGAGGTTGAGCATATCCGGCGAGAAATCATCAAAGCGCAAAACGTTGCGGCAAGTGTCAGCGTTCGCCTGGACGAATACTACGAAGCCGAAGGGCGCAAGCGCGCGCCGAACTCCGAACCCGATCTGGCCATTGCGTCATGAGCTTGCTGATCCGTGGACTCAAAGAACTCGAACGAAGCTACCGCGAGATGGCTGCAGTTACAGGCAAAGCCGAGGCCCGTGCACTGAATCGTGTCGCGACCACGATCACGGCGCAGCAGTCACGCGCCATTGCTCAAGTGGTGAATCTCAAGGTTTCGGTGATCAAGGCAAAGATCGTCAACGTCCAGCGTGCGACCGACGATAGCCCGCGCATCGTGTTCGAAGTTGTGGGCGAGGGCATCGCGCTGCGCGAGTTCGGCGCACGACAGACCAGGGCTGGCGTGTCGGTGCTGGTGCTCAAAGGCGGCGGCCGCAAGATCGTGCCGGGCGCCTTCATGGCGAAAGGCTTCGGCGGCAACCTGCAGGTATTCAAGCGCACCGGTCAGGCCAAGCGAATCATGGCGGCTGGTCGCTACAAGGGAAAACTACGCGAGCCGATCGAGAAGCTATTCGGCCCGAGCGTCTTGAGTCAGTACGTCAAAGACGCGATCCAACAAGTCGGCGCCGACACCTGGAACACGCGTCTGCCGATCGAGCTTGAACGCGAAACAACCTTCGCATTACAACGGGCAGGACTGATCTGATATGGCAAACCGAATTGTTCAAGCCGTTTACGATATCGTCGACAACGTCAGCGGCAAGCTGAAAGACATCGGCAATGCGCTGCGCGGTCACGCGTCCGAAAGCGAAGCGGTCAGCTCCAAGATCGAGCGCAACAATAAGCGCGTCAGCGAGAGCTACGGGGCAAGCGCCGAAGGCATCGGCAAACTCAAGGCCGCACTGATCGCCATCGGTGCGTTTGTTGGACTGGAAAAGCTCAAGGACGGACTCGAAGGTATCGTCGAGGCTGGCGAAAAGTTCGATGACCTGGGCAAGAAATTTGCGACGGCATTCGGCGGCGTCGACAAGGGTGCTGCCGCATTGCAACGAGTTCGCGACCTGGCGAAGAACGTACCGCAGTCCTTCGAGGAGGTCAGCGCTGCAGCGATCAAGCTGCGCCAACTCGGCTTCGACCCATTGGACGGAACGCTGCAAGCGTTGCTCGACAACCAGAATGCGCTCGACCAATCCAACGAAGGATTGATTGCAACCATCGATGCCCTGGGCAAAGCGAACGTCCGCGGCGGCGTAAACCTGAAAAGCCTGGTCGCACTGACTGAATCCGGCATTCCGGTATTCGACTTGCTCGGCAAGGCAATGGGCGTATCGGCAGATCGCGTGCGCCAGCTCGCCGAGTCCGGTCAACTCGGCACCGACTCGATCAAGCTGCTGGTCACGCAATTGGGCGAGCTGCGCGCCGGTGCGGCCTTGAGCGAATTGGGCGATACCAATAGCCAGCTCGTGAAACTCAAGGACACGGCCAAGCAATTCCTGGAAGAGATCGCCAGCTCCGGCGCGCTCGACGTGTTTCGCGAGGAACTCAAGAAACTCAACGCCTCGGTCGAGGAGGCCGCGAAATCCGGGCGGCTGAAGGAAATCGCGCAATCGATCAGCGACGGCATCGTTGCCACTGCCGGCGCGATCAAGTCTGCAATCACGTTCGTATTCGACTACGCAGGCGCGCTCACGCGGCTGGCGCAGGTGTACGTGACCTTCCGTGCAATTGATATTACGAGCGCACTGCTCAAGACCTCAAGCGGCCTGGAAACATCGGCGCGCGCCGCAAAGACCGCGGCAGCGGAAGCCGGCGCAGCAACTGGTTTCTTCGCGAAACTCGGCGGCGTGCTCGGCGGCCTCAAGACGAACATCGTCTTGACCGTCGCCGTCTTAGGAATCGAGTTCGCGCTTGAGGGACTGGCGAAGCTGGTCGCATTCCGCCAAGAGCAATTGCGCCTGGACCGTGAGATTCGCGAGGCTGACGCTGCAAACATTGCGGGTAAGGCAAAGCTCGGCGCGGCGATCGACGATATCAAAGCCAAGTACGGACAGTTCGCAGGCGTCGCGATTGAGTCTGGCGAGCTTCTCCAGAAACAAGGCGTCGATCAGCTCCAGAGCTACAAAGACCAGCTCAACGGCGCGCGCACGTTCTACAACGCGCTGGTGGTAGCAGCGACCGCTGCCGGCGACGCTGTTGCGCTCAAGGGCGCGCAGGAGAAACTCGACGCGGTCAACGTTGAAATCGGCAAGGTCAACGCACAGCTGCAGGTAACGCAGATTGCCGGCAAGGATGCAGCGGCCGGCCTGACCGCCGGCGCGGCGCAGATGATCGCCAAGCTCAGCGAACTGGGTGGCGACGCGAAGGCAACGGGCGACCTGATCAAGAAGGCTTTCGAAGGGTTCGACCTCAAGCATTCGACAACCGCTGCCGGTGAACTGGCGATTGCCATCGACACCGTCGCGGCGAAGGGCGGCAAAGCGGCGGAAGTACTCAATACCACGCTGCTCGAATCGCTCAAGAAACTCTCGGGCGAGGACCTGCTGAAATTCCAATCCGGTGCGATCGCGGCGATCGATTCGCTGGGCGTGTCGGGTGAGAAAACTTCCGAAGTGCTCAAAGACACCTTGGAAGTGGCGCTTGATCGCCTGGGTGTGAAATCTGAGGCAACCGGTCAGACGATCACGAAGACCGGCGCCGATATCATCGCCACGTTCCAAGCAGTGGCGGAGAACTCGCAGGCAAGCGCCAAGGCGATCACGGCGGCATTCGAGGCGGCCCTGATCAGCGCCAAGACGATCGACGAAGTGAAGGCCCTGGGCGCTGCGCTGGAGGGCGCGGCGGCACTCGGCAAGATCAGTCTCAAGGATCTGGCCGCGGCTGCTGTAGACCTGGATGAGCGCTTGCGCACCGTAACTGCGAGCATCTCGCCGCTGGCGTCGCAGTTCCAGTTGCTCGGCATCAAGTCGCAGGCGCAGCTCAACGCGGTTCGGGACAATGCGCGGGAAGCATTCGATGCCGTGGTCACCGGCGCGCAGAAAGGTGTGGCTGCGCAGGAAGACGTCACCAGGGCTTTCAAGGTCTACGTCGACGCCGCTCGCGCCGCATCGGCCGACAGCACGCAAGCGGCAAAGGACACAGTCGAGGAGCAGCTCGCGGTCCTGGCGTCTGTGCTGAATCTCAGCGATGCGTTCACCAAGGCCGGCGACTCCGGCAAGAAAGCGGGCGAAGAAACTCGGGATGCATTCGCGCAGACAAAGGACCAGATTGACGCGGCCAGTGCCGCAGCGGATGCGCTGGGGAGCAAGGCCGCAGCCGCAGCCAACTCCGCACAGACTGCGGCTGCGGCAGCGACCAAGGCCGCGGCAGCAACGCAAGCAGCGTTTGCCGGAGGAGTCATCCCGGTGACCGAGCAAGCCAGTCGCGCTCTGGCGATCATGAATGACGAACTGTTCCGAACGGGTACGCTGGCAAACGTTTCGCTGGAAGACGCAAAATTCCTGTTGAACAGTTTGGGCGTGCTCGCCGGTGCACAGACCGAGGTGCTCAGGAAGCGCATCGAGGAACTGACCCAGGCAGCGCAGCACGCCGAAGAGGTCGCGAAGAAAATGGCGGATGACGCGGCATCGATCCAGGACCAGATCGATCAGCTGCAGGGCAACGATACTGCGATCGAGGACAGGCGGCACGCGAAGAAACTGAAGGACCTGGAGGACGAAGCCAAGGCCGACGGCAGCGAGCGCACCGATGCTTACCGCAACCTGATCGAGCTGGAGAACAAGCTGCACACGCTCAAGATGCAGAACATCCAAACGCAGGCGGCTGCGCAGCAGCATGCGAACGGCAACACGCCAGCCAAACCATCGGGCGGCGTGGGATCGGGCAACGGTAGCGGCTCGAGCAACGGTGCCGGCGTGCCATCGAACCAGACCGTGCACGTGAACACTGACTTGAGCGGCGCGGTCATCATCGGCGCCAACAAGCAGGACGTCGAGGACATTCTCGGGCGCCTGGTGCTGCCGGGGCTCAAGCGCATCCAATCCAATAGCGTAGGGTCGATATTCGGGGGCCGAGGTTGAGCCGACAGGACGCGAACTGTTCCGAACCGGTCACCAAGCGCGCGCACCAACTCAGAGCCGCCTACGAGAAGCTACACGCTGCGTGCATGGCGTTAAAGGATCAGGTGGAGGTCGACAGATACCGCGACGCTAGGGACACGCGGGCGCTGCAGACCAAGCAAGCTATGGTCGCCGCGTACAAGGCGCTGATCGCCCTCGGCGAGTATTCCCGAACGTGCCTCGATCAAGGTCTGGATTTGGAAACGCATATCGCAATCGGTGTGTTAGCGGAATCGATACGGTATGCCAACACAAAGACACCGCCTATCACTTCTCAAAATCCCCAGGGGAGCGATGCGAGTATTTTGTTAAATTCACTTACGACCGCATTGAATCGCTCCATGCTCCCCCCAAACAGTCCGGCTTTAACAGGCCCCCACTCTGCGCCTTTCTCACAGGCTTCTGCTACGACGCGAGCAAACGGGGACTTGTCAACTCGCCGGTGTTTCCAACCGAACCGGCCGATCGGCCCCCACACCGTTTGATCTTTTTGTTTTCGAGCATCCCCGACGATGAGAGCAAAGAGAACTTCAAATTCGTCGAATGACCCCTCATAACTTCTACCTATGAAAAGCGGATCGTCTAATTTCGGTTGAATAGCCTTGAATAAGTATTCGCTTAACGGCGAATACTGCCTTTCATGCCCTGGTATCTGGTGGAACACCTTGACTCGTGCGAGATCAACGATTGCCTCTGAGGCTGTTTCAAAAAAATATTCAGTTTTGTCGCGGTAGCCAAGCACGGTGACAGATGTGAGCAGGATGCTAGCAAGAGAGTCGTATCGCCCCCCATCAACTGCCGCCACACCGGCGCAATAAAGTATGACTATCAATGGATAGCTTTGAAGAGTTATCCAGACCGCCTGACCGGATTGTGCCTCTGCCCGATCAGTTGCCCGTGCTATCACTTTTTGCAGTAGTGAAAAGTGCGAAGCTTTCGCCCAATAGCCTACACAGGCGGTCAAGACTGCCAAGTCGCTTCCCGCGCCATCGTATTGAGCAATACGACGTAACAATTCTTCGACCGTGAAGGTTCCTTGGGCCTGAAATTTGTCTTCGCTGGTGGCTGCCAAGAAACTCTTAACCTCCGATACCATGTAGTCGTGCAGTTGAATCGATGAGGAATCAGTTGCCAGCAGGGTCTTGACGTGTTGCACTTTTTGATCAGTAGTGTCATTCGTCTTCTCGTGACCGTAAAAAGGTACGATCACAAGGCTATCCGTATCGCCTGCAGGATCGTTACTGCTTTCCTGTTCTTTCGGCGCTACCAATATGAAATCACCATCTCCGTCAAAGTATCCATAGTGCGGTGTTTGATTCGAATTCTTATCGCGAGCGACTTTGCCGTAGACATATGCCATCAACGCATTGGCAGTAAGGACCCCCGCCTCTGAAAACGCTTTGCCGCGAATCCCTTCGATCAAATGTCCAGTAAAGACCGAATGGTTAGGCAAAGGACCGCCTGAATCCGAGACGACCTCGTCCGCCTTACCTGCGGTCAATACCTGACGCGCAATCCGTCGATACATGTCATGCAGGAAGCGCGTACTCCCTCCTTCCAATCCCCTAGTTAAAGCTAATCCGCCGTAGCACGCATCCATGACAAACAATATGTGCTTGGCCCGCACAAGATCGGAGTTGCCGGTAAGCTCACTCCAGCGGATTAGAGTAGAAACGTCGCCCATTTCCGCGTCGTGTGGGACTAGATATCCAATTTCTCCACGAAGACCCGAGCGGGTGTGACCGTGGCCCGCAAAGAACACGAAAATGCGATCGTCCGCCTCGATGTCGTTTCGGGCGAACCGCGCAAAGGCTTTTAGGATGTTCTTCTTTGTCGCTTTCTCATCTGTCAAAAACGCCACATTTGCTTGTGGAAATTGAAGCTCATCTTGTAGTGTTTTTCGCATCTCCGCCGCATCACTTACGGCATAGGACAGTCCGGACACATTCTTGTATTTGTCTATGCCAACCACGAGCGCGTGGCTGTTTGCATAGTGCGGTTTAAGGAGAAGTCGTATGTCGCGCACTTTTAGGGTTCCTGATTTGCGAATGCTTAAGCAGGTTCGGTAAGGAACGAAACGAGCTTTGCCGCAAACACAAGCGAGAGAATGATCTACCTCCGCCAAGCTCGATTTTGAGACGAATGAGCGGTGGCAACTGAGGCACTGCCACAATTGCCAGCGCCAGACTCCTTTGCAACCTAAGGTTTGATCTCGATCCCTATTGGATTTCCGAATGAATCGCGCAAACAGACCATCCACTCTTGCGCTTGATCAACCGGTCTCACACACGAGGCGCCTTGCATTTGGGTTTCATCCCTAGTCGGCGCCGACATCAGACGAGGTGCAGGCTCTGTTAGCTGCCGAGATGCGGGCGATCCTGGCGATGCAGAGTGAGCCACCATGGCATTACCCGTGTGGCCTGGATGGTCCGGTCCGGCCATGGGTCCATGGTCCCCTGGTTCACGGGGCTCGGGATGGTTTCCCATCGGCCCTAAAGGAAAGGGTCTTTCGGGAGCCGGCGTTGGAGCGGGCGCTGGCGATGGTCGTTCCGCTGGTGTAGGCGGCGAAGGCGCTGGCGCAACGTGCGGTGGTTCCGGCGTTGCGGTTGGCGCGGGCGCGGGCCTTTCTGGCGCGGGATGCGGCGTTCGTGGTTCATCATTTCGCGCGCCCGGACCACCCGGATGTGCGGGATTGGGTGCAGGAGTCGATCGCCCTGGCGGGGCGGCTGGATTGGCAGGTGGGGCAGACGGCGCTGACCGTGCAGCTCTCTCTGCGACAACTGCGCTCAATCGAGACTGCGCTACGGCGAGCAACACGTTTGTCGACTCAATTGTCGATGGGTTGGTCGTGGTGGCCAGAATCTTTTGGAGACTGGCAATGAGCGTCTGCTGTGCAGCTTCTTCATCGGCCAATTGCGGATCCGACTCTAGGCTAATTTCTACCAAGAATTGTTCGTCGAGCGGGCCTTGATCGATGGGCGACATCACTTTTGCAACAACACTGAGCACGCCCCTCACAATTGGCGGTAAATTGTCGACCAATTTATCCTTGATCATGGTCACAACCTCAATGATTACTTTCTCTTTCTCAAAACCTCTTGATGCATTGGACTCCAAGATGCTTGCGTCTTTCGCTAAGACATTCCGATCTTGTTGAGAAGGAAACGAACCACTATCGGTCTGCGGTGCAGTAGCCACGAGTCGCGCAGCAATTGCAACAACGCCATACCGGCACGGTAAGTCTTTTTCTGCTTGGCAATGGGACGCGAGTTGATAAAAATCATGGAGCACATCATCTCGAATGTGCGTTATTTGAGTGGTCCTCGACTTCTCAGCAGAAGGGGTAGCCACAGTCAAATAGATTACGGTTGGCGCCCTGGTTGGTTCTGGTTTTGTGAACCAGCAACATCCCTGCAGGTAGATACAGAGTACAGAAACAAAAACCAATGCTGCGCTCTTCATGTGCATCCCCTAGTTGGCTCACCCCAGCTAGTTTGGCGCGTAGCAGTGCGTCGGCCCCATCGCTCTGCCATCCAATAGTACGGTAGGCGGGGGCAAAACGGTACGCTCTATAGTCGCATCAGTCTAAATTCCGAAAGACAAATAGCGCTGTGATTCGTCGCGGCCCCTGAGACACGCGCAGCTATCCTTGCGGTATGGGCAGATACAAATCACACACGATGAAGTTCGGGCTGCCGCTGGCAACGCCTGATTCAAAGCAGGTGTTTTACTGCTACGCGTCGCACGGCAAGGGGTATGGAAGGGCGCAACTGCTCGCCTACAACGTTCCGGTTCGTATTGTCGTCATTAATTCCGCGCGGGACGCTCGCTGGCAAGACGCGACGCTTGTGCGGCCACATGAGTACCGGTGCGATTCGATGCGCGGACAGGAAGGCTGGCGGCGCTTGGGATGGGCAATGGCGGACGGTTCACTGCCATTCGGCGAGCTCGACGTGGTAGACCCTCAACTTGCACAGTTCGACTATCTGCCGGGTTTCAACTTGACGCCACACCGACAGCCACACGGTCCAGACCATCCTCGCGCGAGTTGAACCTGAGGGCTACGCTGGAAGCGGCCTAAGCATTGGCCGATATTTTCTTACAAGCAGTTGAATCATTGCGTCGTGATCGTTTTCATTTTGAGGCCAATGATATAGATCGACGTGGCGCTCAGGATCCCAATTGGCATCCAAAAGGAGATCAATTGTTTGAAGATGTTTTGCATCGAAATCAATTCTGGCCGGGTGCCCCGCGGGAGAGTGAATAGGCACACTGCGATCTAAAATCACCCAAATCTCATCCGCACTCAATTCATCAGTACAGTATGTTGAAAGTTCCAATCGGCCGGTGTCTGGATTGGCGACTATGCTTGTACGCAAAGTACGTGGCCTAAGGGCGTTCCTAGGGCCATTCATCTTTGAATTTTCGGTGATTGCGAAAGCTAATATGTCCGGATCGTCTCTTCCAGCCATTGCCTAAATCCTTTCAGCAGCCATCCATTTTTCCAGTGCTGCCAATAGCTCTGAAGGAAGTCGCTCCGCATCAAAGGGAAACTTTCCGCGAATCGTCTCATTTGCTAAAAGAGCAGAAAATCCCAATGAATTCTCATCTGAAAGTGTAATTGTAAACTGCCAGTCTGGGTCCTCGGCCCAATCGAACGACAGACTTCCAAAGGACGAAACGGAAGCATCTGGTTCTGGCAATCCCGCCGGTAGAAGTTGAGCAAGAGGTTCAATCCGCGCAACCGCGTCGGTGCGCACCGCGCGCGTTCCTGGCCCATTCCAACCAATCACATTTGCTGCCGCGGCTACCTGATTGGCAATTGTGACAAAGTGCTCGCGCCAACCCGCAGATTCGATGTTAGTAAGTCGTGCAACAGCTGCATTGAATTTTCTCTTTATGTGCACGCGCACGTCTACACTACGAATGCGCGTTGCAAGCCACTTACTTCTTGACCTAGGGCTGCGTTCGATCCAATTTCCTGGATCGTATTCTTCGCGAAGAAAATCTCTTGCTTCGAGCATGATGGGATCTTCTATTCGAGGATACGTGCGGAAGTGGAATTGAAAAATGATTTCAGCGTTTGATGCTTCTTGAGCGCGCGCTCAACTGTATTCTTTAGCGACATGAGGTCTTGGAAGTCCAAGGAAAAATACCAATCCTTTTGTCCACCAGCCTCCTCGCGAGCCGTGACTTGCAATGTGTGCGTTAGCACAAAACCTTCCGGCTGTGCACTTGGGTTCAGAGAAAATACTGGCCGTGCATCAGAAATAATCCGTGCACCAAAGACATTGCGGAAAAACAAAGTGCCGACGTCACGCGCCTTGGCAATGATGCAGAGAGTTCTGAGGCCTAAAGCCCTCTCTAGTTCTGAGCGCAGTTCCGCCCATCCGTGAGCCAGGCGCTCATCTTTGCTTTTTGCGGCTGCTGCAATGAGCTCGTCAACTAGTTCGGACGGCGATTGTTGCAAGTCCAATCCAATTGCGCACCACACAACGAGCAACTCGACGAGCGACGACAATTGCTCGATCGGTATGCTGCTTTTTGAACTTAACTGTTTAGCGAAAGTATCGGGATCCAATTGCGGACTTGCTTGATCGATCACATTGATCAGGCGACGGAAACTCTCTTGAGGATAATGCAGGAGTAGCGCAACATCATCTCGCTGGCTATGAGGTATTACCAAATTCATGTCATGCGGTCTCTATCGAGAAGGCTAAGACGCGTGAGCAAGAGGCAAGTTCCCGCTGATCCCCTATAAAACTCTAACACATTACCTTCGGTACGGACGCCGGTGTAATTCCAGTGTAGTTTTGCCTGCAAAACCGTGAAAAACGGTGCAACATGGTGCAGTCCCTACTGCACGGAAATGCAAGTATTTACAAGGAAAAGTGGTGGCCGGGGACGGAATCGAACCGCCGACACGGGGATTTTCAATCCCCTGCTCTACCAACTGAGCTACCCGGCCGTATTCTGCGGTGGGCGAATGCCACTGCGAAGGGTCGCGTATTAAATCGGCTTGGCCGCG
>JBBRTT010000044.1:0-33521 GCA_038244165.1 Lysobacterales bacterium | reverse complement strand
TTCCTGACCCAGGCGCTGGGCGCATTCAACGACAACGTGTTCAAGAATGCGTTGGTCATCCTGGTCGCGTTCCTGACCACGCAACTGAGCGTGGCTGATGTGAATTTCTATACCAATCTCGCCGCCGCGCTGTTCATCCTGCCGTTCCTGCTGTTCTCGGCAACCAGTGGCCAGCTCTCGGACAAGTTCGACAAGGCGCGTCTGGCGCAGCTGGTGAAGGTGCTTGAAATCGCGATCATGATCGTGGCCTGCGCCGGTTTTCTCGGCCGCAATATTCCACTGCTGCTCGCAATGCTGTTCATGATGGGCCTGCATTCGACGCTGTTCGGGCCGCTCAAATATGGCCTGCTGCCGCAAGTGCTTGACGATCGCGAACTGGTCGGCGGCAATGGCTTGATCGAGATGGCGACGTTCCTGGCCATTCTGCTCGGCACGATTCTCGGCGCGAGCCTCATCCGTGTCGACGGCTGGGGCGCCTGGCTCGTGGGTGGCACGACCATCGGCATCGCCGTGATCGGTTTGCTCTGTTCATTGGCCATGCCGAAAGCGCCGCCAGTGGATCCGGCATTGAAGATCAATTGGAACCCGCTGACCGAAACCTGGCGCAATCTGGCTCACATCCGCGGCAATCGCACGGTGTTCCTGTCTTGCTTGGGCATTTCCTGGTTCTGGTTCTACGGCTCGATCTATTTCACCCAGCTGCCCAACTACACCAAGGAAGTTCTCGGCGGCAATCCTGGCGTGTATACCTTGCTACTGGCGGTGTTCTCGATCGGCATCGGCGCCGGCTCGATCCTGTGCGAACGCCTGTCCGGGCACAAGGTAGAAATCGGCCTGGTGCCGTTCGGCTCGATCGGCATGACCGTGTTCGGCGCCGATCTGTACTTCGCCCATCCGGACACCTCCGGACAACTCGGACTCGACGTCGCCAGCATGCTGGTGCAGCCGCATATCTGGCGCGTACTTATCGATCTACTGCTGATGGCGATCTTCAGCGGTTTCTTCATCGTGCCGCTGTTTGCGCTGATCCAGGCGCGCAGCGAGCCGGCGCGGCGCTCGCGCGTGATTGCCGCAAACAACATCCTCAATGCGCTATTCATGGTCGTTGCGGCGGGGCTCTCCGGCATCCTTCTCAACAAAGCCGGGTTGAGTATTCCGGGACTGCTGCTCGCGACCGCGCTGATGAACGCCGTGGTCGCGATATACATTTACACCCTGGTTCCGGAATTCCTGCTGCGCTTCATCGACTTGGTTCTGATCAACACGCTGTACCGCATCCGCACGGCCGGCCTGGAAAATATTCCAGACGAAGGCGCCGTCCTGCTGGTGTGCAACCACGTCAGTTTTCTCGACCCGCTGGTGATCATGGGCTGCGTGCGCCGGCCGGTACGCTTCGTGACGTACTACAAGATTTTCGAGATACCGTTTCTCAACTTCGTATTCCGCGCGGCGAAAGCGATTCCAATCGCCGGCGCAAAAGAAGACGCCGGCATCATGCAGCGTGCGTTCGAAGAAGTGGACAAGGAACTGGCCGCCGGCAATATCGTCTGCATCTTTCCCGAAGGCGGCATCACCCGCGATGGCGAAATCCAGGGCTTTCGGCCCGGCGTGGAAAAAATTCTCGCGCGGCGCCCGGTGCCGGTCGTACCGATGGCCCTGCGTGGCCTGTGGGGCAGCATCTTCAGCCGGCGCGACTCCGCGCTTGGCCGCGCACGCCTGCCGCGACGGTTCTGGTCGAAAATCGGGCTCGCTGCTTCGGCGCCAGTACCGGCTGAGCAGGCGACAGCGGCGGTGCTGGAGGCGAAGGTGCGGGAGTTGCGGGGGGATGCGGCTTAGATTTCGGTGTAACCATCCCTGGTGCGATTTCCAGTCGGCCTCCTGCCTCCTCCTCGCTAGTTCACGACATGCCATTCAAGGCATGTCATGAACTAGCTCGACCATCCCGCCAGCACGATCAGCGCGATTACCGTAAGCCACACCACGAGGATCCGCCGCACCAGCACCAGCGCATCGTCGAGCGCGACCAGCGGGCTGTGGACGTCCTGCGAATAGCCGTCGCCGGCGGCGACATCGGCATCGACGCTGGCGCGGGCGATCGCTTCAAGGAAACCCGGATCCAGCTCGAAATAGCCTTTGTGCGTGGCATGCCAGTCGCGCCAGGTCTTGAACACCGCGTCGAAATTGGAGGCCAGCGCCAATGCCAGTGCCATCAGGTGTGCCGGCAGCCAATCCATGACGGCCACGGCGCGTTGCGTCAGTGCATTTGTGTATTCTGGTATACAAGCGAGCATTTGTATCAAACGATACATCAGCGCACCGGCCGGCCCGAACACGGCAAACCAGAACAGCACGCCAAAGCAGCGCCTGAGCGCGGCATCGAACGTCGCGCTGACCAGCGCTTCGGATTCGAACGGCAGCACCGCGTCCTGGCCATCGCGCCTCAGCGCCTGCGCCGCGGCAGCGCGGCGTTCGCTGTCAGGCGCTTTTGCCACAGCCTCGACGTCGCGCTCCAGATCGCGCGGGCCCCAGCAATACAACAGCATCGCTGCGGCGAACACGAAGGCACTCAGTCCGAACAGGCGCCCGTACAACAGCCATTGCAGCAGGAAGCACACCAGCACCGGGACGCCGACGCCGAGTGCAAGCGCCGCTTCGGCGGATCGCGAGCCCAGACGTTCCAGCCACATCCGCCACCAGGAGAAGTTGCGCAGTTGCGCCAAATCCGGCACGCCGCGGCAGATGAGCAATACGAGCAAGACAGCGACAAGTACGGTGGCCATGCGTAATCTTTCTAGTTGGCGCGAATGGCCGATTCTAGCAGCCGCGCATTAGCTTCGCGTTGGCAAAAACGGTTCGTCGTGCATCAGCGCCGCCAGTTCTAGCCCGGAGACCTCGCGCAGCCAATGCTCGATCAATTTGTACGACACGGACACGGGCGATGACAAAACCAGTTCGCGCGACTTCAAGCCGTCGACCAGCTGCTGCGGTTCGAACCAGCGCGCTTCGGCCAGCTCGCTGCCCAGATTCAGGGAACGATCCGCCGCTCGGGCGGTGAAGCCGAGCATGATCGAGGCCGGAAACGGCCACGGCTGCGACGAGTGATAGTCGCAGTCGACCACGCGCACGCCGGCTTCCTCCAATACTTCGCGGCGCACGGCATCTTCCAGGGTTTCGCCCGGCTCTACGAAACCGGCCAGGGTCGAGTAACGCCGTTCCGGCCATTGCGGACCGCGACCGAGCAGGCAGGCGTCGCCGCAGGTGACGATGACGATGATGGCCGGATCCGTGCGCGGAAAATGTTCGAGTCCGCATTGTGGATTCGTACACTTGGCGCGATGGCCTGCGGCTTCGAGCCTGAGCGGCGCCGCGCAGGCCGGGCAGAAGCGCGTGCGCTCCTGCCAGTGCGCCAAGCCGCGGGCGTACGCAAACAAACCGGCGTCGAATGCCGGCAGGCTGGCACCGGCGCTGCGCAAATCCTGGAATACGCTGCCAGATTCCAGGGCAACACGTTCGGCAGCCGCATCATCAATGCACAACATGAAATGGGCACTGTCGGTGGCGGCGCCAAGGTAGCTCGGCAGCGTTTCTGCCGAGAGCACTTGTTCGCATTGCAGCCGCGTCAGCGCATGCAACCCGCTGCGATCCGCGCGCACCAGGGCGCGCCCATCGGCGCGCAAAAGCACGTAACGTGCGTCCGACGCAAGCGCGCGCTCGCCAAGCCATGCACTATCGTCGCGGCGCTCGCTCTGCCGATCCAGCTCCAACGCGGCAAATGCGTTGCCGCGGCTGCGCGCATGCGAAGTCATTTCTTTCAGCCCCCTTGAGTCAAGCGGGCGACGTGAGGATTGCGAAGCAAGACTCGCGTGGGGGTTGTGGAGGTGCGCAAATGTCGGTGGAAATCCGCCATTTGAAATGCTTCCCCCTACTCAAACGGAAAAAGATGACCCGCAACCGCAGGTCGTCTTCGCATTGGGATTGCGGATCACGAACTGCGCGCCGTGCAGGCTTTCCGAGTAGTCGATCTCCGCACCCATCAGATACTGCAGACTCAACGGATCCACGACCAGGGTCACGCCGTCTTTCATTATCGCCAGATCGTCTTCGTCACCCTTCTCGTCAAAGGTAAATCCGTACTGGAACCCGGAGCAGCCTCCGCCGGAAATGTAGACGCGCAGTTTCAGATTCGGATTTTGTTCCTCTTCGATCAACTCGCGCACCTTGTGTGCCGCCGCATCGGTGAACACGAGCGGTTCGTCCAGCGCGGTCTGGTAGTTGGGTGTGTCGTTCATCGGATCACGTTCATAAAGGTCAGGCAATCCGGCAAGGGTGCCGTTGTATACCTTGCGCCGTAGCGGCGCATTTCAAGGGGTCTGCCCAGCTGCAGCCTCGGTCTCGGGCTTGGGTAGCTGTCGGGGCGGTTCGGCACGGTGGACCATCTTGCCGTTGATCTGCGCACCGGCCGACATCTCCAGTACCTTGTAGAAGACGTTGCCTTCCACGCGCGCGTTGCTCGCCAGTTCCAGGCGTTCGCTTGCGGTCACGTCACCGGTGACGCTGCCGTTGATGATGATGTGCGGCGCCTGCACTTCCCCGGTCACCTTTGCGTGCTCGGAGAGCGTCAGCATCGCTTGCGCGCCTTCGCCGCGGATCGCGCCGTCGACTTTGCCGTCCACGTGCAGGCGCCCGTGGAAGTGGACATCGCCGCGAATCTGGGTGCTCCCCGCGATCAAGGTAGTGACCTCGGCCTGGCGCACTTCCTTGCGGTTATTGTTGAACATCGGAAACCTCCTGATCAGTCATCGCGTCGGACCAGGCGAACTCCTGATCAGCATGACCCATGTCACCGCCGGCATCGGCAATGACGCGAATGCGGTTAGGCTCGAACCCGTCTGGCAGCATTATCGTCGCCTTGATCTGCTGAAAATACTTGAACGAAAACGCCAGACCGTTGGCTTCCTGGTCGGGCGCGAGCTGGCTCCACGTCAATGTCGTTAACTTGCCTGCGAGCACGCCGCTTACTTCCAGATGGACACGACCGCTGGCAACCTGGCCGGTCTTGAGATTCTGGGTCAGGGTTGCGATGACATTGTATACTCGCTGCGAATCGGCCGCTTGCACGCGCACGCCGTGCACATTGAGACCTTCGCGCTTGCCGCCGCCACCGGTAAGGCGACTGAAGAAGGCCAGATCCGCACGCAGTCCCGCGATCTGTTCCTGGTGGTCGCGCAAAGTCTGCTGCAAGTCGGCATTGGCCGCGCGCGCTACTTGCTCGGATCGTTCCAGAGCGGCATTGCGCTGGCGCAGCGAGTCGATCTCGTGTTGCGCATTCACCAGCGCCGAATGATCGACGACACCCGCGATTTCACCCTGCAACAGGTGCATCAGACCCAGCGCGAGCAGCACCGACGCCAGCCAGGCGAACCCGACCAGCACGGCGACGCGCAGCCGGCGTTCCGGCCGATGCGGCCGCACCACAAGCACGGGCGGTGGACGAACGTTGGGCATGAAAGGTTCACAGGCGCGCGGCGCGAAGCCGGCAAGGGAGGCGCCTTATAGCCTTGCCATCACGCAGCCGTCAAGCCGGAACCTCTGAATAAGCTACTGCGCTCGGTCTGATCCTATATTGAGTCAGGCGCGAATCCGGTGCTCCCTTGGGATCGCTGGCGCAATCCTCATGTACGTCTGAGTACACTCCGGTTCCTGCGCGCCGTATTCACGCCTGCTTCTCGACAAAATCAGACCTTCGCTCGCTACGCTTCTTCAGAGGTTCCTCACCACTGCCGCGGCTATACTTGCGACTGAATTCTCAATGGCCGATGCCGATGCTCTGGATCAAGGCGCTGCACATCGTTTTTGTGGTGACCTGGTTCGCCGGCTTGTTCTATCTGCCGCGCCTGTTCGTGTACCACGCCGAGACGAACGACGCAGCCGTGCGCGCACAGCTGCAGGTAATGCAACGCCGGTTGCTCGTCATCACCGACATCGGCGGCAGTCTGGCCGTGGTGTTCGGGGTGTGGCTGTTGCTGCTCATACCCGGCTATCTGCAGCAGGGCTGGCTGCACGCGAAATTGGCCTTGGTCATCGGCCTGATCGCCTATCACGCGTATCTGATCCGGCTGAAAAATGAGTTTGCCGCCGGCCGTCAACCGCATTCGGCACGCTGGTTGCGGCTATTCAACGAGGTGCCTGCCTTGTTGCTGATTGCGATCGTGATTCTGGTCGTGGTCAAACCGTTTTGATCCGGCGGCGTCATCTGCCGCCAGCTTCAACGAGTTAAGGCGCAAACTTCCAGCGCGATGGAAGGTTTTGGGGCGGCGCTGGTATAGTGCCTGTTACCCTTCGGCAGGGCGGGAGCCGATGCAGAAGCAAGATGATACCCAACAGGCGGCGGAGCTGCGGCTGGCGTTTTTGCGCCACTTGCCCAAGCGCCTGGATACCCTGCGCAAACGCGGTCAGCGACTGTGCACGCAGGGTTGGGATATCAACGCGCTGTCGATCCTTTTTCGCGAAATCCAGACCCTGGCCGGGGCTTGCGGCCGCTACGGCCTACTCGACAGCGGCGAACACCTGTTCTCTCTGGAAAGTTTCCTCGCCCCGTTTGTCGAAAATGTGGCGATCCCCAACCCCGGTCAAACCGACGCGTTCGCGGCGCAGTTGCGCAAACTCGAACCTCTGATTGCGCAACACGAAGACCAGTACGGCGAATCAACCAGCACGCAAGCGGCCGCGGCGCTTACCGTGGCAACGGCGCACAGCGGCGGTTTTGCTCTGCAGGTGACGCCGCCTCCGGATTATTGGAAACGCTTCGCCGCGTCGACTCCCGCTGCCGCAGCGAAGGCAAGTCCGGCAACGGCGCCGGCACCGGTACCGGTACAACCACTTCCGGCACCCGCGCCAGTCGTCGTCACCCCGGCACCTGCCCCGGTTGCATCCATGCCCGTTGCGCCGGCGCCGGTGTTGCCTGTTGTCAGTGCAGCGGCCAACGTTGCGCCCGCTCTCGTTGTCCCGGCGCCCCTCACTGCCGAGCTCGCGCCGGCAACATCGGCGCCAGCGCCAGTGACAAACGACGACGCCGCAGCACCGCGCCGCAACGAACAGCGCAAGGTCTACCATCTGAGCGACGGCAATCCGCTGGCGTGCGAGGTCGACCAGAAGATCGAAGCGGCCGGTTACGAGCTGACCCTGCTCGACAGCGTTGCCGAGCTCAAGGAAGTGTTGGCGGCATTCGCACCGCATCTGGTGATCGTCGATGCGCCATTTCAGGATTCGCTGGAAACGATCGGCGATATGGTCAAGGCCGCGCGCGGACGCTTGAGCCATCGATTGTGTCTGCTGACTTTCTCCTCTTCCGGAGAACTCGCCGTGCGCCTGCGCGCAATGCGTGCCGGCGCCGATACGTTCCTGGAATTGCCGACGCAATCCAGCGATGTGATGACGCGCGTCGGCGAACTGCTCGAT
Organism: Lysobacterales bacterium; assembly: GCA_038244165.1. Taxonomy (GTDB): domain Bacteria; phylum Pseudomonadota; class Gammaproteobacteria; order Xanthomonadales; family Rhodanobacteraceae; genus Rudaea. The sequence continues at coordinate 26,063 of JBBRTT010000044.1, read as the reverse complement.
GCCGACAGCGCCGATCCATTCCGCGTATTGATTGTCGAGGACGATCGCTCGCAGGCGATTTTCGCCGAATCGATTCTGCGCAAGGCGGGGATGAGCACGTGTGCAGTCACCGACCCGCTGGCCGCGCTGGATCAACTGGAAGCATTCAAGCCGGAACTGATCCTGATGGATTTGTACATGCCCAACTGCGATGGCATGGAACTGACCGCGATCATCCGCGAGCGCGAAGCGTTCATCAATACGCCGATCGTGTTTCTGTCCGGTGAACACGACGAGGAAAAGCACTTCGAGGCACTCAATGCCGGCGGCGACGATTTTCTGTCCAAGCCAATCCGGCCCAAGCATCTGATTTCGGCGGTAACCAATCGCGCACGTCGCGCACGTCAACTGGGCCGCCGCGCGCAGGCGCAGAATCCGCGCGATCCGGTGACCGGTCTGTACGAACGTGCGTACGTGCTCGACCAACTCAACGCGCTGCTTGCCGGCGAAGATCCCGCGGCACATGGCGGCGGCTTGATGTACGTGGAAATCGATGCCGCAGGACAGATTCGCGAGCGCGTCGGCCTGACCATCTTCGACGCGTTGCTGAACCAGATTGGCGCGTTCATCGCCTCGCACGTCGAAGGCAAGGATCTGACCACGCGTTTCGGTGACACCAGTTTCACCCTGCTGTGCAACTCCGGCAGCGAGGACGAGCTCAAGCAACTGGCCGGTGACCTGCGCGATCGCACCGTGCGCGAGGTCTTCGAGCACGAGGGCAAGACCCTGACCGTGGGCCTGTCGTTCGGCATCTGCACCTTTGCCGCGGGACTCGGCGATGCCGGCGCGATGCTCAACGCCGCCGAGCGCACGATGGCCGAAGCGCGCGCCCCGGGCCACAACCACATCGGCGTATTCCATGCCACGCGCAGATCGCCGGCGAATGCGGACGAGACTTTGTCGCAACTGATCCGTGCCGCACTCAAGGCCGAGGATTTCCAGTTGTTGTTCCAGCCCATTGTCGCCCTGCAAGGCGGTGAGGAAGAGCAATTCCAGGCGCTGCTGAGACTGCGCGGCGACGGTGGAAAATTGTATACCGCCACCGACATCCTGCCGGTGGCCGAACGCGACGGCGTCAGTGGCGACATCGATCGCTGGGTTCTCTCGCGGTGCCTGCTGGTGCTGGCTGAACGCGCGCGGCAACGTCGGCCGGTGCGTCTGTTCGTCGGCCAGTCGATCGAAGCAGCAAGCGATCCGCTGCGCGTGGGCTGGTTGCGCCAACTGCTGGAAACCCGGCGCCTGGCCGGCGAGCAATTGGTGGTCGAGTTCCGCCTGCCGGAAGCCTTGGCCCGCGTGCAGGAACTGACCGCGTACGCCACGGCACTCGGCGAGCTAGGGGTGACGCTTGCGCTATCTGCTTTTGAAGTCAGCCAGGCCGCATTGCAGTTGCTGCAACAGCTGCCAGTGACCTTCATCAAGCTGGCCCCGCGCTATATTGGCGAAGGCCTGCGCAATCCGGTGATGCGCGAGGAATTGCGCCAGATTGTCGCCGCGGCACACGAGCGCGGCCGCAAGATCATCGCACCGCGCATCGAGGATGCGCAAAGCGCGTCACTGCTGTGGACGATCGGCGTGGACTACATCCAGGGCGATTTCGTCCAGCAGGCCGGGCACGATATGAGCTTTGATTTCCACGCTACCGCATGACCACGAACTCCCGTTTCGACGACGCCCTGCATCGCCTGCACGCCAGTGCGCCGTGGATCGTGCGCCTGAGTTTGAGCATCGTCGTCATCGTCGGTCTCGGTGCGCCGTTCGCGCTGCCACCACAACAGGCCGTGTGGATCACCCCGTTGCTGGTCCTGGCCGCACTTGGTGGCTGGATCGGCTGGCGTGCATACGCAGTCGCGATGGTGGATACGACGAAACTGTCACCCGTTGCCGTTAGCGCTGCGAACCCATCCGCCGCCCGTAGCGCGGCACCTGCGGCACCTGCGCCGCCCGCGCCCGGACTGCTGGCAGAACTTGAAAAGTTGCGCAACGTACAGCGTGAACTGTTGCAGGCCAAGCAGGACGCCGAAGCGGCGATGATGGCAAAGAGCGAATTCCTGGCGACGATGAGCCACGAAATCCGCACTCCGCTCAACGGCATTATTCCACTACTGGATATTTTGCTTTCTACCAAGCTGGCGCCGGATCAGCTGGATTATCTGCAGACCGCGTACAAGTCCGCGCGTGAGCTGCTGCGCATCGTCGACGACATCCTGGATTATTCCAAGATCGAGGCGAACAAGCTGGAACTGGAAAGCGTCGGCATCAATTTGCGCGATGCGCTCGATTCCGTGCGCCGGTTGATGGAAAAAAGCGCCGAGGCCAAGGGCCTGAAATTCACCGTGACGATCGAACCCGACGTGCGTCTTGCGGTGCGCGGCGATCCGACACGATTGCGCCAGGTGCTGACCAACCTGGTGAGCAACGCGATCAAATTTACACCGCGCGGATCGATCGCAATCCATGTCGGCAAGCGTGGCGAGACGCGCACGCACTATGAACTGATGTTCGCAGTTAAGGATACCGGCATCGGCATTGCAGCGGACGCTGCCGCGAAATTGTTCCAGCCATTCTCGCAGGCGGACACCTCCACTACGCGCATCCACGGCGGTACCGGCTTGGGTCTGGTCATCTGCAAACGCATTATCGAGCTGATGCACGGCAAGATCGGAGTGCGCTCGGAGTTGGGCAAGGGCTCGATGTTCTGGTTCAGCGTGCCGATGCTCAAGGCCTTGGGCGATGTGGCCACGCGCCGCGATCTGCACGGTGCGCGCGCGCTGGTGTTGAGCAGCGATCAGGTCAGCGTGCGCCGTTTGGGTAGCTACTATGCGGCCTGGGGCGTCACCTTCCAGCAGACGGCCGCCGCCGCTGATGCGCTGGGAAAGTTGCGCTCGGCGGCAGGCATGGGTGAAACCTGGGCTTACGATCTTTTGATCATCGATGCCGGCACCCTTCCCAGCAGCAGCGCGCTGGGTCTGATCCGCAACGTGACCCGCGATCCGAACTTGGATCGCGCCAGTTGCCTGCTCCTGCTCGGCGACGAGCCCGCGCCAGTCGAGCTCGCCGGTGAATCGCGCGCCATGGTCTTGCCGCGCCGATGGAGCGAAGGCGAGTTGCGTGAGGCACACCTGAAACTGCTCGGGGCCGGCGAACCGACGTCCGCCGGAGTCAATCCATTCATGCCGCGGATGGACGAGGCACCGCAGGTCCACATCATGCCGCCCGCAGCGGCATCAACGCCGCTGGCCGGACACGTGCTTCTGGTCGAAGACAATCCGGTCAATCGCCAGGTCGCGCAACGGCTGATCAGCCTTATCGGCTTGAGTTTTGTCGTTGCCGAGAATGGCAAGGAAGCGCTGGACCAGATCCAGCAGCACGCGTTCGACGCCGTGCTGATGGATTGCCAGATGCCGGTAATGGACGGCTATACGGCTACCCGCATCCAACGCCAGAACGAAGTTCCCGGCGGCAAGCGCATTCCGATTATCGCGATGACGGCGAACGCGATGGCCGGCGATCGCGAGAAATGCCTGAATGCGGGCATGGACGACTACATGTCCAAACCGCTCAACCGCGCCTTGCTGGAACAGACCCTGCGGCGCTGGCTGCCGGCGGATGCGAAGAGCCAAACTGTCGCGGCCACGAGCAAACCGGCCGCGCCGACGGCGCCGGCAGCGGTGGCGGCGAGACCCGCCGCCAGGTACATACCGCCGACGAAACCTGTGGCGGTGCCCGCCGTTCAGGACAGCGTGCTGGACACTGACGTCGTGCGCGACCTGCTCGATGTGATGGGCGACGAGTTCACCGAACTGGTGCAGGTGTATCTGGAAGACACGCCCAAAGCGCTCGCGGCGCTGGATCAGGCCGCCACGCGCGGCGACAACGAAGGCTTGATCGCGCCATCGCATTCGCTCAAGTCAACCAGCGCCAACCTTGGCGCGCTCGGCCTGTCGGAGCTGGCCAAACGCCTGGAACACGGCGCGCGCAGCGGCACGCTGAGTAACGAGGCACCGGTCATCGTGGGCGAAATCAAGCGTAACTTCGAACGCGTGACGATAGAGCTCAATTCGCTGCTCGCCAAAAGCGCGGTGTAAAAACTGTCGCTACTCGGAATGGCCGGCTCAGCAAGGCTCGATGACAAGCTCGATACTGCCCAGTCCATCGACCACCGACTGCATCTGGATCAGCGGCAGCTGGCACAAGCCTTCGGCCAACGGCGCCAGGTGGCGCAACGCACGTTCATAGACCGAGCGCTTGAACTGCACGACGTGAGCGGCCGGATACCAGAAATCGACCCAGCGCCACAGGTCGAATTCGGGTTTGTCGGTCAGATCCAGACGCACCTGGGATTCATCGCCCAGAAAACGCAGGAGGAACCACACCTGCTTCTGGCCGATGCACATCGGTTTTTCATTGTGACGCAGATAGCGGCGCGGCAAGCGATAACGCAGCCAGCCGGGTGTCGCACCCAGCACCTCAACGTGCTCGGGCCGCAATCCGGTTTCCTCGTGCAGTTCGCGATACATGGCCTCGAGCGGTGTCTCGTCGCTGTGCATGCCGCCTTGCGGGAACTGCCAGCCATCGCGGAAGGCGCGGCGCGCCCAGAATACGTGACCGTCCTCGCGCAACAGGATGATGCCGACGTTCGGCCGGTAGCCATCGGGATCGATCACGCATTTGACTCCAAGAACTGCTGGCGCTGATTTTTCCACAGGCAACGCGCGCTCGGCAAGGCACAAGGCGTGATTTGGTGCCAATTTCTTCGCTGGCGTGCTTGACAGCGGGCAGCGCAATACCAACAATCACGCCCCCCTGCGACGTGGCTATGTAGCTCAGCTGGTTAGAGCGCGGCACTCATAATGCTGAGGTCGGTGGTTCGAGTCCACCCATAGCCACCATGTTTCCAGGGCGCTGAAAGCACCGACAGGCGGCCTTCCCCGCAACGCACAACGATCCTGCGCACCGGCCAGCATATAGTCGCCCGTGTCATAAGGGATCGAATCAAACACGCCTGTGCGCAAGCGCTTACGACCCTTGAGCGGACTCGACGCCGGATTCCTGTATCTGGAAGCCGCCGGCACGCCGATGCATGTCGGCAGCCTGATGCTGCTGCAAACGCCGCGGCGCAAATATGACTTTCATCGCGCCCTGGTTGCGCATGTCCGCGAGCGCCTGCCGCGCGCCACCGCGCTGCGCCGCATTCTCACCGAAGCGCCGCTGGATCTGGGTCACCCGATGTGGGACGAAGCAGATCACCTGGATCTGGGCGCGCACATTCTGCAACGTCGCCTGCCCGCGCCGGGTTCACGCGCGCAATTGCTGCGACTCGTCGCGGACCTGCACGCCCAGGCATTGCCGCGCGATCGCCCGTTGTGGCAATTCGTCGTGATCGACGGCCTGCAATCCGGTGAAAGCGTCTTGTACTCCAAGGTGCATCACGCTTTGCTCGATGGACAAGGCGGCATGGCGTTGGCGCAGGCGCTGCTTGACGTGCAACCGACGAAACCCCAGCGCGACAATGCTGCCGCGGATCCCGCGCCGCTGGCGCCACGGCGGCGCAGCGATCTGGCCAATGCCGCAATTCGTGCCAGCGCGCAGCAGTTCGCCAAGCTGCTGCGCGGATTGCCGGTGACCCTGAAACTCGCGGCCGATGCGGCGCTCGGCGTGGGTGGATTGCTTGGACGTCTGCGCGACAGCGTGATGCTCGCTCCGCGCACGCTGTTCAACGCGCAGGTCGGGTCGCGCCGAAGTTTTGCCGTTGTGTCGTTGCCGCTGGCCGAGGTTAAGCGTGTCGCACGCGGTTTTGGCGTCAGCCTGAACGATGTCGTGCTCGCCTTGTGCGCCAGTTCGTTGCGCCACTATTTGCAACGGCGCAAAGCGCTGCCGTCGCGTGCACTGGTCGCAGCGATGCCGGTCTCGCTGCGCGCGGCGGGCGACGCCGAAGTCAACAATCAGGTTTCGATGGTGCAATGCGTGTTGCCTACGGATATTGTCGATCCGGTCGAACGCCTGCGCGCGATTGCCGCAGCCACCGGTCAGCTCAAGCGACAGGTGGCCACGTTCCGCGGTCTCATCCCGACCGACTTCCCCGGTCTTGCCGCGCCGATCTGGGCGAGCGGTCTGAGCCGGCTGTGGGCGCGCGGGCGCGTCGCCGAGCGTTTGCCGCCCTTGGCCAATCTGGCGATCTCCAATGTGCCGGGGCCCCCGGTGCCGCTGTATCTGGCCGGGGCGAAAGTGCTGCATTACTTTCCCGTATCTATCGTCACCCATGGACTTGGCCTTAACATCACGGCGACGAGCTATGCCGGTTCGCTTGAGTTCGGCTTGATCGCCTGCCGCGATGCGGCGCCGAAACTGGATGGCATGGCAGCAGGCTTGACGCGCGCACTCAACGAGCTGATGAGGAACAAAGAGTTTATGCAGAGCACTCACGGATGAAAAAAGACGCAAAGCCACCATCGCGCCAAGGATTCGACGCGCACATGCGCGCGCCTTCGCCTTTGCTGCTCGCGCTGGAGGGCCGCGCGATTTTTGAGTGGGCCGCATGCGTGGCTGCATGGCCCCTGCTCTCTCAGGCGGCGCGCGGTGACGGCCATCCGGTGCTGGTCTTGCCCGGTCTGGCCGCGAGCGATTCCAGCACCTGGCCGCTGCGCAGATTTCTCGAGGGCCGCGGCTACGCGGTCTATCCGTGGGAGCAGGGTCTGAATCGCGGGCCACGCGAGGGCGTCGTGCGCAAAGTGCTTGCGCAGATGCGCAGTATCCAGCGCGAACACGGTCGCAAATTGAGTCTGGTTGGATGGTCGCTCGGCGGCGCCATGGCGCACGCACTCGCCGTGCGTGAACCACAACGCGTGCGCTCGGTAATCACCCTGGGTTCGCCGCTAGGCGGAAATCCGAAGGCATCGAACGCCTGGCGCTTGTTCGAATTCGTAAGCGGCGTACGTGCGGATGATCCGCGCTTGCGTGCGCTGATGCGCCGTAGTCCGAGCGTACCTTCGACCTCGATTCTGAGCAAGAGCGACGGCATCGTCGCCTGGCCCATGAGCCTGGTCGCACACAGCGAACAGTCGGAAAACATCCAAGTCAGCGCGAGTCACCTGGGCATGGGCGCCAATCCGGCAGTGTTGTGGGCCATTGCCGATCGGCTGGCCCAGGCCGAAGGTCAATGGAAAGCATTCGACCGTAGCGGTTGGCGCAGCCTGGTCTATGGCGATCCGCGTGGCGCAAACGGCGCGGGTCTGCTCGCGCTCTAGGCGACGAAAAATCCATGCGGATCGATCTGGCCTCGCGCGGTTTGCATCTGGAATACGAAAGTCACGGCAACACCAGGCATCCGCCGGTAATTCTGATCATGGGCCTGGGACTGCAGCTGGTTTCCTGGCCGCAGCCACTGATCGATGCGATTGTGCAAGCCGGGTTTCGCGTAATCGTGTTCGACAATCGCGATATCGGCTTGTCCAGTTCCGGCCCACTGATGCAGTACACGCCGCCGCCACGGGCGTTGCTCGCGCATCTGTTGCATCGCAGTTTTGTCCCGCCCTACCGCATCGCTGATATGGCGGCAGACACGCTGGCGTTGGCCGATGCATTGCGTCTGGATCGCTTTGCCATCGTCGGAGTGAGTCTCGGTGGGATGGTCGGGCAGACGCTCGCCGCACGCGAACCCAAACGCGTGCGCAGTCTGACCTCGATCATGTCCAGCGCCGGTCCGCGCACAGCTCCGTGGCCAAGCCCGAGTCTGCTCTGGCGCTTTCTGCAACGGCCCCCTGAGTCCGCGGATTTGTCCGCACAGCTCGACCATTTCGTCGAGCTCATGCGCGCGCTTGGCCGAATCGACGATGGCGCTGAGCTGGCTGCGCTGCGCGAGCGCCTGGCGCGTTCGTTGCGACGCGCGTACAACCCGGCCGGTGCCGCACGTCAACTGATGGCCGTGCTCGCCGATCCGGATCGTAGTGACGAAGTCGCGGCAATTGCCTGCCCGACCCTGATCATCCACGGAGCCGACGATCCATTGATACCTTTGCCGGCGGCATATCATCTGGCGAAATTGCTGCCGCATGCGCAGTTGCAAGTGATTGCGCAGCTCGGCCACTACTTGCCCGCCACGGCGCTGCCGAAACTGGCGCAGCTGATCATCGATCACCTGCGTTCGGAAAAAAATAACTAGTCCGCAGGCAGGATGTGCGAAGCGGCTTCGGTGCACTGCGGCTGCATGCATCACCCGAACGTCGCCGACATGCGATACGATGTATACAAGCGCCGGCGGAGTCGATGGAAAATCAATGTGCGCCGACGCGCCTGAAACCGTGGATGATCGCAGTCTCTATGAATACCCAATCTCCACAACACCTATCCACACCGATCACATCTGCACCGATCGCAAAATTTGCGCCGCCGCCGGAACAATCGGGGCTGTTCGCCGCGGCGGGACAATGGATCGTGCGCCTGTCGACGACACGCGCCAATGGCATGGCAGGGCTGATTGCCGACGTAGGCATCAGCATCGTGTTGTTGGGCGCAGGCCTGTGGCAGGGCAACGCGCGCCCGCTGGCGACACTCTCGACGCTGCTGGTCGGCCTGCTGCTTTTCAGCTTCATCGAGTACGGTTTTCACCGTTGGCTTTTCCACGGCGCGCCGAAAATCATGGAACAGGGTCATCGCAAGCATCACGAGCGACCCGACGGATATGACGCTCTTCCGTTCTTCCTGCCGCCGCTGGCGCTGCTGGCCATTGCCGGAATGCTGAACCTGGTGTTGCCGGCGCAGTTTGCCTTGCTGCTCGCCGGGTCCCTGGCTGCCGGCTATTCTGCCTACGGATTAAGTCACGCCGCCATCCACAACATGCGTTTTGAAAATCGATTGAGCAAACGCTGGGCGGCTATTCATCATATTCATCACTACCATCCCGACAAGAACTTCGGCGTGACCACGCCGCTGTGGGACATTGTGCTCGGCACTCGCTACGTATCCGCCGGCAGGACAGCCAATGCTCGGGAGACGATCGCAGAAACCTGCGACGGTTGAGTAGCGTGCCGGCGGACGCACGCGCGACCGGATAACGATGATGAGAACCCAAGCGGAACGACAAGCGTGCGCAACGCCGGCCTGCTGATTGCGGTCGCGCTCGCTGCGACACTGGCCGTGCCGATCCTGCTTGGCGGTAACGACGCGCTCTGGCAAACCCTGCATTTTCCCGTGGTTGGGTACCTGGCAATTTTTGCCGTGATCGTCACCAGCTGGTTCGCGCGTGCGGTCAAGCTGCATTTGCTCCTGCACCGTTTGCAGGTGCATCCGCGTTTCACGCGCACGCTGGCGATTTCGCTGGCGACGGATTTCGCCTTCATCAGCACGCCGGGCGGCGTCGGCGGCTATGCAGCCAGCGTCTATTATCTGCGTCGCGCGGGTACCTCGGTCAGCGGCGCGGCGACGATCACTGCGGCTGATCAGGGATTGGATTTGCTGTTTTTTGTCGTGGTGCTGCCGGTCGCCGGAATCGCCTTGATCTGGTCGGATATGCCGCAAACGCTGGCTATCCTGGGTTTTACATCGAGTGCCGGCATGATCGCGCTGGCGCTGGTTGGGCTGCTGGCTCGACGCAAATTGTGGGCATGGCTGTTCGGCGCGAATTCGATCAGCGCGCGCTGGCCGCGACTGCGACGAAAACAGCAGTCGCTGCGCGAGTTCCTGATGAGTCTGCGCGCCAACGCCGGCCTTCTGCTCAACGGTGGCCCGGCATTTCTCTGCGGCGTCGTCGCACTGACCGCGCTGCAATGGCTGACGCGCTATGGCGTGCTCTGGCTCGTGTTGTTTTTCCTCGGGCACCGCGTTTCATTTGCCCTGATCCTGCTGATTCAATCCCTGGTACTGCACGCGGCCCTTTGGACGGGCGTCCCCGCCGGCGGCGGCGGCGCGGAGCTGGGCCTCAGCGCAACGCTCGCCCCCTGGGTGCCGGCCACCAGTATCGCCACGGCCTTGCTATTGTGGCGCATGGCGACACTATATATCTGCATGGCCGCCGGCGCGGTCGCGATCGCCGCGCTTGCGCGCCGGCCCAAAGCACAAAGTATACAGTTACACATTGCGCAAACGCGGCCGGCCAAGCAAGGCAACCACTGACAAGCTAAGGCGGACGAAGGCGGCGAATCGTCTTGACAGCGTGCTCGCCGCACCGCCAAGCTGACTTAAGCTCTCCCGCAACGACGCATACGAACGATGGATATCTTCAAGATTTTTCAGCTCGAAGCTGCGCACTGGCTGCCGCGTGTGCCGTCCGGGCACAAATGCGCACGCATGCATGGCCATTCGTTTCGCATCGAAGTTCATGTGCGCGGCGAACCCGCAGCAGATACGGGCTGGGTCATGGATTTCGCCGAAGTCAAAGCAGCATTCGCGCCGCTATTGGAACAACTGGATCACCGCTGCCTCAACGACATCGCCGGACTGGAAAATCCAACCAGCGAGATGCTCGCCAAGTGGATCTGGGACGCGCTCAAGCCTGCGCTGCCGGCGTTAAGCAAGGTCGTGGTGCATGAAACCTGCACCTCGGGCTGTATCTATACCGGCCCTCGGTCCGAACCGTAGCGCAACGCAGCATCCGGCCGGCGTTGGGGCGCTTCTGCAGGCCGCTATAAGGCAATAAATCGTTATTTTTCAATCGCTTCTCCCCGTGCTTTAGCCTCTCGCGATCGACATGTTGCGTCGCAACATATTTGTCGGTATAGTGGTCCTCATTCTCTCCCACCCACTGATAAGGGAACGACCATGTACGAGCAAATCAATTCGCAAGTCCTCGCGCTCAGCAAGAGCTTTGCCGATAACGCGCTGAAGGCGCACAGCCTGGCCGTCGAAGGCTTCGAGCGCATCACCGCGCTGCAGCTGAAGACCCTGGAAAACCGCGTTTCCGCCACCGTCGAGTTCTTGTCCGAAGCCGCCGAAGTGCGCGATTTCGATGGCCTGAAGACGATCTGGCCGAAGGGCATCAACCTGGTGAAGGAAACCTCCGAGAAGTTCTACGCGAACGGCCAGGAAGTTTTCGGCGTCAGCATGAAGACCTCCGAAGCGATGGGCCAGATTGCCAAGGGCAGCTTCGAAGCCGCCAATGAAAATTTCACCAAGACGGTCAACGTGGCCAAGAAAGCCGCGAAGTAATCAATCGACACGTAATACTCCCTGCGCGAGCTCCCTCCCCTCGAATTCCGCAGCGCGTTCAGGCCGGATGGTTCAATCCATCCGGCCTTTTTCTTTATGGCCATGGATGGCCGGTATGCCGGCAATGCAGGAGCAGTTGCCGGCGACGGCGTGCGCAAGTCACGCACCGATTGCAAATAACGCAATCGTGCAGCCCAGCGCCGCGGCCCAGACCACGCTGCGCAAGCCCGCCAGGTCGGCCATGTAGCAAGCGCCGTAGATCAGGCGCAAAGCGATGAACGCCAGCGCCAGCCCGTCGATTTTCCCCTGTGCGGCGCCGACCTGCTGCGCCACCAGCACGCCCGCAGCAAAGGCCGGAAACGCCTCGAACGAATTCAGGTGCGCCCAGTGCGCGCGCAGCGCAACGCCGCTCATCTGCGCCTGGAAATCACGCACCGCATGATTGTTGAAGCGACGACGAGCAATCGTTTTTGCGATGGCCGTGAAGCCGAAAGGCAACAGCGCCGCGACCAGGACGCACCAGTACGACACATGCATGGCAACTTCTCCCGTGACAGCGCGCATCATCCCGCAGGCGGCGGGTTTATGCCAAACTGCACCTGATCGTGAGTGGTTTCCAATGCAGCATCAAATGCCGTCATGCCCAGCCTGATCGTAACTTCCGGAGTACTCGCCGGACAGGTGTTCAGCTTTGCCGACAACGCCGTAGTGGGTCGCGGCCAGTTTTCCGAAGTGCGCCTGAATCATCCGACCGTCTCGCGCCGGCACGCCCTGATCCGCAAGAGCGGACAAGGCTACGAGGTCGTCGACCAAAGCAGTGCCAACGGCACGCGCTATCGCGGGCATCAGATCGACCAGCCGGTTCGGATCAATGACGGCGACGAGTTGGAGTTCGGCGAGATCAAGACGATCTTTCGCAGCGCCGCAACCGAGATCTCGTCGCTGCATTCGGCGGTCGCCGAAGCCGAAGACAACGCCACGCGCGCGCGCGCGGCGGCCGGCGCCAAGCGTGCGGCGGTGGCGCCCGCAGCGCCCGGAATGCGCGAGCTGCTTCGACGTCTGAAACTTTTTTGCGATCTGGGTGCTCTTTCACGTCACGAAGCGTCACTGCGTGAGCAACTTGGGCAAGCGCTCGACGCATTGCTCTCGGCATTTCCTCAGGCAAGCCGTGCCGCCGTCTTCAGCAGCGTTGCCGTGTCCGATCATCTGCCCCTGATCGCGCAACGCTCCAGTACTTCCAACGCGACGGCTGGCGCCGAGTTTGCACATGTTGAGGCGTTTCTGCTCGAGGCGCTGCGCATGCAGGATGGCATCAGCGTCGCCGACGCGACCGGTCGCGACGCACTCGCCGCGCGTCTGCGCTCGAGCGAGTTACCCGCGGCGCTGCTTGGCATGCCGATGCGTCTCGGCAAAGAAGTGCTCGGCGTCCTTTATCTGGAGAGCTGCAACCACGAAAACGCCTGGCGCAGTGCGGACCTGGAATTGTTTGCCGGCGTCGCCGGGCAGCTAGCGTGGATGATGGCCGCGCAGCAGGCGCAATCGCCGGAGCGGGCGATCGAAGCGCATGACCTGGCTCTGGCGCGGCGCATCCAGCAGCGCTTCCTGCCGCAATCACCGCCCGTGATCAAGGGCTACCGCATCGCCGACAGCTACGCCGCGGCACGTGTCATCGGCGGCGATCACTATGATTTTTTCAACTATCGCGATGGCCACGCTGGACTGGTGATCGCCGATGTCTCCGGCAAGTCAGTGTCCGGCGCGCTGTACATGGCGCGTTTGAGCGTGCAAGTGCGCACCATGGCCCGTCATCTTGCAGGTCCGGTGGAACTGCTCTCCGGGCTGAACCGCAAGCTCTACCAGGAACTGGAACCCGGCATGTTCGTCACCATGCTCGCGGCCATGCTCGACCCGGAATCCGGCGTCATGGAATTCGCCTGCGCCGGACATCCTGCCCCCTTGCTGCGCTCCGCCGATGGCAAAGTGAGCGAACTCTCAGAGCCCGGCGCCCTGCCGCTGGGCGCGATGGCCGATACGGTGTTTCGCGCACACACGGTCACGCTCGCGCCGGGCACTTGCGTGCTGTTCTACACCGACGGTCTCGATGAAGCGCACAATGATAAAAAGGAACTTTATGGTAAAGAGCGCATTGTGAAAACGCTGCGTGAAAGCAATGGCGGCGCGCAGGATGCGCTGGACGCACTGCTCGCGGAAGTTGCACGTTTCGCCGGCGGCGAACCGCAAAGCGACGATCTGACCCTGATCACGCTGTCGCGCGACCGCAAAAAACGCTAGCGTTTGCCGCCGAACACTCCGCGAATCTTGGCGAAGAATCCAGTGATCACGACCACAGGATTGGGCGCCGTTATCGGTCGCGATTGAGGTGCCGGCTTGGCTGCAGATTTTGGCTGCTTGATCCCGAGCAGCACGGCGACCGAGCGCGCCAGTTCCGCCATCGCCGGATTGGCTGCTGCGCTGCCGGAAGCCACGCCCATCAACTTCGCCACCTTCTGGCCGAGACTGAAATCGGCTCGTCCCTGCACCACTTTGGGCAAGGCGGCGGTGCGATCGGGAAAGATCGCGAACAATTTGCTGAATCCGGCGACATCGAACACCTGGGTGACCGCCGCATTCAATCCACACAGGCGCAAGCTGCCTTTGCCGCCATCCAGCTGCTTGGCCAGACTCAGCAGAACCCGCAATCCAGCGCTGCTCACATAGCTGATGCCGGACAGATCAATCACGTACTCGCGCTCACCCGCGGCGAACAGGTCCTGCAACGCCAGTTCGACATCCACTGCGGTTTCGGTATCCAGACGGCCGCTCAGCGCAAGCACACGCACCGAGCCGATTTGCTCCTGTTCGATTTCGATAGCCATGGCTTGAGTTCGCTCAGCCTTCGCGGAACACGAAGCGTGCGGCACCGATCTGGATCACGTCTTCATTGACCAGCGGACGCTCACGCACTTTTTCCGCGTTCACGCGCGTGCCGTGTTTACTGCCCAGATCGACCAGGGTGAAGCCAGCCATGCTTACGGTGATTTGTGCATGCTTGGGATCCACGCCCGGGCCGCCCACGCGGATGTCGCTGGAGCTATCGGCGCCGATGCTCATCGGTTTCAGGCTCAGCGTGTAGGTCTGTTTGCCCGCTTCCGGATTTTGCGGCACCAGCCGCGCTGCGCGGAAAATCTGGGTCGACCCGTCGGCAACCGCCAACGCCGGCTGACGCGGCACGGCGGGTGTCGATGGCTGCGTTGGCGGCTCCGGAATATTGATGGCGGACATCACCTGGGTCCGGCTCGGCGGCGCGTCGGCAATGACCTTCGGCACTTCATGGGTGCGCGCTTCAGCAGCCGCGCGCTCGGATGAATTCAAAGTTTGATACTGACGCGCGGTAATCGGTTCGACCTCGGACGCAGCCGCCGCAGCTTGTGGCGCCGGAGCCGAATCCAATTCGCTTTCGGCATGAAACGCTTCCAGGAAGCGTGCTTTCAATTCCAGGCCGCGCGCACGCGCTTCGGCTTTTTCCTTGACGCTGGTTTCGATGCCCTTGATGCGGCGCTGGAATTCCTTGTCGTCGAATTCGCCCAGCTTGTTGCGCAGCTCCAGTTCCTGCTGATCGAGCTTCACCGCCTCATGGTCGGCTTCGAAGCGATCGAGCAGACTGCGCAGGCGCGCGTATTGATCCCGCGCCGCCTGCTTGAGCGGGCTGGCTCGATCCTCTAATGCACTCAAACGTTGCTGGTAGTCGCCGCGCACACGCAGATATACGGCAGTGGCGACGCTGGCCTTGAGTTCATCCATCGCCTGCAGGCGTTCGCTGAGTTGATCCTGCTCTAGCTTGAGGGTCTTGAGCGAATCGATCGCGGACAGATCGATGGCGCCGAGCGCCTCCTGCCATTCGTTGTCCTTGCCAGCCATGTTGCGTCTCCAAGACTAAAGTTTGAAACCACATCCTGTGGCAAAGGTTTCGAATTTTCTATGCAGGGCCGAGTTCGACTTCGATGGAACCGAAGCGCAGCTTGTCGCCCGGCTTCAGTGCAACCGATGCGCCGGCATTCACGCGATCGCCATTGACGAAGGTGCCGTTGGCGCCGCCTTCGTCCTTGACAAAGTATACAGCGCCCTCGCGCAGGATCTTCGCGTGCCGGCGGCTCAATGTGCGGTTGCTGTCGAATGCGCCGAGATCAAGCTCGGGCTTTACGCCGGTGGTCGGGTCGGCTCGTCCGACAAGGAATTCGCTGCGCGTGGCGTCGAGCGCAAACACCTGTCCGCTGGAATGTCGCAGCAGCATATTTTGCGCGACTGGAGCGACCGCGACAGGCACGGGTTTGAGCACTTGCGCCGGCGCCGCCGCCGGCTCGCTGGCGCGCACGGCGGGTGCCGACGCCGGCGCGGCGGCGGCGCGTGGCGCGCCCGCTGCGCCTTTCGCCTTCGCCATACTGTTCAATGCGTCACGCAGACGCTGGTCCGTGCGCCGCTGGCGCGCGGACATCTTGCGCATGATGCGCACCGCGATTTCCACATTTTGTCTGAGCACATCGGCGAACGCCGCGCGCTCAACGCGCAGCACGCGAGACGCGTTTTTCGCTACGGCGGTGACATGCCGCGGCTGGTCTTCCAGCAGCGCCATCTCGCCGAAAAAATCGCCCGGACCAAATGAGTCGGTAACCTCATCGTTGCCAGTCTGGATGATGTCGATCTGCCCGGATTCGATGATGAACATGTCGCTGCCGGTATCACCCTGCTTGTACACCACCGAACCGGCAGGAAAATCAATAAAGGGATCTTTGGCGTTGCTCATCGACACTACATCCGCAGGCGGCACGGCCGCTTGTCCTTTGATTATGCCGAGCGCCGAGTCGCTGCGGCAAGGTAAATGCGCGCCGGCGTTCATACTTCGCTGCCGGTGGCGTGCGTATAGTGTGCAAATGAAGTCGCTTTGTTCCCGCCTTGCCCTCGTGTCCGCACTGTTCGCCGCGCAGGCCGATGGCGCCCAGAGCGTGGTGCTGCCTGCCTGGGTCTGCACCCGTCCCGACAGTGTCTTCGCCGGTGGCTTCGAGGCCGGGCAGATTGCAATTCCGCATGACCCGTCCAATGGCAGTGGCGGCGCGTATCCGCTGAACCGTGTCCGCCATTTGCATATCGCGGGCCTGGGTTCCGGCACGCAAACCTATTTCCTGTATCTGCCGAGTAACTACACGCCAAGCCGATCCTGGCCGTTGGTGTTGGCCCTGCACGGCGTGGCGCCCAATGACGGCGGCAGCTACGCGGCCGACGTGCGCGATGCCTGGGCGCCGGTCGCCGCAGCCGCCGGTTTTATCGTTGCTGCGCCGGTCGCGGACAAAGTGGGCTATGACGTCCCTTCACAGACCTATTACGTGACTTGGTCCGTGCCACCGACTTCCGGTCCCACCGACTACGATTTCTTTGCCGCCCTCCGCACCGATGTGGAAGGCGCCTACAACATCGAGCGCACGCGCCGGTATGGTTGGGGCTTTTCTTCGGGTGGCAATGTGATGCACGGCCTGGCGCTCAACAAGTACAACAGCGTTTTCAACACGTCGACGATGGCGGCGTACGGCGTAAGCGCGGGTGATCTTGCCGGCTTCGCCTGCACCGATCCGCAATGCGCTCAAATGCTTGCGAATCTGCCGCGCAAGATTCCGGTGGATATTCATGTCGGTTCCGGCGATTCGTACTACCTTCAACCCACCCTGGATGACTACAACCGCTTCCTGGCCCAGGGCTGGGTCGGCGGGCAAACGATTTTCCGCACCACCTTCAACGGCGGACACACCTATTCCAGCGCCGATTTGCAGCAGGTCTGGACCAATCTGTGCCCGAATGCCGTCGTGCCTTGACGCGGCGTGAACATCGGCAGGCACAGCATTCCGTGCCTGCAGGGGGCTATATATGTTGCGCATGATTGGATTTCGCATTTTTCTTTTCGCCGTTGCCGCGATTTCTGGTCCCGCATTCGCGGCGGACCTGGTGGTCTACGACGATGCCAGTGAGAACGGTTTCAACCAGAATTGCAGTTTCGGCGCTGCGCCGAATTTCGCAGAAACCACATTCGTCCACACGGGCATTCACGGGATCAGTTTTAGCGCGCCGAATTTCGCCGCGGTGAGCTGGTGCACACCGGGGAACTTGTCGACCACGAACTACAACGGCATCACTTTTTGGGTCAATGGCGGCGTATCCGGTGGACAAGATCTTCATTTGGTTATTGGCCTGCTCGGTACACCTGTTGTCGATGTACCGCTTGTTGCCTTGCTCGGGCACCCGATCGCTGTGAACACATGGGCGCAGGTAACGGCGTCATTCGACAATGCACCGACCCAGTTCAATGGCGCCTTCGACCAGATCTCGCTTCAATCCAACAACATGAGCGCGCAGCCGACCGTTTATTTCGACGACGTCAGTTTGATCGGACGGGCGAGTGGCGCCGATTGGATTTTCAAGAGCGGATTTGAAGGCAGCGTGCTGCCGCCGCCCGCGTGCGGAATGACGCAAGAGCACGACGTCACCGTGGGCAGCATGGTGAGCGATCGATTTACCTGGTGCGATTCTGCAAATTCACCACGCGTGTCCGTGCTGGCGCACAACGATGGCCAAGTGGGGCCCACTGCTGGCGTGTATGCGAATCGTGGCGGCGCGCTGCGTGAATTCCGCTATCAAATGCCGAATGCCACAACACGCACTGCTTCCGTGACCACGTACGGAAACGGCGGCTATGGCGGTTTCGGCTACGTCGTCTCGCATACCTTGAATCAATTCTGCAACGGCGATGACTCGCCTCTCGGATACAGTTTTTCTGGTGGGTTCCAACGCGTGTTCGAAGGCCGGCATCACGCCATTTTCCGCTTCACCCAAAACTATCAGCGCCATTGCGGACCCAATGCGCCGGCCACCACGCTTGTTCCAGTGACGATCGATTGGATGATGGCGACAGGACACGACAACCCATTGTGGGCGATCACATACGATCTGAGTGCGATCTCGGCCGATTACTTGTACGACGATTCGCGCGCCCCGTATGGCGAACTGAATATCGATGGTGACGGATTCAGCCACAACATCGATGGCGTTGCCTGGGGCGACAAGTACAAGTTCACGAGTACGACCGCCCCGCTCACGTTGAGCAGCTCATGGACGTGGAATGTCGCCAACACGATTCCCTATGTGAAAGAGTGGATCGTGGCCTCCGACGCTACTATGGGTCTGGTGCAGACGCAGACTATCGACGAGCAGGACGCCGGTGCTGCGCGCGATCCCAACGGTTACGATGTCTCGGGCTTTTGGAACAAGACCTCCGCAAATGGCGCCGCATGCGCGGCATCCGGATACGCGATGCCCTGCCAGGACAACTGGCCGTATCAGGCCGACAACGATTCCATCAACGCCAGCACGCCCAACAACAATGCGCGCCTGACCTGGGGCACGCAGTATGGATTCCTCGGACAATCCAGTTACGCCGCCAACACGAACACCGCAGCCGGCAACAATGGGCCGTTTCTGCCAGGCTATCCGAAGAAGAGCTATTCCGTTCATGTGGTGCTCGGCCCGCATAGCACGAGTCCGGTGGAAGCACAGGTAACGCAGGCGGAAGTCGCGCAAACGCTGACGATGAGCACGACCGTCGGCAGTGTCATTACGAGCGGCCCGGCGGGTATCAATCGTGCTGACACGATCAATTATGCGCCGGGCGGCTACAACCACGTCTACGGCGCACTGGCCTTGGCCGCAAATGCCGCCAACCAGCTCGATGCGAACGTCGCCGTCGGCAGCGGCACGCTGAAGAAACCGCTGCTGATCTTAAGCAACTACGCTGGTGCCTATCCGAGCAGCGTCAAACTCAACGGCACGTCGCTGACGGTCGATGTCGACTACTTCCCGTCGATGCGCGCCGGAAGCGACGAGCTGTGGATAACGTTCAACCAAAACTTCAGCGGCGCGACCAACCATATCCAGATCACGCCCTGATCTGGCGGGCGGGGATGCCGATCCGCGCGGGACGTCCGCAAGCGTCCTTCGCCCGTGACTTGCACCAGCTTTGTCTTGCGGGCGCAAACCCCCGATTGCTATAATCGACAACCCGCGCTACCGGCTTGGATGCCCGGCTTGGATGCCGAGTAACGCTGCTGGCCCTTAAGTCCAAACCAAGGCTGTCCGATGCGAAGGTATACCGCTGCCGGCTTGGCGCTGGCTGTGTGCATTACTGCCGCGCGGCGTCGGGGGTGAAAGGGTGAAGCGGGTGGATTTGCGCGGTGTATCGCTGGCGTGGGTTTTGTGCGCGGCTCAGGCTGCGACAACCAGTGTCGCAGTCATCGTCGTAGTGGCTATCTGGGGCAAGGCAGCAGCGGTGGCGGCTGCGTTTGGCGGCATCGTCGTCGTGGTGCCGGCGCTGTACTTCGCGTACCGGGTTCATCCGCGTCGCGGTGCAACGGAAGGCAAGCAGGTGCTCGGCGCGTTTTACCGGGCGGAATTGGGCAAGCTGTTGTTGACGGCGCTGTTGTTTTTCATCGGTGCGCGTTGGTTTGGCGCGCACTTTGCGCCACTGATGCTGACATGCGTGGCGTGTCTGGCCATGAACTGGCTGGTGCTGGCATTTGCAGCAATCGACTAAGTTGTTTCAGGAACGGGTTACTTGAAGAACATGGCGACTGAAGGCGCTCACGACACCAGCAGCTACATCCTGCACCACTTGACTAACCTCAAGCTGGACTTGCATACGATGCGCATCGATCCGGAAGCGACCGGGTTCTGGGTGCTTCATCTGGATTCGATGGTCTTCTCAGTCGTACTTGCGACCATTTTTCTTGTCATGTTCCGCGTCGCTGCTCGCAAGGCCACCAGTGGCGTGCCCGGCAAGTGGCAGAACTTCATCGAATTGTGCGTGGAGTCCGTCGACAGCCAGGTCAAGGACGCCTACCACCACGGCGCGCGCTTTGTCGCGCCGATGGCACTCGCGGTGGGCTTCTGGGTGTTCTTCATGAACTTCATGGACATGCTGCCGGTTGACTTGCTCCCGGCAGTTGCGGGCGGTTTGGGCGTGGATCATCTGCGCACCGTGCCGTCGACCGATCCGAACGTCGCCATCGGCATGTCGCTGACCGTGTTCCTCATTGCGTTCGGTTACAGCTTTTTCGCCAAGGGCGTGAAAGGTGTCGGCGCGGAATTTCTTTTTCACCCATTCAGCGCCAACAATATCTTGGTCAAGATTCTGTTGATGCCGCTCAACTTCCTGCTCAAATGCGTCGAAGAACTGGCCAAGCCCATCAGCCTGGGTCTGCGACTGTTCGGCAACATGTACGCGGGGGAGATGATCTTCATTCTGCTCGCCAGCTTCACGCTCAGTCTGGGTATGCCGGAAGCGGCGACCACAACCAATCTTGGCGCGCTGCTCGTTGCTGCAGCGTTGATGGTCCTGACCGTTTTTCTTTTCGCTCGCGGAAAAGGCCTGCTCGCCCTCGCTTTGCTGATCGGTATCCCAGTCATTGGCATTTTTGGATGGCTGCCCGCGGCCTTGCCCAGTGGGTACACGCAGATTGCGCTCGGCACCGCCTGGACGCTGTTCCACATCCTGATCATTTCGCTGCAGGCCTACATTTTCATGACCCTGACTGTCGTCTACATGGCGATGGCGGCCGATCATCACTGACCGGCACACCTTTTTTAATCACAAGTTCTACGGAGACAAACGATGGATATCAGCGCATTGGCAAATGTTGAAGGCATGACCGCTGTTGCGGCAGCACTCATGCTCGGCCTCGGTGGCATCGGCGCCGCGATCGGCATGGGACTCATGGGCGGCAAGTTCCTCGAAGGCGCCTCGCGTCAGCCGGAACTGGTGCCCATGCTGCAGGGCAAGATGTTCCTGCTCGTCGGTCTGATCGACGCGATTCCGATCATCGGCGTGGGTATCGCGATGTACCTGACCTTCGTCGATCCGTTCGCTGCCAAAGTGGCGGCGGCGGCAGCCGGCGTCGCGCATTGATTCGTTCCAGCGTCGTAAGTTGAGGGTCAAAGCTCGTGAACATTAACGCTACTCTGTTCGCCCAGATGATCGTCTTCGGGATCCTCATCTGGGTCACGATGAAATTCATCTGGCCGCCGCTGAAATCAGCGATGGATGTCCGTGCCCAACGCATTGCCGAAGGCTTGAGCGCTGCGGAACGCGCGAAAGCCGAATTGAAGGATGCCGACGCGCGCGTGGCCGACGAGATCAAGAAAGCGCGCGTGCAGGCGAGCGAGATCATCGACAAGGCGCACAGCCAGGCCAACCAGATTCTGGACAAGGCCAAGGCGGACGCGTTGCTCGAAGGCGCTCGCCAGAAAGCCGTTGCGCAGGCCGAGATCGAAGGCTTGGTCGGCAAGGCGCGCGAGACACTGCGTGGCCAGGTCGCCGCGCTGGCGATGCAGGGTGCATCGAAGATCATCCAGCGTGAGATCAATGCGGATGCGCACAAAGTCCTGCTCGATCAGCTCGTGGCTGAGATTTAATCCATGAGCGAAACCCTGACTCTGGCGCGCCCGTACGCACGCGCGGCTTTCGAATCGGCAAGTAGCGGCAACGCACTCGCCGACTGGGCGCAGAAGCTGCGCTTCAGCGCGCAGCTGGTTTCCGACAGCCGTGTTGGCGGGCTGATCGGCAATCCGCGCGTGGGCAACGCCGAGTTGACCGGGCTGCTGCTGCCGCCGGACGAAACGGTGGATTCACCGGTCGCCCGTTTCCTCAATCTGCTCGTCGAGAATCGCCGCGCCATGCTGCTGCCGGATATTGCCGCCTTGTTCGAAGACTACAAGCGCGAAGCCGAACGCGTGCTCAAGGTCACGTTGCGCACAGCCACCGCCGTGCCGGCCGAGCAAGCCGACAAGATCAAGGTTGCCCTGAAAAAGCGTTTCGGCCGCGACATCGAACTGGAACAGCGCATCGATCCGACTGTGATTGGCGGCGCCGTGATCGATGCCGGCGACACGGTGATCGATGGCTCCGTGCGCGGACGTCTGGCGCGGCTTGAAAGCGCTCTAGCTCACTAGAAAATACTTTTACCATTTGCTGCATCCTTCATCGGATGCTCACGAGAGAAACCCATGCAAACGCTCAATCCTTCAGAAATCAGCGAATTGATCAAAGGCCGTATCGAGAAGGTCAAGCTCGCTGCGGAAGCGCGCAACGAAGGCACGATCGTCTCCGTGTCCGACGGCATCGTGCGCGTGCACGGCCTGGCCGATGCGATGGCCGGCGAAATGATCGAAATGCCCGGCAACGCATTCGCCCTGGCGCTGAACCTGGAGCGCGACTCGGTCGGCTGCGTCGTCCTCGGCGGCTACGACCATCTGCGTGAAGGCGATACGGTCAAGACCACCGGCCGCATTCTGGAAGTACCCATCGGCCGCGAACTGCTCGGCCGCGTCGTCGACGCGCTCGGCAATCCGATCGACGGCAAGGGTCCGCTCAACGCGAAGCAAACTTCGCCGATCGAAAAAGTCGCGCCGGGCGTGATCTGGCGCAAGTCAGTCTCGCAGCCGGTGCAGACCGGCTACAAGTCGGTCGACTCGATGATTCCGATCGGGCGCGGCCAGCGCGAACTGATCATCGGCGACCGCCAGACCGGCAAGACCGCGCTCGCGATCGACGCGATCATCAACCAGAAAAATTCCGGGATCAAATGCATCTACGTCGCCATCGGCCAGAAGCAGAGCTCGATCGCAAACGTGGTGCGCAAGCTCGAAGAGCATGACGCGCTCGCGCACACGATCATCGTTGCCGCTGCCGCCGCCGACTCGGCCGCGATGCAGTACATCGCGCCGTACTCGGGTTGTGCGATGGGCGAATTCTTCCGCGACATCGGCGAAGACGCGCTGATCATCTATGACGATCTGACCAAGCAGGCCTGGGCCTACCGCCAGATCTCGCTGCTATTGCGCCGTCCGCCGGGCCGCGAAGCGTATCCGGGCGACGTGTTCTATCTGCACAGCCGCCTGCTCGAACGCGCCGCGCGCGTCAACGAAGAATATGTGGAAAAAGCAACAAAGGGCGCAGTCAAGGGCAAGACCGGTTCGCTGACCGCCCTGCCGGTGATCGAAACCCAGGCCGGCGACGTTTCCGCGTTCGTACCGACCAACGTTATCTCGATCACCGACGGCCAGATCTTCCTGGAAACCGACTTGTTCAACGCCGGCATCCGCCCGGCCGTGAACGCCGGTATCTCGGTGTCGCGCGTCGGTGGCGCAGCACAGACCAAGATCATCAAGAAGCTGTCCGGCGGTGTGAAGCTGTCGCTCGCGCAGTACCGCGAGCTGGCGGCATTCGCGCAGTTCGCTTCGGATCTGGACGCCGCCACGCGCGCCCAGCTCGAACGCGGCCAGCGCGTTGTTGAACTCATGAAGCAGAAGCAGTACGCGCCGCTATCGGTATCTGAACTCGCTGTCTCGCTGTACGCGGCCGAGAAAGGATACCTCGATGATCTGCCGATCGCGCAGATCCTGCCGTTCGAAAAAGGCCTACACGCGCATTTCGCCAGCAATTACGCCGACTGGGTGAAGGCAGCGAACGACAAGTCCGACTGGAACAACGACATCGAAGCCACGCTGAAGAAAGGCATCGAAGAGTTCAAGAAGACCGGCAGCTGGTGACACGTAGGGTGGGCCTTGGCCCACCATGCATGCCCAATTGATGCGATGACGGTGGGCTGAAGCCCACCCTACGGAAGAAACCCATGGCAGGCGCAAGAGAAATCCGGACCAAGATCAAGAGCGTCGCGAACACCCGCAAGGTGACGCGCGCGCTGGAAATGGTTTCCGCATCCAAGATCCGCAAGGCGCAGGACCTGATGAAGGCCTCGCGCCCGTACGCGCGTGCGATGCGCCAGGTGATCGGCCATCTGGCCAAGGCCAACTCCGAGTACAAGCATCCGTTCCTCAACGAGCGCGCGGAAATCAAGCGCGTCGGCTACATCATCATCTCGACCGATCGCGGTCTGTGCGGCGGCCTGAACTCGAACCTGTTCCGCAAGCTGCTCGTGGAAATACGTGCCTGGCAGGAAAAGAACGTCGAAGTCGACATCGTCGCCATAGGCACCAAGGCCAATGCGTTTTTCCGTCGCCTGAAAGTGAACCTGATCGGCAGCGCGACGCATCTGGGCGAACGCCCGAAGGTGGAACAGCTGATCGGCGTGATCAAGGTCATGCTCGACGCCTACACTGCGGGCCGCGTCGACAAGCTGACACTTGCTTACAACGATTTCGTCAACACGATGACGCAGAAGGCCACGCTCGACCAGTTGCTGCCGCTGCCGGCGTCGGCGACGCTGACCACCGCCTACGATTGGGACTACATCTACGAGCCCGATGCGCAGACCGTGCTGGATCATGTGCTGACGCGCTATATCGAATCGTTGGTGTATCAGGGAACCCTGGAAAACCTGGCGAGCGAACACGCGGCGCGCATGGTCGCGATGAAATCGGCAAGCGACAACGCGACCAAGGCGATCGACAGCCTCACGCTGGTCTACAACAAGGCGCGTCAGGCAGCGATCACGCAGGAAATTTCCGAAATCGTCGGCGGCGCCGCAGCAGTCTAGTTCGCAGCGCCCAAACAGAATTTGAGTTTTTGAGGACATGAAAATGAATCAGGGCAAAGTAGTCCAAATTATCGGCGCGGTCGTCGACGTCGAATTCCCGCGCGATCAGGTGCCGAAGGTATACGACGCGCTGAACGTCGAAGGCGCAGCCGCTCCGATCACGCTCGAAGTGCAGCAGCAGCTCGGCGACGGCATCGTGCGATGCATCGCGCTTGGTTCCACCGACGGCCTGAAGCGCCACCTGGTGGCGAAGAATACGGGCGAAGGCATCAAGGTGCCGGTCGGCAAGGCCACGCTCGGCCGCATCATGGACGTGCTCGGCAACCCGATCGACGAAGCTGGCCCCATTGGCGAAAAAGAGCGCTGGGTCATCCATCGGTCACCGCCAAGCTATGACGAACAGGCGGCGGCGAATGATTTGCTGGAAACCGGCATCAAGGTGATCGACCTGGTCTGCCCATTCGCCAAGGGCGGCAAGATCGGCCTGTTCGGCGGCGCCGGCGTCGGCAAGACCGTGAACATGCTCGAGCTCATCAACAACATCGCGACCCAGCATGCCGGCCTGTCGGTGTTCGCCGGCGTCGGCGAGCGTACGCGCGAAGGCAACGACTTCTATCACGAGATGATCGAAGCAGGCGTCATCAAGCTCGACAACATCAGCGAGTCGAAAGTGGCGATGGTGTACGGCCAGATGAACGAGCCGCCGGGCAACCGCCTGCGCGTGGCGCTGACGGGCCTGACCATGGCCGAATACTTCCGCGACGAAAAAGACGCCTCGGGCAAGGGCCGCGATGTGCTGTTCTTCGTCGACAACATCTACCGTTACACCCTGGCCGGCACGGAAGTATCCGCGCTGCTGGGACGCATGCCGTCGGCGGTGGGTTATCAGCCCACGCTGGCCGCGGAAATGGGCACGCTGCAGGAACGCATCACCTCGACCAAGACCGGATCCATCACCTCGGTGCAGGCGATCTACGTGCCCGCGGACGATCTGACCGATCCGTCGCCGGCCACGACGTTCTCGCATCTGGATGCGACCGTCGTGCTTTCGCGCAACATCGCTTCGCTCGGCATTTACCCGGCCGTGGATCCGCTGGATTCCACCAGTCGCCAGCTCGATCCGAACGTGATCGGCACCGAGCACTACGACACCGCGCGCCGCGTGCAGGCCACGCTGCAGCGCTACAAGGAACTGAAGGACATCATCGCGATTCTCGGCATGGACGAGTTGAGCGAAGAAGACAAGGCGACGGTGTCGCGCGCGCGCAAGGTCGAGCGCTTCTTCTCGCAGCCGTT
>JBBRTT010000043.1:0-35172 GCA_038244165.1 Lysobacterales bacterium | reverse complement strand
GCGCTTTCACCGGCGCGCTCAAGCGCCATCCGGGCCGCTTCGAACAGGCCCAGGGCGGTACCCTGTTTCTCGACGAGATCGGCGACATGCCGCTGGCGCTGCAAACGCGCCTGTTGCGCGTGCTGGCCGAGAGCGAATTCTACCGTGTCGGCGGACGCGAACTGATTCGTGCCGACGTGCGCGTCGTCGCGGCCACGCATCAGGATCTGGACGCGAAAGTGGCGCGCGGCGAGTTTCGCGCCGACCTCTTGCATCGGCTCGACGTTGTTCGCCTGCATTTGCCGCCGCTGTCGGAGCGGCGCGAGGATATCCCGTTGCTCGCCGCGCGCTTGCTCGCGCGCGCGGCGACGAGCATGCGCCTGGAAGCGAAACGTTTTTCCCCGGCGGCACTCGGCGCGCTGGCGGAATTTGCCTGGCCCGGCAATGTGCGCCAGCTGGAAAATCTTTGCCGGCGTCTGGCCGTGATGGCTCCGGGCCGCGAGATTCGCGTCCAGGATCTGCCGGACATCGAGCGCTCTGCTTCGGTCGATGTCAAGCCCGTCGACGTCAACGAGTGGAGGCAGCCGCTCGAGCGCAGCGTGCGCGAGCGGCTTGTGCGGGGAGACAGAGCGATGTATGCAGACCTGCGCGCTGAATTCGACC
Organism: Lysobacterales bacterium; assembly: GCA_038244165.1. Taxonomy (GTDB): domain Bacteria; phylum Pseudomonadota; class Gammaproteobacteria; order Xanthomonadales; family Rhodanobacteraceae; genus Rudaea. The sequence goes on along the minus strand of JBBRTT010000043.1, from coordinate 34,530 downwards.
AGTCGCTGCTGGCAGCAGCGCTCGCGGAAAACGATAATCACCGTAGCCGCGCGGCAGAACAGCTCGGCGTATGCCGCAACACCCTGACGCGCAAGCTCGGCAGCTCGCGGCGGCGCAAGAAAAGCAAAACCAGGGAGTGATTGACCCGACATGACAGCGCCCACCTCCTTACCCACTGTGCGCAGCGCAACGGCGGCCGACATCGACGTGATCGTGCAATTCAACGCGGCGATGGCGGTCGAGACTGAAGCCAAGACGCTCGACCCCTCGGTATTGCGCGCCGGCGTGGCTGCGGTGTTCGCCGAAATGCGCCGCGGGTTTTACTTGGTCGCCGAGTACGCGGGAGAGATCACTGGCTGCCTGATGATCACCTACGAGTGGAGCGACTGGCGCAACGGCGACTGGTGGTGGCTACAAAGTGTGTACGTGCGCCCGGAGCATCGCCGCGGCGGCGTATTTCGCGCACTGTATGCCGAGGTTGAGCGGCGTGCCGCGGCGCGGCCCGAAGTCGTTGGCGTGCGCTTGTACGTCGAGCGCGACAACGGGCAGGCGCAGCGCACCTACCAATCGCTGGGAATGCATGAGGATGCCTACCGCATGTACTCCAAAGTCTTGCGCGCGACGCTGGGATAGCGCAGTTCCGGGCGGACGCACGGAGAGTGTAATATCGCGGTTCGCTTGAACCGACGCGATCACAGTGGAATCAGGATGCTTACGCAACAAAATTACAAGAAGTTTTGGGACGACAAAGCCAGCACGACGCAAGGCGCCTTGCTGGCGGTGGATGGCAGCGCCAATGAGCAGGTCTTGCAGCTCACGGGTTCCTACAGCGCGCGCCAGGTCGCAACTGCACTAGCGCTGCGCAAGACCGACCGCGTGTTGGAATTGGGCTGTGGCGTCGGCCGCATCGGCCACCTGCTGGCGCCGCAGGTCGCGCATTGGGAAGGCGCCGATATCTCGGCCAACATGCTCAAAGTCGCCAGGGAACGCCTGACCGGTCACGCCAATGTCGGCTTTACCGAGTTGGTTCGCACCTGCCTGGCACCGTTGCCGGATGCCAGTTTCGACAAGGCCTATTGCGTTGCCGTGTTCATCCACATGGACAAGGAAGATTTCTATCTTTATCTGGAAGAACTGGCACGGGTCGTCAAACCCGGCGGACTGATCTATTTTGATACCTGGAATCTGGTCAGTCGCGTCGGCTGGCGGCGCTATGCGCTGGAAGCGGCGCAATACCGCAACGCCGATCTTTCCGCGCGCAAGGACGTCGCGCGCAATCAGTTTTCCACGCCCGATGAAGTGCGAGCATTTTTGCAACATGCCGGATTCGAGACGCTGCTGATGTTGTCCGAGTCGCCATGGGTACAAGCTGTGGCCAAGCGCCAGGGCGGCGCAGGCGACGCACGTGCCGAACGCGAAAGACTCGACGCCCAGGCGGCGCAGATCGCGTACACGCCGCTGTGGACCGAACTGTTCGACACGCTGATCAAGGTTACTACCGAAGGCTTGCCGCCTCAGGCGATGTTGGCTATGGTTTCCGACGCATCGCGCGGCGAGGAAATCCCGATGTTCCGCGCCTGGTTCCTCGAGTTGTGGCGCAGCAACGAAAAGAATTGGGGCCCGGTGACGGAATAGAGCGGATGCTGGCGAAGACGAAGGGGAGTTGACCTCGATGCAAACCCGATCCCAACGCGTTGCGATCATCGGCGGAGTGCGCATCCCGTTCTGCCGCAACAACACCGCCTACGCCGATGTCGGCAATTTCGGCATGGCAGTAAAGACTCTGGGCGCCCTGGTCGAACGTTTCGACCTGCACGGGGTGGAATTGGGTGAGGTCGCATTCGGCTCCGTCATCAAGCATGCCTCGGACTGGAACATCGCGCGCGAGGCGACGCTATCGTCGGGGCTGTCGCCGCTGACGCCTGGCATCACCACGGCGCGCGCCTGTGGTACGTCGCTGGACAACGCCATCATCATTGCCAACAAGATCGCGGCGGGACAGATCGACGCCGGTATCGCCGGCGGCGCAGATACCACCAGCGATGTGCCGATCGTCTACAGCCGCGCGTTGCAGCAGCGCCTTTTGAACATGAATCGCGCTAAATCGCCGCTCGACAAGGTCAAGGCGGCGTTCCGCGGATTTTCCTTCGGCGAACTCAAACCCAGCTTTCCCGGTGTCGCCGAGCCGCGCACCGGCATGTCGATGGGCGATCATTGCGAGCTGATGGCCAAGGAATGGAAAGTTTCGCGCGAGGACCAGGACCAGCTCGCGCTGTCCAGTCATCAGAAGGCCGCTGCCGCGTACGATCGCGGGTTCTTCAAGGATCTGGTCGTGCCCTTCCGCGGGCTGGATCGCGACGGCTTCCTGCGCGCGGACTCGTCGCTTGAGAAACTGGCGGCGCTGAAACCCGCCTTCGACAAGACCTCAGGCCAGGGCACGCTGACTGCCGGCAATTCGACGGGGCTTTCCGATGGCGCATCCGCTGTCCTGCTGGCGAGCGAGGACTGGGCCAGCTCGCGTGGTCTGAAAGCGCAGGCTTACCTCACCCACGCCAAGGTTGCCGCGGTCGATTTCGTGCGTGGCGAAGGCCTGCTCATGGCGCCGACAATCGCCGTGCCGCGCATGCTCGATGCGGCCGGATTGACCTTGCAGGATTTTGACTTCTATGAAATCCACGAAGCCTTCGCCGCGCAGGTATTGTGTACTTTGCGCGCTTGGGAAAATGTGGACTATTGCAAAAACCGGCTCGGCCGCGACAAGCCGCTCGGCAGCATCGACATGGCCAAGTTCAACGTCAACGGTTCAAGCCTGGCGCTCGGTCATCCAGTCGCCGCGACTGGCACGCGCATCGTGGCGACGCTGGCGAAAATGCTCGAGGACAGGGGTGGCGGCCGCGGCCTGATTTCGATCTGCACGGCCGGCGGCATGGGCGTGACCGCGATCGTCGAACGCTAGAACCATGCCGTTTGACTGGCGGACGGCGTGAGCAGAACTCACGCCGCAGAAATCCGCCTAACTAAACTTAAATTGCGGCGTCCAGTTGCCACTCGGCGCGTACGAGCCGCGGCGCTGGCGCATGCGCGCCTGCAGTTCGGCGCGGCGGCCATCCAGCCAGTCCTCTCGACCGAGTTTGCCGGCGTCGGCACCGCGGTGCTCCGCCTCGGTGGTGCGATAGGAACAAAAATCGGCGTAGGCCTCAATCTCCGGCTGCAGCACGCGTTCGACCAGTTCGATCATAATCGCATCGTCGAGGAAACCCAGCACCGGGATGTTGTCCGGAATCAAGTCCTCGGGATCGGCGAAGTAAGTCAACGCCGCGACCACGCGATTGCGGTCGTCAGCTGATAGCGCCCAACCCTCGTCGCCGGCCATGGCGATGAGGTTTTCCACCGCCGCCAGGCGCGAGCGCACGAACTGCGGCATGTGCTGGGTCTGCGAATCGGCGAAGGTCTTGCTCGCTGCATCCAGGATCTGGCGCGCACTCTGGCCTGAGGCCCGTTGTTCCGCGCGCTGCATGGCCTGCAGGAAGAACGGCAGATCCTCGTCGGAAATTTCAATGGTGAACTCAAGGGCCATGGCGCGATTCGCTATAAGGGAGACGGCTGCTCAGACTAGCCAGCCGGCGCGGGCGCGTCAATTGCAGAATTGTCCGGTGGTGATGCCGTCGCGGCTGCCCGCCTACAGAATCGAATGCAGGCCCGCGCCAAAAGCGGTGACGATGCGGGTATAGATGGTTTTCAGCGGCAAGCTGACTTCCGGGAAGTCGCCGACGTCCTCGTAGCAGTCGTGGAAATGCGCATCGGTCGACGCCAACGGCGCGCAGCCGGCCTTCAACTCATAGCTTGTGGCATAGCGAAACGGCCACAGGTCGAACAGGGGCAAGGCGTTGGAGAAATCGCTGATCGAATTGTTCAGGCGGCCGAGCAAGCCGGATCGCGGCCGGCGCGCGATCGTCCAGGAATTGCCAGCCTCGCTGTCGCGCAAAATCGATGCCTGCAACGCTCCGGCGAAGTCGCGATCATGGACGATGATCCCGGACTCGGTGTTGTAGTAGTCCGAGCGCGGATCGAAATTGTGCGAACCGATCAGGGCGACCGCGTCGTCGATGACAATGGATTTGGCGTGCAGCCCCAGGCGCACGCCGTGACGCGTCACCGGTGCGCGCCCGTACTTGCGATAGCGCGCTTTGGCGTCACCGTCGCTTTCGCCCAAGGCCACGTAGTTGGCGACCAGGTCCGCGGCTTCCTGCGGGAACGGCTTGAATTCGTGAATCTGGAAACCGAGCTTCAGGTAGCGCTTTTTATACTTGTAGGAAAGCGCATAGACGTAGAACGCGTCCGTCGCCGCGAGCGAATTGGTGGAAACCAGAATGCGCACCCGCGGCTGTCGCTTGTGCAGATCGGCAAACATGCGCCGTGCGGTCTTGCTCAGGACCAGGTAGGGCGTCTGCAGCACAATCTGCGATTGTGCTCCGCGCAACAGCTGCACGATGTGGCGGCTCAACTGGTTGTCTCTGGGTTGATCCGGCGCGTCGGGCTTGTCCGGCGCATCGGAAAAATATTCCACGGCGCCGACACGCAGTGCCTGCGCGGAAAAATGCGCGCGGATGTAGTCAGCATCGTCGGCGCGCTGCGCGAGCGAGCCTACGCGCGCCGCGTCGCGATACGTGTGCAGCGTGTAGCCGGCAGCATCGGCGCCGTCGGCGAGGATGCGCGCGGAAACATCGCGCAGCCGGCTCAGTGCCACGCTGCGCCGGTGTTGCCAGAACTGGTCGAACGAGGCGCGCATCGAATCCGCCGCGGGTCCGATGACCAGCACGTCGCGATCGCGATAGTCGAATTCGTCATCCCAGTCGAAATAGCGGTTCTCGTAGTTGCGGCCGCCGGCGATGCCGATCTGTCCATCGATCAGCAGCGACTTGTTGTGCATGCGCTGGTTGAACTGGAAAAAGCAGCAAAGTATACCGGCGGCAAATTCCAGCGGCTGCGTGCGTGCCTTGTGAAAGGTCGGGTTGTAGACGCGCAGCTCGAAATTGACGTGTGCGCGTGCCAGACGTGCGAGCAATTCGATGTTGTCGAGCGAGAACAGCTGGTCGACGAGTACGCGCACCTTGACCCCGCGCCGGGCGGCCTTGATCAGCTCGTCCAGCATCAGATAGCCGGCGTCGTCTTCGGCGAAAATGAAGGTTTGTACATCGATGCTGGTGCGCGCGGCACGCAGCAGGTGAATGCGCAGCAGCAGCGAGTCTTCGCCGCGGTCGAGCAAGTTGACGTAGTGACTCGGGATCGCGGCTTGCGCATCGCGCTGTGCTTGTGCGACCAAAGCCTGGTAAGGCGTGGCGATGGCGCAGGCATCGGCACCGCTGCAGTTGAGCACGCGATCCTGCGCGGCGACGGCCGTCGCGGCTGCGCGACGCGCGTGCAGGCGATCCACCGCACACCCGGGGACCAGCATCAGCAGCAGCGACAGGGTCACGGCGCGGCGCCAGAACGGCCAGGCTTTTGCCGTCATGGTGCGGCTTCCGTGCCGGGGAGCACGTAGACCGAAAAGTCCAGTTGTACCTTGTCCGAGAGTGCGCCACGCCGCGAGCGCATGCCGAAATCGCTGCGCCGGATCATGCCGGTGGCCTCGACTGCGCAGGTGCGCGCGATCGCCGCCGGGCATGCGGATTCAGCCAGCGTGAAGCGTGCACGGCGGGTAACGCCGCGAATCGTCAGGGTGCCGTCGACTTCGCCACCGCTCTTGAGCCGGGCCAGCGCGAACGCATCCGACACAAATTGTATTTGTGGAAAATGTTCAGCGTCGAAGAACTCTGCGGATTTCACCCAGGCTTCGTTCGCGGCGCTGCGCATGTGCACATCGTTGACGTCGATCCGCGCATCGACGCTGGCGGTGCCGCGAAAGCGGTCGATGACGATCGTGCCGTGCAGCGTGCCGAAGCGGCCGTGCACGGGAATGAGCCACATGACGTGAACCTCGAATTCGGCCAGCGAGCGCGTCGGATCAAGCGCCATCCTTTCAGGGTTTGGCGGGGCACACAGCGCGCCGCGCGACGACGCGGCGGCGCACAGTGCCAGACACACCAGCAACGGCTGTATCCTGAGCAGGCACCGCGCCACGACAGGGAACCGTCAGGGCGACCAGAACGCCTTGACCACGGCGCTGCCAGGTTCGGCCAGACCGTCCAGTTCCAGCCAGACGACGCCGCCCGGCGGTACCCCGCGAAAATCGCCGGATTGCCCGGTGACGAGCAAGGCCACCAGGGTTTCGAACCCAGGATTGTGCCCGACCAGCATCAGGCGCGGGGTGTCGACGTGTTCGTCGACCAGGCTTGCCAATTCGCCGGCGGTCGCGTCGTAGATGCGTTGTTCGTCCTGGGCCGCGACGTCGCCGAGCGCTTCGGCAAGGGTTTGTCGCGCGCGCCGTGCCGGCGAGCACAGCACCATGGCCGGCAGCGCATGGTGTTCACGCAACCAATGTCCGGCGTCGCGCGATTCGCTGAGGCCGCGGGCACTCAAGCCGCGGTCAGCATCGTTCGCGGTGGCAGAGGCGGCGTTGTCGGCATGAGCATGGCGCAGCAGAATGATCTCGCGTTTCATTGGCTATTTTCTCCATTGCTTTCATCATGCCTGACTAAATCAGGCCCGATTAAATCGGCCCGATTCGCGAGCAGGCATGGGTTGCCCGTCCTGCGTCCGTGCGCCATTTGCTTTCAACCCAGTTTCTTCAGCCAGCGCAGGATTTTGTCCCAGTCTTCCTGGTGCGTGCGGATAAGTTCGGAGTGGTAATCGAAGATGCTCTTGCCAAGACCGGCCACCAGCACATAACCCTGCGTATCACGCAATTGCCCCACCAGCGGAAACGGCAGCCGCTTCATCTCGTCGATGGCTTCCTGCGAGGCTGTGGTCCACGGCTTGAGACGATTGGCGACCAGGCCCACCGCTACCGAGCCGCGCTTGATCCGCCCCAGGTTCGCGATTTCGCGCAGAAACGTCTCACTGGCTTCCAGGTCGATGCGCGAGGGCAGCATCGGAATCAGCAGCGCATCGACGCCAGCGAGCAGTTCGGCCAGTTCGCCGGCGCGAATGCCGGCCGGACCATCGATGATGACACGCTCGGTGTCTTGCGGAATCTTGTTTTCCCAATTCGGACGCAGGGCGGAGATTGCCAGCACCGCGGCAGGAAGTTCGGCGCGTTTTTCAGCCCAGCGCTGACTCGACCCCTGGCGGTCGGCATCGACCAGCACGGTGTTCTTGCCTTGCTGCGCGAAGTGCGCGGCGAGATTCGTGGCGATCGTCGTTTTGCCGCACCCGCCTTTGGAACTGGCCACCAGAATCTTCTGCATGAGGCAATCTCCGCATGGACATCAGGTTTGATTTAGAAAACCGGGCATCCTGCCGCGGTTCGACGCACCTCCTGTGCCGTCCCCAAGCGTACAACGGGACCGCCCAATGCGGAAGCTGCGGTAGAAGCCGGTCAAGGAGTAAGCGCGTTCGCCGATTGCGGCGGTTGCCAGTCGGCGGGCGGCTCAAGGGCTACACCCTGGCTGCGCAGTACGGCCAGCACGGCGTTCGATTCGTTGCCCGATTCGTTCAGCGCCTGGGTATAGACGCGGCTGACCGCCGGGTTGCTGGCGAGCCGATCGCCGAGATCGCTGATGCGCGAGGTCTGCCACGCCAGGGCGCGCTGGCGGGCACGCGCCGCGTCGCGTTCCGGTCCGGACGGCAGCAGCGCCATCTTCAGGCTCAGTCCCGAATTCTGCGAATTGATGCTGCCGCTGAGTTCCATCTTTTGCGCGACCGACACGCAATCGGCAATCAGCGCAGTATCGCTGGGGTCGGCGCTCTTGCAGGCATTGCGGATCGCGGCGCCCTCCGTCTGCACCATGGCAGCGGCGATGCCGGCAGCGAAAATCAGCCGGTAGCCGCTGATGCTCACGTTCTGGCCAGTAGCATTGAGCAAGTCGTTGCTCATCGGCAGGATGCCCTGGGCCTCGTAAAGGTCATCGATGACGCTGCCAAAGTAGTCGTTGTACTTGGTTGCCTGTGCCGCGCTGGCGAGCGCGGCACGCGCTGCCGGTGCATCGTTCGCCTGCTGTGCGCGCCAGAGCGACAGCGCCCACACCGCGGCGTTGCCGGCATCGAGGGATTCAAGTTTTTGCAGAGTTTCTGGGTGCGGACAGGTCTTGGTCGCGCTGCGGCAATCCAGCGAGGCCGTAACCCACCACACGAGGACGTTGTCGGCTCCTACGGTTTGCGCGCGCTTGAGCAGGGCCGGGGATTTCAGCGCCGGCGGGCGGCGCTTGTCGTCCGCATCCGCACCCGCCATCAAGACGGCGGCGACCAGCGATCCGGCGTCGCCGCGCAAGGCGAGCAAGTTGATCTGATCGTGGCGCAATTGCGTGAGCTTCTGTTCGGGCGTCATTTCCGGTGTCACCGGCGCGGCAGGGGCCGCGGGTGCTGGCGCCGCCTCCGGCACAGGTTGGGTCTCTGCGGTCGGCGAAGGTTGTTCCTGCGCAGTCGGTGCGGCCTCGGGCGCAGGCGCAACCTCCGACTCCACAGGCGCGACCGGCGCCGGATCATTGGATTGAGCAAATGCCGGCAGCGCCAGCAGGGCAGTCAGAAAAAATATACAACGCGACATGATGACCCTTCCTTGTCGAAACAGACACGCAGTTTAGCCCCGGACAGTTAGCCGTGGCTTAATAACCGGCGGCCTGCCCGTCCTTGCGGCTTTCGGACGCGCCGAGATAGACGTGGTGCTTCTCATCCCATTCGATCGCCTGATAGCCGCCGTAGGGGCCGTCGGCATAGGTGACGTGATGGCCCTTTTCCATCAGCGCGCGAATCGTTTCGTAGGAGAACCCGGATTCCAGTTCCACCTCACCGCCGTCCTTCATTTGCGTGACCTGACCCTCCGGCTCGGTATCGCCTTCATGCTGGATGCGCGGCGCGTCGCCGGCTTCCTGCAGGCCCATGCCGAAGTCGACAAGGTTCATCACGATCTGTGCATGCCCCTGTGGCTGCATGCCGCCGCCCATCACGCCGAAGCTGATCCACGGCTTGCCATCCCTGGTGATGAAACTCGGAATGATCGTGTGGAATGGTCGCTTGCCCGGCGCGAACGCATTCGGATGACCGTCCTTGAGCACGAATAACTGGCCGCGATCCTGTAGCACGAAGCCCAACCCCGGCGGCGTCATGCCCGAGCCCATGCCGCGATAATTGGACTGGATCAGCGAGATCATGTTTCCCCACTGGTCCGCCGCGGTCATGTAAATCGTGTCGCCATGTTCCAGCGGCGCGTGGCCGGCCTCGACCGAGCGCATGGCGTGATCCATCGAGATCTTCTTGCGCTGCTCTGCGGCGTAGTCCTTCGACAACAGCTTGTCGATCGGCGCCTTGAAAAAATCCGGATCGGCGTAAACGTGCGCGCGGTCTTCCCACGCCAGCTTCTTCGCCTCGGTGAACAGGTGCACGTGCTCGGGACTGCCGAAGCCGTATTTCTTCAGGTCGTAGCCTTCCAGGGTATTGAGGATTTCCAGCGCGGCCAGGCCCTGACCGTTCGGCGGCAACTCCCACACATCCACACCACGATAGTTGGTCGAGATCGGCTCGACCCACTCGCCCTTGTGCGCGGCCATGTCCTCGTACGACAGAAATCCGCCATTCGCCTTGAAATAGTCGCCGATGACATGCGCGATCTTGCCCTTGTAGAACGCATCGCGGCCGCCGTTCGCAATCATTTCCAGCGTATTGGCCAAGTTGGGGTTTTTCCAGAGGTCGCCTTTCTCCGGCGCGCGGCCGTCGATCGTCATCTGCTCGGTGAAGCCGGGATACTTGCTCAGCCGCGGCACCGAGAGCTTCCAGTAGAACGCGATCAGTTCGGTGACCGGGAAGCCCTCGCGCGCGTAGCGGATCGCCGGAGCGAGGTCTTCCTTGATCGACAGCTTGCCGAAGCGATCGTGCAACGCAAACCAGCCGTCGACCGCGCCGGGCACGTTCACCGGCAGCGGACCGAGCGCAGGTATATCTTTATACTTGTGTTCGACGAACCATTGCAGGCTCAAGGATTTTGGCGAACGTCCCGAGCCGTTGTAGCCGTAGAGTTTTTTCGTCTTCGCGTCCCAGACGATGGCGAACAGGTCGCCGCCGACGCCATTCGACACGGGCTCCATCAAGCCGAGCGCCGCATTCGCCGCGATCGCCGCGTCGACCGCCGTGCCGCCTTTCTTCAGCACGTCCAGGCCGATCTGCGTCGCCAGCGGCACCGAGGTCGCCACCATGCCGTGCGTGGCCAGCACTTCAGAGCGCGTGGCGAACGGTTTGCCGGTGATGCGGTCGGCGGCGTGGGCGCTGAACGTGACGCAGGCTGTGACAAGGGCGAGCAGGAGGCGATTCATGGATATCTCCGCGAACGAGAGGCCAAGGATAGCGCTCAGACCGTCGCGGCGCCCTTAATCTTGCGCGTTCAATCTACGGATGCGGGCTTCTTGAAATAGTCTTCATCTTTGCGCAGTCTCTCGTCGGAAAACAGCGAGTTGTCGTCCACCCAGTCTTCCGGCGGGATCAAAGGCTTGCCGGAATGGGCAACCCTGCGCCGCATCGCTTCCATCTCACTGCCGGTTGCGATCCAGTCTTTCTGGTAGGTAATGCTTGCATTGACTGATTCCGCATCCGACTCTGCGGTGTCCAGAGTCTTGGAAATTTCGTCCACCCAGTCATCAGCTCGCGCGGCAAGCACATCGTCGTCGGTGAATGTACGTGACACGCGCAGCAAGACGTACCCAAATCTGTTGCCTATCAGCGTGTCGCTATGAGCCACCATCATTCGCCCTACGCTGGCGCAATCTGCCGCGCGCACGAAAGTCTGCCCTGGAACTGCACGACAAGCATTGATGAAATCCTGGACTGCCGGCAGCGCCACGGCAGCGGTCACGGACGCCGCTTGGTTCAGCGACATGAACTCCGGAGATAGTGGCTCTTCGTGCCTGGTCGCCATCGCCGTTGCGTATGGGGTCGCAGGAAAGCGCAAGTACGCTTCGGCGACAGCCTTTATCAGTTCCGAATAGTGCAAGTCGAACCGCGAGGCGGAAGACATTTTTGCCAACGCGAGATAGACGCCGCGACTATCCTTGCGTTGTGCTGCAGCTCTCAACTCATCCAGCCACACGGCGGCGTTTTCGGGCTCAAGATGTTGCAACCTCTTCGAGGCTGCCGCGGCCGCGGCACTGTCATTCGGGGCTCGTGATGCCATCCACTGTACGAGTACATCGTCAGGAGCGGTGCGAATCGCTCGCGCGCGCAGTGCCTCGCGGCTTTTGACCTGCTGACTGCCGGAATCAGAATCGAAGAAGGCGGGCAGTGTGACCATCGCCCAGTCGCGCGGGTCGGTGCTTCGGCTCAACGCTTCAAATATCGAACGCTGATAGTCCTTCCAGGCAGTTTCCGCAGCCAGTTCCTCGGGATCAGGCAGTTCGTCCGCGCCCATCCTGTAGTCAGGCACATCAACAACGGCTGTCTGCGGTTCCACTGTTTCGTGCATGCATGAGCCGTCGGTTTCAGCGACCAGTGCCTCTGCAGCAAAGCCGCCAGCGGAAATCGCTGCGATCACGCCGGCAAAAAACAATTGACCGAAAATTTTGCGACCAATCATTGCCGAACTCCAGCATTGTCCAACAAAACTCTAGCAAATCGACAAGAGGTCAACTAAGTGCTCAAAGTAACCGTAGTCTTTCCAACTGCGGCCGCCACGCATCCGGATCGTCAGGGAGATTGTGCACACCGGTGATTTCGCGCAGCGCCTGGTAGGTCCACATATGCGTCTGCTTGTCCGCGTTCGGGTCTTGGGCGATGGCGAGGAGCCCGGGCACGGCCATGTAGCGTTCCGCCAGCAGCAAAGTTCCGGATTCGGCCAGCCCGCAGAACGCGCGTTCGCGCACCGACGAGTCTTGATCGTGTGCAGCGACATCCAGCAGCGGTGACACCGCTTCGGCGCCGCCCAGTTTCGCGAGCGCATCGACCGCGTGCTGACGCAGTGACGCGTCGGTCGCGTGCGAAAAGAACACGAGGTTATGGAAGATACGTTCGCGATCGACGCCGCGCGCGCCGATCAGGGCCAGGTTCCATAGCGACCACGGGCCGAATTTTTTCGGGTCCTCATTCAGTGCCTTGAGCAAATCGTCGACCGACTGGTTCGTTTTCTGGATGCTGTATTCGGCCAGGTTCACCTCGAAGCCGGCCATGCGCACCTCGATCAGCGGCGATTCGACGGCGGTGCGGATCAGCGCTGTGAGGCGCTCGGTCGGTTTGATCGTGCCGCTCCAGGACGCTGCATGGGTCGTGACATAGTCGGCGGCGCCGGTGAAGCGGTTGATCGCCAATTCCAGCGCGCGCTCGGCGCGTTCCTGCGGCGGCAGCGATTCGACCATGTCGGTGTAAAACGCATCGAAGTGCGGCGCGGTGGATTCGCCGTGCTGAAACAGCGGTTCGGCGATCGCACGCAGTTTTTCCAGGGCGACCGCGCGCAAGTCGCTGCTCGTCGCAAACGCCGCGGTGGTTATAAGGCATAGGACCAGGATGATCACGCGTGCCATCGTCAATCCTCAAGAAGCCATGCGACAAGTATGCAACGAGTTTCGCACGCGAAAAGGGTTAAATTCTGGCGAATCCCGGCGTGAGCCGGCTTACAGCTATTCGCCCAGCGCTTCCTTGAGGAACTCCGGCATCGCCAACGCGGCACGGTGCGTGTCCACATTGTAGTAGCGCGTGTCGAATTGCTTGGTCGCTGCGCCGCGTTCGCGGAATTCCGCCAGGTCCACGCCTTTGCGCGCCAGGGTTGCGCTCCACCAGCCACTCGGATAGCACGGCTGCGGGAAGGTGAGCGTGCGCACCGCGTTGAAACCGGCACCTTTCAGGGCCGAACGGATCGACTTGAGCAGTGGCAGATGCACGAGCGGCGATTCGCTTTGCTGCACAAGGATGCCGCCTGGCCGCAATGCTTTCAGACACGTGCTGTAGAACGCCTCGTTGAACAGGCCTTCTGCCGGGCCAATCGGATCGGTGGAATCCACGATCACGATATCGAGCGATTCGGCCTCACATTCAGCCATCCATTTTATGCCGTCGATGAACAGCAATTGCGCGCGCGGATCGGAATTGGATTCGCACAATTCGGGGAAATATTTTTCGGCGAGGCGTGTCACGCGCTCGTCGATCTCGACCTGGATCGCGCTTTCCACTTCATCGTGCTTGAGCACTTCGCGCAGGGTGCCGCAGTCGCCGCCGCCGATGATGACGACGCGCTTGGCGCGCGGGTGGGTGAACAGCGCCGGATGCGACATCATCTCGTGATAGAGGAAATTGTCGCGCGTGGTGACCATGGTGCAGCCGTCGATCACCATGAGTTTTCCCCAGTCCGTCGTGTCGTAGATTTCGATCGACTGGAATGGGGTTTTTTCTGCGTGCAGCAGCTGCTTCACTCGGAAGCCGATCGACGAGCCGGAATAGTCGTGCTGCTCGTTGAACCAGGGTTGATCTTGGGCCGACATGGCGAAAATCCGGACTACGCAGAAGGGTCGGCGATTGTACCGGTTATGAGTGAGCCTCTACACAAATCCTTATCGATTCGTCCTCGGTCACGACGCCGCTCATCCACAACCCCATCAAACCCTCGCGTCGCGAGGGTTTGATCGCCCCCTTAACTTAAGGGGGCGGCAAGAACCGGCCCCAGCGTCCAGTAAACAGGACGTAATGCGTGAGGCTACAATAGCGCCTCGGCGACCCCGCGGCGTGCAAGGCTTCCGGTCGTCAAGGATTCACCGTCAAGGCCCGCCGCTGCGACGTTCTCATCTCGTTATCCGGAGAACAACGATGACGACTTTGTGGAACGCTGACGCGGCCCGAGCGCAATACGCCATCGCGCATTGGGGCGAAAACTATTTCGATGTCGACGCTGCCGGCCGTCTGACGGTGCGGCCGCGCGGCGTGCAGGGCCCTACCCTGGCGCTGCCGGAAATTGTCGACGCGGCCTGTGCGCAAGGTTCGCGGCTACCGCTGCTGGTGCGATTCGCGGACATCCTGCGTCACCGTCTTGCGCGATTGCAGGATGCGTTTGCCCAGACGATGGTGGAAGCCAACTACACCGGCGGCTACACCGCGGTGTACCCGATCAAGGTCAATCAGCAGAAAGGCGTCGCTGGGGAACTGGCGATCGCCGGCGATAGCGGCTTTGGCCTGGAAGCCGGCTCCAAGCCCGAACTGATGGCGGTGCTCGGGCTGGCAAAACCGGGCAGCATCGTCATCTGCAACGGCTACAAGGACCGCGAATACCTGCGCCTGGCGCTGATCGGCCGCAAGCTCGGCCTGCGCGTGTTCATCGTGATTGAAAAGCCCGCCGAGCTCAAACCCGCGCTGGAAGAGGCGAAGGCATTGGGTGTGGAGCCGCTGTTCGGCGTGCGCATGCGCCTCACTAGCCTCGGCGCCGGCAAGTGGCAGAACACCGGCGGCGAAAAATCGAAATTCGGCCTGACGCCGCGCCAGTTGCTGACCCTGGTCGACGAGCTGAAAGCGGCGAATCTGACCCATTCGCTGAAGTTGCTGCACGTATTCATGGGCTCGCAGATTTCCAACGTGCGCGATATCGCCGCCGGCATGCGCGAGGCGACACGCTACTTTGTGGAATTGTGCAAATTGGGATTGCCGATCGGCTACGTCGATGTCGGCGGCGGCCTCGGCGTCGACTACGAGGGCACGCGCTCGCGCTCGGCCTGCTCGATCAATTATGGATTGGATCAGTACGCGGCCACTGTCGTGCAACCGCTGTCGGAAGCCTGCGCCGAGCATGGCCTGACCCCGCCGCATGTGATCAGCGAAACCGGACGCGCCATGGTGGCCCATCACGCGGTGCTGGTGACCAATGTGAGCGACATTGAGCGCGCGCCGGAAGGCCGCGTTCCGGCAGCAGATGCCGATGAGCCGGCGACACTGCGCCGCCTGCGCGAGATCCATGGCGAGATCGATGTGCGCTCGGTGATCGAGCTGTACCACGAAGCGCAGCATCAATGGTCCGAAGGCCATGCGCTGTTTGCGCTGGGCCAGCTCACCCTGCGCCAGCGCGCGCGCCTTGACGATCTGTACTACGCCATCGTCAACGCGCTACGCGTGCGCCTGAAGCCGGAAGAGCGCTCGCATCGGCAGGCACTGGACGAGTTGAACGAAAAACTCGTCGACAAGTACTTCGTGAACTTCTCGATCTTCGAATCGATTCCGGACGCCTGGGCGATTGATCAGATTTTCCCGATCGTGCCGATCACGGGCCTGGATCGCGCGCCCGACCGTCGCGGCGTGATTGCCGATCTGACCTGTGATTCGGATGGACGCATCGATCAGTACGTCGACGCCGATGGCGTGGATGTCAGCCTGCCGTTGCATTCGCCAGAACCCGGCAAGTCGTATCGTCTCGGCATTTTTCTGGTCGGCGCGTATCAGGAAGCGCTCGGCGACATCCATAACCTGTTCGGCGACACCGATGCAGTCAACGTGCGCGTGACCGATGGCGGCTACGAGTTCTCGCATGTACGCCGCGGCGATACTACCGACGTGATGCTCGACTACGTTGGCTACGATCTGAATACGTTGCGCACGGCGTATCGCGAAAAGATTGCGCAGGCGGGCATTGAGGGCGACGAAGCCGAGCGCATTGGCACGTCGCTCGAACACGGCCTCACCGGTTACACCTATCTGGCGGAAGAACATCGTGGCTGAGAAGAGCAGGACTGAGAAGATCAGGGCTGACGTGCGAGTTGGTTTTATTGGCCTCGGGGCTATGGGCTGGCCCATGGCCGGCCATCTCCAGCGCGCCGGCATGCTCGTCGCCGTGGCCAACCGCAACGCCGCAAAAGCGAAGGCGTTCGCCGAGGAAAATGCGATTGCAGCGCCAGAGACACTGAGTGGCCTTGCGGCGATGTGCAACGTGATCATCCTGTGCGTTAGCGCCGATGCGGACGTGCTTGCCGTCACGCGCGAAATCGCTGCAAACGCGAAGGCCGGCACGATCGTGGTCGATCACTCGACGGTTTCGTCACAGACCGCCGAACAAGCGTGTGCGCTCATGCGTGCGGCGGGCGGCGATTTCCTCGATGCGCCGGTGTCCGGCGGCGTGGAAGGCGCAAAAAATGGAAAGCTGTCGATCATGGTTGGCGGCGACGCCGACACGCTTGGCCGCGTGCGCCCGGTTCTCGAAGCGTATGCAGCGCGGATCAGCCACATGGGCGCCACCGGCGCTGGCCAAAATACGAAAGCGGTAAATCAGGTGCTCGTTGCCGGTATTGCGCAAGGCGTTTGCGAGGGCCTCGCGCTTGGCGAGGCCATGGGTCTTGATCCCGCCGTGCTGTTGCCGACCCTGCTCAGCGGCGCCGCCGGTTGCTGGTTCCTCGACAAGCGCGGAGCGACGATGCTGCGCAGCGAATTTTCCGGCGGCTTCAAACTCTCGCTGCTGCACAAGGATCTGAACATCGTGCGCGCCTTGGCCGTGGGCGCGGGTACGGATCGCAGCGTCATTGAAAAATCGCTGGCCGATTATGCGCTGCTGATGGCCCAGGGACATGGCGATGAGGAGATTTCGGCGTTGATAAGGCTCAAGAGGCGCGCGCGCTGAGTTTCGGATGCAACTACGTGCATTTGCTGCTGCCGCGTCAATGCAGCCGAGCTGTCAAGTTTCTGCACTTCGAGCGGTCTTGACGTAAGTGGCTCAACGGTCGCCGTGTAGAAAATGCCGTGCGCAATCATGCGTGCCTTCACAAAAATGCAGCAGGTTCGGTGTTAGTTTTCGCGGTCAGGGTCGGCCCGAAACCGGAGTGTGTTATGCGCAACAGAACGATCGCTTTCTTGATTGGGACAAGCGCATGCGTCACATCAGTGCACGCCGCCGATTGGCTTCAGTTTGGTTACGACCAGGCGCATAGCGGCTTCAATCCCGCCGAGGTGGGTTACTCGACGGCTACCGGCAATATCGTCGTGTCGGCGTTCGCAGGCGGCATCACCCTGACCCATCAAACCGACAGTGCGCCGATCTTTCTTGGCGCTGTGACCACCGCGTCGGGCACCAAGGACTTGCTGTTCATCAACGCGCTCGACGGCACGATCACCGCGAAGGATGCGAGCAACGGCGCGACGGTGTGGTCGCATCAGCCGCCGGTGGCGTCCGGATCCGACTTCATTCTCGCGCATGGCGGAGCGACCGGTTCGCCAGCCGTAGATCCGTCGCTACAATTTGTATTCCACTACGGCCTGGACGGAAAGATTCACAAGTACCAGGTCGGCGATGGCACCGAGACCATCACTGGCGGCTGGCCGGAAATAACAACCGCGAAGCCCGACCAGGAGAAAGGCGCATCGGCGATGTCGATTGCCGTGACGCCAAGTGGAACCTTCCTGTATTCGGTAAATGACGGCTATGACGGCGATGGCGGCGACTACCAAGGCCATATCACGACGATCAATCTCGCGACCGGAACGCAAACTGTCTTCAACAGCGAGTGCAGCAATCTCTCCATCCACTTCATCAAGAACGGTGTAACCAGCGGCGCGGGCCAAAACGACTGTGCGTCCAGACAAAACGGCATCTGGGGCAGACCGGGTGCGATCTACGATCCCGGTACGAATCGCGTGTTTATCAGCACCGGCAACGGTCCATTCAACGCGAACACGGGTGGATTCAACTGGGGCGACAGCGTGCTTGCGTTGCATGCCGACGGCACGGGTGCGGGTGCGGGTATGCCGGTCGACAGCTACACGCCGACGACATTCCAGCAATTGCAAAATACCGACGCCGATCTTGGCTCTGTCTCCGTCGCGCTAGTACCGCCGCCGCCCGGAACCGCCGCAGCGTATCTCCATATTGGCGTGCAGCCCGGCAAGGATGGCTGCGTGCGCCTGATCAATCTCGCCGACATGAGCGGTCAGGGTGGGCCCACGCATACCGGCGGAGAGCTGGATGCGAAGGACTTGCCCGGAGGCAGCAATTGCGCCTCTGGTAGCGATGGTCCTGAGATAAAACCTCAGCCGGCGGTTTGGGTCAATCCGGCGGATTCCTCGACTTGGGTCTACGTCTCGAGCTACAACAATGCGACGGCGGCGTACAAGATCAGCCTCGATGGCAGTGGCAAACCTTCGCTCGCGCAGCAGTGGTCCATCACCTCTGCAAACGGGGGCAGTGGAACGTCGCCCGTCATTGCAAATGGAACGTTTTACTACCAGTCGGGAAACAAGGTAAAGGCACTCAATGCCACGACCGGTGCGTCCATCTGGACGAGCGCGTCGATAGGCAGCAGCCATTGGCAAAGTCTGATCCTGGTGAACAGCCGCATCTACGTCATCGACAACACCTCGAAGCTGTGGGCCCTCCAGCTCGACGGAATCTTCAAGAACGGCCTGCAATAGCGCTGCTTCGCGGGGACGACGGTCTGTCCGACCGGCAACGCAAGTCGCCGCAGCACTACCGCTTGTCCGGGTATGCCGTGCTTCACAAACGCAAGTCGAGCGCGATGCTAGGCTCCGCGCACAGGGCTGCGCCATCGGGAGAATGCCATGCGTGTGACACGTTTGATCAGGCTGATTCTGATCTTGCTCAGCGTAGGCGTTGCCAGCATGGCGCACGCCACCGACTGGCTCCAATTCGGTTACGACCAGGCGCATAGCGGTAACAACACCGCGGAAAACGGCTATCCCGTGAATGGGGTGAATACCGCGCAGTGGAGCGTCACGGTGCACGCTTTTGGCAGCGCCACTCCGATCAGCTCGAACAGCACACCGGTCTATCTCAGCGGCGTGGCCACCGCGTCGGGCACCCGCGACTTGCTATTCCTCGTCACCCAGAACGGGACTCTGGTGGCGTTCGCGGCGAATGACGGCTCGGTTGTTTGGTCGCAACATCCGACTTCGACCGGCGGTAGTCCGACAACGGGTTCTGCGGCGATCGATCCGAATCGTCAATTCGTGTATGCCTACGCGCTCGATGGGTACGTTCACAAATATCAGGTCGGCGACGGCGTCGAGATCACGAGCGGCGGTTGGCCGGAGCTGGCGACGCTGAAGCCGAGCGTCGAAAAGGGCGCCGCGGCGATCGCGATATCGACGCCGCCCGGCGGCGTGAACTATCTGTATCACGCCACCAACGGCTACGGCGGCGACGGCGGCGACTATCAGGGACACGTCACCACGGTAAACCTGAGCTCGGGCGCGCAGGTGGTGTTCAATTCCATGTGCAGCAACCTGTTCATGCACTTCGTCAACAACGGCACGCCGAGAATGAACGACTGCAACCTTGGCACGACGACCGGCAGCGGGCCGGGCGGCCGCGACGGGCAGATGTCGGGCATCTGGGGCCGGCCCGGCGTGATTTACGACGCGCAAACCAATCGCATTTATTTTGCTATCGGCAACGGGTTGTTCGACGCGAACATGGCGGGTGACTACGAATGGGGCGATAGCGTACTGTCGCTCAATATCGATGGAACCGGCTCGGGCTTTGGCATGCCGGTGGATTCGTATACGCCATCGAGCTACGTCAGTTTGTACAACTTCGATACCGATCTGGGCTCGACCGCGCCTGCGATTCTGCCGTCAACCCATGCGACCTATCCGCATCTGGCTATCCAGAGCGGCAAGGACGGCTGCGTGCGGCTGATCAATCTCGACAACCTGAGCGGCGCCGGCGGTCCCGGCCATGCCGGCGGCGAACTGAATGCGGCGACGGCATGCTCGACCGACGCGATCGGAAACGTTGTGTTCCCACAGCCGGCAGTCTGGGTTAACCCGGCCGATGGCGTCTCCTGGGCCTTCGTCGCCAACAACGCAGCCACAATCAAGGGCTACAAGCTCAACGTCTCCGGCGCAACGCCCGTCCTGTCCATTCAGTGGACCAACACCAGCGGCGGAACGTCGCCGGCCATCGCCAACGGCTTCGTCTTCGCCGTGGCCAACGGCATCGTGCGCGCGCTCAATCCACTAACCGGCAGTCAAGTGTGGTCGGCATCCATCGGTAACATAAACTGGCAGACACCGATCGTGATAAATAGCCATGTCTACGTCACCGACAGCAATGCAAAGTTGTGGTCCTTCCCGCTAGATGGCATCTTCAGGGATGGGTATCAGTAAGTAGTGCAGGATCAGGAGCACGTGATGAACCAACAACGGATTTTTCAGACAACTTTGCTCGCAGCCGGCATGGCCTGTGCGGCCAACGTATTGGCGACCGACTGGGTGCAGTTCGGCTACGACCAGGCACACAGCGGCAACAATCCGGCCGAAAAGGGATTCCCGGTCGCCAGTGCCAACACAGCGCAATGGAGCGTCACCGTGCACGCGTTTGGCAGCGCCACGGCAATTACTTCCGACAGCACGCCGGTTTATCTGAGCGACGTAGTCACCGCTTCGGGTACCAAAGATTTGTTGTTTCTGGTCACGCAAAACGGAACGTTGGTTGCTTTCGCCGCAAGCGATGGATCGGTGGTCTGGTCAAAACGGCCGACGCCGGCCAGCGGCTCCAATCTCACCACGGGGGCGGCCGCGGTCGATCCGAATCTGCAATATGTCTACGCGTATGGCCTTGATGGTTATGTGCACAAGTATCAGGTCGGCGACGGCACCGAAATCTTGACGGGCGGATGGCCACAACTGGCTACGCTTAAACCCAACGTCGAGAAAGGCGCCTCAGGTTTGGCTATAGCCAGTCCTCCAGGCGGAATCAACTACCTGTACCACGCCACCAACGGATATGTTGGCGACGCAGGCGACTATCAGGGACACGTCACAACGATCAATCTGACGTCGGGGACGCAAAACGTATTCAATTCGCAATGCAGCAACCTGATGATGCACTTTGTGAACAATGGAACGCCGCGCACGAACGACTGCAACCTGGGTGTTGGACGCAACGGCCAGATGAGCGGCATTTGGGGACGTCCCGGCGTGATCTACGATGCCGGCACGAACCGTGTTTACTTCGCCACCGGCAACGCCGTATTCGACGCTAATGCGGTCAGTGGCGACCATTTCGAATGGGGTGACAGCGTTCTGTCGCTGAATCCGGACGGAACCGGCTCAGGCTTGGGCATGCCGGTCGACAGCTTTACGCCAACGAGCTACGTTTCGCTGTACAGCAGCGACACCGATCTGGGTTCGACGGCCCCGGCGATCTTGCCCTCCACGAGCGCCACGTATCCTCACCTGGCGATCCAGAGCGGCAAGGACAGTTGCCTGTATCTGCTCAATCTCGACAATATGAGTGGTGTTAGCGGGCCCGCCCACGTTGGCGGCGAGATCAATGGCGCCACGAGTTGTTCGACGGACGCCGTCGGCGGTGGCGTGGTCTTTCCGCAACCAGCGGTCTGGGTGAATCCCGCGGACGGTTCGACGTGGTTCTACGTTGCCAACGGCAGCGCTCTCATCGCCTATCACCTGAATGTCTCAGGGACACCATCGGTAACCAAACCCTGGTCCAAGAGTGGCGGAACATCGCCAGCCATCGCGAACGGAATTGTCTACTACGCGGCCGGCAGCTCGTTGCGTGCCCTCGACGCCGTGACCGGAACCCAGCTGTGGACGGCAACGATCGGCGGAATCAAGTGGCAGAGCCCCATTGTCGTGAACAATCACTTGTACATTACCGACAACGGTTCAAAGCTGTGGTCGTTCACTCTCGATGGAATCTTCAAGAACGGATTCCAATGACGGCAGCACGCGTCTTCCAGCTACTGCCCCGGCTTCTCCGCAATCGGAATCGCATTGATGCCGCTGTCGGCTAGGGATTTCCTGGCCGCTTCGGTGTCGCTGGCGGTAGAGAACGGCCCGACGCGCACGCGGTTGTATACTTTTCCATTAATGTTGATCGTATAGATCTTCACTGCAAACCCCTGCAGCGACAGGCGCGCCTTGAGTTCATCGGCGGCCTTGGCGTCGGTCGTCGACGCGGCTTGCAGCAGATAGCGGCCGCTGGCATCGCTGGCAGGAATAGCCGGAGTGTTGGGATTGGTCTGTGACTGCGCGACAGCCTGTTGCTGGCGTTGCTGCTCGGCCTTGGCTTTCGCCGACAATTCCGCATCCGGGATCACGACTTCCATCTCCGGCAGCACCGAATAGAAGTCGTACGTCTTTTTCGGCGGTGCGGGTTTCTTGCCGACATCGTCGGCCACGGCCTGATCACCTTCCTTCGGCGCGGTTGCCTCGGGATTGGGCTGCGGCAGGTTCTTCCGGTGCAGCATCGGCACCCATTCCTTGATCAGCATTACGGCCGACAAGGTCAGTCCCAGCAGCACACCCAGTCCGAGCCAGACCCAGGCCGGCCATGACTGGCGCTCGTTCTCTCGGTAGGCCTGTTTGCCGTTGCGTTTACCTGCCATTACATAGTCTCCGGAGCCGAAACGCCGATCAGATCCAACCCGTTGGCCAGCACCTGGCGTGCCGCGACGATCAGGGTCAGGCGCGCATCGCGCAGATCGGCATCGTCGACGATGAATTGGTGCGCGTGATAATACGTATGCAATGCGTTCGCCAGATCGCGCAGATATTGCGCTATCAGGTGCGGTTCGAGATTTGCCGCCGCCGCCTCGACCGTTTCGGGATAGCGCACGAGCTCGCGCATCATTGCATTTTCGTGCTCGCTGTCCAGCCTTGTCAGATGCGCGAAGCCGTTATCGCGATTCCAGTTGAGGCCGCGTTCGCCGAGCTGGCGCAGCACGCTGCACACGCGCGCATGGGCATACTGGATGTAGTAGACGGGATTGTCGTTGCTCTGCGAACGCGCCAGATCGATGTCGAACACGAGCTGCGAGTCGGTTTTGCGCGCGATCAGAAAGTAGCGCGTCGCGTCGCGGCCAACCTCGTCGATCAGATCGCGCAGGGTCACGTAGCTGCCGGCGCGCTTGGAGAGTTTCACTTCCTCGCCGCCGCGCATCACTGTCACCATCTGGTGCAGCACATACTCTGGGTAATTTTTCGGCACCCCGGCATCCAGCGCCTGCAGACCCGCCTTCACTCGCGCCAGGCTGCCGTGATGATCCGAACCCAATTCGGTGACGGCGCGTTCGTAGCCGCGCTGCCACTTGCTGCGGTGGTAGGCCACATCCGGAACAAAATACGTGTAGCTGCCATCGGACTTGCGCATGACGCGATCCTTGTCGTCACCAAAGTCGGTCGTGCGCAGCCACAGCGCCCCGCCTTCCTCGTAGGTATGGCCGTGGGCGATGAGTTCGCTCACGGTTTCCTCGACCGTGCCCTGCGTGTACAGCGAAGACTCCAGAAAATACACGTCGAAACTGATGCCGAAAGCTTTCAGGTCCAGATCCTGCTCGTGGCGCAGGCTGGCGACGGCGAACTGGCGGATCGCGTCCAGATCATCCGGATCTTTCGCGGCGGTGACGGTGTGGCCGTCGGCGACCACGGAATCGCCCGCCAGGTACGCTTTGGCGACATCCGCGATGTAGTCGCCGCGGTAGCCATCCTGGGGCCAGCCGGCATCGTCGGGTGACACGCCGCGCGCACGTGCCTGCACCGAGACCGCCAGATTGGTGATCTGCACTCCGGCATCGTTGTAGTAGAACTCGCGCTTGACCTTCCAGCCGCTGGCATCGAGCAGGCGCGCCAGGCAGTCGCCGATCGCGGCAGCGCGGCCATGGCCGACATGCAGTGGCCCGGTCGGATTGGCCGAGACGAATTCCACGCCGGCCGTCTTGCCGGCACCGCTGGCGTTGCGCCCGTACGCGTCGGCTGCACTGAAGATGTGATGCAACTCGGCGTGATACGCCCCGGCGCCCAGAAAGAAATTGATGAAACCGGGGCCGGCGATTTCCACTTTGCTGATTTGTGTACTTTGCGGCATCGCCGCGACGAGCGCTTCGGCGAGCGCGCGCGGATTCTTGCGCGCCTGCTTGGCCAGCAGCAGTGCGGCATTGGTGGCGAAGTCGCCATGCTCCTTGCTGCGAGTGCGTTCGACGACAAACGCAGCGGCGGCATCGGCCGGCAACACGGCTTGCTCCTGCAGGCGCGCGATGGCTTGCAGGGTGATCTGACGCAGAGATTCTTTCACGCAGGATTTCCGGGAATTGCGACCGCCATTGTAGTCGGCGGGGGCCCAAATCAGAAAATCTGCCCGGCTTGCCCTCAACAAACGGCGCTATTTGTGACGTCAGCTCAAATGCTCTCAGTAAGCCCTTGAGCGGTAAATGGCCCCGTGCTTGTCGGCCTGTGGATAAGTCTGTGGGCAAGGTGGCATTCCGGTACTCGCATGCCCGCCTGTTAATGCTTGTCACGGCCCGTGATTTACGTTCATTTACACTATAACTTATTGTTTATAAAGGTGTAAATATTACCCCCGGCGCGGGCAACGTTGCTACATTTGCGAAAAAAGTTGCAGATGCTGCATTGTGTATAAAGTTACATCGCTGCAGCATAAGTGCCTGTGTTGCCGTAAGAATTTTGCAATGTCTGCAAGCTATTCTGAGCGCGTCAGGGCGAAAGCTCAGAACTCACGGAACGCGGCGTGCGGGATGCGCACGTTGCGACAGGTGCAGGGACGCGCCATTTCATTCGTTGCCAGCGCTCGTTGAGTAGCCAGGAGCGCTGGCGCAAAACCAAAACGCGCCGACAAGTCGCACGTCAACGTTGGCTGGCAAGCTCGGCAACGATCGTGCGAAACGTTTCCAGCACCTGGGTGCCGTTGCGTGGCGCCGGCATCCGCGTGTTGAGTTCGCGCGCCAGTGCACGCATGGGTTTGACGTTTGCCTGCTTGGCGTCGGCGAAAGCAAGGCGGCCGAAGTCCGAGCTGAAACGGTGCAGGTCGAAGAAATAATGTTCTTGCCCTGTGGTCAGGAAATTGAGCATCGCCTGAGCTGACTCGGCGCTTGTCGGATCGCGACGGCTGCGCATTTCGCGCTCGAGGCATAGGCGTTCGGTGCTGGCCATGAATACGGGAAAATCCTCGGCCACGTTCGCGGTATCCAGGTCCGCGGAGATCAACGTGAGTTGCAGAGCGTGCGCGACACGCGGGTCCGCGCGCCAGCCCGGCGCATGCTTGTCGAGCTTTTCGTCGAGCTTCTGCGCCAGTGCGCCACCGGATTGCACGACCATCTCGGCGCTGTTGTATTCAAGCCCGGGCGGTGCCGGCCGCGCATCGAATGTGCTGCCTGAAATCATCAGCTCGATGGCCAGGAACACTTCGGCGTTGCGTTCCTCGTTGAAGCCGCACTGGTGCAGGATGCGAAACGTCTCCTCGACACTGGCGCGTTCGTTGCTGCCGATCCCCGCAGCGAATGCGGGCACCTCGCGCTGACGCAGATCATGTGCGGCGGCAAACAGGGCAAGCAGGAACCAGTCGCGCAGACTCAGGGCGGGCACGCCGATCGCATCGATCAGGCGTTCAAGGCGTGGCCCGAGAATTTCGAAGATATGGCGTTCGTTGTGATAGTGATGAAAATCCTTGCCCCAGCTCCCGTGGCGGTAGGCAAGCCGGCAAAACGCGATGAGCACGGCATCCTCGGCCGGTTCCACGGGCGCGGTCGCGGACGCGATCAACGCCGCAAAGCGCTGGCGGCGTCGGGCGAGCAGGTCCAGCAGCTCCGGACAGCGCTCGCGCACCAGACGCCGCGCGGTCGCCGCATCAGGCACCATGTGCTCGAAGTCGTCCGCCGGGAATTGTTGAGGGTATTGGAGAATCACGGCCCCGATCGCCATACGCTTCCGCCGCAGTATAGCCCGACCGCCGCCGGATTTTCGATGTGGCGCGGCCCCGGACCGAGGACGAACCGCTAGAGCAGGCCGCGCTCGGCCAGTGACAACGGCGCTCCGCTGCCGACAATGAAATGGTCGAGTACCCGTACCTGGATAAGCGCCAGTGCGCGTTGCAGTTCGGCAGTGATGTCGCGATCAGCCTGGCTGGGTTCGGCCACGCCGGAGGGATGGTTGTGGGCGAAGATCACGGCGGCAGCATTGTGCGCCAGGCAACGGCGCACCACCTCGCGCGGATGCACGCTCGCGCCGTCGATCGTGCCGCGAAACAATTCCTCGAACGCGATCACGCGATGGCGATTGTCCAGAAACAGACAGACGAAAACTTCGTAGGGATAGGCGCTGATGCGCGCTCGCAGATAGTCCGCGCACGCCGCCGGATTGGTAAGCGCATGCGGACGCTGCAATTCACTGGCCAGATAGCGCCGGCCTAGTTCCAGTGCCGCATGCAGTCGGCAGGCTTTGGCCACGCCGAGCCCCCGCGAGACCGTCAGCTCCGCCGGCTCCAGGTCCAGCAGGGATTTCAGGCCACCGTGGGCAATCAGCAGTTCGCGCCCCACGTCGACCGCCGTATGCCCACGTCGACCCGAGCCCAGAAACAGTGCCAGCAATTCGGCGTCGGACAACGCTGCCGCGCCGCGAGCAAGCATTTTTTCACGGGGACGTTCGTCTTCGGGCCAGTCGCGGATTGTCATGGCGCAATTGTCGCTGCCTGCGACGGCGCTAACGCCCGTGAAACGCACGAATTCCGGTAAGCTATCTTCCCTTCGTGACGTCGGGCAATTCCTACATGAGCGCTCCGGTTCAAGCCATGCCTTTGGCCAATCTGCGCATCCTGCTGGGCGTCTCCGGAGGCATTGCCGCTTACAAGGCCGCCGAACTGACCCGACGTCTGCGTGATGCCGGTGCCGAGGTCCAGGTCGTGCTCACTGAAAACGCGGCTCGTTTCGTCACCCCGCTGACCTTCCAGGCGCTGTCGGGCCGTCCGGTGCGCACTGATTTATGGGATGAGGCTGCGGAAGCGGCGATGGGACATATCGAGTTGGCGCGCTGGGCGCAGCGCATCGTCATCGCGCCAGCCAGCGCTGATCTCATCGCGCGTCTGGCCCATGGTCTGGCCGATGACTTGTTGACCACGCTTTGTCTGGCGAGCGCGGCGCCGGTGGCGCTGGCGCCGGCGATGAATCAGCAAATGTGGTCGCATGTAGCAACCCAGGCCAATCTGGAGTTGCTGCGTTCGCGCGGAGCCGTCGTTCTCGGGCCGGGATCAGGCAGCCAGGCCTGCGGCGAATTTGGCGCCGGGCGCCTGCTCGAAGCCGACGCGATTGTCGCCGAACTCACGGCATTGCATGCGCCGCAGAAATCCCATCACCGGCTGCTGGACGGAGTGCGAGTGCTGGTCAGCGCCGGGCCCACGTTTGAGGACATCGATCCGGTGCGCTACCTGGGCAACCGCAGTTCCGGGCGCATGGGCTTTGCCGTGGCCCAGGCCGCGGCCGAGGCGGGCGCGAGTGTGCAACTCGTCGCCGGCCCTGTGCACCTGCCGACACCAGCGGGTGTGGCACGCGAGGACGTACGCAGCGCGCGCCAGATGCATGCGGCGGTCATGCGGCATATTCCACAAAGCGACATTTTTGTGTCGGCAGCGGCGGTAGGCGACTATCGGTCCGCGGAAATTGCGACGCACAAGCTGAAAAAAACCGGTAACGGGCTGAGCCTGGCGTTGACCGAGAATCCGGATATCCTCGCCGAAGTTGCGGCGCGCAATTCGCGGCCATTTGTGGTCGGTTTCGCTGCGGAGACGCGCGACCTGCAAACCTATGCGCGGGCCAAGCTGGAACGCAAGAAACTTGACCTGATCGCTGCCAACCAGGTCGGCGACGGCATTGGCGGTTTCGACACCGCTGACAATGAATTGCTGCTGCTTTGGCCTGAAGGCGAGGAACACCTGGCGCGCGCGCCCAAGATCGATCTGGCGCGCGCGCTGATCGCACGTATCGCCGCGCTGCGCCATGGCGATGCGGTCGGCAAGAAGACGAAAGGCGCAAAACGATGATCCAGGTCGAGCTGAAAATTCTCGATCCGCGGGTGGGGCGCGAGATTCCGCTACCGGCAGCGGCGACGCCGGGCTCAGCCGGCATGGATTTGCGTGCTGTTCTGGATGCGCCGCTGGCACTGGAACCGGGCGCGAGCGCACTGATTTCAACTGGCCTTGCCATCCATATCGGCGATCCGGGATATTGCGCAATCATCCTGCCGCGTTCGGGACTGGGTCACAAGCACGGCATCGTACTGGGTAATCTGGTGGGTCTGATCGATTCGGACTACCAGGGGCCGCTGATGATTTCCTGCTGGAACCGCGCGCAAACGGTCTATACCATTGCGCCTGGCGAACGCATCGCGCAGCTGGTATTGATCCCGGTGGCGCGTGCCGGGTTCCGCGTGGTGGAAGAATTCGCGATCAGTCAGCGTGGTACGGGTGGCTTCGGGCACACTGGCGCCGTTTGATCGCGGTTGCGCCGACCAGTAAACACAGGCAAGGCATTCGCGCGACCATGAACAAATCCAGCGGCAAAGTGAGTGCCCTGCAACAGGCGCTGGCGCAGGCGGCAAGGCCTGAGCGAGTCAGAAGGCTGCTCGATCCGCGCTTCCTGCTGCTGGTGGCTGCAATACTCGCGGTCGGCGCGGCACTGTTCTGTGCGTGGCAAACCTGGCTCGTATTCAGCGAAGTCCGAGGCGCCGACGAGGCCGAGCGTCTACGTCAGTGGGAAGTGCAGGCGTTGGACAAGTTTATTGCCGATACACGTTCACGCGTGATTGAGGCAATCAACAGCGATGCGGTGAGTGCGGCTCTGGCAACAGACGACGAAATGCACTCTGCCGCGACAGCGGTATTGAAGCAGGCGCTGCCCGACATGATCGCGGTGGAATTTTATCGCGCGGATCTGGAAGACGTGCTGAAAAGCGAATTCTCCAAATTCGGTTATGCCAAGGCCGCGATTCTTGTGCAGGCGCATCAGTTCCAGCGCGGTGCGCCGATTCAATCGCGAGCCACGACGCAGAAGCAGCGTTTGCTCGTCTTCGCGTTGCCGGTCTCGCAAGCCAAACAAGTCGTTGCGTTTGCCTATGTCGAATTGCCATTCGAACCGCTGCTGCAGATCTTCCGTCAGCCCAGTGTCTCTGACGCACGCATCGATCTACGCCAGGGTGATGGCCGCGGCGATCTGCTGCTGGATAGTATCGGCAGCAACGAGACGCCGGCTTCACTGAGCGATCCCGGGTTGCCTGTAGGGGGCAGTCTGTTTCGCGTCGGCAGCGTCGCCGACGAGTTTTTCATCGTCTTGCCACATACCTTGTGGTTTACCGCGCTGCTCACCCTGCTCGCATTCGGCGTCGGCGTATTCCTGCTGCGCGTGCGCTCAGCAGGGTTGGCCGACACGCTGGCGCGGTTGCGCGGGAAAAAAGTTGAAAAACGCACTGCCGACGACCTGACGTTGCTTGAATCGCTGCCCAAGGAACCGACGCCGGCAGTTGCCAAAGCCAAGCCGGTGCCGAAGGTGGTAGATGCCGAGGTGGTGGTCGATCGCAGTATCTTCCGCACTTACGATATTCGTGGCGTGCTCGGCAAAACGCTCACGACCGGCGTCGCGCGTCAGATTGGTCGCGCTATTGGCAGCGAAGCTCAGCAGCGTGGCTTGAAAGAGATCGCGGTTGCTCGTGACGGACGCCTGTCCGGACCGGATCTGACCGGCGCGCTGATCGAGGGCTTGCGCGCCGCGGGCTGCGACGTGATCGACATCGGCGCAGCACCGACGCCGGTTTTGTACTTTGCCACCTATCATCTGAACATTGGTTCCGGTGTGATGGTCACCGGCAGTCACAATCCACCCGACTACAACGGCTTCAAGATTGTGCTGGGTGGCGAAACCCTGGCCGAAAGCGCCATCCAGGCGCTGTACGCACGGATCAGCGAGAACCGGTTCAGCAGCGGCAGCGGTGGCTTGCAAACCATGGAAGTGACGCGCGACTACATCGAGCGCATCACCGGCGATGTCCAGGTCGAACACAAGATGAAAGTTGTTGTCGACTGCGGCAACGGCATTGCCGGTGCAGTCGTGCCTGCCGTCCTCGAAGGTGTTGGCTGCGAGGTGCTGCCGCTGTATTGCGAGGTCGATGGCGAATTCCCCAATCATCATCCTGACCCATCCGATCCGAACAATCTGCAGGATCTGATCCTGTCGGTGAAGCGCATGAACGCCGATCTCGGTTTGGCCTTCGACGGCGACGGCGACCGACTGGGCGTGGTCACCGCCAGCGGTGAGATCATCTATCCGGATCGCCTGCTGATGTTGTTCGCGCGCGATGTCCTGACCCGCAATCCCGGCGCGACGATTATTTACGACGTCAAGTGCACCGGCAAGCTGCAGCCGCTGATCCTGCAGGCCGGAGGTAGCCCGATCATGTGGAAGACCGGGCATTCGCTGATCAAATCCAAGATGCGCGAAACCGATGCGGAACTGGCCGGCGAGATGAGCGGGCACTTCTTCTTCCGCGAACGCTGGTACGGCTTCGATGATGGCATCTATTCAGCGGCGCGCCTTGTGGAAATTCTGGCCGCCGACAGCGAAGGCCGCACTCCGCAGCAGATTTTTGACGGCCTGCCCAAGGGCGTGAGCACGCCGGAGCTGAAGATCGACATGGTCGAAGGCGAGCATTACCGCTTCATCGACAAGTTCAAGGAGAAATCCAGCTTCGAGGGTGCGCGCGTGACCGCCATCGACGGCGTGCGTGCGGACTGGCCCGACGGCTGGGGCCTGGTGCGCGCTTCCAACACGACGCCGGCGCTGGTTCTTCGCTTCGATGCCGACAGCGATGTGGCCCTGCTGCGCATCCAGGATGCATTCCGGCGCCAGTTGCTGGCCGTGGGTCCGAAGCTGACTTTGCCGTTCTAGTTTGAGCGCATTTTGGCGCGCAATTCGCGATAGTGGGTGAGCTCGGCCTCGAACTTCTTCACGTTGTCGGCCTTTTCCTGCTGCTTGTCGGTAATGTAGGCCTTTTGCCTCTCGATATTCTGGCGCAGCGCCTCGATCTGCGATTGCAGGGTCGCTGGCACCGGTTTGCCGTTGCGATCAAGTTCTGCAGCATGCGACAGGTTCTCGGTCAGACTCTTCTCCTGGCTCTGCAGGCTTAGCTCGGTGGCGAGAATGTTCTGGTCGAACATGTCCAGCTGCGCCTGCTGCGAACTGACCAGTTCGCGCTCGTTGGGATACGCGGCGAGCACCTGCTGGTCGCGGGCTACCTGTTCTTCCGCAGCGCGGGCCTGAGTCGCCTTTTGCGCAGTGGCAGCCGCATCCGCCTTCTGTTCCTCGGCCGTCCTCGCGCGCTCTACATGTTTGACCACGATACCCTGCGAATTGACCATGTCGTAGCCGAATTGCAACGCTTCTGTCGGCAATGCATCGTCGTAATGCAGATTGCCTTCTGCATCTTTCCATTTGTACCGATTGTGCACGCCGCTCTCAGCCGTTGCGTGCGCGACAACGCCGAGAATCAGCGTAAAGATCACAAGCGAAAATCCAATTGGACGCATGGCAGTTTCTCCTTGCTTTCAGTATAGCTCAGGCTCATTTCAACAGCCGTACTTGGTGCGATAGGCTTCCAATTGCGATCGATGCGGTGCCAGCTCCGGCCGCTCGGCGGCCAGCGCGAGCAACTCGTCCAGACGCGCGATCGCTACCACCGGCGTGCCGAATTCCACAGCGATTTCCTGAGCGGCCGAGCGCGCGCCGTGACCACGTTCCTGACGGTCGAGCGCGATCAGCACGCCAGCCGGCGTTGCGCCGTTGGCCCGGATCAGGGCCAGAGATTCGCGGATGGCGGTGCCGGCGCTGATGACATCGTCGACAATCAATACGCGACCTTGCAGCGGAGCACCGATCAACAAGCCGCCTTCTCCGTGATCTTTTACTTCCTTGCGGTTGAACGCGACCGGAACGTCGCGGCGGTGCGATTTCGCCAGTGCAATGGCCGCTGCTGTTGCGAGCGCAATGCCCTTGTAGGCCGGACCGAACAACATGTCGAAGCAGATACCTGAATCCGCTGCCGCCTGCGCGTACGCGGCACCGAGCGTGGCCAACGAGTCACCGGAATCGAACAACCCCGCGTTGAAAAAGTAGGGGCTCACGCGTCCGGATTTCAGGGTGAACTCGCCGAAGCGCAGTGCATTCCTGCGCAGGGCCAGGTCGAGGAAGTCGCGTTGGTAGGGTTGCATGAAAGGCCGGAACTGCAAATTCAGGAATCGACCCCGTCAATGATACGGCCAGAGCGAACTCATGGGTGAATTTCGCTGCTGCAGAACGCAGAGATTGATTCAATTGCGTGTACGCTTGGCCACCGACATTGCTGCTCATCCTGCTCCCATGCGCATCATCAGTTTCAATGCCAACGGCATCCGTTCCGCCGCCAACAAGGGTTTCTTCGACTGGCTGAAGAAGCAAAACGCCGACGTCGTTTGCCTGCAGGAAACCAAGGCCCAGGAAGACCAGTTGACCGATCCGATGTTTCGTCCGGATGGCCATCACGTTTTCTATCGCGATGCGTCGACCAAGAAAGGTTACAGCGGCGTGGCGATTTATTCGCGGCGTGAACCCGATGAAGTCCGCACTGCGCTTGGCTGGGCGCCATTTGACGACGAGGGACGCTATATCGAGGCGCGTTACGGCAAGCTCAGCGTCGTTTCGCTGTACGTGCCGTCGGGCTCGTCCGGCGAGGAGCGCCAGCAGTTCAAATTCAAGGCGATGGACTGGATAACGCCGATCTTCGACAAGTGGCTCAAAAGCGGGCGCGAGTATGTCATTTGTGGAGATTGGAACATTGTTCACACACGCAACGACATCAAGAACTGGAGTTCGAATCAGAAAAATTCCGGTTGCCTGCCGCAGGAACGTGCCTGGCTGGATCTGCTGTTCCAGCAGCGCGGCTGGGTCGACAGCTTCCGCGCGCTGAAACCCGACGCGGTCGAATACACCTGGTGGTCCAATCGCGGCGCGGCGCGCGCAAACAACGTCGGTTGGCGCATCGACTATCAAGTCGTATCGCCGTCGCTGCGCGCAAAACTCAAAGCCTGCGCGATCACGCCGGCGCCGCGCTTTTCCGATCACGCGCCGTACGCGGTGGATTACGCAGAGTGATGCTGGCTCTTCGTCGCTGGGGACAGTCTGTTGCGGTTTACGCGCATCCGCGCGTGTGGGCAATGCTGTTTCTCGGCTTTTCTGCAGGACTCCCGTTTCCGCTGGTGCTGACCACGCTTTCGGCACGATTGCGCCAAGCGGGAATCGATCGCACCACCATCGGCTACTTCAGCCTCGTGGGGCTCGCGTATTCGCTGAAGTATTTCTGGTCGCCTATCGTGGATCGGCTGTCGCTGCCGCTTTTGCACAACCTCGGGCGCCGGCGTAGCTGGATGCTGCTGGCGCAATGTGGCGTGGCTTGTGGCCTGTTACTCATGGCATTGGGCGATCCGGCAGTCGATCCCGTGCACATCGCCTGGCTGGCGGTTTTCACCGCGTTCGCCGCCGCCACGCAGGACATCGCGGTGGACGCCTACCGCATTGAAGCCGTGGGCAAGGACTCGCAGGGCGCGATGGCCGCGACGTATCAGATTGGCTATCAACTCGCCCTGATCTGCGGGGGCGCCGGTGCTTTGACTGCAGCCGCGGGTTTTGGCTGGTCAGTTTCCTATTTGATCATGGCCGGTTGCGTGGGGGTAGGCATTGCAACCACGCTCGTCATTGCAGAACCAGAGACGCAAGTCGATCGATCAACGCTGGCTCAGGAAGCCCGCGTCATAGCGTTTCTGGAGCGCTCGGCGCACTGGCCCGCGTGGCTGCGCCAGGCCGTTGCCTGGCTGATCGGAGCGGTAGTCTGTCCCTTTGTCGATTTTTTTTCCCGCAACGGCTGGCTCGTCGGATCGCCGATTCTCTTGTTGATTATCAGCTATCGCCTGAACTACGTGACCATGGGCGTCGCCGCGAACACGTTCTATCTGGATATGGGCTTCACCCTCAACCAGATCGCCTTGGTATCTAAGGTCTACGGTGTTTTGATGACCTTGACCGGCGCTTTGATGGCCGGCCTGCTGATAAAGCGCTACGGGATTCCAAAAACGCTGCTTGTGGGCTGGATACTACTGACTGTCGCGAACCTGCTCTACGCCTACATCGCCGGTATTGCGCCCGGTATCGCATGGCTTGCGACCGTGGTGAGTATCGACAACGTTGCCAACGGCGTCGCCGGCACGGCGTTCATCGCCTACATGTCTTCGCTGACAAACACTGCGTACACCGCCACGCAGTACGCGTTGTTCGGCACGCTGTGGAGCCTGCCCGCAAAGAGCATTGCCAGCCAGTGGGGAACCATCGTGGATGCGTGGGGATACCAGCCCTTTTTCATCTATTCAGCGGCTATCGGTTTGCCGGCGCTGGTGCTGATCGTGTGGCTCTTGCGACAACCTGCGGCGGTTCAGATCGACCACAATGTGACCGACCCGCGTGAAATCGCCGCCGAATGATGCGAAGATCCAAAATCGCAGGGGATTGACCAGTGGCGAAGTGAAACGGTAATGCCCGACATACTCGTGCGCAACATCGAAGACGTCGTCGCCGATCGGATCAAGGCGATCGCTCGCGAACGCAGCTGGTCGATCAACGAAGTCATCCTGCACGTGTTGCGCCACAGCCTGGGCTTTGG
>JBBRTT010000042.1:0-35529 GCA_038244165.1 Lysobacterales bacterium | reverse complement strand
GGGATTGAGCGGGCCGAACAGGTTGCCGCGGTCGACGATGTCCAGGCCGCGCGCGTGCAACGCCTCGGCAATACCGGCCACGCGCAGGGCTTCCGGCGCCATCGAGGCGCCGCGATCACCGGCGCCGATGTCGGTCGGCGCGCCGATCAGTGATACGGGCGGAAAATTTCTCATGCTTTTTTGGATCAATGTTTGCTGAGGGAGTCTGATCGCAGCGGATCAGCCCGCGCAGCATAGCCGCTGCGGCGCAGGACACGCCAGTCTTGGCGTAAGGGATATACTCAATCGGGGCTTGTTGATGGGAGAACGTCATGGGCAGTTTGGTCGACAGCGTAATGTCAAATTTGAGCGAGGCCCAGATTGCAGCCATCGCGACAAAACTTGGCACCGATCCGGAGCAGGCGCGCAACGCGATCGAACATGCGTTGCCCTTGATCGTTGGCGGCATGGCGCAAAACGCGAGCACCGCGCAGGGCGCGAACGCGCTGAACAATGCACTCAGCGAGCACGCTGGATTCAATGTCTCGGATGTGCTCAGCGGCGTGCTCAACGGCTCCGGCAACAGCACTTCAGGCATTGGTGGTGCGATTCTCGGACATATCTTCGGCGGCAATCAGACCGCGGCGAATCAGGGCCTGGGTCAAACCACGGGCCTGGGCCAGCAGAACGCCGGGCAACTGATGGCGATCCTGGCGCCGATCGTGATGAGTGCGCTGGCCAATCACGCGCAAGGCCAGAATTTAAGTCCCGGCGGTCTCGGCGGGATGCTCGGGCAGGAATCGCAACAGATCCAGCAGCAAGGCGGCCTGGTCGGCGGGTTGCTCAGCGCCGTGCTCAGTCATGCCGGCGGACATCTGGATCTTTCGCACTTGTTGCAGGGCGCCGGCGGTCTGCTGGGTGCGTTCACGCGCCACTGAATCAGCTTGAAGCATGATGGCGATCACGCGCGCAGCGCAGGCGCTGGGGCATAATCACGCCATGTCTACGCACTGCATGAAAATCCCCTTCGCATTCTGCCTGCTCGCCGGATCGACGTTCGCACAGGCGGCCATCGCCATCGTCAATGTCGGCGGCCCGACCCAGGTGTTCATCCCGAAGAACGTCACCATCCATGTCGGCGACAAGGTGAAGTTCGTCAACAAGGGTGGCGTGCACAATGTTGTCGCCGATGACGGCTCGTTCCGCTGCGCGCACGGCTGCGACGGCGACGGCCAGGGCGGCAACGGCGGCGCCAGCGGATCCAACTGGGTGGTGACGCTGACGTTCAACCAGGTCGGCGACGTAGGCTACTTCTGCGAAACCCACGGCATGCCGGGTGGCGGAATGTTCGGCACGATCCACGTTCTGGTCAGCACACCCGTGCGACTGCAGTCGTTCGTCGTTGACTGACCGACTGCGTCGCCTAGGCCAGGAATCTCAGACCAGAAATTTCATGTAGCCGTTGGCTGGATCGAAGTTCGCCGAAGTCGAGAAGTTCGACAGATTCGGGAAGATCAGGCTGATGTCGCTATTGCTCAGACCGAACCAGTGCGCCAGCGTCGCCGCGTATTGATCCACCGACGTCGTCGGGATGAGGCGGCCGTAGCCGTCGCCGGGATCGTTGAAGTTGGGCGACGCATCATAGACATTCGGCAGCTGTGTCGGATTGACCAGGCTGGGCATGACCAGACCGTAGTTCGCCGCCTGCTGTCCCGCCGGAAAGCCGCAACCGTTGCCGTAGAACTTGCCGCCGTTGACCGCGCCGCCGACGACGAACTGATGCGAGCCCCAACCGTGATCGGAACCGCCGTCGTTCGCGGTCATGGTGCGACCGAAGTCCGAAGCAGTGAACGCTGTCGCCGTGTTTGCTAGGCCGACGCTGTTCAGCGCGTTGTAGAAACCGGCGAGCGATTTCGACAGCATTCCCAGGATGCCGGGATTGTTCACCGCGTCCGTGCCATGTTGCGCCAGTTCGTCGCTATGCGTGTCGTAACCGCCGGTGCTGACGAAGAACACCTGGCGCCGAAGTCCGGTATAGCCGGCGACATTGTTGTTCGCCGCCCAGATCAATTGCGCCACCGTCTGCAATTGCGCGTCCAGGTCGTAGCTGGCGCCGGGGAAGAATGAGGAAAAATCATGCGCGTCACGCGCCGTATTGATGATGCCGGCGGTCGCGATCGAATGATTCATGGTAGCGGCGTACGTGCGCTCGAGCGCGTTCGCCTGGGTGCCGGCGGCATACAAGGAATTGAACCGAGTTTGCATGCCCGGGGCATACGGTGAATTCAACGTCGTCGCGCCGTCGGCATTCATGATGTAGCCGTTGACGTCCTGACCGCGGGTGAAGTAGTCGCCACCATTGACGCCGGTAAGGATCGGCAGGCCCGCGGGATTGGCGCTGGCCACCAGATCGGCAATGCGCCCGCCCCAGCCGGTCGCTGGTGAGTTGCTCGGCGGTGAGGACTGCCAGTAAGCGGTTTGATCCGAATGCGAATACAACTGTGGCGGCAGCGCCGGATTGCCATGCTGATATTGCGTCTGCGTTACCGGCGACACCAGGGTGCCGGTGTTCGCGACAATCGCAGCCTTGCCGGCATTGAATATTTGCGCCAACTCCGGCATCTGAGGATGCAAGGCATATTGATTGCCATCGCCCGGGCTGCCGAAGCCGCTCGCTGGTGCGGTCAGCGTGTGCAACGTGGAGCGGCCCAGATCACCTGTGTTGCTGAAGGCAAGCTGCGGACGCACGCCAGTTGGGCCGTAGAAACCAGTAAACGCACTCTGCGTATACGGCACGACGGTATTAAAGCTGTCGTTGCCACCGTATAGAAATACACAAATCAGCGCCTTGTAGTCGCCGAACGCGTAGTTGGTCGCGCGTGTGGCAGCTTGCAGCAACTGCAACTGGCCCAGCGCGGAGTAGACGCTGGCTCCGCCAAGCGCGGCGCAGACGGTATTCTTGATGAATTTGCGGCGATCAGGGCGCATGGCGGCTTCCTATTTCTGAATCATGTATTCGGGGGAATTGAAAACCAGATACAGCGCGCGATAAATACGCTGCAACCGCCAGTCAGAACCGTCGCTCGCATTGGTGATGGTGTTGAGGTACGTGATCAGCATCTGGCGCATGAACGGCGACATCTGCCCGGACATGAAACGCTTGCTGTAGGCATCGACCAGCGCATCGGAGGCACCACCGGTGCTGGTGGTTCCTGCCAGCGCCGAATCTTTCGCGTGATCTACTTTCACCTCGCCAAAGACATCGGTCGGATCGCAATGCACGCCGGGGTGACCGTTCGAATCGTAGTAGTCGTTCACGTCGTAGTAGAACGCGTGGTAACCGGTCGTGTTGGTGGAATTGACGATGATGCTGTCGGTCTGCAGCTGGAACTCCGGACCGAACAAGCTGCGAGTCGTCATTTCCCCTGAAGGAATAAAACCGGGCTTGAAGAAATTGAACACGGTGAAAGCATCCAGCGAAGCCTGGGCGACGCCATTGCCGTATTGGGTGTCGTTCGTATTCCAGGCCGAGCCGTAGCCCGCATAACGGTAGGGTTGATTGAGGTATTTGGTGACGATCGGCGGATCGGGAGGATTGGGCGTCGACTCATCCGTGCCGCATACATGCTTGGCATCCATGCCGCGCCAGAAGTGTGTCAAGGTCAGCAGCGGTTCGCGCAATTTGCCGAACGTATCCGCACTGGTCCATTGACCGTAGCGCGCTTCCGGATCGAGCAGAATCGCCTGCGCCACGGCCTGCAACTGGGTCGCACTGGCACGATTGTTATTGAACACTGTTGCTACGCGTGCGACATACGCCGGGCTCGGATTGCTCGTGACCAGGCGCTGGATCAATTGCTTGCTGATAAACGGGGCGACGTTGGGATGATTGAAGATGTTGTCCAGCGCGAAAGTCAGATCGCCTTGCGCGGTGCCGCCATCGGCGAGCACGCCGCCACCGGCTTGACCATAAGCCAGCAACTGCTTGTTGTGGGTATCGTCGGTATGCGTACCGTTGTCGTGATAGTTGTAGTAGCCAGGGGTGTTGTTGTTCTCGTTCGCCGGCTTGGTTTCATACGCCACCATCGGCTTCTCGAACTCGGACTCGTCGTCGTACGGGGTGAAGCAGTACACGAAGTTGTCGTAGCCGTTGGCATCGCAACCGGCCCAGTTCCAGCCGGTGAGCACGTGCGCAAAATTCGTGATCGTGCTCTGGGTGTAGGTCGCGGCTGCCGGGGTTGTCGGCGTGCCGTTGAGATTCAGCATCACCAGACCGACACCGAACAGCTGGTTGATTTCGCGCCCGTAGTTTTCGTCGGGATGCTGGTTCTGCGATAGCACGGCGCGGCGGTTGCCCAGCATGTTCAAGTACACACCCATCGCCGGGCTTTTCGTGACTTCTTCAAGCAAGCCGCGGTAATTGCCGAACGCATTCTTGACCAGGATGTCGTAGTAGTACGCCATGCCACGCGGCCAACCGGAGAGCGTTGGATTGTTGTCGGATACGACGAGGATCTCGCTCAGCGCGAAGGCCATACGCTGACGCAACTGATCCTTATGCAGGACCAGGTTGTTCTGCGGATCAGGGCCGCCGAGAGCGCCGAGGAACCAGGCCTCCTGGCGATTTTCCTGTCCAACGCGCTCGCCAAGGACATTCTGCGTCCAGTTCAGATAGGCCATCTGCCCGGGCTGATTGGTCACCTCGTAAGTCGGCGTCGCGGCAAATTGCTCGTTCAACCAGGCCTGATAACCGACCGAGCGCAAATGCGCGATATCAGCATCGGTGGGTCCAAACGTGGCTTGGGCCAGGAAGCGCGAGGCATCCGAATCGTTGAACGGCCCGGCGCTGAGACCAGCGAACCCGTCATGAAACATCGGGTCGGGCGAGTGGGTGAGCGACTGTGCCGAGGCGGCAGCGGCCATCGTCAGACCGCAAACCAATGAAATCAAACGCAGCGCCGGCCGGCGCGCGGACGCAAAAGTAATCTTCGACATTGGAAATCCCCATCGGCAACGCGGCAACTGTAGCAGGCGCGTGCTTAAGAAATCATGATGCCGTGCTCATTCAAACAGTGCGCTGCGTCTCATGTCTGGGCGTGATCATGACGACTCCAGCGCACGTCTTCGGCTGCGCCGGAGGCACCGGCAAACGCACCGAAAATGCAATCGCGACCGGCTGCCTTGGCGCGATACAGGGCCTGATCGGCAAGCGCGATAACCTGCTCCAGGGTCTGCGCATGCGGTGCCTGGCGCCGGAACGGAAAGGCCGCCCAGCCTATCGAGCAAGTAATCGCTATGCGCTGCGTACCGACAACAAACGGCGCTGCATTCACCGCCTGACGCACGCGCGCGGCGAACACCGACGCGGCATCGCGCTCGGTGTCGCGCAACGCGATCAGAAATTCCTCGCCGCCCCAGCGCAAGGCGATGTCGCCGCTGCGCACCAGCGCACCCAGCCGTCGCGCAAATTCGATCAGCACTGCATCGCCCGCGGCGTGGCCGTAGGTGTCGTTGACGCGCTTGAAGTGATCGATGTCAATCAGCAGCAGGATCAGATCAGCCGCATGCTCGGCCAGCGGCACGCGCCGCATTGCGCGCTCGGCTTCCGGCTGCATTTGCATCGCGAAATAACGCCGATTCCAAAGTCCCGTGAGCGGATCGGTCAGCGCCGCGTGTTCGAGCTGGCGATTGGCCTCGGCCAGCATCTGCGTGCGCTCTTTCACTTCGAGCTCGAGCGCGTCGGCACGCCGCGTCTGCGCGCGTGCGCGCAGACGGCCGATACCCAGGCCGAAGCCGATCATCGCCAGCGCATACAACGCAATCGCCCACGGCCGGCGCCACCAGGGAGTATCGATATGAAAGCGCAATGACAGCGGCCCCGACTGCACGCCCGCACCGTCACGCGCAAGCACGCGAAATTCATAGTCGCCAGGCGGCAGACGGCTGTAGCTGCGATGGCCGCTGTCGTTCCAATCCTCGGGCGGCGCGTGCAATCCAACCAGTTCGGTCTGGTAACGCGTCAGGTGGTCGCGTTGAAACGAGAGCAAACCGAAATCGAACGCGACGTTGTTCTGCGCGGCATCCAGTTGCACATTGTCGTTGAGCGTGCGTCCGCTGCCTTCCTCGCGCGCTCCCAGCAAGCGCAGCGGTCGCGGCGGCGCCGCTGCCGCCTCGATTGCCGGATCGTAGAGTACGACGCCTTCGGTGCTGCCGCCCCAGATGCGGCCGGCATGATCCAGCAGCGACGCGCGATTGAATTCCAAGCCGGGCAAACCGTCTTCGAGCGAGAAATGCTCCACCGCATAGCCGCCAGGTGCGGCGGCATCCGCGCGTAGCCGGGTCACGCCATCGACACCGAATGCGTAAATGCGATCGCTGCCATCAAATTGAAGTTGATACACAATCGCCTTTGGCATGACGGGCGCCTGGAGTGCGCGACAGGCCAAGTCGTGGTCCAGGTCCACAATACTGATGCCGTCGCGGGACGCGACCCAGAGCACGTGATCATGCCCGGGCTGGCCGCGTTCGTGCAGATCCATGATCGATGCATTTGGCAGGCAGCCGTTCGGCAGGTGCTGCCAGCGACCCTGGTATTTGTATAAAAGTCCATTGTCGGTGCCGGCCCACAGCAAGTGCCCGCCGTCGGCTAGCGGCGTCGTGCGCAACACGCGCACAAAATTTTCTGATGCCGGGCTACCAAGAGTCTCGACATCGATCGGACCTTCACTGACCGGACCAATAGCAATCCGCCCCAGGCCATGATGGGTACCGATCCACAGCGTCGCCGCACCCGCCGCGTCGCGCTCAAGTGCCAGCGCGATCACGCTCGCTCCCGGCAGCTTCGAATTGTCCAGGGTGAATTCGCGCACACCCTCGCGTGTCACCCGCAGCAAGCCGCGTTCCGTAGCTACCCATTGCACATCGCCATCGCGCACGATTTCGTTGACGATGCGCGTGGAATAGTCTGGCGGCAGCCATGTTTCCCAGCGCGTGCCGTTCCAGCGCACCGCGCCAGCGATCGAGCCCAGCCAGATTGATTCGCGGCCATCCAGGAACCGCGTCTCGCCAATGCCGGTAATCACACGGTGCGGCAATCCGGCGCGTTCATCGAGTGCGGCCCATGCACCAATTTCACGGCGCGCAACGCCGCTGTGATTGGTGCCGATCCACAGCACCGGCGGTGTGCGGTCCGGATCGGTCTGCAGCAAGGTGAGCACGCCGTCATC
The DNA here is from genome assembly GCA_038244165.1 of Lysobacterales bacterium. Classification (GTDB taxonomy): domain Bacteria; phylum Pseudomonadota; class Gammaproteobacteria; order Xanthomonadales; family Rhodanobacteraceae; genus Rudaea. The sequence continues at coordinate 28,324 of JBBRTT010000042.1, read as the reverse complement.
GGGCAGACCATTCTCGCGCGTCGTGCGACGCCAGCTGCCGTCTTCATGAAATTGCGCGAGGCCGCCGTGAGAAAACCCGGCCCACAACGCCTTGCTGCCATCGCGCTCGACGCTGGCGACAAGACTTTGCACTCCGCCCTGTGGCAGCCCTTGTTCCTGCGCATACACGGTCATACGCTCGCCGACGAGTCGCACAAGCCCGCGGCCCGTGCCTATCCACAAATCCAGTCCGTCCGCACCGCCCCATTGCGCGAGCGAACGGATGGCATTATTCGGCAAGCCTTCCGCGCGCCCCAGATGCCAATCGGCACGCTTGGCCGCTGCATGAGGATTGTCCAGTCGATACAGGCCATCCAGATTCGTGCCGACGTAAAGGCAGGGTCCATCAGGTCCCGTCGCCATCAATAGTGCGGCGATCTGCAATCCGCGCGCCGCGGGTACTTCTTCGCAATTGCTTGCGTCGCAGTTGAACAAACCGCGCGACGTCCCGACCCAGACGTGCTCGCCGTCGACCAGCATCGCTTCGATGTCGGACGCGGCGGATTTGCCGTTTAAAGCGCGCGGCTGCATAACGCCGTCGGCGTAGCGCAGCAGTCCGGCATTGTCCGTGCCGACCCAGATCGCCCCGTCCGGCGTCGCTGCCAGTTCGCTGGCGAATGGCCGTTGCGCGGCAATGTCCGCCGGATACGCCACCCGCTGCCAACGCCGGCCATCGTAGCGAGCGACGCCTTCTTCGGTACCAGCGTAGATGAACCCGGCGCTGTCCTGAGCCAGCGCGTACGCGGTGTTTTGCGGCAAGCCGTCGTGACTGGTGAAACGCCGGAATGACTCCCAGCGCAAATCCGTCTCGGCGGTGAATGCCCGACCGGGCTGCAGCTGGTAGGCGGCAGCGAGCGACGACAGGCCAGTGAGCCAAATCAGCGCACTCAGCCAACGCAGCCACGAAAAACACGAGTTGCCGATGCGCGGATTGCTCACCGCGCTAGCCTACCTGCGAATCGGCAGGTGCAGCAATTGCCCGAGTTCGCGCTATGTGTTCCGGATCGCTTTGACAAAGCCGGCGTCAACCCGCGAGTCCGGGATATGGCGCTCGATGCGGATATCCTGGATCGCAAAACCTGCGCGCGACAACTCGTCGAGCAGCCTCGACCACTCGCCGTGAACGCTGGTGCCTTCGACGACTTGCCCGGCGCAGAGATTCCACAGCAGGTTCGTGTCCGGGATCAGGTCCACCGTGAGCAGGAGCAGGCCACCGGGTTTCACCTGTGCTGCAAATTTACTGATCCAGGTTTCGCGCACGCTGCTCGGGATGTGTTCGATCACGCTGACGCAATATACGCAATCGAACGCGGTTGAAAATTGCGACTCTTCGTAGGGCATGCGCACCGACTCGATGCGGGAATCCAGTGCGGAATAGTCAAGGAATCCCCACTCGCTCCACTGCTCGCGACGCTGTGGATTGCACGTGTCTGGATGGTTGTCCAGTGTGATCACGCTAGCGCCGCGGTCTGCCAGCACCAGCGGCAGCGGATTCACCCCGGCGCCGACGTCGAGCATGCGCAAGCCACGAAGATCGGTCGGCACGTTCGCCAGAATCCAGGGGTATTCCAGCGTCCGCGGATTGTGCGCGGGGAAAAATCCGATCGCCTCGCGACTCTTGTCGATGAGCAGTTTCAATAGCTGCGGGTATTGTGTGAGCGCGCTCATGCGCGCCACGTCGCGACTGGAAATATCGCGCGCGTGGGTGGTGTGACCGGGAGTGGATTTGTCGCTGGCAGGATGCATGGGAAGGCCTCGCGGCTAACGCGTTTTTACCTCAAACTCCCTAAGAATAGGCAGTAGCACTTCCTTGCAATCGCCGCCCAGCGAATCCTGGCAGTCCTTGACGTACTCAAGCTTTGCCCCATGTTGCAGCAGCGCACGCAGAATAGTCTGACGCTCGCGGACGCCATAGGTAACGGGCATGAGAACTACTCGTCCAAGTATGCTCGTGTTATCACACTCGGCGTTCGGATCGGCACCTTTACTGAGTGCATCCAACACTAGGTCAGGCTCAAGTACACTCACTGCGTTGCACAGCGGTGTTCGCCCGTATTGGTCTGTTGCATGTTGATCTATTTGCGCGGAAAGCAATGAGCGTAATCGACGCCCCCCAGATACTTCCCCCACGAACGCATATAAGTCTACGACATCGCCATCGACACTCTGCTTCGCCAGCTCAATCAACCGAGCGTTCTTCACCGAGGGGTTGGAATCAATCTCGGCAGCCTGCGACAGGTATGCATAAGCAAGGAGCAGATTTAGTTGCTTCTTTTTTTGTACGTTTCGAGGATCACGCTGAAGGTCGTTTATCAACTGTATGCCGTCTGTTTCTCGGTGAACCTGCTCAACCAGGTAGTGGGCATAGTTGAAAGCCTTCATTGCATACGGTGTCGCCGATTCGAAGCTTAACTGAATTCGATAAGCCGCGTCGGTCATGGAATTGCTTGCGCTGGGCGAATTGATTAGTGCGAGCGCAGATGTTTCGCGAGCCGAAGGAGGAAATTGGGGGTTCTGCAATATTTCAAAATATTTTTGCGTAGTATCGGCGCTCGGAATCTGGCCTGCCTCCAGTTTCAGGCGATCAAGAAACAACCAGAGATCGTTTGGCGCATCGACCGCCGCAGAGTCCAATAGAGCCTTCGCCTGATCGTTCTGCTGTTGGCTCATGTAAATCGACGCGAGCAGGACCTTGGCTGACGCGAAGGAGGGATGATCATGAAGTACTTCGAGCAACCTAACTTCTGCGGCGCTTGCGCTAGTCAGCAGCCACAGCAAGCGACTCTGGACGAAGCTGATTTGATAGTCATCCGGATGTGTCGCCACATATTGCTCGACCGCGTCGTTGGCTTCCTCGTAACATCGGTTTGATATTACAGTGTTTATTCGACGGATTTCAGCAGCAGGAATATCAGCGGTTTCGCGCAAAGTCATATCCCGGAATTTAATATTGCCTCCGGCTTGAATTGTCGAGCAGCGAGCGTTGCTCGCGGTTGGCGTTTGGGCAATGACGTGCGGGGCCACGCATCCGAGAATGCTTGCCACAACTAGCCAACACATCGTTGAGGCCGGCCATCCAACATGCCTGTTCATGTATGTGCTCCGTTTAAAGTTCGTCAGCTTTGGCGCAAACACCTCACCTTGCTGATTCTGTGTGATATTCGTGCAGACGTGGCACCTCCCTCAATCGTGCCGCCTACGAACAATTCGATCTCAACAATGAGGCGTTGCGCAGGATGTTCAGTGACAGCGTTGCCGCAGTCAAGGCGAGTGTCAGATATCAATACTTTTGGACCGAATTCCTAACCCCGGCCCAACCCCACCGAAAACCGACGTAGCCGATTGAATCCAACCGATTGATTTCGTTGGTGCCGGCAACAGGAGCCGAACCCGTGACCTACTGATTACAAATCCCATTTGCGCAATATTCCACAATTGTGCACAACAGACAACAATAGTATTTACCTAGGGTCATTGTGATCGGGAGTTGTCGATAGTTGTCGTTTATCAGGGCGAGCTGTCCCCAAATTGTCCCCACGGACGACTGGCCGGATTGCCCACTTTCCGGACGGCCAGCTGCCTTGTGGAAAGCTATCTTGCACTACCGACGCGTTGCAGGCTGGCACATTCAGCAAGGACAGCAATGTGCCCGAAGCAGCACATGGCCGGGGTGTAACAGGTCGGGAAAGGGCGGCGCAGTGCGATTTCTGCCGGGGCACTTTCGACGGTGCGTGGATGGAGCGTTGCGCCACTACACTATTGCCCAAGCTTGGCTACTGAAGATTCGATGTGAGAGCTGTCGGAATCGATGCGGCGCTGTCTGCGTTGTTTGTGCCTTTCGAGATCTCGAGGCTGGCCTTGCCGGCGGACGGTCGCGTGCTGTTTCTGCGCGCGCGGGCTGGCATGCGTTTGCGCGAGATGGCGCCGCGTGGCTGGCTGTGCGAGCAGAGTTTCATGCCGTTTGCCGATGAGCTGGCGCGCAATGGGCTGCGCGTCGGCGAACCCAATGCCGGTGAGCGATTCGCGCTGGTGCTGGTGTTGCCGCCGCGCCAGCGTGACGAGGCGCGCGCATTGTTTGCCCGTGGCCTGAGTTTGCTGGCGCCCGGGGGCACGCTGTTGGCGAGCATGCCGAATGCCGAGGGTGCGAAATCGGGCGCGGGCGATCTGGCCCGCTTGGCAGGCGCCGTGCAACACGTGTCCAAGCACAAATGCCGGGTGTTCTGGGTTACGCCGAACCCGGGCGATGTCGATGAGTCTCTGCTGGCGGAATGGCTGGCACTGGATGCACCACGTGCGATTGCCGATGGCTACATCAGTCGGCCTGGATTGTTTGCCTGGGATCGCATCGATCCTGCCTCGGCCTTGCTGGCTGAGCACCTGCCGCCGGACTTATGCGGGCGTGTGGCGGATCTAGGCGCGGGCTTCGGCTACCTCGCTTGCCAGCTGATCGCGCGTTGTCCGCAGGTCGGCGCGATCGATTTGTACGAGGCCGAAGCGCGCGCACTGGAGCCGGCACGGATCAACCTTGCGCGTGCGCAGCGCGAGAGCGGGCGCGAGATTAACGTGGCGGTGCACTGGCACGATGTCACGCGCGGTTTGCCGCAGCGTTACGACGCCATCGTCAGCAACCCGCCGTTCCACCAGGGTCGCGCCGATCTGCCGGAGCTGGGCCGCGCGTTCATCACCCGTGCCACCGACGCCTTGCTGCCGGATGGCCGTCTGTTCTTGGTGGCGAACCGGCACCTGCCGTACGAGGCCATCTTGAATCAGCGATTCCGCGAGGTGCGCACGCTGGTGACGCAAGAAGGATTCAAGGTGATCCAGGCGACGGGAGTACGCGCATGAAACTGGTGAAATTGATTGCCAACCTCGGTTACGGCAGCCGCAAGGACGTCACCCAGTTGTTTCGCAGCGGGCGTATCACCGACACCAGTGGCGAAGTGTTGTACGCCGACGATGTGGTGCCGTACGCGACGATCCGCGTGGACGACGAACCGCTGGATCCACCACCGGGCCTGGTGTTGATGATGAACAAGCCACTGGGCGTGACGTGTTCGCGCAAGGATCCGGGCCGCGTCGTCCACGATCTGCTGCCACCGCGCTACCGCGTGCGTTCACCCTCGCTGTCCAGTGTGGGTCGGCTTGATCGGAACACCTCGGGTCTGCTGCTGTTCACCGACGACGGCGCGCTGCTGCATCGGATCATTGCGCCCAAAGCCCACGTGGCCAAGGTCTATGAAGCAACTTTGGCGCAGGACTTGCGTGGCGACGAGGGCGAGTTGTTCGCCAGTGGCACGCTGATGCTGGAGTCGGAAACGCAACCGCTGGCACCTGCAGCGATCGAGGTGTTGGGGCCGCGTCATGCGCGGCTGACGTTGACCGAGGGTCGTTACCACCAGGCGCGTCGCATGTTTGCCGCCACCGGCAATCATGTGGAAACGTTGCAACGCGTGTCGGTGGGCGGACTCACGCTGGGCGAGCTGCCGCTGGGCTCGTGGCGAGCGCTGGCGGCGGACGAGGTGGCCTTGATCTTTGCTTCGTAGGGCTTGATTGCTGCGCTCCGTGCGAGATCGTGTTGTTACGACGACACGCCTTCAAGGCATATCAACAGCAGCTACAGGATGTCGTACTCCCGCCGCACATGGCGTTTCTCGAACACGCCCGCTACTGCGACGGCGATTTCGAGGAGCATTCCATGGATACGCGTTTCATGTTCAGACAAAACCCTGCGCTGTTGGTGGCTATGGCCTTGGCCGCGCTCGCCACGCTGCTGATGGTCGTCCTTGCGAAATTCGCCCATGCCGCTGGCGCGCAGTCCTCCATGTCTGCGCAAACCACGGCCATAACGCCCGCGACTGCCGGCACCTGGTTCAGCTTTGGCGCGGTACGCCGCGGATGCAATGGACCCATCAACGCCGCGGTGACGATGGCCAACGGCGATCTGGTGTTTGGTGGGAATTTCTCGGCCTGCGGCGGGGTGCTTGCGAGTGGCCTCGCGCGCTGGGACGGCGTGCGTTGGTACACCTACGCCGACAGCGGCTGGGGAGGCCAGGTCAAGGCGCTGGCCACGGCCGGCAATGATCTGTACGTGGCCGGCAGTGGCGCGGTGTTCAACACGGTCGAGGGCTCAGCGGCGCTTTACTTCGCACGCTGGGACGGTAGCGCGTGGCATTCGTACGCGAGCGATTCGGCACATCGGTTCAACGGGGTGGTGAATGCCGTCGCGATCAATGGCAGCGAGCTGATAGTCGGTGGCGAATTCACGGGGCTCGGTGATGGACTGCCGATCCGTTCGCACGTCGCGCGCTGGAGCGCAGGCGCCTGGCTGCCGCTGGGTACGGAAGCCAGTAACGGAGTCGATGGGCCGGTCAACGCGCTGGCGATCAGCGGCAGCACTTTTGTGGTCGGCGGCGCATTTGCCAATGCGAGCGGCGTCGCTGCCAATCGGATCGCAATCTGGAACGGCAGCGCTTGGTCGTCACTCGGCAGCGGCGCACAAAATGGTCTCGACGATACGGTATGGGCCATCACGGCGAGCGGCTCGGACATCCTGGTTGGCGGCGCGTTTCAACGTGCCGGTGGCCAGCTTGCGGGCGGCATCGCACGCTGGAGCGGATCGCAGTGGTTTCCACTGGGATCGAATCCGGCCGGCGTTACCGGCACGGTCCGCACGGTGCGCTTGATCGCGGGTCAAACAGTCGTCGGCGGATCACTGTCATTCGCCGGCACGTTGCCGATCAGCAATGTTGCCGTGTGGAACGGCGCAGCCTGGACAGCGCTCGGCGGCGGGGTCGGTGACTCCAGCGCGGCGAGCAGCGACAGCGTGCGCGCGTTGACGCAGTGGAACGGTCAAATCCATGCATTCGGGATGTTTACTCAATCTACCATCGGGGTCACCAATGGCGTCGCACGCTGGAACGGGTCTGTCTGGCAAGCATTGATCGATCCAACCGACACGACTCAGGTCACCGGCGAGATTTACGCGACGCTCACCAATGGTAACGATGTCTATGTCGGCGGTTCGATCAGTCAGGTCGGCAATCTTGCGGTGAACAATATTGCGCGCTGGAACGGCAGCGCGTGGAGCGCCGTGGGTGCCGGCGTGAATGGGCCTGTGGATTCGCTGGTGATCGACGGCGGCACGCTGTACGTGGGCGGCAATTTCAGCATGGCGGGCGGACAAGCGGCCAGCAACCTCGCGCGATGGGATGGCAGCGCGTGGACTCCGGTGGGCAGCGTTGGCGCACAGGGCACTGACGGTGAGGTCCTGAGTCTGGCAGCCGGTGCCGGCCGGCTTTACGCAGGTGGATTTTTCACCCATGCCGGCGGCGTCAGCACTCCACATATCGCGATGTATACCAATGGCAGCTGGTCCGGGCTCGCGGACGGCACCGACAACGACGTGTATGCGTTGGCGATGGACAGTACGTACGTGTATGCCGGCGGCCGCTTCCTGCGTGCAGGCTCGATCGCCGCCAATCACATCGCGCGCTGGAACGGCGGGCAATGGGACACGCTGCCGATTCCGGCGAGCAACGGCGAGAATGGCGTCGACGGCGCGGTTTATTCGCTGCACCGGTTCGACAACCGGCTGTACGTTGGCGGGAGTTTCTTGGGGTTCGGCTCGACTCCGAGCACGGATGTCGCGATCTGGTCCAATGGAACCTGGAGTTCACCCGGCGGCGGTATACCGAATTCGGGCACGGATGCAGTGAGTGCGATAAACGTTTTTGCTGGTCGATTGTATGCAGCTACGTTTGCCGGTGGTTTGTACGTGTGGGACGGCAGCAACTGGGGACTGGTCGGTTCCTCGCCTTTCGTGAATCGCGCGCTCAGCGGCCTTGGCGCACGCTTGTATCTTGGCGGTACGTTCTACGGATTCGGCAAGGCTGCATCTACGGGCATCGTCGGCTTCACCCCGGAACAGATTTTCCGGAACGGTTTCGAGGTCGTTCCGCCGTTGTAGTGACGTTACGGCGAGCGGGACCTTGGCCGCGATTGCTCTTGATCGTGTGGGAGCAACAAATGTGTTGAATATTTGCTAGGCGAAGGGTCCGTGAGGAACCGAGTCAGATTGACTTACACGCAGAAGATATGACCACATCTATGGAAAAAGGCACGCTGACTCCGTTCGCGTTTCCCGCCGCCGGCAATCATGTGGAAACGTTGCGACGCCTGTCGGTGGGCGGACTGTCGCTGGCGAGCTGCCGCTGGGCTCGTGGCGATCGCTGGAGGCGGACGAGGTGGCGTTGATCTTTGCTGCGTAGCGCTTGATCGCCACGCTTGGTGAGAGATCGGGTTGTTACGCAGCAGCTACAGGATGCCGGTCTTGTGGCGAGCATGAGTCGCAAAGCAATGCCCTTTGACAATGCCGTCATGGAAAGCTTCTTTAGTTCACTCAAGCAAGAGCTGACGCATCACGAACGGTTCGACAATCGTGACGAAGCGCGCCGCAAGGTGTTCGACTACATCGAGGTGTTCTACAACCGGGAGCGCCTACACAGCGGTCTTTGCGTAGCACTCAATTAATCTGCCCGACAATCGGTGGTGCCTCAGCGACGCAGCCGAGTAGATTCCAAAGCAGCGCAACGATACGATTGCTATAAACCATTTTGGTGCTTTGTTCATAGACCCCTCCCCAGTTGAGAAGCTCTTGGACGGACAGCTAACGCCCAAGCTCAGCGGCGGGCCGCGAGCGCAATGAGTGGCCCATTCGCTGGAGCGCATTGTTAAGCCGCAGGACGCTCAATGGGTGGACCCCACACTCATTGAGGTTTGATCCCAGCGGCTTTGATGATGCGCGTCGCGTTTTCACTCTCGCTCAGCACAAAGCGCGCGAACTCAGGCTGCGTCATGCTCATACGGTCGGCCCCATGCTTCGCGATCCAGTCGCGCATCTCCGGCGAGGCTAGCGCGCGCGCGAAGTCCTTCGCGAGTTTGTCAACCACTGCGGCCGGAGTGCCGGCTGGCGTCCATATCCCATACCAAATGGGGAAATCAAAACCGATGACGCCGGCTTCCGCGATCGTCGGCACCTCTGGAAGCAAGGACGACCGCCGCGCGCCGCTCACTCCTAGCGCGTGGAGCCTGCCCGCATAAATCTCGGCCAGAGCGAGGCCGATGGGCGGCAGCAGGTAGTCGGTGCGCCCTGCGACCGTATTGGCAATCGTGTCGGCGATCGCGTCGCCCGCGTGGGCGGGAATGTGTACCGCCTCAATGCCCGTCTCCAGATTAAATTCCTCGACCCCCAAGTGCGAGGCGGTGCCCACGCCAGAGGAGCCAAACTTCAGCTCACCTGGCTTTGCCTTCGCCGCCGCGACGAGTTCGCCGACGGTGGTGATGCCAGTCAACTTGCCTGTGACTAGTACGTAGGGCTGGCTCGTGAGTGGAGCGACGGGGATGAAATCCTTCAGCGGGTCATACGGCAGGTTCTTCGAGAAAGCGGCGCTGTATGCCTGCGCATTAGTGCTGATGAGCAACGTGTAACCGTCGGCCGGCGACTTGGCAACGAGGGCGGGACCTTCCGTACTTCCCGCGCCGGGGTGGTTCTCGACTGTCACAACCCGACCCCACAACTCAGAGAGCTTCGGGCTGAGGGCACGCGCCAACAGATCAGGCCCGCCGCCCGCCCCGAACGGATCGATCACGCGCACGGGCTTGGCCGGATAGTCTTGTGGATTGGTGTCGCTCTTCGATGCGGCGAAAAATATTGACAGGGCAAGTGACAAAACAATTCCCTGAAACATAGCGATTCCTCCTTCGAAGTTGCGGCCCAACGCTTGAGCTAAGCGGCCGCTGCCGCGATGAGGTTAGTCTACACCGTGCCGATTCGCAGCGGTCCGCTTGAGCGAATAGTCAGCTACTTTGTCGCGTAGGCGACTATCCCACCGTCCTGACGACCCATACCTCTTGCCACCGCCAAGTTAGGGGCTCACATTCCGGCCCGTTCACGTACTGTGCTTTGTAGTGTGGCCAAAAGTCGCGCGAAGTAACCGTGCCTCTAGCGTTAATGAGCGATACTCGAATCACTTTTGGCTTGGCAAAGACAACAATGTATTCTTCGAACTTCCCGTTGTTCTCACAAGTACCGTCGTGGGCGCATTCCGGGGCTTCTTCGACGATGACATTTATTTCCCTGCTACAGCTTGGTTCCTCCGGCAAAAGGTCGAGATTATCGAAGTCAGTTTGGTAGTGGCACAGCCAAGCTTTTCCATCGACCTCAAGGCGGACATCAAAATCAGGCGGCTTGCCGTCCGGTCGGCGCACGACGATAGTAGCCGTCTCTGGAGGGCCGCCTCCTAGAAGTGTACAGGCGTGGAGCTTTGTATCTGACTCGTTTCTGGCCAAACAACCAGACAGCGTGATCACAAGGGCCATGCAAAGTGAAGAGCGCAGCAAGAACATGACGGGTTTCATTGCGGGCTAGCTCCTGCGTTAACCGGCGTGCCGAAGGCGTGCGCTTGAACGGGCGGAGTGGATCTTGCGCCGGCGAATTGGTGTGCTAAGTGAACCTGACCCGTTCTTGGCGCCGATGTCGAGGGCCAGGTTCGTTTCAACCCGGGTTCAAAACTACTCAAACCCATTCGCAAACAAAAAATCCGGATCAAAGTCGATCAGCAGATCCAGATTGGTCACCGCGTTGGGATATCCCGACGAAATATTCAGGGTCGAAAACCGCACGCCGTTGTTGCCATCAACCAGTTCGGACAACGGAATATCGATCGAATGGTTGTAACCGCCGGTTTGTCCCGGCGTGTCGATCATAGCGGTTTCGCCGGCAGTGAAGGCGCGCACATGGATCGTATTATTGTTCAATTGATAACGCAGGCGGCCGGTGCCGAGCCGGATTCCATCGATGTCATAGCCCTGGTAGTAGCCATTGAAAACCAGTCGCGCGCGTGTGGCATGCTCGAGCGAAACGCCACTGAAGGTGAGCGGCGCGCTCATCGCGGCCGCACCATCCGGGATCACGTAGCCAAGACTCAGACCGGGATGAACGACCGTGGTGAAAACACCTGCGGGATGCTCGTCGACGGTCGTGCGGCTTGAGGGGACACTCGCGTGCGGAATCTCATATTCGCGCGTCGAGCGGATCGATGGACCGTCAAAACCGACATTGTCCCAGTAGGTGTTCCACGAGCGCATCGGTCGTGGCGCATTGGCGTACGTGATTGCGTACTTCCAGGTTGCGTGGTTGTGCGCGAGCAATGAGAAATAGGCGCGCGAGAATGTCAACGGCTGCGGGAATACGACGGTGCGCCGGCTGGCCAGCGGCGAGAAATTCACGCCATCGTCGGACGGCTCGGACGTGAGCACTTCGAGCTGCTGCTGCGACAGGCGCAGCTCGACATGCGTCAAACGTCCGCGTTGCTGCGGAAGGCTGCTGGCCGTTCCGGGCAATGTGGACATTGCATAGTCCCGTACATCGTAAATTTGTGCATCATTACCCAAGAACACGATCATCACGCCGTTGCGCGGATTCGGCCCGCGTCCGTTGACGTCCCAGCTCGGAATCGGCGACGGGTCCTCACTGATCACGACGCTCGAGTAGCCGAGCAGGAAATTGGTGCCGAGGTCGGTATCGAACGTGATCTTGCCGGTGCGTCCGGCGAAATCGAACGGCTGGCGGATGCGGTAGGCATTCGTTCCGTAGTTCTGCGAGCCGACTGCGGTAAACAGATAGTGGCTGCCCAGGTGCGCCGACGGATCGCAGATCAACGTATCGCGCGTGGGCAGCAGGAATCCGACGACATCGCTGCGGCACGGCGGCGGTTCGTCCGACAACAGACCGAACTCGGCTTCCCAGACCCAGAAAGTGACACCGTCGCCGGTCGATAGCGAGGGCGCGTAGCGAGTTGCGCTGAAGCGTGTGCGACTGAGTTCGACACCGCGTCCGCGATCGGACAACGGTGCCGGCCCCTGTTCAAACGTTTCGCAAAACGCCGGTTGGTTCAGGCCGCAGCCGGCGGCGTGAGCGAGCCCGGAGTTCAACGCCGAAATCGCCAACGCTCCCAGCAGACCAAGTTTGATGTGGCGCAAGGTATCCGACATAGTCTGACGCTCATGTATGACTACTTTGCTAAATGTTCCCTAATTCGCAATCGTGATCTGGATCGGATAATAGGCGCCCGACAACGCGGCGGCATCGAAGTGATACGTCTCGTCGCCATAGCTGGGATGGCTCTTCAAGCCCGAGGGCGTAGTTGCCTGCACGAACAATTCGTAGTCGCCATTGGCAAACGGGCTTGAGTCGAATTGCAAACCGTAACGACCTTGCGGCGCCGGCGCGTCGCGCGCCGTATCGAGCAAGATAACGCGATCGCCGGGACCGGTGCCCGTGCCGACGCGACGCAGGAATACTTCCACTTTTGCAATACCGGCGGTACCGCCTGAACTCCATACTTCCGTGCTCGTCACCGGCACGTGCATCCATTGCGGCGCCCAGTTCGCCCAACTACTGTTGCCGACTTCGATATTCACCGGGACCACGCCGCTGACCGGAATGCGCGCAGGAGGATTGGCGCCTATGTGATGTTCCTGCCCGATATCGGTAGCCTGGATGCGCTCGAAGCGTGCCGGTGGCCCGAGTCTGGGCAGTTCGGCGTGCAACGGGAAATGATGCAGGGCCGACGGTGGCGTGTAAGCCGGTGCACTGCCCGCAGGATAGAACACCTCCACATGTACATTAAGCAGGCCACTGTTGTCGGCGAAGAACTGAAGGTTATTGTTGCCGATCAGCAAGGGCGATGCGCCGCCCTGAACCAGATTGCCGAGTTTGATCCGTCCGGTGCGCGGCAAACCCCAGGCCTCCAGCGCGGGATTGTTCGGCGAGCTGTTGTTGACCGGTTGCGGCAATATGTACTGCGTCGCACCGTTCACTTTTACATAATCGGTCGGCAGAATATTCAAACCGGAGTAGTCGCCCATCTGGTAGGTGAATACCAGCCAGGCTTCGGCCGTTGCCGCTGCAGTCACCGGGCGAAGGTCATCGGGAATGTTGATAGCGAAAGTCGGGAACGTCGTATTCCCGCGGCTCGACTTCTGATAGTCGGTACCCTCGATACGCGTGACATAGTTGTGTACCTCGCGCGCGTCGACCACCGGACCGTCGAACCCGAAGTTGTCCCAGTGCACGAGATAATACGGATTGGCGTCCTTCAGCGTGTTGTAGCCGAAACCAACCCACAGCAATTCGTAGTCACCCGCGGCAAACGCGTAAGGCGTGTACGCGGTGTCGATCACACTTTTTCCATCAATAAATATTTGTACGCCGTCGGTACCCACGCGCACATCGAAATTGCGCCGCACGTTGGATACCGCCTGTCGACCGGCACTCTCCATATCGATGCCGGCAAGTTTGTGCGAGGCACCCTGCATGTCGATCAAACTCACCGTCAACTCCTGATTCTGCGCACGCAGCCGCAGAATGCCGGCAGGCAGGCCGAGCGCGCCTTCTTCGTCGAAGAAGCTCGCGTGTCCGGTCAGTTCGGTTGGCACCGGATTCAGATCCAGATACCAGACCGAACGCGGGCTCAGAGGCGAATCCATGTCGAACACAATACGGCGCCGCACGCCCTGTTCGACCCGCAGCTTCTTGCGGAAGCGCTGGGAGGTCTGCGACTTGTCGCCGGTATTGTCGAGCCGCGTGCCATTCAAGGTGTGCGCGTGTAACTGGTCGTTGATGAAGAACAGATTGAAGCGCAAGTCGGTCGAAGTAGATGTGGCGTTATTCCACAATTTTTCGTCGGCGGGCCCGAGCGGAAGATTGAAGTCATCGAAGTAGGTCATGCTGGTGCGCAACGCATCGACGCGCGTACTGTCGCCGCCGTTGAAGCTCAGCAGCGTCGGGTAGCTGGTGATCTCACCCAGGGCATTGATGCGCTGCACGCGCACAAAATAGTCAGATCCATTCACCAGCGGCTGGATCTGCACACGCCGATTGCCAGTGACCAGCCAGCGCGAACCCGGTGGGAGGTCCTTGGTCGTGGAAAGCAACGGCGCGACCATATGATCGGGATTGAGGCACCCACCACCGCTGTCATTTCCAGCCACCAGACGAGCGTCCGCCGTCGCGGGCGTCTGCGGCCACCACGTCACGAGAAACCCGGCATCGTCCTTGGGTGAACCGCTCATATTCCAGAACTGACCAAACGCATTGTCGGCGTTGTAGTCCATCTCAAGCGTTGCTACGTGGTCATCGCGGATCACGCGGACCACCGACGCCGGCTGCAAGTCAAAGCCGTCAGCAAAAATGGTATCGGCTAGCAAGGGTCCGCACATCGATGACGTGCAGACAATCACCATTAGGCACTTCGCAAAGCTTGGGTAACGGAGCGTGCGAAGCCAGCTTGCGCCAACGGACTGCTTGCTCATGAGCCGGGGCCTTCGGGTGCGAAGCGCCAATCTTCGCCTGAGCCTGCGCGAAGTTCTTCGAACTGGTCTACACTTTTTCGCGCCTTGATCACGTGATGAACAAGAAGGCCGATGTGATTCGTGTGTACTTGCCGCCCGACGCGAACACCCTGTTGCGCGTAACGAATCACTGCCTGCGCAGCCACAATTACATCAATGTGATCGTATCGGGCAAACAACCGGAATGGCAGTGGCTGAACATGGAGGCAGCCATCAAGCATTGCGCCGCCGGCATCGGTATTTGGGAATGGGCCAGTAAAGACGAAGGCGGCGATCCGGATGTCGTGATGGCGAGTCGCGGAGATGTGCCTACACTGGAAACTCTGGCATTTCACTCATTTTACTTCGCCAGGAGTAGGATGCATCTCCGACTGATGCGTCAAGGTTGGCACCTATGAAAAGGTTGATCGAATCCTGCCTCGCAGCCCTATTGCTTGGCCTCGCCTCTGGCGTGCTGGCGTCGCCAACACTTGAGCTCAAGGACGGTAGCCGCATCGAGGGCGAGATTCAGGGCATCGAGAATGGCGTGTACACCATACTCTCGCCCAGCATCGGCACCGTGCATGTCGCGCAGTCGAACATCGTGCGGATCGTGTACAGCGACGACGTCTCGAATGCGGCGGATTCGTCAGCCAAAAAATCCCCGCCGCGTGACGAAGCCTTGACCCGCGACATTCAGCAATTGCAGGCGAGTCTGGCGCAGGATCCGGCAGCCGTTCAGTCGATCATGAGCCTGCAGTCCGACCCGCAGATCCAGGCTGTCCTGAGCGACCCGGCCATCATGAAGGCCATTCAGGAGGGGGACTACACGAGCCTGCTCGGCAACCCAAAGATCCAGGCGTTGGAAAGCAACGAGCATTTGAAACAACTGGTACGGCAGCAAGAGCATTGACCGAGCCGAGACGATGTTGGACAAGTGGGGTCAGTAATAACTGAGTCGACTTTAGACCTGCATACGCGAGCACTGTGTGCTAGCGGGCTAGGATCAGACGCTATTTGGTGCGGCAACAGGAGTCGCACCCGCGACCGACTGACTATAAATCCCATTTGCGCAATAATCCACAATGCAGCACAACTGAAAGCAACAGTACTTATCGACCTTCCTTGTGGTCAGGATTCGCTGATAGCAGGAAATTGCTGGAGAACCTGCGCTCGACGCCACTGAGCGGATCAATGAACGACAGCCGCTTTGCCAGCAATTGCAATGGCGTCGAGTAATCGCCTGCCGCGCGGTGGACCGGTGATGGATACATCCCATCGTTGACGATCGGCGCCCCCAGCGCGGCCATGTGCACGCGCAACTGGTGCTTGCGGCCGGTGATTGGCGTCAATGCATAACGCCAGGTTCCATCGCCGCGCGTGATGACGTCGACGCGGGTTTCACTGTTCACCGGTCCGCCGATCTCCTGCATGCGGAAAAACGGCTCGCCGGCGACCATCCGGCTGGAACGTGTGCATGGAAATTCGACATCTGGCAAGGCCGGTGCAATCGCCTCGTAGCTTTTTTCGATCCGTCGCTCGCGAAACAGCGCCTGGTAACGCGCGCGGCTGTGCGGGTTGACTGAGAACAACACCAATCCGGCGGTGTCACGATCGATCCGGTGCAGTGGCACCAGCGCATGGTTTCCGGTTCGGCGGATCAACCGGCCCAGCAGGGTCTCATGGACATGAGCACCACCAGGCGTGACCGGCAGGAAATGCGGCTTGTCCGCCACCAGCAAGTCGGCATCGCAGTGGAGCAATGCTTCATGGAACGGTATCAATATCTCGTCGGAAACTTCGCGGTAGTAATGCACTTCGAGCCCGACCCGATACGGCGTTTCCGGCGTCAACCATCGCCCATCGTCGTCCACGACTCGCCCTCGTGCCATCCGCTCCAGCCATTGCAAGCGCGTCACCGCCGGGAACTGCTCGCACAGGCAATCCAGCACCGACGGCCACGCCCCCGGCGGCAATTGCAGCGTGCTGGCAGTCAGTCCATCGATGCTGGGGGGACGTTTGCGCATGCCGGCAGTGTGCCAGCCGCGCGGCGGATTGCACCAGGTCGCGTACGTGGCTCCATACGCGCCTGCATTGCGCAGGACACCTATTCCGACTTCGATCCGTCCCTCGCAACCGCCAATAAATCCATCCCCACTGCTTCCGCAAGCCGGATGCCATCGACGGCCGCCGACAGGATGCCCCCTGCATACCCCGCACCCTCTCCGCCGGGATACAGGCCGCGGGTGTTGATGCTCTGATAGGTGTCGTTGCGCCGGATGCACACGGGCGAGGACGTGCGCGTTTCGACCGCTGTCAGGATGGCGTCGGGCATGGCGAAGCCGGCGATCTGCTTGTTGAATTCCGGGATCGCTTCGCGGATTGCCGCGATGGCGAACGGCGGCAGGATCCCGCTCAAGTCGCCAAGGCGCACGCCTGGCTTGTACGACGGGGTCACGCTACCCAATGCAGTGGAGGCGCGGTCGCTCAGGAAATCGCCGACCAGTTGCGCGGGCGCATCGTAGGTTGCGCCGCCGTCCGCAAATGCTTGCGCTTCCAGTCGGCGCTGCAACTGGATGCCGGCCAGCGGGTGCCCGGGGTAGTCGCTTTCCGGATCGATGCCGACCACGATCGCCGCGTTCGCGTTGCGTTCGTTGCGCGAGTACTGGCTCATACCGTTGGTGACCACGCAGCCCACCTCCGAGGTGGCCGCCACCACCGTGCCGCCTGGGCACATGCAGAAGCTGTAGACGCTGCGGCCATTGCGGCAGTGGTGCACCAGCTTGTAGTCGGCCGCGCCCAGGATCGGGTGGCCCGCGAAGTTTCCGAATCGTGCCTGGTCGATGACCGATTGCGGGTGTTCGATGCGGAAACCGATCGAGAATGGTTTTGCTTCGATGGTTACACCCGCATCGAACAGCATCTGGAACGTGTCGCGCGCGCTGTGGCCAATTGCCAGAACGATGTGGCGGCTGGCCAACGTATCGCCCGAGGCGAGCGTGACGCCGGTGGCCTGTCCTTCCTCGATGGTGAGGTGTTCGACGCGGCTGCCAAACCGGATCTCGCCGCCGAGCGCGATGATCTCGGCGCGCATCTTCTCCACCATGCTCACCAGCCTGAAGGTGCCGATGTGCGGCTTGCTCACGAACAGGATTTCCTCCGGCGCGCCGGCCTTCGCGAATTCGGTGAGCACCTTGCGGCCGTAATGGAAGCGGTCCTTGATCTGGCTGTAGAGCTTTCCGTCGGAGAACGTGCCCGCGCCACCTTCGCCAAACTGCACGTTGCTCTCGGTGTCGAGCGTGTTCCTGCGCCACAGACCCCACGTGTCCTGCGTGCGGGTGCGCACGTCTTGGCCGCGCTCAAGCACAAGCGGTTTAAGGCCCATCTGCGCCAGCACCAGCGCGGCGAAGAGTCCGCAAGGCCCGAAGCCGATGACAAGGGGACGCTGCTGCCCGACATCGGGAAACGAGGTGTCGGCCTTGGCCACGAAGCGATACGTGGTGTCCGCGCACGGCATCACCGTTTTCGAGCCGGCAAATCGCGCCAGCAACTCCTGCTCGACGACCGCCGTGGCCACGACGACATCAACGTTGTAGATCAACTGGATCGCGGACTTCTTCCTTGCGTCGTACGCGCGCCGGACCACCTGCAGGCCGCGCAGGTCGTGCTCTGGAATACGTAGCGCGACCAGCACCGCATTGCGCAGGTCGGCGTCGCCGTGGTCCAGCGGCAGCTTGATGTCGTTGATGCGAAGGGCCATTACGTCAGTGTGCTGGCGAGTTGGCCGCAATTCTAGCCGCAACAAAAGGGCCAGAGTGATTTTCCGATTCAAACGTAGTGTGAGCGGCAAGGCGTCTGTTCAACGCTTAGCCACAGCGCGGCAGCGGGCTGGGATCAGATGCTAATTTGGTGCCGGCAACAGGAGTCGAACCCGTGACCTGATTACAAATCCCATTTGCGCAATATTCCACAATGTCGCGCAACTGACAGCAGTAGTATTTATCTAGGATCATTGTCGTCAGGCGTTGTCGATAGTTGTCGTTTGTCAGGGCGAACTGTCCTTGGATTGTCCCCACGGACGACTGGCCGATTTGCCGGCCAGCTCAAGCTCTTGCGCTAAACGTTAGGTAACCAACCGCTGGCGAAGCATTCTCCGCAATCTCGCTACCGCGCAGGTCGGATATACTCGCTGCATTGCACGATGTCAGTCACTAGGCTAATACGATGCCCGGACCCTCGCTCGTCATGTTCATCCGCCACGGAGAGAAGCCACCGCCAGGTGGTGGACCACCGGCCGGCGTAACGACGGACGGGTCGATTGACCAACACTCTCTTACAGTGCGCGGATGGACGCGCGCGGGCGCCCTCATAGGCTTCTTCGGGTCTGCGCATGGGGGCGTTGAAAATCCGACGAAGATCTTCGCAGCGGGCCCAAACGATGTGGCCGGACAACACGGTCGCCGTGCAGCCGAGACGGTGACACCGCTCGCAGAGGCCAGAGGCATTCCTCTCAATACGACGTTTGCGGTTGGCGACGAGGATGATGTTGCTAAAGCAATTCTGCGCGAGCAGGGAGTGGTCCTTGTGTCATGGGAGCATCACAACATCCCTCGAATTGTACGAGGCGTCGGTGTTCCGGATTTCGCGGCTGACTGGCCTGATGGGCGTTTCGATCTCGTATGGATCTGCCGAATGACAAGCGGCGGGTACGCATTCTCAGAGATCGGACAGAACTTGCTCCGCGGAGACCTCACTCCGTAACGCCCGATCTTCCAGCAAGAATGGCGACGTAGTTCGCGACTACTCAACTTGGGTACGTGGTTGGGCGGCGGTGCCTGACAGCCGACGGCACCGCGCACTTGGCCAAACTCAGCCTGCCGCCCGACGGCTTGAATGCGGCCGGTTCACTGTTTGGCGATGAGTGGCCGAAAGCTGACATTGAGTCGATAGAGGCATATCGATCCAACCAATCAACACGTCACCCGTGAATTTGCAGATAATCATCGTTGATGACAAACCCCTTCACGGTCTGCACCAAACGCGCAGTGCCAGTAGAAAACCAGTCCGCGAGTTAAGCTCTGCCGAACCGACCGCAATCGACCCATTACTGACGGTCGCAATCGTTCGCCTACAGAAGCCTCGCGGATGCAGCAAAGCCCACAAAGGAGACGTCGCCAATGTCTGCGTTGGATCACCTCGCCTGGTGCAACTTTCGTTATCCGGCGGCTTGTGACCTTAACTTCCGGTCGCGATCGGCACCATTTGAATAGCCATTTTGCTCGGGCACAACTTGTCATCGGGACGAGGTAAACTTTAGCTCTTCGCCTAATATTTCCTTAGAAGCCGACTAATTTCGCACACGATTTCCGACGGACAGCGCGTTGGCACTTTGTTCAACCCCCGGAGAAGGCTCGTGCGTAAAGCTGTCAATATCTGCAAAGGCATCGTCATTTCCATTCTGATGTCGTCGTCAGCGATTGCCGCTGACGAGATCAGCAAAGTGATCGACGATCCAGCCTATACACACGCGCAGCGGCTCGTCGAGGTCGAACCCGGCCGTAAGCTCAACCTGTATTGCCGTGGCGAAGGGGCGCCTACGGTAGTCTTTGTGTCCGGTCTCGCGGATGACACCTCAGCGTGGGCCCGCGTGCAACCTGCAATTGCTGCACACACGCGTGTATGTTCTTACGACCGCGCTGGGATTGGCTACAGCGATGCGGGCCGCCTGCCGGCAGACAGCGCCAACATCGTCGACGATCTACACCGTCTTCTGAATGCTGCATCGATCAAACCGCCTTATATCCTGGTTGGGCATTCGATGGGCGGAATGCATGCGAGGCTCTATGCTGATACCTATCTGACGGACGTCGCTGGCATGGTGCTCGTCGATTCGGCGGATGAAGACGTGCAAGAAAGCGTCTGGCGGCTCGATCCGCTGCAGCCAACCCGTGAGCAGACCTTTGCTTTGGATCCGAAGGAGTTGGAGAAACAGCGCGACTGCATCAAGGCGGCGCAAGTTGGCTTCGTCGAAGGATCGGAATCCTATGAGAAATGCGTTCCTCCCCCCGACCCGCGCTACAGCGATGCGATCAATGCGGCCTACCACAAAGCCTACATGTCGCTGGGCTTTCAGCAGGCATGGATCAGCGAACAAAACACCTATCAGGAAAGTTCCGACGAGGTACGCGCGGCACGGCGCTGGTACGGCGATATGCCGTTGATTGTGCTGTGCGCGCCATCCCACGCGCGCCGGGACGGGGAAACGCAAGCACATCGGGATGCGCTGGATCGCTTAAAGCTGACCTTTCAAGATCAACTCGTTGCACTTTCCAAGCGTGGCATCGTCCGACTCGTGCCCAACGCAACACACGAAATTCAGAAGACCCAGCCCGACGCGGTGATCAAGGCGATACTTGAGGTTCTGAAGGATGCGCGAGAGCCGAAGGAGCATGGCCAAGCAGCGAAACATGAATGAGGTAACAATCGTTGGCCAGCGCTCATTTCAGCATTCGCAATCCAGGCAACGGCAGCTTTGCGGAAACGACTTGGCGGTGGGTCGTGTCTGTTTTTGGCCGAGAGCTGCCCGTCTGTTGATTTCCGCGAGCGTTTAAACCAATAGTTTCATTTTGACTGATCCAGCGTAGCGGTCTGAATACCGTTCCCGGAGCGACCGCCAAAGCAAATTCTCCGGATCACCATTGGATGAAAACTTGGCTCAGTGCTGCGTGGAGAGCAACACCTACGCGGAAAAAAGCGGCAACCATAGCGTTTACTGAGGCCGCCTCAGTGCGTCTTTGCCTCGCGATTCCCGGGCGCGTAGTCGCGCACGTACTTGAGCAGGCTGACAAGCATCTTGCCTGGCTCTTCCCACGGAATCATGTGCGCCGAATGCTCGAACCACACTGCCTGCTTTGCCGGCGCTTTGATTCGAGCGAGCCACGCCGCGGTCTGCTCGGTCGGTGTGGTGTAGTCGTGACGCCCCATGAACATCACAACCGGCTCGTAGTCGGGCGAAAGCAGGCCCGCATCAAAGAAGTATTTGGACGAATCGCGATCAGCGGTGAGGCCCCCATAGAACTGCGCCCACTTGCGCGCAGTGACTATGCGTTCGCGCGTGATCGGCTGGTCGCCCGGATACGGCGCGATCGATTCAAGTTCGCGCACTGCCTCGGCGTTGTTGTGCTTCTTCGCCTGGTCGAGGCCGTAGTCGAAGCTCACGCGTTCGTTGTCGCGTGTGTTGATCACCTGACCGATGCCGATGTAGGCGTAGAACAGGTCCGGACGCTTCTGCGCCGCCGTGAACCCGATGACCGTGCCCCAGCTGTGCGCCATCAGGATGAGCTTTTCCTTGTGATATTTGTGGCGCACGTACTCGGCGATCTCGATCGCGTCGTCGACGTAGCGCGCTATATGCAGTGAGCCCTTGACGGTTTCCGGATCAGCTTCCTTGTAGGTCTTGCCGGCGCCGCGCTGGTCATAGTTCACGACGGTGAAGTATTCCTCGATCGGACGCTGGAACTGCCAGATCGCCGGCGTCAGCGGCGAAGCCGGTCCACCGTGCACGAACACGATGATCGGGTTGGCCTTGTCCTCGCCGCGCACGTTGAGCCACTGATCGATGCCGCCGGCATTGACGGTATACGACTCCTGGGTGCCGGACGCCGTGGTGATCCGCTCCAGATCGCCGATCACGTCGCGCGACTTCTTGTACGGCGCCGTGTCGGGACAATCGGCAGATGCGCCGCCAGCGACGAGAATGGAAAACAGCACCGCCAGCCATCCGTAGTTCTTCACGAGTATCTCCAGAAAGGGCACTATTAGACATCCCAGCGTTGTGCGGCGCACCATCATGCCATGCTTTATTTTCAATATCGGGCTTTAATGGTTCCGATCAGGCGACTGACCTCGTTACGATTTCGAAACTGTTATATACAGACTCATGAACCCAAGCCGCCCTATTGAAATTGCTGCCGCTTCTGACGGAGCGGATGCAATTGTGGTCGTGTCGGCCACGCCATCGCCCGAATTTCGGGAGGCTATGGAGGCAATGCTGAATGTTCTGCCAGATCCAATTTTCGTTAAGGATCGTGCGCATCGCTGGGTCATCGTAAATAACGCCTTTTGCCTCTTTCTCGGTCAGCCCCGCGAGTGGCTTTACGGCAAGTCTGATTTCGATTACGCCGCATTGATTGCGTCGGTCCCTGCGCGCCACGAAGCGGAAGTCTTTTGGAAAAAAGACGATGAGGTCTTCAACTCCGGTGAGCCAAACATCAACTTCGAGACCCACACAGATAGTGAAGGTCGACTCCGCGCTATTGAAACCAAAAAGACTTTGCTGAAAGACCCGCAGGGCAGCGTCTACTTGATCGGCGTGATACGCGATCTCACTGAGTTGACCCTTGCAAAGGCGCAAGTGGAAGAGAATAACCGCGAGCTGGAGCGCAAAATTCAGGTTCGCACGCAGGAATTAGAGGTTACCAACGCGCAGCTGGAGCACTTGGCCTATTTCGATCCGTTGACCGGCCTGGCGAATCGCAGGTTGTTGTTACAAACCTTGAATCAGTTGCTTGCGGCCAACCCCGTGGCCGTATTCTTCTTGGACCTGGATCACTTCAAATGGGTGAATGTTTCGCAAGGGCACCTGTTTGGTGATGCTGTCCTAATAGAGGTAGCGAAGCGCTTGGGCGCCCTACCCCAATTTGACATTGTATCCAGACTGGGAGGGGATGAATTTATTGCAATTGCGACGATGCTGCCGCTGGCCAGCGAAAAGGAAATGGCCACGCTGGCTAAATCTTTGTTGCGCGCGTTGGCGGAGCCCGTCGAGAGTGTTCACCCCGTCCCTATCAGCGCGAGCATCGGAATTTCTGTTTCACCACGAGACGGAATCACGGCGACCGAGCTGATACAACACGCTGACACGGCGCTGTACCATGCTAAACATCGCGGCCGTGATCAGTTCGTTTTTTTTGACGCCGAGTTAGGCACGCGCGCGGCCGAACACAATGTTCTGGAAACGGGATTGCGAGCAGCGATTGCGTCACACGGTTTGAATTTTGCCCTGCAGCCAATAGTGGATGCACGTACGCGCCAAACGCTGGGCTTCGAAGCCTTGGCCCGCTGGCACGATCCGCACCTGGGCGACATTAGCCCCGATCGATTCATTCGGATCGCAGAGTATTCCGGGCTCATCTATGACCTAGGCCTGACGATCATGGATCAGGTCTTGCGCCTCGCTCCGCACTATATGCACACGCATGTACGCGGGACTAGTGCGCGGCTCGCCGTTAATCTTTCTGCTCGTCAATTAGCACGCCCGTCGTTCTTGCCCGATCTCAAGCGCTTGTTGGAAAGTACTGCATTTCCACCTGAGAATTTGGAAATGGAGATAACAGAGACTTGGGCCACAAACCTTACGGTGGAGACCCGCGCGAACCTGGATGGCTTGCACCGCATGGGGGTGTCCATCGCACTGGACGATTTTGGGACGGGATTTTCTTCGTTGAAGTTATTGCATCGCCTCCCTATTGACCGGATCAAGATCGATCAGGAATTCGTCGCGGAAATTCCTGGCAACCAGCGAACTGCCGCGTTGATTGAGGCCATGATACGGATGAGCCATGCGCTCAAATTGAAAGTTGTCGCTGAAGGGGTAGAGCGTGAGGATCAGGCGCAATTCCTGGCGCAACTGGGCTGCGACGAGCTGCAGGGATTTCTATTCGGACAGCCGGTCTTGATCACGCGCAATTCGAAAGATTGATCGGAACCAGACCAGCGCAAGCGTCATCTGGTTGATCGTAAGACTTACGAGTGTCCAGTGCAGGCAAGCTTGAATTAGATCGTGACTGACTGGTCGTGGCCGCGAGCTGCCTGACTTCTGGAACGAGGCCTGGCGTTATGCGCACATAGCCGGTTTGCCCACGAAGTGGACGTGCCGAGTGTCTGCTTTCAGGAAGTCCGTCATGTCCAAGTTCGCATACTGAATCACGCGTCGAGTCGAGGAAAGCTACTGGCCCGAAGACGCCGGTCGCGACTATCCGCCATTGGGCAGGCTGATCGCTGGCAAACGGGGTTCAAAGAGGCTTCCTCTCGACCTTCGACCATAGCTGCGTCGTTGCGGCATGGGCACGAGATCGATCGAGCGCATCCGCGCCATGCGACGGCTGCGCAATCATCGCCAGGTTCCGCGCTGGCCATGAATCCATTTGGCGTCGTCCACGCATCCAACCTGCTGACAACTGCAACTGACGCAGTTGCGCGAACCTTCCCAATCCTTGCGCCACCGATCTGCATGCAGGTGGCGCGCACGCGTAGAGGAATACAACTGATGATGAACAACCCTTTCCAGATAGCAGCGCGCGGGCTGCGCCTGAGCCTTCTGCTACCGACATTCACACTTGCCGCCATTCTGTGCGCCTCCACCGCAGTCGCTTCTGCGCCATCGACGACGGTGCCTGACACCGCGGTCGGCAAGGTAGGCAGTGAACTCCTGCACCATGTGAATAGTGATACGCCCGAGCAGATACGGGCGTGGGCTCCCTCGGTTCTTTCGCCTGCCATCGGCAAGGAGGACGCGGCCAACTTCGTCAACACCCTGGTCTCAGCGGTGCGCGAAAGCGGCGGTGTGACCCTGACCGACGCACACGTTCAGCACGGCCTTCTGGTGCTGACCGTGAAGGCGCATCGCGGTGGCCAATTGGTCATGTTTATTTTGGCTGCCGATACGGCGCAGCCCGGCAAGCTGGGGCAGGCGGATGTGATGCCCATGGATGATCCTGCGTTGTACGCCGGCTGGCCTGAAACCACGGTCTCGCATGAGAAGTTGAACAGCCTGGTCCACACCGCGCTCGATCGACTGGTGCGCACCAGCGACTTTTCCGGTTGCGTGACGGTTGCCGATGGCGGCAAGACGGTGTTCGAAGAATGTCGCGGTCTGGCCGAGCGAAATTTCGGCGTTCCCATCGATCACGAGACAAAATTCCTCGTGGGTTCGATAAGCAAGATGTTCACCGCCGTGGCCATTGGCCAACTCGTCGAAGCCGGTAAGCTGTCGTGGGATGCGAATGTCGACCAGTTGGTGCCCGAGTATCCCGATCACGCCACTGCGAAAAAGATTACCGTGTGGGAACTATTGCACCACACATCGGGCATGGGTGATTTCTTAGTTCCGGCGTTCTTCGAGCACCGCGATAATTACGTCAATCCCGCCGACTATCTCGACCTCATTGCTAGCCAGCCAAAGGTCAGCGAACCCGGCAAGGATTGGAATTACAGCAACGCCGGTTACATCTTGCTCGGCCGCATCATCGAGAACGTCTCACACGAGGACTATTTCGATTACGTCCAGCGCCATGTCTTCGCGCCCGCAGGCATGCGCTCGAGCGGATTCAACACGCTGGACGAAGTGACGCCGAAGCTGGCCGTCGGCTATTTCCATAAGAGCCCGTTTTCGACGCAGTGGAAGGCGAACTGGATGAAAATACCCGTCAAGGGCGGCCCTGCCGGCAATAGCTACTCCACCAACGCCGATCTCTTGCGCTTTGCCGAGGCTTTGCGCGGCGGCAAGTTGCTCAAAGCACACACCCTGACGTCAATGTTTGACGACGCAGTGCCAGCCGGCCCGGGCAGCTATGCAGCCGGTTTCGGCCAGCGGCTCTCTCACGGGCGCCACATTCGTGGACACCAGGGCGGCATCGAAGGTGTCACGACGGATCTGGCGATGATCTGGGAAACTGGAGGTGCCGTCGCCCTGACCAGTAATCAAGGAGAAAATCAAACGTGGATGCTGGCCGAGCACATCGCCGATCTGCTCGCCGCCGAAGGCACGAAACCCTGAGACCCTGACAAGAAAGTCAGGCCAATTATCTACCACTCGCGCAACTCTATTCTGGAGCGTTTCAATGGAACCCATCTACTTCTTGATACCCCTCATCGTGATGATGGCCCCCGTGCTGATCGTCGTGATCCTGCTGCGTTACCGCTATCAGCAAACGCAGGCGCGCTATCAAACCATGTTGCAATTGGCCGACAAGGGCGTGGAGTTACCATCTCAGTTGCTGGTCGAGCCGAATATGGTCTATTCCGAACGACGCCGGGCGCTGGTACTGATTGGCGGCGGCCTCGGGCTGATGGCAATGTTCCTCGCGTTGCCGGGCCCGCTCGACAACGGCCTCAGCATCCACAGCCTGTGGGGGCTTGGACTGTTGCCGCTGATGATCGGTTTCGGTTACCTCGCCAGCTGGTGGTTGAATCGGCGCGAGAAAGTGCATGGCTGACAGCGCCGCCGAGGCGCGCATCGATCAGGCGCTCGTGGTCCGTGTACGGCTGGGCAATGACCCGCGAGCGTTTGAGCAATTGGTGCGTCGTCATCAAGGCATGGTGCGTGCGCAGTTGCGTCGCCTGCTTCATGGCGACCATGCCGCGGCCGATGATCTGGCGCAGGAGGCCTTCGTTCTTGCGTGGCGCAAGCTGGACCAGTTTCGCGGCGAAGCACGCTTCTCCACCTGGCTCTACCGCATCACCTACGCCTGTTTTCTGCAGGTGTACCGGAAAAAATCGTGGCCAGTTGGCGATGACGACGACAGCGAGACCGAACCACAACCAGCGCCGACGCAAGCGATCGATCTGCGGATCGATCTGGAACGTGCGATGCAACGCCTGTCCACCAGCGAACAGACGGTGCTGCTGCATTGCGTGCAGCTGGGCTTGAGTCACGAAGAGGCGGCCTATGTGCTTGCAATGCCGCTGGGGACTGTGAAAACCCACGCCACCCGAGGCAAGGCAAAACTGAAGAAGATGCTGTCAGCGTGGCACGATGTCGACGAGGAACAGACACCATGAATCACTCAGACGACGATGAAATCGAGGCGTTGCTGCGCAAGCAGTTCGATGGCGCGGTACCCGACGACGGCTTTGCCGATCGCGTGATGCAACAGTTGCCGCCACGTCGCCGTCGTGCAGCGTGGCCACTGTTGGCCGGCATCCTGGCCGGAATAGCGGCCTGCTGGCTGAGCCTCTTGTCTACGCCGCTGCTACATGCCGGTTGGCAGAACTGGATCAGCGGCGAGCTGTCGGCATCCGCCATCACCCTCATGGCGGTGGTTGCCGGAATGTCGCTATTGGCGTGCTGGTGGACAACGATGGAGGCAGAGGACCATTGAAGCCTCAGCCGGCGCTCATGGCCTTGATCACTGGAACGGAAGCTATTGGGCGATTTGATAGAGACAGCGGCCGTCTCGTTTTGGCAGGGGGCGGGCATTGCATAGTCGCGGCGCTTAGCCTTAGTTCCGCGTCTAGCCGTACCACTTCTACAGCTACCAGGTCCCGATCGAATCGGCGCTCAGGACCACCCACAATAAGTATCCATTCGCTGCGCAGATCCGGCTTCCGGGCACCACCGCATTGACGGACGGATAGTATCAACAGGCACGCATGCTGTTGTCCGAGTGCGTCGATGTCGATCAGGCCTGGAGCAGGAAATTGCTGGAGAACCCGCGCTCGACGCCACTGAGTGGATCAATGAACGACAGCCGCTTTGCCAGCAATTGCAATGGCGTCGAGTAATCGCCTGCCGCGCGGTGGACCAGTGACGGATACATCCCATCGTTGACGATCGGCGCCCCCAGCGCGGCCATGTGCACGCGCAACTGGTGCTTGCGGCCGGTGATTGGCGTCAATGCATAACGCCAAGTTCCATCGCCGCGCGCGATGACGTCGACGCGGGTTTCGCTGTTCGCCGGTCCGGCGATCTCGTGTATGCGGAAAAACGGCTCGCCGGCGACCATCCGGCTGGAACGTGTGCACGGAAATTCGGCGTCTGGCAACGCCGGTGCAATTGCCTCGTAGCTTTTTTCGATCCGTCGCTCGCGAAACAGCGCCTGGTAACGCGCGCGGC
>JBBRTT010000041.1:0-35718 GCA_038244165.1 Lysobacterales bacterium | reverse complement strand
GAGTAGAAGCAAATACGCCGAAATATATTACGGGTGGTTCGCGTGAAACATCGCGCATCGCCGCATCGCTTCGGACGCCAAGCGCGCATCAACGAGCACCCACGCGAGATTGGCGAACCCTCAGCGCGCGTCATGCAGCGCATGCAAACAACACACCCACCGGTTGAAGCAGCGCGCATGCCTGGCGCTTATGCCGAACTGCATTGCCTTTCCAATTTCAGTTTCCAGCGCGGCGCATCGAGCGCGCAGGAATTATTCGAACGTGCAAAAAAACTTGGGCTTGCCGCGCTCGCGATCACCGACGAATGCTCACTCGCCGGCATCGTGCGCGCTTGGGAAGCATCCAAAGACACAGGCATTGCACTGATCGTCGGCACCGAGGTGAAACTCGCCGATGGCCCGAAACTCGTCGTGCTGGCCGCCGATCACAGCGGCTATTCGGACATCTGCCGCATGATCACCGCCGGCCGGCGGCGCAGCGCCAAGGGCGAGTACCAGCTCACGCGTGCCGATGCCGAACAACTCGGCGCCGGTGTGCGCGTGCTGTGGACACCGGGACCGGTCGCGTGCATGGATACGCTTGCGCTCGACGCTGCGGCAAAGTGGATAAAGCAGCATTTTTCCGCACGCGCCTGGCTCGCCGTGGAACTTCATCGCGGAGCGGACGATGCCGCGGAATTGTCGCGTCTGCAAGCGCTTGGAAGTGGCTATGACCTGCCACTGGTTGCCACTGGCGATGTGCATATGCACGTGCGCAGACGCCGCGCGCTGCAAGACATGATGACCGCGATCCGCCTCGGCTGCAGCGTTGCCGAGGCCGGGCACGCGCTGTTTCCGAATGGCGAACGCCATCTGCGTCGCAGCGAAGACCTCGACAGAATCTATCCCGCGGATCTGCTTGCCGAAACGCGGCGCATCGCCGCGCAATGCACATTCCACATGGGCTTGCTGGAATACGAGTATCCGCATGAAATCGTGCCCCAAGGCCTGAAACCGAACGAGCATCTGCGCCAGTTGACTTACGCCGGTGCGGCAACGCGATGGCCGCAGGGCGTGCCGGAAAAAGTCGCGACGCAACTGGAGAAGGAACTCGAACTGATCAAGACCGTGAAATACGAACATTTTTTCCTCACGGTCGAGGACATCGTGCGCTGGGCGCGCGTGCAGACGCCGCCAATCCTGTGCCAGGGCCGTGGCTCGTCCGCGAATTCCGCCGTTTGCTTTTGTCTCGGCATCACCGCGGTCGATCCGGAAAAAAGCAACCTGCTGTTCGAACGCTTCTTGTCGAAGGAGCGCAACGAGCCTCCCGATATCGATGTCGATTTCGAACACGAACGCCGCGAGGAAGTGATCCAGTATATTTTCAACAAATACGGCCGCACGCGTGCCGCGCTGGCTGCGACCGTGATCTGCTATCGCCGCAAGAGCGCATTCCGCGATGTCGGTCGTGCGCTGGGTCTGTCCGACGATGCACTGGATCAGCTCAGCGCCCTGTCCACCCGTGTACCCAGTGGTCAATCGCAAGCCGCTGCCATGCACGAGCGCGGCTTCGACCCGGATAGCCGGGTGCTGAAACAACTCGTCGCGCTCACGGCCGAACTCAGAGGCTTCCCGCGGCATTTGTCGCAGCACGTCGGCGGTTTCGTGATCTCCGAGCGCGCCCTGCACGAGCTGGTACCGGTGGAGAACGCGGCAATGCCCGATCGCACCATCATCCAGTGGGACAAGGACGATCTGGAATCGCTAGGCCTGCTCAAGGTGGATTGCCTCGCGCTCGGCATGCTGACCTGCCTGCGCAAATGTTTCGACCTGCTGCGCCAGCATGAGAATCTTGAGCTGAGCCTGTACGCGATTGCGCCCGAGGATGAAGCCACCTACGAAATGATCCGCGCCGCCGATACGGTCGGCGTGTTCCAGATCGAATCGCGTGCGCAGATGTCGATGCTGCCGCGGCTGAAACCGAAGAATTTCTACGATCTGGTCGTCGAGATCGCGATCGTGCGGCCGGGGCCGATCCAGGGAAACATGGTGCACCCGTATCTGCGCCGCCGTAACGGCCTCGAGAATGTCGACTATCCCAGATCGCGCATTGAGCGCGAGACAGGCGCGGAATCCAGGATCAAGCCGGTGCTCGGGCGCACCCTCGGCGTGCCGATTTTCCAGGAACAGGTCATGAAGCTGATCGAAGTCGTCGCCGACTTTACTCCGGGCGAAGCCGATCAATTGCGCCGGGCGATGGCGGCGTGGAAACGCAAGGGTGGCCTGGAACCGTTCCGCGACAAGATCCGCAACGGCATGCTCAATAACGGCTACGACGAGGATTACTTCGAGCGCATCTTCGAGCAGATAAAAGGTTTCGGCGAGTATGGATTTCCCGAGTCGCATTCGGCCAGTTTCGCGCATCTGGCCTATGCGTCGTCATGGCTCAAATGCCACCACCCGGCCGCGTTCACCTGCGCGCTGCTGAATTCGCAACCGATGGGATTTTATCAGCCATCGCAATTGATCCAGGATGCCCAGCGACACGGCGTGCGCGTGTTGCCTGTGGATGTGAGCGTGAGCCGTTGGGATTGCGCCCTCGAACGCGACTCGCGCTCCAATGCCTGCGCCCTGCGCCTGGGCCTGCGTCAGGTGAGTGGACTGTCGGAAAAACTTGCGCTGCGGCTCACTGCTGCGTGCAGCGAAAAACCTTTCGATGACGTCGCCGACATGACCCGTCGCGCGCACGTCAACGTCGGCGAGCGTGCGCGTCTGGCCGATGCCGGCGCATTGCGCAGCTTGAGCGGTCATCGTCATCGTGCGCGCTGGGACAGCGCCGGCGCGGAATTGCCCTTGCCGGTACTCGCCGATGCCTGCGTGCGCGAGGAAAAAGTCACGCTGCGTCCGCCTTCATTGCGCGAGGATGTGATGACCGACTATGCGACCCAAGGGTTATCGCTGACCTTGCATCCGCTCGCGCTGATCCGTCCCGCGCTCGCACGCCGGCGCGTGGTGCCCGCGCGCGTGACGACCGACGCTGCAAACCAGGGCCGCCGCCTGCGCTGCGCGGGACTGGTCACCGTGCGCCAGCATCCCGGCACAGCCAAGGGCGTCACCTTCGTCACCCTTGAAGACGAGACCGGCCATGTCAACGTCGTGGTCTGGCAGGCGATCGCCCAAAGGCAGCATCGCGTCCTGCTCGAGTCCTCGGTGATGTGCGTGGAAGGCACGCTGCAGGCCAGCGAAGGCGTGCATCACCTGATTGCGGATCGGCTGTACGACTACAGCGCGTTATTGCCGGAACTCAGTTTCGCCTCGCGCGATTTTCATTGAAGCCGCATTCACACTAGGATCAGGGCAAAACCCGCCAGATACAAGACGAGCGAAAGCGCGACGCCAGCGAACGGGATGTTGAACCAGTATCGCTTTGCCAATATGAGCAAGCTTAAGAGAAACGCTGCGCCCACTATTGCAAGAAATCTGTCCTGCGCGAGCATCGGAAAATGCCAGATGGCGAAGTAGCCATACAGCACCCCAAAAAGCATGGCGCCCAGGCTATGGCTGGCATTGAAGCCAATCCACGCTTTCCACATCGTGGTTTGCCTGGAGATGACGGGAGAAACCTGCTTGAGTCGCTCTTCCAGCGCAACGTCGCGCGGACTGAACTTGCGCGATGCAAATGTGTAGACCAGATGCAGCGTGCCGAGGAAAAGCACGATGGCAGCGCTTAAGGAAATCAGAACCTGAGGCAACACGAAAAAACTCCTGGCCTGACTACCGACAGGTCTAGCTACCGATATCGCGCATACGCACACCACTCATGAGCTTTCGTTCGATCTGCTCCAGTGTGGCGCCTTTGGTCTCCGGCACCAGGGCGTAGGTAAAGAGCAAAAATAGCAGATTGAGGCCCGCATAGAGCCAGAAAGTTGCGGCGTGACCGATTCCGTTGAGCAGTGAAAGGAAGGTGGCGCCGACGATCATGTTGGCGATCCAGTTGGTGAACGTGGAGCAACCGATGCCGAAATCGCGGCCTTTCAACGGTTGCACTTCCGAACAGATGGTCCAGACCAGGGGACCGGCCGACATGGCGAAACCGACGATAAACAGCAGCAGCATGGCAACCGTCAGCGTCTGCTCGCCGTGGCTGCTGATGCCCAGATGCATCATCGTGCCGACGACACCCAAACCCACCGCCATGACAGTGAAACCGGTATAGAGAATGGGCTTGCGTCCCCAGCGGTCGACCAGGCCAATCGCTATGAACGTGGCGAGCACGTTGGTCAGCCCCACTGCCGCGGTAAACCACATTTGCGAAGCCGTGTCGTAACCCATGTCCTGAAAGATTCGCGGCGCGTAGTACATGACCACGTTCATGCCGGTGAACTGCTGCACCAGCTGCAGCATCACGCCGAACGCAACCGAGCGGCGGAAATTGCTGTTTTCCAGGAACAGATGCCAACCTCGCTGTGGTGTACGCAGTTGCTCCTCGATATCGGCCGCCTCGCGCGCCACGATTTGCGCGTCGCCGCGCAACCGCTGCAGCACGCCGATTGCTTCGTCCTTGCGGTTGCGCATCATCAACCAGCGCGGGCTATCCGGCAGCAGCAGCACGCCGAACAGAAACAGCGCGCCGGGAATCGCGATGATGCCGAGCATCCAGCGCCAGTTTCCGGAATAGCTGAACGCTGTGTCGGACAGGAACGCCACGAGGATACCGATGGTGATCATCAGCTGATACAGGGAAATCATTGCGCCGCGGTTATCCTCGGAAGCGACTTCGGCCAGATAAAGCGGCGCGGTGAATGCGGCGATTCCGATGGCCAGTCCGAGCACGACGCGCGCGACGATCAGACTCTGCGGCGACCACGCTGCGCCGCACAGCAACGAGCCTGCAACGAACATGATCGCAGCTAGAATCAACGAGCGCTTGCGCCCGAGCGACGCCGACATCCAGCCTGCCCCGGCGGCCCCCACCGCGGCGCCGAACATCATCGAACTGACGATCCACTCGATGGTATGGTCGGAAATTCCGAATTCTTTCTGGATGAACTGGGTGGCGCCGGAAATGACGCCGATGTCCAGTCCGAACATCAACCCCGCAAGCGCTGCGAGGACGCAAGTAAACACCGCTGTGGCTTTAGGTTGAACCGCGAGGGTGGACGCGACGGCATTCATGGGTTGTTTCCTTCGTGCGATTAGATCACGCGATTGGCGGCGATTACCTTTGCGTACCAGTCACCGGAATCCTTCACCGTACGCTGCTGTCCATTCTTGAAATCCACGTAGACCAATCCGAAGCGCTGCGAATAGCCTTCGCCCCATTCGAAGTTGTCGAGCAGACTCCAGCAATGATAAGCGCGTACGGGCACGCCCTCGGCAATCGCCCGCGCCAGTTGGCGCAGATGCTTCTGCAGCCAGACGATGCGCTTGCGGTCGTGGATGTGTCCCTGCTTGTCGGGAGAGATGTTGTACGCGGCACCGTTCTCGGTAATCTCAATCGGCAAGTGCCCAGCATGTGCGGACATTTGCTTGAGGATGTCGTAGAAGCCTTGCGGGTAAATGTCCCAACCGTTGTCGGTCTTTTCGTCGGCACCCGCCGCCCAGTCGGCCTGGGTATTGAGGCCCGGAATGCCGTTGCCTTGCGGCGCATCACGCACGATCCATGGCGAATAATAATTGAGGCCGATGAAATCCAGCGGCGCGCGCATGATCGCTTCGTCGCCTGCGTGCATGTCGAGCAGCTGCGCTTGCTGCGCAGGCGGCAACACGCCGTCCGGGTAGCTGCCTTTGAGTGCGGGATCAAGAAACCACAGGTTGAGGAATTTGTACCAACGCTGTGCGGCCGCTTTGTCGGCCGCTGAGTTGGTTGCGGGGTTCATCGGTGCGACGTCGATCACGGCGCCAACCTGCGGCTTCGCGGTCGCGGCCTTCAGTTCACGGAATGCCATGCCCTGAGCAAGATTGACGGTGTGCGTCGCCCGCAGCAAGGCCAACGGTTCGGTGCGTCCCGGCGCGTGAGTGCCTTGCCAATAGCCGACATGGGTGAACGTTTTCGGCTCGTTGAAGATGCTCCATTGACCGATGCGATCGCCAAGTGTGTCGGCCATGATTTTCGCGTAGTCCGCCAATCGCGCCGCCGTGTCGCGGTTCGGCCATCCGCCGGCGTCTTCGAGCGCTTGCGGCAGGTCCCAGTGATACAAAGTCGGGAACGGGCGAATGCCGGCCTCGAGCAACGCATCGGTGACACGCTTGTAGTAATCCAGCCCCTTCGCGTTAGCCGCGCCGCGCCCATCGGGCTGCACACGCGACCAGCTGATCGAGAATCGATACGTTTTCATTCCCAGGCGGCGCATCAGCGCGATGTCGTCCGGGTAGCGGTGATAGCTGTCGCAGGCGACATCGCCGTTCGCGTTGTTCTTCACTTTTCCCGGCGTGTGGGCGAAGCGATCCCAGATCGATTCGCCGCGGCCATCAACGTTCCAGGCACCTTCCACTTGGTAGGCGGCGGTTGCCGAACCCCAGAGAAAGCCTTTCGGAAATTCATCCGATATTTTCGCTGCGGGGTTATCGCCGGGAAGCGTCCCGGCAAAACCCAGCCGACTGCGCGCCAGAATCGGAACGCTGCCGAGACTCAGGGCGAGGCGCAATATTTCGCGACGCTGCATTGTGAACTTCCTTTTGGCTCGATTGTCCGTGCCGCCGCACCCTTTGCGTGAGGAGCGCGGTGAGTTCCATCGGCAAAAAAAGTGTCAGGCCCGAAAGGGAAGAGAAATACCGGGCCCGACACGCAGGGTGCGAGACGACACACACACCGTCTCGCTAGAACTCGACACCAAAATTGACGCCAAACGTGAGTGGTGGCAGATATTGCGAGGTGTAGATGAACTGGTTATTCCCCAGCGCCGTGCGGCCGGCGTTCGTGCGAACTTTTACGTCGGTGAAGTTGTTGACGTAAATGCCCGTCCACCATCTCGCATTCCCGGGTGTATAGCGCATCGAGAAGTCGCCGCGGAAATACGCCTTCTGCCGGTCGCCATCGCCGAGATTGAACGGAGACAGCCAACTTGCCGTTTCGTAGTGCCCGCTGACGCGTGGCGCCAGCGCGGCGCCGTTGCCGAGCGTGAACTTGTGCTCATAGATCAACGTTGCCGACGTATCCGGCGCATGCGCCAGATCGTTGCCGCTGACATCCAGGCAGCTGCCGATTCCGGACGCCGGCGCGCATGGCGGCAGTCCGCCGTAGTCGTTGCTGCCGGCATACAACAGGGTGCCGAGTTTCTTCTGCAGAATCGCGGAAAACACGAGATTCAACCTGTCGGCATCGCTCAATATCGCCGCCACTTCGGATTCAAAACCGCTGACCTTTGTGCTGCCTTTCACATTCGAGAAGCCCAGACCGCGGCTGCCGTCGATGAACGTGATCGGCGCAGCAAGCTGGAAGTTCTTGAAATCCTCGTAGTACAACGCGTTGTTCCAGGTCAGATGGTGATCCATGAAGGTCAGCTTCGCGCCGACTTCGTAGTTGGTCAGTGTCTCGCCCGTGTATGGCGCCCCGCCGTCCTGCAAACCGCCTGACTTGTATCCGGTCGACACGCTGCCGTAGACGAACGCATTGCTGCTCAAATCGGCATCAAGACGCAACAGCCATGTAGGTTTGCTGGCGCTGTATTTGCCGTCGTTGATGCCGCTGACGCCGGTTGCGAAACCGGTATTGGGTCCGGGGATCGTGCCTGGTGTGATCGGCACCTGCGGAACGCTGGCGTTGTACGCCCAGCCCCAGCCGCGTCCGCCGTCGTTTTCTTTCTCATCATGCGTCCATCGTGCGCCGCCCGTCAGACGCAAGCGGTCATTGATATGCCAGATCGCCTGACCGAAACCGGCATATGAGTTGACCGTTTCCTTCGGCTGGATAAAGGAACCCTGCCACGCGACCGTGCCCTGCGGGGTGCCGTTGAAAATCGGAATATCAAAACGGATCGCATTGTCTTCCGCCGCGTAGTACAGACCCAGGATCCAGTCGAGCGTGTTGTCGCCGGAAGATTTCAAATCCAGTTCGTGGCTACTGCTGCGATAGTGCGAATAGTTGGTGCGGTCATCCTGGAAATTCGCGCCACTGGCGAAACTTGTCGGCACGAGCACGCCGCCGTCCTGGTCGTAGTCGCTGGATCCGTTGAACTTGCTGAAGCCGGCGATATAGGTCAGCGTCATCGAATCGTTGAGCGCATAGTCGACGTGACTGCGCACCGCATACGAGTTGCGATCCAGAAACGGCGCGGTGTCAGCGAGCGTCGACCAGAAATCCTGACCCGCACGCGGGTTCTGCATCAGATTCGCGTTAGGCGTGCCGCGATCGCGAAAATATTCGAACGACAGATTCCAGGAAAACTTGTCGTTCGGTGCCCACAAGGTACTGACGCGCGCGGCCGTCTGGTCCTGCGAATTGTATTTCTGCCCGCTGGTGGCATAGATGTTCGGATCGATCGGCCTGAACGTCGCGGCGGTGCCGCCCGATGCGATGTACGCAGCCTGCTGACTGGCGACGGAGGGCAACTGACCGTCCGGATTCTGAAAATCCACGTAGCCGTCGTGTTGCTCCTGGGCAAGCGCGACACGGAATGCAAACGTGTCACTCACCGGCACATTGACCGCTGCGCGCATGCCGACGTGACTGTAGTCGCCGACTTCGAACTGAGCGTAGCCGGACACATTGCCGAATTCAGGCTTTACCGTCTGGAAGTTGACCGCGCCTACGGTCGAATTGCGCCCCCAAAGGGTGCCTTGCGGGCCGCGCAGCACTTCGATCGATTCCAGATCGAGCAGTAATCCGGCAGCGGCTTCGGCACGCGGCGTGTAGACGCCATCGACAAACAGCGCAACCTCGGGATCGGCGTATTCCGTCTTTGCGCTGTCGTTGCCGACGCCACGCAAGGTCAGCGTGACCACACCGTGGTCGCCTTCCGTGGTTGCGGCAAAGCCCGGCACGAGCTTGGTGATGTCGGCGACGCCGTTGACGCGTTCCTTCTCGATCAGGTCGGAATTCAACACGCTGATGGCGACGGGGGTTTTCTGCAACGGCGTTTCGCGCTTGGTTGCGGTGACCTGGATCGTATCCAGTGCTTGCGGGTTTTCCGATGTCTTGCCTGCGTCCGGTTTGTCTTCGGCAGCGACAGCGCTGCTTGCGGCGAGCACGGCGATGATCGCGCTGTAAAGCGCGCAGTAGCGATATTTCATTTCTCCCTCCTCCGGTGCGGTGGTTCCGTCCGCCGGGCTTCTTTTGACCCGGCTGGTCCGGTTGCGAGGCAAGAAATACTGCAAATTGGCAGCGCTGTCAATTAGAAAATGACAGCGCTGCCAATTTTCGCTATATTGGCCCCGAATTCCCAGGCCGGCCGCGCACGAATTCGCAGCGGCGGGCTACCATGGGCAGACCGGGAGTTACGCCATGACTGCATTGCGCAAGATCCTTATCGTCGGTGGCGGTACAGCGGGCTGGCTGAGCGCAAATTATCTCGCGCGCACGCTCAATGCCGTCGCGGCGCAAAGTATACAAATTACCCTGGTAGAGTCTGCCGATATCGGCATCCTTGGAGTCGGTGAAGGCACGTTCCCTTCGATCCGCGGCACGCTCGCGGCGATTGGCCTCGACGAGGCGCGCTTCTTGCGCGAGACGACCGCGACTTTCAAGCAAGGTATCAAATTCGTCGACTGGGTGCGCACGCCGGGCAGGCCGGGAGTGGACCACTACTTTCATCCGTTCAGTCTGCCGAGCCAGCGCGGCGACAGCCCCGAGCTCCTGCCCTACTGGCTGCTCGGTGCGGCGCCCGGTACCGCGTTCGCGGAAGCCACGACGATGCAAAAGCGCGTCGTCGATGCAGCACGCGGTCCCAAACGCATCAGCGACAGTGAGTATCAGGGGCGTCTGAACTATGCCTACCATTTCGATGCCGCTCGCTTTGCCGCGTTGCTTGCCGACCACGGCCGCAGCCTTGGCGTCCAGCACTGCATTGCGACGGTGGAAAACGTCGAACTGGACGAGCAAGGCGCAATTGCGCGAGTGCTAACGCGTGAAGCCGGCGCGCTGACGGCGGATCTGTATATCGACTGCACCGGCTTTCGCGCTGCACTGATCGGCAAGGCACTCGGCTCGCCGTTCCGCAGTGCGCGAGACACATTGTTCACCGATCGCGCCGTGGCTATCCAGGTGCCGTATGCTCGCGCCGATACGCCGATACCTTCGTACACGATCTCCACCGCGCACGAGGCCGGTTGGACCTGGGACATTGGCTTGCACGCGCGCCGCGGCGTCGGCTACGTGTACTCGACGCGGCACACCGACGACACGCGCGCCGAACAGGTCTTGCGCGACTACATCGGCCCTGCTGCGAACGACCTGAGCGCGCGCCTGCTCAAGTTCGAAGCCGGATTCCGCCCCGGGCAATGGCACAAGAACTGCGTGGCCGTCGGTCTGTCAGCGGGCTTTGTCGAGCCGCTGGAGTCGACCGGGATAGGTCTGATCGAAATGGCCGCCTATCTGATCGGCCATCTGTTGCCCGCGGATGGCGACATGACGCATGTCGCGAAACATTTCAATCGTGTAATGTCGACGCGCTTCGAACGCATTTTCGATTTCATCAAGATGCACTATTTCCTGAGCCAGCGCCGTGACTCGCAATTCTGGATCGACAACGCCGATCCGGCAACCGCGCCGGATACGCTCAAGGATCAGCTCGCCATGTGGCGTTCGCGGCCACCGCACCGGCTCGACTTCGTCACCGACGTGGAAATGTTCCTTCCTGCAAGCTGGCAATACATTCTCTACGGCATGGAGTTCAAGACCGATCTGGAGCCGATGCGCGCAATGTATCCGCGCAGCGAGGCCGCTCGCCGCGAGTTCGAGATGATCCGCACTGTCGCTGCGCATGCGTTGGCTGATCTTCCCGATCATCGCGACTTGGTTGAACAGGTTTGTGCGCACGGATTCACCCGCAACGTAGCGACACGCTTGAGGTAGCATTGCAGGTCGGCACTGAGCCGCCGATGCGTGGACACTGTGGTGCGAAGTCGGTCCGGAGAACAAGTATAGATATGCGAGCCAGAATCGAAGACGTCGCCGCGACTGCTGGCGTCTCCATGAAAACCGTGTCACGGGTGTTCAACCACGAACCCAACGTGCGCGAAAAGACACGACTGCGGGTCGAGACCGCTGCGCGCGAACTGAACTATCGGCCGAATCCATCGGCACGCAGTCTGGCCGGCAATCGCTCGTACCTGATTTCGCTGGTCTACGACGACCCGTTCGCCGGTTCCAGCTACATCATGGAAATCATCGTCGGCATGCTGCAGGCGTGCGAGGCCATGCGCTACAGCGCCATGTTGCGCCCGCTGGAGTTCAGCAGCGCCGATCACGTGGCGTCGGTAGAAAACTCCATTGCGCAATACCGGCCGGACGGGCTCATCCTGGTGCCGCCGTTTGCGGATGACCTGAGATTGCTGCAACGTCTGGATGAACTGGGTGTCCCCTACGCGACGATTTCTGCAAGGTCGAAAGAATCGCACGTCGGCACGATACTCGACGAGCGCAAGGCAGCCGCCGAGATGATCGCGCACGTCGTGGCACTGGGTCATCGCCGCATAGCGCATGTTGCAGGTCCGCCACCTCATGGCGGTCGCGCCTGGCGCCTGGCCGGCTATCGCGATGGTCTGCGCAAGGCCGGCATCGCCTATGACGAAAGCCTGGTTGTTGAAGGTGGATTTTCGTTCGAAGCGGGAATCACTGGCGCCAAGCGCCTGCTCGATCTCAAGCTTCCGCCGACGGCGATTTTCGCAGCGAACGACGACAGCGCCTGCGGCGTGATGCACGAGGCGTTCGAACGCGGCTTGGCAATTCCGCGCGATCTTTCAATATTCGGTTTCGATGACACCCCAACTTCGCGGCATGTCTGGCCCAGCCTGACTACGGTGCGCCAACCCTGCCGCGACATGGGTCGAATCGCGGCGGAACAGTTGCTTGCTTGCATCCGCGATTCGAGTGCGGGCCAACTCGTGCAGGTGCCCTATGAGCTGCAGATCCGGCAATCCACGGGACCCGCGCCCGTCAAGCCGCAAACGAAGAAGCGCTGACGCCCCGCTACACGCACTCCTGCTTTTCACGGCACGATCCCTGCTTCTTTGACGCCCCCCGTGTCATGGGCGTAGCGTGCCGTCACCGTCCGCAAAACGCGGCGGCATTCACCGGGGAGGCTTTCGTGAAAATAAGAATGTTGCTCGCGGCTGCAGTGGCGTGCACCTTCAGCGCACATGCAATGGCCGACAACTCACGCGCGTACAAGGAAGGTCCGGTGACCGCAGTCACCTACGTCAAGACCAAGGATGGCCAATTCGACAACTATATGAAATGGCTGGATAGCACGTTCAAGCCGGAAAACGATGCGCTGATCAAGGCCAAGATCATCCTAGGCTACAAGGTGTACACGCAAGACGCGCGCGATCCGCACGATGCGGATCTGATTCTCACGATCACGTATCCGAACATGGCGGCGCTGGACAATCTGAATGAGCGAAGCGATGCAATCACGGAGAAATTCGAAGGTAATCTGGACAAGCAGAACCAGGGCTTTGCCGATCGCGGCTCGATGCGCGAAATTCTTGGCAACAAATTGATTCGCGAGCAGATCCTGAAATAGCTCGAACTCAGCCTGCGCCGGTAGCGCCTGCCAAAGCGCCCATGAACTGCCGGTAGTAGCGCAACTCGTCGATCGAATCGCGCACATCGCTCAACGCGGTGTGCGTGGATTCCTTGGTAAACCCCTTGTGCAGTTCTGGCGCCCAGCGCCGTGCCAGTTCCTTGAGCGTGGAAACATCCAGATTGCGGTAGTGGAAGAATTTCTCCAGGCGCGGCATCAGTCGAACCATGAAGCGGCGATCCTGGCATATCGAATTGCCGCACATCGGCGATTTGCCCGCCGGTACCCAGCGTGCCAGAAAATCCACTGTCAGGGCCTCGGCCGTCGGCAAATCCGTGGACGATCCCAGCACCCGCTGCCACAGCCCGGATTTGCGGTGCTGGTTGCGGTTCCAGTCGTCCATCGCCTCCAGGCGCGCGACGTCATGTCGAATTGCAAACTCGGGACCTTCTGCTAAAATATTCAATGACTTATCGGTTACTACTGTAGCGATTTCGAGGATCGAATCTGTCCCCGGATCCAGCCCTGTCATCTCCAGATCGATCCAGATCAGGTTGTC
The DNA here is from genome assembly GCA_038244165.1 of Lysobacterales bacterium. GTDB lineage: Bacteria > Pseudomonadota > Gammaproteobacteria > Xanthomonadales > Rhodanobacteraceae > Rudaea. Next base: position 22,497 of record JBBRTT010000041.1, on the reverse strand, counting down.
CTCGTGCGCGGCAGAGGTCGTCATTGGCGGTACCTCGAAAAGCGTGACAACCGCAAGATAGCATTCGGGCGGTCGCATCGCCCAGCATGTCCGATTTGCGCCTGTGTGGCGGTAACGTTACTCTGCCGAGTCACAACGATGCTTCAGGGGGAGGCGTCTTGGATCGCGTCCTTTTGGTGGAACCTTCGGCGACACGCCGTCGTGCCATGCATACACTGCTGGCCGGCAAGGGTTTCCATGTCAGCGAGTTGTCAGCGTACGCACAGGCCTTGCCCGTGCTCCAACGCCTCGGCACCACGACGTCGGGCTTTCGCGGCATCGTCATCGGCTGGCCGGAATATCCCGACGAGCACGCCGACGAAGTCCTTGCTCTGCTGCGTCATGATGAATTCGAGCACTTTGGCGTGCTCCTGCTCGCTGATACCAACAATGGCGCCGTTGTCGACTGGATGATGCGACGCGCCTGCACCGGTCTGCTGCTGTGGAGCGACTACAGCGAATGCGCCGATGCCATGCTCAAGCTGGTCAACCCCCCATCGCTGCACCTGCCGGATCTGGATCAGGGCGGCCAGTCGCACCTGCGCGTGTTGTTCGTCGATGACTCGGCCACGGTGCGCGTGGCATTCCGCCGCCTGCTGATGAAACATGGTTACCTGGTGGAAACCGCCGAAGACGTAGAGGACGGCTGGCGCAAGGCGCAAAGCACACAGTTTGACCTGGCCATCGTCGACTACTTCATGCCGGGCGATCCCGGCACAGTCCTGGTGCGACGGATGAAAAACGATCCGCGTACCAGCAGCGTGCTCTCGGCGATCATCACCGGCACGTACTCGGATCGCGTGATCAACGAATCGCTCGGCGCCGGCGCGATGGAGTGCCTGTTCAAGAGCGAAGCACGCGAACTGTTCCTCGCGCGCCTGGGCTCGCTCGCGCGCGCGGTGCAGGATCGCAAATCCATCGATGCCGAACGGCGTAGGCTGCAGAGCATCTTGAGTTCCGTCGGCGACGGCGTGTACGGCGTCGACAGCCGCGGACTCATCCAGTTCGTCAATCCGGCGGCGCTGGACATGCTCGGCTACGCCGAGGCCACCGACCTCATCGGTGAATCCGCGTTCGACAGTTTTCATCACAGTTTCGAGGACGGCACTCCCGTGCCGCGCACTGCGTGCTTTCTCTCGCAGTGCTATGCGCAGGGCGGCCAGGTGCCGGGCTGGCAGACCGTGTTCTGGAGCAAGGCCCGGCGCCCGATGCCGGTGGAGTGCACGGTCTACCCGATGCAGATGGACGGGCGCCGCGAAGGCTCGGTCGTGGCGTTCCGCGACATTTCCGCGCGGCGCATGCTCGAAGAAGAACTGCGCTGGCAGGCCGGTCACGATGCACTGACGAAACTGCACAATCGCGCCTGGTTCGAAACCGAACTCGAACAGGAAATTGCGCGGCTCAAGCGCACCGAGCACGTCTCGCTGCTGCTGTTCCTGGATCTGGATCGGTTCAAGTACATCAACGACACCGCCGGACACACCGCGGGCGATCAGCTGCTCATAGAAATCAGCCGGCGCCTTTCTTCGCGCCTGCGCGCCAGCGATCACATCGCACGCATGGGCGGCGACGAGTACGCGATCATCCTGCGCAACGTCAATCGCGCCGACATCGGCCAGATCGCCGACGAATTCCGCAAGTCACTCGGTGCCCTGCCGTTCACCTACGGCGGCAAGAGCTATCGCGTCGGCGTATCGATCGGCGTTGCGCGCCTGGATCAGAGCACACTTTCGGTGAGCGAGGCCATGGCGGCCGCCGACATCGCCCTGCACCTGGCCAAGCGCAATGGGCGCAACATGATTCATGTGTTTTCCGCTGACACCGATCAGCGTGCGCGCATGGATATGGAGCTGGGCTGGTCGTCACGTCTTGAGGCCGCGCTCAAGAACAATGGTTTCGTCCTGCACTATCAGCCGATCCTGCCGATGGCGCAGGTGGAATTCGATCATCTGCCCGAGCAGCAGGGTGCGCTGTGGACGCGCCATCTGCGCCGCCACGGCCCGACCCAGCGCGATTTCTACGAAGCGCTGATTCGCCTGCGCGCCCCCGACGGAACCCTGGTCGCACCGAACGCATTCCTGCCTGCCGCAGAACGTTTCAGCATGATGGCCGATATCGACCGCTGGGTGATTCGTCATGCATTCCAGGTACTGCGCGATCACAACGTCGAGGAAGCTCCGACCGGGTTGTCGATTAATCTTTCCACGCAGTCGCTGACCCACGGCGATCTCAAACGCTACATCACCGACTGCCTGGTTGAATTCAACGTCGATCCACGCGCCGTGATCTTCGAGATCACCGAGTCGGGCGCGCTCAATCACGTGGAAGCCGTGCGCCATCTCATCCAGGAACTCAAGCCATACGGCTGCCGCTTCGCCCTCGACGACTTCGGCATCGGCTTCTCCTCGTTCGCGCACCTGAAACATCTGGACGTGGATTTCCTCAAGATCGACGGCTCGTTCATCCAGGGCCTGCTCAACGATCCGGTGGACCTGGCCGTGATCAGCGCGATCACCAACATCGCCCACTCAATCGGCAAAACCACCATCGCCGAGCACGTGGATCGCCCGGAAATCGTTCGCGCGCTGCATGCCTGCGGTGTCGACCAGGTACAAGGCTTCTACGTCGGCCGGCCGCGACCGAGCCTGCGCGCGGCAAACGGCCAGCTTGAATTGATCGCCGGTGGCGAGAGCGGCGACATCGCGGCGAGCCGTTAGGGACCCAAGCCCAGTCTCAATCCATGCAACGCGATCCTGCTACGCTTGCGTCATGAGCGCGAGTTTCTACTGGCACGATTACGAAACCTCCGGCACCGATTCGCGGCGCGATCGCCCTGTGCAGTTCGCCGGCCAGCGCACCACACTGGAACTGGAACCGATCGGCGAACCGCTGTCGCTGTACTGCAAACCGGCGCGCGACGTCCTGCCGCAACCAGCGGCGTGCCTGGTCACCGGTATCACGCCCCAACTTGCCGAACGGCAAGGCGTAATCGAGGCCGAGTTCGCCGCACGCATCAACGAAGAGTTCGCCCTGCCCGGCACTTGCGGCGTCGGCTACAACTCGATCCGCTTCGACGACGAATTCACCCGCAATCTCTTGTATCGCAATTTCTACGACCCGTACGAACGCGAATACAAGAACGACAACGCACGCTGGGACATCATCGATCTGGCGCGCATGTGCTACGCGCTGCGCCCGCAGGGTATCGAGTGGCCGCTGCGAGAAAACCGAGCACCCAGCTTCCGGCTCGAAGATCTCGCCGCCGCGAATGGATTGAGCCATGAACGCGCGCACGATGCGTTGTCGGACGTGCACGCGACCATTGCGTTCGCGCGGCTGCTGCGCACGCGCCAGCCGCGCCTGTGGGACTTTTACTTTGCGCTGCGGCGCAAACAGCGCGCGTTCGAATTGCTCGACTACATCCATCGCACGCCGGTGCTGCACATCTCGTCGCGCTATCCCGCCGAACGCGGTTGTCTTGCCATCGTCGCCCCGTTGACCCTGCATCCACAGCGCGCCACCAGCGTGATCGTCTACGATCTGGGCACGGATCCGACACCGATGCTCGAACTCGATGCCGACGAAATCGCCGATCGCCTGTTCACGCCGCAGGCCGACCTGCCCGAAGGCGTCGCCCGCATTCCGCTCAAAGCCGTGCATGCGAACAAGTCGCCGGCGCTGGCGCCGCTGTCGGCGCTGAAGGATGTCGATCTGACGCGCATCGGCCTGGACCCGGATCGCTGCATGACGCACTTGCAGCTCTTGCACAACGCGCCGGACCTCGCCGAGAAACTGCGCCAGGTGTTCACATCGCCGCGCGACGAGCGCGGGGCATCGGATCCGGAATTGTCGATCTATTCGGGATTTGCCAATGACGCGGACAAGCGCCAGTTCAGCGAGGTGCGGCGTACGCCGGCCGTCGAACTCGGCAAGCGCGATTTCGGTTTTCGTGATCCGCGCTATGCGCAATTGCTGTTCCGCTACCGCGCACGCAACTGGCCGCACACGCTGACGCAGGATGAGCACGCACGCTGGGAGGAATTCTGCCAGGCGCGGTTGACCCAATCCACGTCGATCACCCATTTGACTCTTGATCAGTATTTCGCGGAAATTGTCGCAGCGCGCGCTAATCCCGCCACCACCGGTGTGCAGCAGGCTCTGCTGGATCAACTGGATGCCTGGGGCCGTGAGATCGCCACCGAGTTTATTTCGGAACCTGTCGTCGCATGAACAAACCCTATTTTTCCACCGCAACGTTTCGCTTCCTGCGCGCACTTTCGCGCAACAACAACCGCACCTGGTTCCATGCGCACAGTGCTGACTACGAACGCCATGTACGCGAGCCGTTTCTGCAATTCATCGCTGATCTGCAAACTCCATTGGCCAAGATCAGCACGCACTACCGTGCCGACTCGCGCAAGGTCGGCGGTTCACTGTTCCGTATCCATCGCGATACGCGCTTTGCCGGTGACAAAACGCCGTACAAACACTGGGCCGGCGCGCGCTTCTTCCACGAACGCCGGCGCGAAGTCGAGGCTCCGTCGTTCTACCTGCATATTCAACCAGGCGACTGCTTCGCCGGCGGCGGTATCTGGCATCCGGAGCCGCAAACGCTCAAACGCATGCGCGATTTCATCGTCGACAATCCTGCGGCATGGACCCGGGCGACGCGCAGCAAGACGTTCCGCGAGCATTTCGGTTTTTGGGGTGAGAGCCTGAAGCGCCCACCGCGCGGTTACGATCCGCAACACGAATTGATCGAGGATTTGAAACGCCGCAATTTTGCTGCGGGTGGAGAAATCAGCGATGCCGTAGTTTGCTCCAGCGAGTTGATGCCCACGGTCATCTCGACGTTCAAGCGCCTCGCTCCGATGAACGACTATCTGTGCGCGGCGCTGGATCTGGAGTTTTGAGGCGATGCAGTTATCCGACATTCCTTTCGGCACGACGGATTGGTCACGTATCGAAGCGACGGAACATCCCGGCGAGAGCGGTGTTGCCCATTGGCGCACGCAACACTTCGGCAGCGTTCGTGTGCGCATGGTGGAGTACTCGCCCGGTTACCGCGCCAATCACTGGTGCCGCAAAGGCCACATCCTGCTGTGCGTGGAAGGACAGCTACACACGCAGCTGGAAGACGGCCGCACGTTCACACTGACACCCGGCATGAGCTATCAAGTCGCCGACAACTCCGAACCACATCGCTCAAGTACGAATGTCGGCGCCAAGCTTTTCATTGTCGACTGACACCATGAACCAGATTACTATCCGACCAGTCGTTGCCGACGACTTCGATGCATGGAAAACGCTTTGGGATGGCTACAACGCGTTTTACGGACGCCAAGGCCCGACGGCGCTGGCCGAAGAAATCACGCAGACGACCTGGTCGCGGTTCTTCGATACCTATGAACCGGTTCACGCGCTGGTCGCGGAAGATTCGGGCAAGGTCATCGGCCTTGTCCACTACCTGTTTCATCGCAGCACAATCCAGATTGCACCGACGTGCTACCTGCAGGACCTGTTCACCAGCGAAGCGGCGCGAGGCAAGGGCATTGGCCGTTTGCTGATCCAGGCAGTGTACGAGCGCGCGGCTGGCAGCGGGCGTGTGTACTGGCAGACCCACGAAACCAATGAGACTGCCATGCAGCTCTACGACAAAGTGGCGGAAAAATCGGGGTTCCTAGTCTATCGCAAGCTGTTGTGAAGCAATCGCTCGAAATCAAATGTCGCATTCTGCGGTCTATTGGCGTTGTACGTCGGAAGCGCGCGTCTGTGCGCTGCCACAACCATCCCAACCAAGCGAGAAAGCAACATGCCGAAGTTCGTAATTGAACGTGAAATACCGGGCGCGGGAAAGCTCACGCCCGCCGAAGTGCAAGGAATCTCCGCAAAATCCTGCAGTGTCTTGAACATGCTCGGGCCGTCGATCCAGTGGCTCGAAAGCTACGTGACGGACGACAAGATCTATTGCGTCTACATCGCCCCGAATGAGGCCCTGGTTCGCGAACACGCCAAGCTTGGCGGCTTCCCGGCGAACAAGGTATCTCAGGTACGTCGGATGATCGATCCGACCACGGCCGAATAATTGCGGCGTCGGCTGCCGCAGGGATGCGGCAGCTATTTACTGGAAACCGGAAGAAAAAATGCGGTCATAGAGAAATACGGCACCGGCAATGTCGTCCGCACGAAGCTGCCGCTTGATCACGATCGGGCAGCCCACGTCGACAAACATGACCGGACACGTGCCGTCGTAAGGTGGATGCGCAAGCCCGACGGTATGACCCAGTTCATGCAGGGCAAGACTGCGAAAATCATTCGGCGCGAAGGTCTGGTCGTATGCCGTTCCTTCCGCCAGCGCGTAATCCTGATAGAAGGAATTGGCATCGAACAAAATGTCGCCAGCGCCAGTCCCGCCGTTCGGCGGCGGTGCGAATCCCACAGCGCCACCACCACTGGAGAAAGCAAACGCGCCGATGCGAATCTGGCCCGACGCAGGCGGCACTGCGGCCGCATCATTGATCGCCACGCCGTTGTCCGAGTTGAGCTTGACGTACTGGATTCCGCTGACGGCAGACCACTGCGCCATCATCGAAACGATCTGCGGTTCCAGCGAAGTCAGCAGCACCGGTGCAAAGCCCCCGCCGGGCGATATCTCCATGTTGATCAAAGCCACGCTGTTGCCGGGACAGGCAGTTGCGCAAAACGCGCTGCCGGCAGTACCGACCGGAATGAATGACCAGTAGACGATTCCGCCGATCGTTCCTGCGTGATTGTCGCCCCACTTCAGATAAAGCGTCTCGCTGCCGCTCGCGAACGGGTATACGACGAACGCGCTCAATTGCGCAGCAAAGCTGCACAGCCACAAGCCCGCTGCGCTTAGCAATCCCGTGCGCACTCGGCGCGAGGCAAACCAAATCGGCATCCAGATCGGCTTGATTGAAAGTCGGCAGCAAGTATAGAACCGCAAGCGGCGCCCCGCATTCAGGCGTATTGAACGGTTTTTCAAACATACGTTTGATTTTATTCGAACGATCGTTTAACCTCGCGCGGTCGTCGGCGATGTTTCGGAGGGAGCACCCCGGCGACACGGCCGGGAATCGCGCGTAAAAATATACAACGCAACATTTTCCACACGCGCGGCTCCCACTTTGAACGCCCCGGCTGGCATCGGCGGCGGCATGGATGCCACTCCGTCCGACACCGTCGCGGGTGCTCGATTGCGGCTCGCCCTTGCGCGCCGCGGGGAGAACATCATGCTTCGATTGCTCGCAAGTCTGCTCTTGCTGCTCGCCAGTGCCAGCACCCTGGCCGCCACCACCGGCGTTGCCTTCGTCCACGGCACCGGAAAACAGACCGACGCCTACAACGACTACTGGCAACCGGCCATCGTCAATTCCGTGCGTCAGGGATTGGCGAACCAGGCGAACTACGTCGTCATCAACTGCGATTTCGGCCAGTACATGTGGAACAGCGCCGCCGCAGGCTGCCTGGCCACGCAATTGTCGAGTTTCATCAGCAGCAAACACATCGACGATCTCGTCGTCATCACCCACTCCAACGGCGGCAACGTGATGCGCTGGATCCTGTCGAATCCGACCTACGACAGCCGTTATCCGGCAATCATCAGAGCAGTGCGCTGGGTCAATGCGATCGCACCGTCCAGCGCGGGCACGCCGCTCGCGAACGCGGTGATCTCCGGCAACGTGTTCGAGGCCGCCGTGGGCTGGTTGCTTGGTTACCAGAGCGATGCTGTGCGCCAGCAGCAGACGAGCTGGATGGCGTACTACAACGCGAATAATTTGTTCGGCACTTCCGGGCGCCCCGCCCTGCCCAAAGGTTTCTGGGACGTGGTCGGCACCGATGTCACGTTCGCCCCATGGAATTCCGACGCCTATTGCGGTGGTTACACGCTGAACGTCGGCCTGCAGGTCACCAAGGCGTGGCTGAGCAGTTGCGCCGATGGCTTCATCGAATGCGGCAGCGCTGCCGCGGCTGGATCGTTGTGGTTCTACGACCACAACGCACTCGGCGGCAAGACCCTGTCGCACAACCAGAGCCGGCGCTCCTGCTTCGGCCTGGATGTCACCCTGCGCAACGACCTTTGAGCGGAGACGCAAAAATGAATATGACAATTCGTATCGTTGCGCTTTGCGCCATTGCCACCAGTGCCGCCGCGGCCCCGCCCGCGAGCTTGCTCGCTCCGGGTGCGCGCGATCAGGTTCCGATGACCCTGATTGCCAGCGCCCAGAGGAAATCGCTCGCTGCAGTGGCCCTGGATCATGCACCGGTGCAGGTTTCGCACGCATTGGATGGCGCCAAGATGCTCGACGCGGCGCCCAAGCCCTATGTCGCTCAGAGCCGCGAGTTCTGGAGCGACGTCGGCGCAACCGAACTGCACACAGGAATCAAGATCACCACCAGCGCACCGGGCGCCTTGATTCGCCTGAGCCCGCAGGGCGGCGCAGCGGCGAGTCTGGATCCAGCTGGCGTCCTGATCCGCAGCAACGGACGCACCCTGACGGCAGCTGCTGCCAGCACCACGGTCGCCGACGCCAAGGCGCTGCGCAGTGCCGGCATGGACGTTACTGACGGCAGTCTCGCGTTCCGCCTTGCCGCATCCACAGGAAGTGGAGAAATGGAAATTGTCGCAGCGCACGCGCAAGGCCGCTATCTGGTGCATGTGTTCGAGCCGGACAGTCTCCTGGTACTGAGCCTTGCTGCGGATCACGACACCACGCTCGTCGGAGGTACGGTTCGATTCCACGCCGCTCTGGCCAATGGATCGCTGGCTGTGGCTTCCGGCATCGTCACCGCGCCGGACGGATACAGCGCGAACCTGCACTTCGCCCGCAACAGCGACGGCAGTTTCAGTGCAGCATTCACGCCGGATGCGGCGCACAACATCGGCCCGCAATTGTGGGAAGCGCACGCGTTCACGGCAACACGCACGGGTAATCTGAGCGTGCTGCGCGACGCCAAGACCGCGTTTGCGGTGAGTGCACCGACCGCGCGTTTTGGTGGTGATGCGCAAATCGTGAATGATGCCGCGGGCCTGCGTGTAACGCTTGGCATCACGGCCGCAGTCGCGAGCCGCTATCAAGCCAGCGGCGCGTTGTACGGCACTGGGGCGGATGGCGTGCTGCATCCGGCTGCGTTGGCGCAATCAGCATCGTGGCTGAGTGTCGGCAATGGCAAGATTGAACTGGGCTTTGATGCGCAGACGCTAGGCTCCAGCGGCTTGCGCGCTCCCTTCGAACTTCGCGATCTGCGCTTGACCGATCAGGCGAACATGAGCCTGATCGAACGCCGCGAACGAGCACTCGCGATCAATTGATTCCAATAGGAGCGACTACTTCAATACCCCTCTCCCGCTGGCGGGAGAGGGATTGGGTGAGGGTGGCGCGTCTACAAGGCAAAGGAGATCGCCCCACAACGCCTTCGCATCATGAAGGGCCACCCTCATCCGCCTCCGGCACCTTCTCCCGCAAGCGGGAGAAGGAAAGCTGTGAGCGGGTTCAGGCGTCGGCAAACGCAAACGCCAGGACATCGCAAATATCCTCGCTACCCGTCATCGCCATCAGCAATCGTTCAATCCCCAACGCCACACCCGAACATTCCGGCAGCCCGCGTTCCATTGCGCCAAGTAAATTTTCATCCAGCGGCAGTTCCGCCAAGCCGCGTCCACGCCGACGCGCGTTGTCACGAACGAAACGCGCGCGCTGCTCGGCTGCATCGGTCAATTCGTGATAACCATTGGCCAATTCATGTTGGCCGACATACAGCTCAAAACGTTCGGCGACCGGCGGATCGTCGTGGCGGATTTTTGCCAGCGCACATTGGCTCATCGGATAGTCGCAGACCACGGTGATGCGGTCGCCGGGAAAGTGTGGCTGGATGCGATGCGTGAGCAGCAGGTCCAGCCAGTCGTCGCGCAACAATCCGTGCGCATCCACGCGCACGTCGCCCAATGCTGTTTGCAGTTGTGCTACGTCCGCAATCAACGGATCGATCTCCAACGTGGCGACGAACAGATCGCGATAAGTTAATTTGTGCAGATTGCTGCTTTTTCCGACCAAGCCCAGTGCTGCCTGCACCAAATCAACGGCCTCGGCCATCAGCCGATGATGGTCCCAGCCGACGCGATACCACTCCAGCATGGTGAATTCCGGATTGTGCCGGCGCCCCGCCTCGCCATCGCGAAACACGCGACCCAGTTCGTAGCAGTCGCCAACGCCCGCAACCAGCAGCCGCTTCTGCGCAAATTCCGATGAGGTGCGCAGCCAGCGTTCGCGTGAGCCGGAATCCACATGTCCACCGAATCGTGTTGTAAAACTGGCGATATTCGGATCGGTGTTCGCGCCAGCCGACAGGATCGGCGTTTCGACTTCGAGCACGTTGCGTTCGGCGAAGAATTGGCGGATCAGCGCGTACAGGTGCGCGCGCAGCTCCAGCACAGCACGCAAGCCTTCAGCTGTGCGCATGCAGAAACTCCAGCAGCCGCTTCTCGTCCCAGATTTCCACGCCCAGTTCCAGTGCCTTTTCGAGCTTGGACCCGGCTTCCGCGCCGGCGACGACAAAACTCGTCTTCTTCGAAACGCTGCCGGCCACTTTCGCACCCAGCGCTTCGAGTTTGTCTTTTGCTTCGTCGCGCGTCAGCGCAGCAAGGCTGCCTGTGAGCACGACCGACTGACCCTCAAGCGGGCCACTCGATGCCGCACCGGTATCCTTGATCCGCTCAAGCACGGCATGCATTGCCTTGATGCTGCGCCGGAATATCGTTTGCGATTCGCTCTCTTGCAGATGCGCCAGCGCGCGCTCGGCAACATCCTCGGGAATGCCGACTTCAAGCCACTCCTTCCGCGACGCTTTAAATACAACATCCAATGATTCAAATGCGGCCGTCACCTGTTCGCTGCGTTTGCCGGTCAGGCCGGGAATCTCCATGGCGGCAAGCACCTGTTCCGGAGCCAGCGCAGCGCGCAGCTTTGCATTCGGCGCGTGTTCGTCAGTGAGCACGATGCCGCGCGCAAGCAGTGCGTCGATCGCCTGTTGGTTTCCCGGTTGCGAAAAGAAATGATCGATCGCACGCGCCACTTCGCCGCCGATATCGGGCACGGCCTTGAGGATTGGCCAGGGCAGATGCCGGATGAGATCGAGCTGTCCGAACCATTGCGCCAGCGCCTTGGCCGTGCTTTCGCCGACATGCTGGATGCCGAGCGCATAAAGAAACCGCGTGAGCGTGGTACGCCGGCTGTGATCGATCGATGCGATCAGGTTTTCCGCCCACTTCGTCGCGACCTTGCCGCCTTTCACCGTTTCGGGTGTCGTGCCGTCGCGTTCGTCGGCGCGCCGTTTCATTTCCAGTAGGTCATCCAGAGACAATTTATACAAGTCTGCAATCGAAGCGACGAAGCCCAGATCGCCAAGCTCGGCAATCAGGCGTTCGCCGAGGCCCTCGATATCCATTGCGCGACGCGAGGCAAAATGAAACAGCGCCTGCGTGCGTTGCGCGGCGCAGGTCAGGCCCCCGGTGCAGCGCGCGACGACTTCGCCTTCTTCGCGCACGATATCCGAACCGCAGACCGGACAGTGCGCCAGCATTTTCCACGGCTTCGTGTGTGCAGGGCGCTGCTCCAGCACGACACTCACGACTTCCGGAATGACATCGCCGGCGCGGCGCACGATCACGGTATCGCCCACGCGCACGTCCAGGCGTGCGACTTGATCGGCGTTGTGCAAGGTTGCGTTGGTGACGGTAACGCCACCGACGAACACCGGCTTGAGTTTCGCCGCCGGCGTGGCCGCACCCGTGCGGCCGATATTTATGATGATGTCCTCGACTGTGGTCTGCTGTTCCTGTGCCGGGAACTTGTGCGCAATCGCCCAGCGCGGGGTGCGCCCGACAAAACCCAGTTCGCGCTGCGCCGCAAGATCATTGAGCTTGTAGACGACGCCATCGATATCGAACGGTAGCGAGTCGCGCCTTGCGCCGATCATGCGGTAGTAGCTCAGACACCCTTCAATGCCTTGCGCCGTATCGAGCAGGCTGCTGACCGGCAAACCCCATTCGCGGAATTTTTCCAGCGTTGCCGAATGCGTGTCCGGCAGCTTGCCGCCCTCGACCACGCCGACGGAATAGGCGTAGAACGCAAGCGGTCGGCGCGCAGTGATGCGCGCATCCAGCTGGCGCAGGGATCCCGCGGCACCATTGCGTGGATTCACCAGCACCTTGCCGCCGTCGATGCGCGCCTGTGCGTTGTACTGCTCGAATGCCGCGCGCGGCATGTAGACCTCGCCGCGCACTTCGAGCACGTGTGGATAATTTTTTCCACGCAGACGCAAAGGTATACTTTTTATTGTACGCAGATTCGGCGTGACGTCCTCGCCGGTCTCGCCGTCGCCGCGCGTCGCACCACGCACGAACGCGCCGTTCTCGTAGCGCAGGCTGATGGCGAGGCCGTCGAATTTCGGTTCCACGGAAAATTCCAGACCCGCCTCACCCAGGCGTTTTTCGATGCGCCGACCAAACTCGGCGACTTCTTCATCGCTGAAGGCATTGGCCAGCGACAGCATCGGGATTTCGTGGCGCACCTCGGCAAAGGCGCCGGACGGGGCGGCGCCGACGCGCTGGGTCGGCGAATCCGGCGTCACCAGGTCCGGATGCGCAGCCTCCAGCGCTTCAAGCTCGCGCATGAGCTTGTCGTATTCGATGTCGGGCAGTGTCGGATCGTCGAGCACGTGATAGCGATGGTTCGCCTCGTCAATCTGGACGCGCAATGCGGCGGCACGTTGGCGGAGGGCGGCAGATGCGGACTGGCTCATCGGCGATTCGGGGCGATCGGAATTTTGGGGGTCGGGTTCCAAGTTTACCGGCTTGTTGCAGTCCTCGCGCGCATGTCCGATGCTTGCATCCGCACTGGAGGAATCTGACGATGGCGAAATCAACCTGGGCCCCTTTTCCACATCCCGACAAGGCCTTCGACTATGCCGGCGACAAACTCGCCAAGGCGTGGCCGAAACTGCATGCGGGCGATCAGGAACCCTTCCCCGACGAAAAGCATGTGGGCAAATTGCTTAAGGCCAATGCCAAGCTCGGCAAGGATGCGGGCAAGATTGCCGCACAATCGCAGGATGCCTGGCGCGCGTTCCATCGCGGCGATTTCCACGAAGCGTTTGAGGCCGGGCTTGCTCTGAAGGCGCTCGGCGCATCGGTCGCGATCAAGGCCGGCGGCGTGCACGCGGCGTATTTGCTCAAGAGCGACAAGGACAAGCTGGCGCGCTACGAAACGCTGGCGCGACTCGGGGACGAAGCGATTGCGGCGCTACCCGACGAAGCCAACAGCCATTTCCGCCGCGCCTTCGCGATCGGCCGCTACAGCCAGTGCCTGTCGATTGCGCAAGCCCTCGCTCAGGGTCTCGCCGGCAAGGTGCGCACGTCCCTGGATACCACGCTGAAGCTTGCGCCGAAACATGCCGAGGCACGCACTGCGCTTGGGCTATATCACGCCGAGATCGTCGGCAAGGTCGGCAGCATGCTCGCCAAACTCACCTACGGCGCCAGTGCGGCCGAGGCCGAGAAGCAGCTCAAGGAAGCGCTCAAGCTTACGCCGGATTCGCCGATCGCCTGGATCGAATACGGCAACGCATTGCAGTTGCTTTATCCCGGCAAACGCGAGGACGACGCCGCGGAGGCCTATTCGAAGGCCGCGAAAATCAAACCGCGGGAAGCAATGGAGGCAATGGATGCGGCGTTTGCGCGGGAGCAGATTGAGTAGATGGGTCGGTCACAAGCTGGATCGCTCGATTGCAATAACTTTTTCCATGCGCTGTTGATCATAAATGTAGGGCGTCACGGGTAGCTCGCTTTGCTGTCTGCTGGCTGGAATAGAGCCATTCAAGTGAGCGCCCTGTCCGAACATAGCTCGATCTATGCGAAGTTCACCGGGACTGGCCCCGCTGTTGAATATTGCTTCATAAATCGCGATCGCTTCCAGCAAAATGAGATCATGTCCTGGATGCATTCCGTCAGCATAAAACCAGTTCAAATCCGGTGCCCTTTTCCTAGCAAATCGAAGTCGCTCGGAAACAGGAATGTAAATCGCACCAATCTTTTTGGCTAGAAGCCCCTCGTTCAACTCGATTCCTTTCGAGAAAGCTGGCATTGTCTGATAGGTACCCAACAGGATTGCCTTGGCGTGGTGCGCTCGGATGACTCGCTCAAGCGCAATATGAGCTTGTGCGGAATCGCTGGATGTGGAATCGGCGCGGCATGCAATTGCCGCGTCATTTTCGTTTGCATTGCATGCCAGATCGCCGCCACGTTCCTGCAAGACGACATAGTCGTATTGAGTTTCTTGAAGTAGTTTTTTCACCGACCCATCGTTGAGTCTGTCAGTCAACGTGGCGCCGCCAGCGACCAGCATTTCAGTGGAAATTTTCTTCCGATTCGCAGCACCAACCGCTTCCAGCACGGCGGGGAGGTTACCCACGTAAGTCAGGCTGTTGCCGACGAAGAGAATGCGCGGGCTGTCTTCCGGTTTCATTGCTGTGGGTTCGCAACTGGCAAGCCTAGCCGCCGACGCCAACGCCAAAGCCAAAGCCAATCCGCATCCAAACATTCCAAGCGCACGCATTCGCAGGTCACCCCTCTCGATATCTGCCACCACGGTGAAGTAACAGAATCTCGTCAAAAGCCGGCGTTGGCAAGCGATAATAGACCCGCACCGACTCCCGACAGAATCAGCGAGCAACCATGGCGAGCAACGCAACCGTTTACAAGGCCGAACTGCAGGTCAGCGATATGGACCGGCACTACTACGCCACGCATGCCTTCACCCTCGCCCAGCATCCGTCGGAAACCGATGAGCGGCTGATGGTGCGCCTGCTGGCGTTTGTGTTGTTCGCACAGGAGCGTCTGGAGTTCGGCCGCGGCATCAGCAGCGACGACGAGCCGGACTTGTGGGTGCGCTCGCGCACCGGTGACATCGACCTGTGGATCGACCTTGGGCAGCCCGACGAGGCACGCATACGCAAGGTCTGTGGGCGCGCACGCGAGGTTGTCATCATCACCTATTCCGGGCGCGGCGCCGAGCTGTGGTGGGAGAAAAATGCGCAGGCGCTGTCGCGGATCGATCGGTTGAGCGTCATCGATATCCCTTATGCCACTGTGCAGGAACTGGGACACATGGCGGCACGAAACATGTCGTTTCAGTGCCTGATCCAGGACGCCCACACGCGAATCATCGATGCGGACAATACCACCACGATCGAACCGGTCTGGCGCAAGCGGCCGACGTGATCGAATCGCCACCGGAAAAATCCTACGATGTCGTAATCGTCGGCGGCGGCGCGGCGGGACTCATGTGTGCGCTCGTCGCAGGCCAGCGCGGGCGCCGCGTCATCGTGCTCGAGCGTGCCAACCGCGT
Source organism: Lysobacterales bacterium (assembly GCA_038244165.1). GTDB lineage: Bacteria > Pseudomonadota > Gammaproteobacteria > Xanthomonadales > Rhodanobacteraceae > Rudaea. Next base: position 7,033 of record JBBRTT010000041.1, on the reverse strand, counting down.
CAGCAAGAAAATCCTGATGTCAGGCGGCGGCCGCTGCAATTTCACCAACATCGGCACCACCCCGGAAAATTTCCTTTCGGCAAACCCGCATTTCTGCAAATCGGCGCTCGCGCGCTACACGCCAGCGCACTTCATCGAACTGGTCGAGCGTCACCGCATCGCCTATCACGAGAAAGAACTCGGCCAGCTATTTTGCGATGAGTCGTCGAAGCAGATCGTCGCAATGCTGCTGGCCGAGTGCGCCGCCGTCGGCGTGCGCATCCATGTGGATTGCGCCATAGATTCCATCGCCAAGGCCGGCGGCGGCTTTTCCGTCGCCACATCCGCTGGTGAATTCGCAGCGCCAGTGCTGGTGATCGCGAGCGGCGGATTGTCGATACCGAGCATGGGTGCCAGCGGATTCGGCTACGACATCGCGCGTCAGTTCGGTCACGCGGTATTGCCGACACGCGCCGCGCTGGTACCGTTGACCTTCAGCGGCACGCACCTGGAACGCTGGCAGGATTTGAGCGGCGTCGCTCTGCCGATCGAGGCGCGTTGCGGTGCGCAGAGTTTTCGCGGGCCCATGCTGATCACCCACCGCGGCATCAGCGGGCCGGCGATTCTGCAGATATCGTCCTACTGGCAACCACGCGACCGATTGACCATCGACCTGCTGCCCGATGTCGATGCGCTGGCCTTGCTGCGCGATCAGCGCACGCAGCGGCCGACGACGGAACTGAAGACGCTGCTCGGCGACTGGCTGCCGAAACGGTTCGCGCAGCGCCTGTGCGAAACCAGCGTCAGCAATCGGCCACTCGCGCAATATCGCGACGCGGAGTTCGCGCAGATCGCAGCCGAATTGACAAGCTGGCCGATCGTCGCCAGCGGAACCGAAGGCTATCGCACAGCCGAAGTGACGCTGGGCGGTGTCGATACGGACGAACTTTCGTCGACGACGATGCAATCACGCCGCGTCCCCGGCTTGTATTTCATCGGCGAAGTCGTCGACGTTACCGGCTACCTCGGCGGCTACAACTTTCAATGGGCGTGGGCTTCAGGACATGCCGCAGGCTGCGTCGTCTAAACGCTGAGCCAATCAGGCAAAGCGCGCGATGGTCGCCTGCGCATCCTGCGCATCGATTTCGGCGTCCCAATCTTCCATCATCGTGATCAGGGTCAGTTTTTCCACTTCGCGCACAAAGCGGCGCACGATGGCATCCGGATCCGCCACGCGCTTGCCGTCGGCAATCAGACCAAAGTGCACGTGACCATTGTAACTCAGGATCGACAGGCCCATGCCGATCGTGCCGTTCTGCGGCACCCAGAACATCATTTCGCGCACCTTGCATCCGGCCAGATACAACGGCATCTGCGGGCCGGGGACATTGGTCGCCACCGTGGTCGCCTTGCGGCTGAACAATTCCAGGGCCATGCGCTGAATGCCTGCCGGGGCCATGCCGACAGCAGCGAGCAGGCCAAACGTGAGCATCGCCTGGCGCGAGCGCTTCAAGTCTCGCATCGATGCGGCAACGCGTTCGAGGCGGCGTAACGGATTGGCTTCGCCGATCGGCAGTTCCAGGAATACCAAACCGAAATGATTGCCGAGTTTCTTGGCGTGTTCCAGCGGACGCAGGTTGACCGGGACTGTCGCGCGGATCGTGAGGCCATCGACGACTTCGCCTTCGGCGACGAGATAACTGCGCAGCGCACCGGCCGCGCAGGCAAGCAGCACGTCGTTGACCGTGCAGCGCAGGATCTTGCCAATTGCTTTCACTTCAGCGAGCGGCAGCGGCTCAGCCCAGGCGCAGCGCTTGGCAACGCCGAGTGGACCATTCTTGAATGCCGTCGGCGGATCGTCGGCCAGACTCAGCGCAGTCGCGAGCTCACGCGTGATCTCGCCCCCTTCCCGCGCCACCATCGCAGCCACGGCAGGATCGCGCAGCATCTCGGCGCCTTTCGCAAGCGCTTTCTCGCCGATCTCCACGACTTTGGCAATGCCAGCGCGGGTGGGTTGCAGTAAGCGTTCGAGCACACTGCCCTGATCGCGCGGCAGCCAGACCTTGGTGAGATCCGTGTGCTTTTTCGGTTCCGGCGCGGCGTCGGTCAGCGACAGCATCACTTGCACCAGGGCTAGTCCATCGGCGTAGCAATGATGGATGCGTGCAATTGCCACACTTCCACCTTGATACTTTTCCACAAGGTGGAATTGCCATAGCGGTTTCGCATGATCCAGCGGCGTCGACGCCAGCCCGCTGACGAATTTTTCCAGCGCGAGCTTGTCGGCCTTGCCCGGCAGCTTCGCGGCGCGGACATGATGGTTGATATCGAACTTCGACTGGGTTTCCCAGTACGCGGCGTTGCCTTCGTCGACGGCCTTCTGACGGAATCTTCGAAACGCAAGGAAGCGCTTTTCCAGCAGGCGCTTGAGCTTGTTCAGCGCCAGCGGCTCGGAAAAGATCAGCACGCCGGTGATCATCATCAGATTGGTCGGACTTTCCATGCGCAGCCAGGCCGTGTCCACTTTGGTCATCGGCTCTCGCGCGCTGCGCTGGCTATCCGCCATGATTCAAGTCTCCCCAATCAGTGTTGCTGCGTGTAGCATCCGGCGAACGCCGCGAAAAGGCAATGCAAGAAACCATCAGCCGCTGCCGTCATTCCGGCAGGGACTGCCGGAATCCAGCTGCCAGGGAAGGCAACGTCGATCCTCTCGGGATCGCAAAGTCTGCATCCTTGCAGTCTGGATTCCGGCAGTCCATGCCGGAATGACAGTCTATAATTTCGGACGCCTTCACGATCGAGCCAAAACATGCCCCACGGCAGCGATATCCTACTCAGTCTATTCATCGTCTTCGTCGCCGCGCAGATCGGCGCGGAGCTCGCGCAGCGCCTGAAACTGCCGGGCGTCGTCGGCGAGATCGCTGCCGGCTGCGTCGTCGGACCCTCCCTGCTCGGCTGGGTGCAGCCGTCGGAGGCGCTGGACGTGCTGGCCGAAATCGGCGTCGTGCTGCTGCTGTTTTCGGTCGGACTGGAAACGCGCCTTGACGACATGCGCCGCGTCGGCCGCAGCGCGTTCGCGGTCGGCGTACTGGGTGTGATCGTGCCGTTCGTGTTTGGTTCGTTGTGGGCGCACGGCAGCGGTTTCGACTGGGCCAAGTCGCTGTTTGTCGCCGCCGCGTTCGTGGCCACATCGGCCGGCATTACCGCCCGCGTGTTGCAGGAACTCGGCGCCTTGCAGCGCGAGGAAAGCCGCGTGATCCTCGGCGCCGCCGTGATCGACGATATCCTCGCGATGCTGCTGCTCGGCGTGGTCACGGCGATGCAGTCCGGTGAGTCCTTGCAGCTCGGGCATCTGGCCGTGATCCTGCTCGAAGCGGTCGGCTTCATCGCCGTCATCGCCCTGCTCGGCACGCGCGTGATGCGCCACTCCTCGGATTGGCTCGAAGCGCCCATCAATCCGCTATCGCCGCTGACCATCGTGCTGGCGCTGTGCCTCGGACTAGCGTTCCTGTCGACGCAGTTCGGGCTCGCCGCGATCATCGGCGCGTTTCTCGCCGGCATGCTCGTCTCGGAAACGAAACAGCGTCAGACTCTGGAACACCAGACCCAGCCTCTGCTTGCGTTCATGACGCCGTTCTTTTTCGTGGCGACCGGAGCAAAGGTGGAGTTGGCGCAATTGGCGAATGTGGATACCTTGCTGACGCTGGCGCTGATCACCGTGATCGCCATCGCTTCCAAACTCATTGGTGGCTTCCTCGGTGCGCTGTCGCTCGGCCGACTCGGCGCCCTGATCGTTGGCGTCGGCATGATTCCACGCGGCGAGGTGGGTGTCGTCATCGCCAGCCTGGGTCTGGCCGCCGGCGTATTCTCGCCACGAACTTACGCGCTGATCGTTGCCATGTCATTGCTCACGGCAATGATCACACCGCCGGTACTGGCAATGCTGCTTAAGCGTGCTCCGAAGCAGCCGGATCAGGCTGCGGGAAAGTGAGGTAAAAATTTGTAAGAGTTTGCAGACCGCGGCCCGAAGACGGCGATTTGAGCGCAGGAATCTGAAAAAAAGTGGGTCGTTTTCTCAGGTTGCCGCCGGCGGCGTTTCCCCGCCCGGGGGTGTTTCGTGCTCGCGCTTGATGCGCTGATAGATCTCTTCGCGGTGCACCGCCACGTCCTTGGGCGCGTTGATGCCGATTCTCACCTGGTTGCCCTTGACGCCGAGCACCGTCACGCTCACTGCGTCGCCGATCATCAAGGTCTCACCCACCCGGCGCGTTAAAATCAGCATGTTATTACTCCTTTAGCTTGTCGTCTTTCCTAACGAACGTGCTGCACACATTCAACCGTACAGTACGCGCTTACCTTGTGCCCACCGACGATCACCGTCGCCGGTTCGCAGCGCTCGTGCCGCAGTCAACGCCAATCACCCGTATTTTGCGCAGACCCAGCTCAAACCAACGGAAATATTAGCCCAGGCATCACGTTAGCGCAAACCAGCCATGCAGGACGACTTTACTCGCTGGCGCACCGGATGCGCATGGCGAAAGTCACGCCAGGCGTTCAGCAATCCAGGCCGGCACGGCCGCCAGTGCGGGCGCCAGCTGTGGCGAGTCGTCGCCGCCGCCTTGCGCCATATCCGGGCGACCGCCGCCCTTGCCCCCGATTTGACTGGCGACGTGGGCGACAAGTTCGCCCGCCTTGATCTTGCCCAGCGCCTTGCCGTGAACGCCCGCAACGAGAGCGATCTTGCCGTCGCCGCCGCCGGCAAGCAGGACCACGCAATCGCCGAGCTGTTGCTTGAACTGATCAATGCTGTCGCGCAGGGTCTTGGCATCGGCGCCATCCAGCCGCGCTGCAATGACTTTGATGCCTTTGACGTCCGCAGCGTTTGCAGCCAGGTCCACGCTCGCCGCACTGGCGGCCTTTGCCTTCAGCGATTCGAGTTCGCGTTCGAGTTTTTTCTGCCGGTCGAACAACTGGCGCAGTTTTTCGATCGCGTCGCCGCCGCTGGCGGAAAGCAGATGCGCGATTTCGTCCAACCGCGCTTCTTCTGACTTGACGTACTCAAGCGCGCCTTCGCCGGTCACTGCCTCGATGCGACGGATGCCAGCAGCGACGCCGCTCTCGCCGGTGATCTTGAACAGACCGATGTCGCCGGTGCGGCTGACGTGGGTGCCACCGCACAATTCGGTCGAGAATTCGCCCATCTTCAGCACGCGCACGTGGTCGCCGTATTTTTCGCCGAACAGCGCCATGGCACCGAACTCGATCGCTTCCTTGTACGCCATCTCGCGCACTTCGGCCGCGACATTGCGCCGCACTTCGGTGTTGACGATGTCCTCAATGCGTTGCACTTCTTGCGCCGTCATCGGCGCGAAATGGGAGAAATCGAACCGTAATCGATCCGGCGCGACCAGCGAACCTTTCTGCGTCACATGCTCACCAAGCACCCCACGCAGCGCCGCGTGCAGCAGATGCGTCGCCGAGTGATTGAGTACTGTGGCTTGGCGCCGCGCGCCATCGATCGAGCCGTGCAGCGCCGCGCCGATACGCAGCGGCTTGCCTTGCCAGCGACCGACGTGACCATGGAACGCACCGGCAAGCTTGATCGTATCGGCAACAGTGAACTGGCCGTCTGCGTTGCTCAACTCGCCGGTGTCGCCAACCTGGCCGCCGGATTCGGCGTAGAACGGCGTCGCGTCCAGGATCAGCATGGCTTCGTCGCCGTCGCCGAGTTCATCGACGCTGCGGCCTTCGCGCACGATGCCGGCAACGTTCAGCGCATCGGCTTCCAATGAACCATAGCCGAGGAATTGCGTCGGCGTCAGGCGCTGTACGAGCTCCGCGGACAGAGAACTCTTGGTCTCGAACTGGCTTGCCGAGCGCGCACGCACGCGCTGCTCGTTCATCGCCTTCTCGAAACCATCCATGTCGACCGTGAGGCCGCGTTCACGCGCGATATCGGCGGTCAAGTCGACGGGGAAACCGTATGTGTCGTAAAGACGGAACGCATCCGCTCCAGGAATGATCTTGCCGGCGCGCGCAGCAACCTCGTCGAACACCTTCATGCCGTGTTCGAGCGTCTCGCCAAAGCGCTCCTCCTCGGCTTTCAGCGCTTTTTCCACAATGCCGCATTTTGCGCTGAGCTCTGGATACGCCGCACCCATCTCTTCGACCAGGGTCGGCACCAATTTGTAGAAAAACGGATCGCGCTGGCCCAACATGTAGCCATGACGCAATGCGCGTCGAATGATGCGACGAAGGACATATCCTCGGCCTTCATTCGACGGCAGCACCCCATCGACGATGAGGAAACTGCAGGCGCGGATATGATCGGCGATCACGCGCAGTGATTTGTTTTCCAGATCGGTCGTGTTCGTCAGCTTGCCGGCAACCTTGATCAGGTGCTGGAACAGATCGATCTCGTAGTTCGAATGCACGTGCTGCAGAACCGCCGCCAGGCGCTCCAGGCCCATGCCGGTATCCACGCATGGCGCCGGCAGTTTGCTCAGCGTGCCATCGGCAGCGCGATCGAACTGCATGAACACCAGGTTCCAGATTTCGATGTAGCGATCGCCGTCTTCGTCGGGCGATCCCGGCGGGCCGCCCGGAATATGTGCGCCGTGATCGTAGAAAATCTCGGTGCACGGTCCGCACGGACCGGTATCGGCCATCTGCCAGAAATTATCCGAAGCGTACGCCGCGCCCTTGTTGTCGCCGATGCGCACGATGCGTTCGGCAGGCAGACCGATCTGCTTGTGCCACAGGTCGTAGGCTTCGTCGTCGGTGTGATAGACCGTGACCAGCAGACGCTCCTTCGGCAGCTTCAATACATCGGTCAACAGTTCCCAGGCCCAGGCGATTGCTTCGCGCTTGAAATAGTCGCCGAACGACCAGTTGCCGAGCATCTCGAAAAACGTGTGGTGACGCGCGGTGTAGCCGACCGAGTCCAGATCGTTGTGCTTGCCGCCGGCACGCAGGCAGCGCTGCACGTCGGCTGCACGCATGTACGGCAACTTCTCGCTGCCGAGAAACACGTTCTTGAACTGCACCATGCCCG
>JBBRTT010000040.1:0-37528 GCA_038244165.1 Lysobacterales bacterium | reverse complement strand
TGCCCAGTAAAAGCGTGCAGGAACGCTTCGCACAGCAGATCGCTGTTCGTCGCATGCCTGAGATTGTGAACTTGTCGGCGGGTGCGCTCATCGGAGAGATGTTTGAGCACGTGAAGCGGAATGGATACCGTCACTTTTTTCACGGCTTCGGCTTTCTGTCCGTGTTCGATGTAGGGCTTGATGAACTTTGCAGCCGTCATGGATCCGTTACGCGCTTGTTACGCCGGGATAAAAAATTATTACCGGAACGTATTGGTGTCAACAAGTTTGTGCAGGCTGGACGCGGCGTTGGCGCTGATGGCACAACGCTTGCCGGGGCGTCATCGCGGCCCGGATCATGACGCTGAATCGAGGATGCGAATTATATATGGAAGTCTATACATCCATAGCTTTTGCACTCCGACGCACATGATCGTGCGCGCTGCGCTTTTGTCGAATGCCCGCAATGTCAGTAAATACGCGGCCTGCAGCCATATGTGCAAGATGCGGCATAAGTTGCATCTGCTCACTTGTGTAAAAACGTGACATTGACGAACAAATTCGAAGTTGCGCTGTGTCGCTTCCGCGCTGATGACGGACAGGCGCTCCGAAAGAGCGAATATTTGCGCTCGACACAGGCGAAAATATTTTTTTCGGAAGGCGCCTTCCGGACACGATTTTCGTGTGATTTGCGCAGAATTGCGCAAAATGGATCGGGTGCTCGAGCGTGTCAGCGGCGGCGCAAATCAACTCAAAACGCGTGCGAGCGCATGTGCGAATCGATCAAGATCAGCGTCGGTTTTCGTTTCGGTCGCGCACACGAGCAATGCGTTTTCGTACTCCGGATATTCTTCGCCAAGCGCAAATCCGGCGACGATGTTGTCGCGCGCAAGCTGCTCGACGACATCATGCGCGGCACGCGGCAAGGTCACCGCCACCTCATGGAAGAAGCTGCGCGCGAACAACGGCGCGACGCCGCCAATTGCACACAACTTGTCGCGCAGCTTACGCGTGCTGGCCATGCTCGCGCTGGCGACGCGACGCACGCCTTCTGGCCCGAGCATCGCCATCGCGATCGTCGCGGCGGTGACCAGCAATCCCTGGTTCGTGCAGATATTGGATGTCGCCTTGGCGCGACGGATGTGTTGCTCGCGCGCCTGCAAGGTAAGCGCGAATCCCTGCTTGCCATCAAGGTCGGTGGTGCGGCCAACGATGCGGCCCGGCATCTGACGTACGAATTCCTGTTTGCAGGCGAGGATGCCGAAGTACGGTCCGCCCGAAGACAGCGGCACGCCGAACGGCTGGCCGTCGCCGCAAACGATATCCGCCCCCTGTTTGGCGGAGCCCGCAGTACCCCACTGCCCCGGCGCCTTGAGCACAGCGAGCGAAAGCGGATTGACGACACCGATGACGAGCGCACCTTGGGCATGCGCCCAGTCGGTCAGCGCGTCGACGTCCTCAAGCACACCAAAGAAATTCGGCTGCGGGATCACCAGCGCGGTGAACGCGCCGAAATCCTGACTGGCCAGCCACGCCGGATCGATGCCGCCTGCACCCGCGCCTTCGCGACAGAAATCCACCTCGACCACTTCGATGTTCTGCAGGTCGACGATAGTGTGCAGGGTCTTGCGATACGCTGGATGCACGCTCTTGGGCACCAGCACTTTGCGCGGCCCCTTCTTGGCGCAGCGCTCGGCCATGAGTACGGCTTCCGCCAGCGCGGTGGCGCCGTCATAGAGCGAGGCGTTGCTCACGTCCATGCCGGTCAGGCGGGTCATCATCGTCTGATATTCGTAGATCAGTTGCAGCGTGCCCTGGCTCGCCTCGGCCTGGTACGGCGTATATGCCGAATAGAATTCGCCACGCGAGACGATGGCCCACACCGCCGCAGGGATGTGATGCTCGTACGCACCGGCGCCGGCGAAATTCAGCGGCGTGCCATCCTGCGCCGCGCGCTGCTTCATCAGACGCGTGACATCCATTTCGTTCAGGCCAGGCGGCACCTGTTTGAGCTGGTCGATCTTCAGCCCGGCCGGAATCTCGTCGAACAGATCCTCGATACGTTGCACACCGATTGCCTTGAGCATGGCGCGGACGTCGGTTTCGGAGTGCGGGATGAACGGCATGGCGGTTCTCGGGAATCGGCAGAGGGGGATCGGGTGGTGGGAAATGCAGGGCGCGAAATGATGAGGGCGCGCAGCCTGCGCGCCCCGGTTGCTGACGCGCCGCCAGGGGCGCGATCAAGTGCTCAGTGTTCTTCGCTTTCGATCAGCTCCGCGTAGGCATCCGGATCCAGCAGCTCTTCGGATTCCTCCGCAAGGTTGCTCGGCTTGACCACGTAGATCCAGCCTTCGCCGTAGGCATCTTCGTTGATCGTTTCAGGTTTGTCCGCCAGCGCGCTGTTGACTGAAATCACCTTGCCGGTAACGGGCGCATAGACGTCCGACGCGGCCTTGACCGATTCCACCACGGCACAGGCATTGCCGGCCTGCACGTCGTCGCCGACGCTCGGCAGTTCAACGTAGACCAGATCGCCAAGCAAGCCCTGTGCATGGTCGGAAATGCCAACGGTGACGGTGCCGTTGTCCTCGACCCGCGCCCACTCGTGGGACTTCATGAATTTCAGATCGCCGGGGATTTCGTTCATGGTTTTATTCCTGGAATTGCATTGACGCGGAGTTAATTCTACACGCAAGCGTGCGCGCAAACGCTAGACGCCCTCGCAGGCCTTGCCGTCTCTGACAAACGGATACTTGACGACGCGTACAGGGACTAGTTTGCCGCGGATATCGACCTCGGCGCGGTCTATGGGGCCCGTTGGCACGCGTGCGAAAGCGATCGCCTTGCCCAGTGTCGGCGAGAATGTGCCGGACAGGATTTCGCCGTCGCCATGGGCCGTGACGACGCGCTGGCCGTGGCGCAATACACCCTTTTCATCCATGACCAGCCCGACCATCGCGCGCTTGACGCCGCCGGCCTTTTGTTTTTCCAGTGCGGCGCGGCCGATGAAATCGCGGCCATCGTCCAGCACCACAGTCCAGGCCAGCCCCGCCTCCCACGGCGTGATGGTTTCATCCATGTCCTGACCGTACAGGTTCATTCCGGCTTCCAGGCGCAAGGTGTCGCGCGCGCCGAGTCCCGCCGGGGCAACGCCGGCGCCGATCAGCTTGTTCCACAATTCCACTGCCTGGTTTTGCGGCACGATGATCTCGTAGCCGTCTTCGCCGGTGTAGCCAGTGCGCGCGATGAACAGGCCGTCGCCCTCGCAGGCGACGAACTTGCCGATTTTGATGGCCTTCTCGCGCGTCGCGGGACTCAGCAATGACTGCAGCTTGGCGCGCGCATTCGGGCCCTGCACCGCGATCATTGACAGATCAGCGCGCTCAGTGACTTTGACGTCGAAAGCCTTCGCCTGCTTTTCTATCCAGGCCAAGTCCTTGTCGTGGGTGGCCGCATTGACCACGACGCGGAAAAAATCCTCGTTGACGAAATACACGATCAGGTCATCGATCACGCCGCCGCGCTCATCGAGCATGCACGAGTACAACGCCTTGCCGGATACCTTGAGCTTGTCGACATTGTTGGCGAAAAGGTGGCGCAGGAAATCGCGGGTCCTGGCGCCGTGCAGATCCACTACCGTCATATGCGACACATCGAACATGCCGGCATCGCGGCGCACGGCGTGATGCTCCTCAATCTGCGATCCGTAGTTCAACGGCATGTCCCAGCCGCCGAAATCCACCATCTTCGCGCCGAGCGCGCGATGGGTGGCGTTGAGGATGGTGTGCTGGGTCATGGCCGCTGCCGGTCGAGAGAAGACGCGCATTATCGCGGGCGGCGCGCGGTATTCCAACTATTGAGTGCCGGCCGGCAGCCAAGCCCGAGGAAAACCAGCCCGGGAATAAAACCGCGCCCTCGCCGATCTGGACAGATGCGATCACCACCCAGGAGCCGCGCATATGACCAAAAGCAGCGAGAAACCCACAATTGATACTCCGCTCAATCCCCAGCGGCGCAAAACCCTGAACTGCCTTGCCGCATGGACCGGCGCTGCCGTGGTGTGGACCCTGGTCGGGGGCGTGCCGAGGACGCTGGGAGCGACAACGATGGGCAAAGTGGCCGCCACGCCAAAAGGCGCGTTCACCTTCGTACAGATCAGCGACACCCATATCGGCTTCCACAAGGAAGCCAACCCCGACGTGGTCGGCAGCCTGCGCCGCGCGATTGCCGACGTCAATGCGCTGTCGCAGGCACCGGCGCTCATCGTGCACACCGGCGACGTCAGCCACCTTTCCAAGCCGGAGGAATTCGGCCAGGCGAAAGATCTGCTCACCGAATTCCACGTCGACCGCGTGCACACCATTCCCGGCGAGCACGACGCGATCGACGCGGGCCTGACCGGCTATCTGAAATTCTTCGACCACGATGGCAAGAATCGGCCCTGGTACAGCTTCGACCACGGCGGTGTGCATTTCATCGGGCTGTCGAACGTGCTGAATTTCAAGATGGGCACGATGACTTCGCTCGGCGACGAACAGATCGCCTGGCTGAAGAAGGATCTTGCCAGCGTCTCTCACTCGACGCCGCTCGTCGTGCTCGGACATATCCCGATGTGGACGGTCTACGCGCCCTGGGGCTGGGGCACAGCCGACGCCGACCAGGCACTCGCGTTGTTGCGCCCGTACGGATCGGTGACGGTACTCAACGGGCATGTCCATCAGGTGCTGCAAAAAGTCGAAGGCCACGTCGCCATGCACACGGCGATGTCGCTTGCCTACCCGCTGCCCACGCCCGGTCAGGAAGGCATCGGCGAACCTGGGCCGGTGAAGGTACCCGCCGGCGAGCTCGGCAAACTCATCGGCACGCGCCAGGTGACGCTCGTGCGCGGGCGCCACGAGCTGGCCCTGATCGACACGCCGATCGAACACTGAAGGAAGGACAGCATGAAGTTTCTTGCATTCATCTTGCTTGCGGCGCTCACGGTTGATGCAGGCGCCGTTGGCACTTCTTCGATCGCAATCCAGAAATTCGCATTTGCGCCGAAGGAGATCACCGTACCACCGGGCACGAAGATCGTCTGGACCAACCACGACGAAACGCCGCATACGATCATCGCCAGCGATGGCACGTTTGTATCCAAGGCGATGGATACGGACGATCGTTTTGAATACACCTTCGCCACGGCGGGCGATTTCAGCTACTTTTGCACCCTGCATCCGTACATGACCGGAATCGTGCACGTGCGCAAATGACAAATCGCCCTCCCTCATCAGAACAAATTGCGGCGACACGCCGGTGACGCAGGCCATGCCCAGCGCGTGGGTGGGCGAACTGGCGCAGCGGCACCTTGATGCGGCTTACAACCTTGGCCGCTGGTTGCTCGGCAACGAGCAGGATGCAGCCGACGCCGTACACGACGCCTACCTGCGCGCGGCGCGTTCGGCGCACACCTACGCCGGCGGCAACGCGCGTGCGTGGTGGCTGACGATCGTGCGCAACTGTTGCCTGGCGAAACTTTCCACGCGCCGGCGCGAGACGCAACTGCAAAACGCCGATGCCGCGAATGCCATGGCAACGCCGCTTCGCAGTGTCGACAATGAAGTCGAGGAACGCGCCGACGCGGCGCAACGTCGCTTGCAGATCGCCCAGTATCTGACTGCGTTGCCGTCCGAATTCCGCGAAGCGCTGGTGCTGCGCGAAATCGAGGATTTGTCGTACCGCGAAATCGCCGACGTGCTGCAGGTTCCGATCGGCACGGTGATGTCGCGGCTCTCGCGCGGCCGCGCGCAATTGCAACGAGCGCTATTGAATCAGGCACTCGGCGACACCAAGGCGCAGGAGCAAACCCATGGAATGTAAGACCGCATCGACGTTGCTCGAAGCTTATCTCGACAACGAACTGGATCGCGCCGATATGCGCGAGCTGGAAGCCCATGTCGACGGCTGCATCGATTGCCGGGCTACATTGACCCGGCTGGACGAACTGCGACTGGCCTTGCGCGACAAGTCCTTGCGCTACCCGGCACCCCGGCAATTGCGTGACCGGATCGAGGCGGCGGATGCGGCCGAAGCGTCTTCCGGACAATCGCATCGCGTCGCTCGGCGCGCATCACGCGCGTGGCGAATCGCTGCAGCCTGCGTGCTGATGTTCGGTGCCGGCGGCGTATCCGTGCATCTGTGGAATTCCGGACAAGTTGCCGCAGGTGAGCGCGCACAAATCAGCCGTGATCTGTTCGCCAGCCACTGGCGCGCGCTTGCCGCCACGTCACCTGTCGATGTCGCATCGACCGATCGGCACACGGTGAAGCCGTGGTTTGCCGGAAAGATCCCCGGCTCGCCCCCGGTCCAGGATTTCGCCGAGCAAGGATTTCCTCTAATCGGCGGACGCATCGATTATGTCGGCTCGCAGCGCGTCGCCGTGCTGGTCTACCGCCACGGCCAGCATTTGATCGATGTATTCGTACTGCCTGAAGGCGCGCCCACGGCGACCGGCAAATCGACGCAAATGCAAGGCTACACGCTGGATTCAGTCAACCTGGGAAATCAGCCTGCAGCGATCGTGTCCGACTTGGACCAACAGGAACTGCGGCGATTCGGGCAGTTGCTTGCTGCAATGAAGTAAGAAGGCCACCGCGGCCGCCTCAAGGGTCGATCCACTTCTCCAGTGACGAGAAATTAATGTAGGCCAGGATGTTCGCAAGCCACGCCAGACACAGCACGGCATGCACACGGCGATTGTCCGACCACGCCGCGATCAGGCTGGTGCCGAGGACCGTCGGCAGGAAGACGACGGATGACCGATATCAATACGTCGAGGTAAGAAAACATCCGGTCCCCTGGTTTCCCGCCCGGTCCCGAGTCAGGTTGCTTCCTGGACCTTCAGTGTCGATCCATCCACCGACACGACCTCGATCGCGGCGCCGGCCGGAAGCTCAGGCCCCTCGACCAGCCACAGCGAGTCGCCGACGCGGGCCTTGCCCTGGCCGTTGACGATGGCACTGTCGAGGACGAAACGCCGGCCGATCAATTGTTCGCCGCGGCGATTGAGCAGCGGCAGATCGCTGGCGCCGCCGACGACGCGGCGCACGAACTGCCAATAGCTGTAGCAACTGATCAGCGCGAGCAGGGCGAAGACCACGGTCTGGCTGAGAAACGACAAGTCCGGCTGCACCAGCAGGATCAAACCCATTCCTGCGGCGGCGATGCCGATCCAGAGCATGAAAAAGCCCGGCACCATGAGTTCGGCGCCGACCAGAATCAGCGCCAGCAGCCACCAGCCGTAGTGAGCGGAAAGATTAATCAGCATGATGTATTTCCACATGTGTAATTTGCGACTTTACGCCGGCTTTGCGACTGCCTTGGTCGCCTGCTGCTGCTCGAGGCTGGATTTTGCCAATTCGGCAATGCCCGCCAGCGATCCCAGTATGCCGGTCGCTTCCATCGGCAACAGCATGATTTTTTGGTTCGGCGCACCGACCATCGCCTTTAGCGCATCGACATATTTCGTCGCGACGAAATAGTTGATCGCGTTGATGTCGCCCTTCTCGATTGCTTCAGAAACCATCGTCGTCGCTTTCGCTTCAGCTTCGGCCAATCGCTCGCGCGCTTCGGCTTCGCGGAACGCGGCTTCGCGCTTGCCTTCAGCCGAGAGGATCGCTGCCTGCTTTTCGCCTTCAGCCTTGAGGATCGCTGCCTGGCGGAAGCCTTCGGCCTCGAGAATGTTCGCGCGCTTTTCGCGCTCGGCCTTCATCTGTCGCGCCATCGAATCGATTAGATCCTTGGGCGGCTGGATATCCTTGATCTCAATGCGATTGCATTTCAGGCCCCACGGATGTGTCGCTTCGTCGACGACCCGGAGCAACCGCGCATTGATGTCGTCGCGCTTGGACAGCGACTCGTCCAGGTCCATAGAGCCGAGCACCGTGCGGATGTTGGTCATGATCAGGTTGAGGATCGCCTGATTCAGGTTCGACACCTCGTAGGCGGCCTTCGCCGCATCCAGCACCTGGTAGAACACGACACCGTCCACACGCACCACGGCATTGTCCTTGGTGATGACGTCCTGGCTCGGCACGTCGAGCACCTGCTCCATCATGTTCATCTTGCGCCCGACCGCGTGATAGATCGGCATCAGGATGTGCAAACCGGGACTCATCGTGCTCGTATAGCGGCCGAAGGTCTCCTTGGTCCACTCGAAGCCTTGCGGCACGACCCGCACGGTCTTGGCGATGAAGATCGCCGCCACAACCAATAACACCAATGCTACGGTGCCGCCCATTGCCGTCTCCCCTTCAACCTGCTTAACGAATACTCAGTATATATCCCAGACATATACAGGGTGTGGCTACAACTTGAGGGCGGGGCGGTGCTAAGATCGCCCCGCTACTGTTCCCCACAGTGGGAATGGGCTTAACTCTACAAGAAATGGGGAGAACCACATGAAACGTCAGCTTACGCTTGCCATTGGCGCAGCCCTGCTTGGCATCACAGGTACGGCCTTTGCGATCACCGACACCGAGACGAACGCCAGCATTCCGTTCAATCTGGCCAATCCCGGCGCGCGCAGCATGGGCATGGGCGGTGCATTTCTTGGCCTGGCCGATGATGCCACAGCAGCCTATACCAACCCCGCCGGATTGACCCAACTGGCTACGCCGGAAGTCTCGGCCGAGGTGCGACACACCGAATACAGCCTGCCGTATGTCAACGGCGGCAGTGCCACGGTCGGACCATTCAATGGTTCCGGACTGAATGTTTCCAATGCCGACAGTTCGCAAAACAACCTGTCGTTCCTGTCTGTGGTATTTCCGCACGACCGCTGGTCGTTCGCGTTCTATCGCGACGAACTGGTTCATTTCAATACCGACTTCGCCTCTGTCGTTGCCGGCGAAACCGTGGCAGATGTCGGCACAGCGTTCCCGATCGCCGCACGCGCGGACCTGAAAATCGTCGACTACGGCTTTTCGGCGGCGTGGAAAGCGTCGGACGCGGTCTCGCTGGGTGCCGGCTTGTCGTATTACAGCTTCGATATCGACACCAGCATCAATCGCTATGGCTTCGCCCCCTCCTTCACCGATACGACGGTAGCGCTCAACCGGCAGAGCCAGTTCGGCAGCGACAATGACGTGGGCTTCAATCTCGGCGCGCGCTTCGTGTTCAGCGAACACTGGAGTGCCGGTCTGAATTATCGCCGCGGCCCCAGCTTCAGCTACCGCGGGACCAGCGAAGCGCTTGCGAACGTCATTCAAAACTCGAACGGCACGTTTACCCCGACAGCGACAGCGGCACAGATCGTGACCGACCTTAAAGATGTGCGCTTCAAGGTGCCGGATACGTTCGGCGCAGGCCTGAGTTGGCATCCGACAGATGCACTGGTAGTCAATTTCGACGCCGACTACATCCAGTACTCGCAACTCACCCATGGCATCCAGTCGCTGTTCGGCACCGACGCGACGCTTACCTCGCATCTATCCATTCCGAACGGCACGGAACTGCATCTGGGTGGCGAGTATACCTTTACCCAAATGTCGCATCCGTTCAGCCTGCGCGCCGGCGTCTGGCACGATCCACGCCATTCCATCGAGTTCAACGGCGATCCGGGCGCGGACTTGGGCGCGGTGGGACTGGCAACGCTGTTCGCCGGGGGCCAGGGTCCGCAGAACCATTACGCGTTCGGCCTGGGTTGGGCATTCACGAAATTCCAGCTCGACGCTGCCGCGGATTTTTCCGACGTCACCGACACGTTTTCGGTCTCCGCGGTTTATCACTTCTAGCTGACCGCTCTGCGCAGCGACTGGCAACAGGAAAACGCCTCCGAATCGGAGGCGTTTTTTGTGGCCATGGATGGCCGGTATGCCGGCAATGCAGGAGCAATTGGCGGCGATCTCAAGTCGCGATCGCACGAAACGCTAGTGGCAGGCGCGTCGATCCAGACCGAATGTCGGCACCAGATCTATTTGGCCCTGACCATAACCGGGAATCGTTGAGTTCCACGTCAGGTGCGCATGCGTGGCATCGGAGAACGTAATCGTCGCCGTGCCCCAGGCGTTCTGCGTGACCTGGGTGGGATCGAACCGCGGCGGAAACTGCGCGCCGGCTCCGTTGATCAGTCCCAGAGTCATTTGCACGCTGTTGCCGTTGATGATGCCGCCGCCGTACAGCCATACCGGCGCGCCGGTTGGTGTGAACGTGAACCAATCCACGGCGAGCACGGGCGTGCCTGTGGCCGAGGACGACGTGATCTCAAACTCGAAGCCGTGGCCGGACTTCGTCGGCTCTTTCCAGTTGCCCGAATGACACGCCTTGATCTGGGCGCCCGGTGGGTCGTTTGCTGGCAAACGCACCGGCTGGAAGTGGGTGATCAGCATGGTGCCGGAATTGAAGCCCGGATAGGTGCTGGTCCAGCTCATCGTGCCGGTATTTGCATCGGTAAAGGTCAGCGTGATGCTGCCCCACAGGGTCGCCGACGCTGTGGTTTCGCCAATCGGGAATGACAGGCCCTGATAGATGCCGACCTGATCCATCTGCACGATGACCTTGCCGGCCTGATTGCCTGTCCCGGCTTTGGGAATCGCGGCGCCCAGGACCCAGGTCGGCTGACCATTGAGATACACGAACCAGATCACCGACATGAACCGGGTATTGTTTGCATCCGGCTGGGTGACGTCGATCACCAGACCCTGGCCGGATTGATTCGGATCGAACCACTGGCCGCTGAAATCGCTGCTCAGGTTGGACACACCCAGGGAATTCAATCCGGCGATCCCGTCACTGTAGGCGTTGCTGTTGTTGCTTGATGTACCCGCCTGCGGGGCATTGCTGTCGAACCCTGTTGTGGTGCCATCGCCGGAAATCGTCGGATTCTGGTTGCTGCTGGGACCGTCACACAGATTGCTGGCCATGACCGAGGGCGAGAAGAAATTGGTGGTGATGGCTACCGCGCCGCAGGCCGGTGTCAATGCCTTGTCCTGGCCGAAGAAATTCGTCGCGGCCGTCTGCATGACGACAACCGCGCCGTCATCGGTAAGTTGCGGGTGCTGCGAGGCGCCGTTCGGCACCGAAGCGTCACCATTGCGCAGGCGTCTGACCACGCGCGACGCGCCATCGGCACTGCTCGGCGTCAGCGACACGAACGCTTCGCGACCACCGGATGGAGCACCGAGGCCATCCAGATTCGACGCCTGCGAGGTGAACGCAATAATGCTGCCGTCGGCACTGATCGAAGGTTCCAGGGAATCTGCATTCGCACCCTGTCCGGGCACTGCCGTCGAAACCGAAATCAAATCCAGCGCCCCGGTCGTCAAATCCTTGCGCACCACCTGACGCGCGGGCGTGCCATACAAGCCTGGAGCGGACGTGGTGAAGACGACCATGTTGCCGTCCGCGGAAATCGACGGCTCGCAGCTGTCGCCCGGCAATTGCACACCGGCGCCATCCCTGCTCACAAGCTGCGTTGCCTGCGCCGGGTTCGTTGGATCGACCAGAAATATATCGCGCTGACCGTTGCCATCGCCGGCAACGAGGTTTGAAGCGCCCGAACAAAACGCCAGTTTCTTCGGGCCGCTTGCCGATGCCACGCTCGGTGCGCCGCTGGCCGAGCCATTGGGCGCAGAATTGCCCGTGCCCATGTCTACCTGATGCTTTGGCAGACCCGCGCCGCCGGCCCACATGCTCGAGATGATTGCATCCTTGGCCTGGGTTGCGATTCCGGCAACGGCGCCGGGACTATAGGTAAATGCGACGATGCCGCCGTCGCCGGATACTGTCGCCAGACCGGAAACCCCAGGCATCTGATGCCCTGCGGCGTCGATCGTTTCCATGGTGACATGGCCGTCGCCGGCGACGCGGTAAACATCCTGGCCGCTGGTGTTGGTGTTGCTGCCGACAATGTTGGCCTCCTGCGACTGGAACACCGCGACTGAACCATCGCGGCTCAGCTTCATGTGCGTCGAATTCTTCGTTGTCGGGTTGCCAGTGATGCTGGTGGACAACTGCTTCGGGAACGCGCGCACCGGCACCACGAGGGCGTCCATGAGTTGGTCCAGATTGACGCCGAGTACGGGTGCGTCGATATCGGCCGATACCGGGATCGGCTTGTTCGCGGTCGCCACCGTCGCACGTACCGTGCAGGTCGTCGAACTGTTGCGCAGCAGCGAACCAATCGACCAGACCAGCTTGCCACTCGCGTCGACCGTGCCGCACGGTGCGTTGATTCCGGTCAAGCTGCCGTCGTTTGGCAAGTGCACGGTCGCCACTACGCTGCTGGCATCCGTGGCGCTGCTGGTATTGGTGGCGGTCACGATCAGGCTCAGAATCTGGCCTGGACTAAAAGTCTGTCCCGCGGCCAAGCCAGTTAGATGAATCGCGATATTGGCCGCCGGCGCCTGCTGCTGCTGTATTGCTACCGTAACGCTCGCACTGTTGTTGCTGCCGTTGCCATCGCCAACCGCGCTGCCGACCGAGTCGTTGGCCACGATTGAAGTCGACGTCGTTGTAGCGCTCAAAGTCGCCTGCACCGTGCAGGTCGCACTCGCGCCGCTCGGCAGTGAGCCGACCGCCCATGTAAACGGGTTGGCTGGCACGCCAGTGAAGCAGGAGGCGCTGTTCAGTTGCAGTTGCGAGGAGAACCCGGCGGTGAGTTGCACCGCGGTTGCCGGCGACGGGCCAAGGTTGGAAGCCTTCAGGGTATACGTGATGGACTGTCCGGGAATGAGCGTAGTCGGATTTGCGGTGATTGAAGCGGCCAGATCCGCCTGCTGAGTCAATCCCAGGACGACGGTATTGTTGGCGACATTGTTTGCTGGGGCCGGATCGGTCGTGTTCGCAGAAACCGTTGCATCAACGGTTGCGCTGGATCCGGCGCCGGATTGCGCGGTGGCGGTCAGCACGCACGTCGCGTTGCTTGCGTAATTCATGTTGCCTGCATTCCAGGTGATGGATTGCCCACCCAGGGTACTGGCGCCGGGACACACTTTCGGCACCACCGACAAGGTATTCGGGAAATTGAAAACCGTGCGCACATTGGTCCCGGTCTGGCGTCCCACGTTCGACGCCGTCAGCGTGTAATCAAGCGTGCTTCCCAGCGCAACCGTAGAGCTGCTGGCGTTGATGGCGATTGCCATATCGGTGGTAGGTGAGGACGTCGTATGGAATTGATACGTCCGCGTGTCGTGAATCGAGCCGCTACCGTTGTTGTACGCGCCGCCATACACTGTCGCGAACGCCAGGTCATTGCCCGTGGCGGTAACCACATTCAATCGCACATTGCAGGTACTGGTCGCACCTGCAATCAGCGCATCCCCGCCACCGTTGCCATCGGTTCCGTGCGGCCAGACCAGGTAGGTCCCGTTGAGGGATTTCGGGCTTGCGGGACGGCCAATCGAAGAATACAGATCGCCAGCGCAGGGATTCGGGTCGACAAAGTCGTAACCCGGAGGAGTCGCCAACGTCGCCTGCCACTGCCCGGTGCCACTACCGGCATTCCTGACCACGATCTTGAGCGTGACCATGGAGCCGTTGTAGATGCCGCCGGCGTCGTCTGCGCTCATCGATGAAATCTGGAAAAACGGCAGGGCCGTACCTTGCGGCACGGGAGCGCCTCCAGGAACTGCCGACCACGCCATCGATGCCGGCAGCGCTAGCAGCAGCAAACCGGCGCACAAACCCGGAAATGATTTGCACATGACTGCTGTTTCTCCAAAATAGGAACCAAGTGTGACCTTGCGCCCGGACCGACGCTACGTCAATCGCTACCTGGATACGGCGATTACAGCATCGGGCGCATTATCGCCGCGTCAACGCAGCGTCAATGGCTATCTTGGAAGAACGCGCGAAATCCCGGAGAAAACAAGGTCATATCGGGTGTCGTGCGTGAATCCAGTGCGCGCGCAGCAGCAGCATCGGCGCGGGCGTTCTTGAGCATTTCCTGATCTGCGGAAATTTTCGACAACGTATATCTGGATGCCGAGCGCACCAGATAGGCATGAAAACGCGAACGCGTATCGGCATAGGCGTCCGGATTGATGCGGGCCACCTCGCTGTAGCGACCGACCAGATAGCTGTCGAATGCCTGTACCAGCGGCTCGGGCGGCGCGTTGCGCGCAGGGGCGATAGGCTTTTCGATCGGGGGCTTGTCCAGCGTCGTGGGTTTCGTCGGCTCCGGCGGTTTCGGCGGCGGCACGACCGGCTTGGGTGGCGTGTTGACGGCGACGATCTTTGTCGGTGGATTTTCAGGTTCAGGCAATTTGGGTTTGTCTTCCGTCTTGGCAACCGTCTTTTGCCCGCAAGTGGCGGCGTTGCGTTGTTCCTCGCTGCCGATCTCCGGCATTTGCGCTGCGATCTGGCGATTCGCGGGCGAGTTCCATTGGCTTAGCGCGGTCGCGCAGTCGCCCTGCTTGAAAGCGGCCAGACCCACATAGTGTTGCGGCAGGTAAGAACCAAAGACCTGGCCGTAGTAACGGATTTTCGCCGCCGGCACGTCGTGCTCATCCAGCGCCTGCTGCATCAGCTTGCGCGCTTCGGCAAACTTGCCATCCTTGTAGGCTTCCAATCCCTTGGTGTAGTCGGTTTTGTAGTCGGCATGCGCGGCGGCGCCGAACGCAAGCAGCGCGAGCGCCATCAGGCATTGCCCCAGTCGCTTACCAGCCCGCACGCGAGAAATACTCCTGTGCGGAAATGCTGGTAAAGGCAGCGTTCGCCGTCGCGCGCTTTTGCGCCTCGACCTTGGCGATCACTTGCGCCGGTTTACTCGCCTGCGGATGGCTAAACTTGATGACGTAGCTGCCGGCGGGCAAGTTCAGCACCAAGGGTGTCGTCGTGTCCGCTGGCAGTGGCATGGGCTGACGGCTGGCGTCCAGCACCGATTCCACCTTGCCCCACGGGTAAGCATTGAGCACCAGCGTGCCGCGCTCGGCTTCCGCACGCGCCTGTTCGGCCTGGGCCACCTTGGCGCGCAATGCCGGCAGCGTGCTGGCAAGTGTCGTGTAGGCGCTGTCGCCGCTCAGTGGTTTTTCCAGTTCCTTCAGCAACGCGGCCAGCACATCGAATTGGGTCACGCCCTGCGCTGCGGCCAGGTCACTGCCGATCGCATCCACCAGGCGCGTACGCAGCGCGAGCGCATCCTTATCGCCGGAATTGGCGGCAAGCAGTTCGCCCAGTTCCTTGGCACCTGCGCGCAATTGCTCGATCGAAGGCGCAGGCAGCGCGAGAATCTTCGCGATGCGCTCGCGCGCGGCCTGCGCCTGCGCTGCCGATTTCTCCGCGATCAACTGGCCTTGCAGCTTTGTGGAAAGTGCATCCAATGCGGCATTCTGCACAAATACCCGGCGCGCCGCTTCAACCATCGCGGCAGCGGCGCCGGCGTCGGTTTGGGCACGCACGGTGGCAGCATCGACAATGCGCTTGGGCAACTCCGCCAGCAGAAGCTTAGCATCGGCATTGCCCGGATCCAGCGCCAGGACATTGCCGAGCGCAGCATAGGCGTCGTCTGCGGCCGGCGGTACGAAGCGTTGTTCGGCAATCGCCTGCCGCGCCGCGCCCAGGGTTTGCGCCAGTTTGGTTGCGCGAGCACCCAGACGTTGCTCGATCTGCGTCTTCAACGCCTGCGCATCGCTCAGTCCCGGCGCAACCATGAGCGCCAGGCCAAGCCTTTCCAGCGCGCGCGGCGATTGGCCGCTGCTATCGAGCTTGCGCGCGTCGGTCAGCAAGGCGCTGGCGATCGCACTGGCGAATTCCGGCACGCGCTTGTCGTCGGATGCAAGCTTGCCCAACTCGCCCAGAGTTTCATAGGCGTTGTCGCCGCCGGGCTCGTCAAGATGGCCGGCGCGTAACTGGTCGTTGCCGCGCGCCAGCAGCGCGGCAAGGATTTTTTCCGATTGCTGCTTTTTCATGGCGGAGTCGACTTCGCCGCGCAGCGTCGAAAACGCGCGCTCCGAGCTCAGGTAGGGCTCAAGTTTTTTTAGCTCATCGACGGCCGTCGCAGCCTGGCCGGCGGCAAGCGCCTGACGCGGTACATCCAGTTGTTGTGCGACCAGGGCATCGATGCGCTTGCCGACTTCCTTGTCATCGGGCGCCAGCGCGCGCGCCTGGACGAGGGTGGTATACGCGCTGCCTTCGCCGAATATGCGGTTGGCTGCACGCGCCGCCTCTGCGATCGCCAGCAGCTTTTGCAACTGCTCGCCAGCTTGCGCCGTCTTGCGCTTCTGCGCGATCTGCTTGCCAAGCTCGCGCAATGCAGCATCGTCCGGATGAACCAGCAAAGCCTGATTGTCGAGCTCGACTGCCTCATCGAGTTTTCCAGCAACAAACGCTTTCTGGGCCTGCTCGGCCAGCGTGCTGCCGATGCGCTCGATCAAGGCCTGCGCCTTGACGTTTTCCGGATCCCGTTGCAGCGCCTTCTGCACGTAAGCGAATGCATTTTCATCCGGTGGCGTCAGCAGGTTGCCGGTGCCGACAAGCTGTTCGCTTCGCTCAAGCATGAGGTTGACGACCAGCTGATCGTCCTTGCTCAAGCCGCCGCGTCCGTGCACGCCGAGGTAGACGCCGATCGCAATCAGGACTACCCCGGCGGCGGCGGTAAGCCACATCCAGCGCGGCGTCGATGGTTTCACCGCGACGACTTGTCGTGCGCCCGACTGCGCGCCCGACATCGAACTGCCGCGCCCCGCCGACGGCAGGCGACCGAGCAAGGATGCATCGCGCAGGCCTTCTCCGGTCGGCGAGCTGGTGGAAAAACCCAACGCGCGCAACTGTTCCGACGAGGTCTCGTTCGGATCCACATGCAAGCGCGTGAGCAAGGTATCGCTCTGCACCAGGCGTGCTTTCAGATCGTAGGTGAATTCCTTCATCCCCGCGTAGCGCTCATCGCGGTTCTTCGCAAGCATCTGATCGAGCACGATCTGGAACGAGCGGAATTCGTCCGGCAAGGGCGGCGGCGGCTGGGTCAGGTGCGCCATCAGTACCGCGATCGGCGTATCGCCGCGGAACGGCGCATTGCCGGTCAGCAATTCGTAAAAAAGTATACCGAGGCTGTATAGATCCGCGCGACCATCGACCGCGGCGCCATTGATTTGCTCCGGGCTCATGTAGGTCGGCGTGCCGACGAGCATGCCGGTCTGGGTCAGGCGCGTGGCCGAGGCGTCCTGCATGCGCGCGATGCCGAAGTCGGTCAGCACCGGCGTGCCGGTATCGCGGAACATGATGTTGGCGGGTTTGAGATCGCGATGGATCACGCCGTGCTTGTGCGCAAATTCCAGCGCCGAGGCGATCTGCACGATCACCGATACCGCTTCGGCCAGGGCCAGACCGCTCTTCATGCGATCCGACAGCGTGCCGCCGTCCAGATACTCCATGCTGATGTACGCCACGGCATCGTTGCTTACGATGTCGTACACCGCGACGATATTGCGGTGCGGCAGCTTCGCCATCATGCGGCCTTCCAGGAGGAAGCGCTTTTCCGCCTGGATGGCGTCGTCCGAACTGCTGTCGCCGGCGCGGCGCATGATCTTGATCGCGACTTTGCGGTCCAGCGAGCGTTGCAGCGCCAGATAAACCGTCGACATGCCGCCCGTGCCCAGGGGGCGCAGCATTTCGTAACCGGGAATTTGGATGGAGCCGCTAGCCATTCGCACAATCCCTCGCGCCGATCATAACATCGGCGCGCGAACCGCAGCGCGGCCCGCTAGCGCCTGCATCGAGTTTGATCAACGGCATGCCTAGCTTGTGGGCAGATACAAGGCGACGTTCAGGCCGCCACCTTCGCGGTTGGCCAGGGCGATGCGGCCACCGTGCGCTTCGGCGATCTCGCGTGCGAGCGCCAGGCCCAGGCCCGTACCACTGCGCTTGGTCGAATAGAACGGCAGCAACGCGTTGGCAAGCACCACCTCGCTCATGCCGTCGCCACGATCGCGCACGTCGATGCGCACTTCATTGCCGCGTAAGGCAACGGCAATCTCGATCGCATCGGCGGCGCTGCCTGATTCGTGCGCGTTCTTGAGCAGATTGATCAGCACCTGTTCGAGCTGGGCGCGGTCGAACCAGCCCGGTTCATCCGGCGGCGCTGCGGCCAGTTGAAACGGATAGTGCTGCTTGAGCGAGCCGAGAAAATCGGCCCACTGCACGTCTTCGCAACGCGGTTGCGGCAGTTTCGCAAACTCCGCATAGCCGCGGATGAAAACGTCCAGATGCCGGGCGCGCTCTTCGATGGTGTCGAACACTGTCGCCAGGCGCACGCCATCGCCGCGCTGGGCCAGCGCACGCCCCGAATGGGCGAGCGAGGAAATCGGCGCAAGCGAATTGTTCAGCTCATGACTGATCACGCGAATTACCTTTTTCCACGTTTGTACTTCCTGGCGCGACAGCTCGCGCGTCATCCGGCGTAGCTGCAGCAGGCGATGCGCACGGCCATGCAGGCGCACCTCGCGCTGCGACAGGTGATAAGTCTCCTCCTCGCCTTCCAGGCTCGCACCGAACAAACCGTCCTGGCGTGATGCCAGCGCGGTGGCCAGCGCGGGCGGACATTCGGCGACCATCGCGGCGAAGTCCAGTCCGTTCATGCGCCGACCGCCGTTCAACAAGGCGCGCGCCGCCAGATTCGTATAGACGACATGTTCGCTGTCATCGATCAGCAACAGCGCGGTCGGCGAATTCTGCACAACGGTATCCAGCAGCAGTTCACGCTGGAACAGATGCTGGCGCTGGCTGCGCAGCACGCGGCCGAGTTCGTTGTGGGTGCGTACCAGATCACCCAGTTCGTCACGCCGCTGCTCGGCGAGCGAGATGGAAAAATCACCGTCGCGAAAACTCGCCACGCTGCCGGCGAGCACGCGCAGCAGGCTGGTCAACGGCGCGGTCGCGGTACGCGCCACCACCACCACGAACGGAATCAGGATCAGGCTCGCGCAAAGCACGGCCAGCCATGGCGGCTGCCACCACAAGATCAGCAACGCGGTGGTGACAATGCCGATGAGCAGAGCCGCGGTCAGCAGGGCGGCAAGTTTGCCTTCGAGAGAGAACGGACGCATGCGACCCACGTCGAAAGAAATCGCGTCGATCTTACAGACCCTGGACCTTCTGCCCTAGCGGTTCGCCATTGATCCCGAGCTTTTCGATGCGCCGATAAAGCGCCTGGCGCGACAGTCCCAGGTCAGCGGCGGCTTGGCTAATGACGCCGTTGGCGCGCGTCAGCGCTGCTTCGATCGTGGCTCGGTCCGGTTCGGCCGCCACCAGAGGTCGCGGCGGCGGCGCGCGCACGACCAAGCCCAGATCGGCCGGCTGGATCGTGCCGTCACGGCACAGGAGGCTCGCGCGCTGGATCGCATTCTTGAGTTCGCGCACATTGCCCGGCCAGGCGTAATCGAGCAGCGCCGTGCGTGCTTCAGCGGACAGCTTCGCCGCGTCGCCGAGAAAATGTTCGGCCAGCGGCAGGATATCGTCGACACGCGCGGCCAGCGGCGGCAGGGCCAACTCGATGACGTTCAAGCGATAGAACAGGTCTTCGCGGAACCGTCCTTCGCGGATCATGCCGGCAAGGTCCGCATTGGTCGCGCTCAGGACGCGCACCTTGACCGTGCGTGTCTTGCTCGAACCCAGGCGCTCGAATTGTCCGGTTTCCAGAATCCGCAGCAACTTCATTTGCCCGGACAGCGGCAAGTTGCCGATTTCATCCAGCATCAGCGTACCGCCATTGGCCAGCTCGAAGCGGCCCTCACGCGCCTTGTTCGCGCCGGTATAGGCACCGGCCTCGGCACCGAAGAGTTCTGCCTCGATCAATTCGGACGGCAATGCGCCGCAATTGACGATCACGAACGGGCCGGCTTTCACTGCCGAATTGGCGTGCACGATTTCGGCGATGCGCTCCTTGCCGGCGCCGTTCGGGCCGGTGATCAGCACCGGCACATCCGCGCGCGCGACCTGCACCGCAAGTTCGACCAGCCGTTCCATCGCGCTCGCGGCAAATATCAGCCCGCGCAGATCGAATCGCTGCGACAACGCACTGCGGTGCGCCTTGCGCTCGCCGCGCAAGCGCGCGACCTCGCGCGTGCTTTCGCCGAGTTCGAGCAGGTTCTCAACCGTCGCCAAAAGCTTCGCGTCGTCCCACGGCTTGGACAGGTAGTCCGCCGCGCCAGCCTTGACCAGTTCCACCGCGGTGGGCAGATGCGTCCATGCCGTGAGCAGGATCACTGGCAAATCCGGGTATTTTCCGCGCACCGCGCGAAACAGCGCGACGCCTTCCTCGCCGGACGTGGTGTCGGCGTGGAAATTCATGTCCTGCACAACCAGATCGACGCGTTCGCGCTCAAGCACGGCCAGGCCTTCGTCCGGCGAGCCCGCGCGCAAGGTGCGGATCTCGCGCAAGCCAAACAGCATGTCCAGCGCGGTCACGACTGCCGGATTGTCGTCGATTACCAGAACGGTGCGCATTCGGAGTCTGTCCCTGTTCTTCCATGGCAGCCGCGCCGACGGCGCCGGGCCGGCGACGCAAGGCGCCACCAGCGAAGTGTACCTAACGTACACGGGCGAACGGCAGCTTGACGACGCAGGCAGGGCGTCGCAGCCCTTGCTGGAGGGAACAACGGTGATGGCCCCGGTGACGATTCCGGGTGGGATGACGAATTGCCAAGCGCATAGGCTGCTTGGATGCAGCCGGGCGCGATTTGGTTGCCAGCTAGTTCGGGATCGGGCGAAGATTGCCTGACTCGAATAAGCCGTTCGACCGCGCCGGTGGCATCACCGGCGCGGTCAGGCGGATTATTTTGCGGCGACCTTTGTCTTGACCGAGGCGATCCAGGCATTGGTGCGTGCATCGAGCACATCCAGCGGCAGCGCGCCGCCGTTGAGGATTTCGTCGTGAAAGTCGCGGATGTTGAACTTGTCGCCAAGTTCTTTCTTCGCTTTCTCGCGCAACTCCAGAATCTTGAGCTGACCCAGTTTGTACGCCAGCGCCTGGCCCGGATAGGCGATATAGCGGTCTGTCTCGGACTGGATGGAAGGTTCGTCCTGCGAAGAATGCTCGTGGAAAAAATCCACCATCTGCTGGCGCGTCCAATGCTTGAAATGCACGCCAGTATCCAGCACCAGGCGATCGGCACGCAGCAGTTCGTCGGATAGATGTCCGTAGTAGCTCAACGGATCCTGGTAGAAACCGACTTCCTCGCCGAGACGTTCTGAATACAGCGCCCAGCCTTCGATATAAGCGGTATAGCCCGCCTGCTGGCGGAACGGCGGCAGGCCCGGAAGGGTTTGCGCGATCGATATCTGCATGTGATGGCCGGGGACGCCCTCGTGGTAAGCCGTCGTCTCAATGTTGGTTGTCGTGCGATTGGAGAAATCATACGTGTTGACGTAGACACGACCGGGGCGCTTGCCGTCCGGCGTGCCCTGGTTGTATTGCGCGCCACTGGCTTCCTTCTCGCGGAATTCCTCGACCGGCAGCACTTCGA
This sequence comes from Lysobacterales bacterium, assembly GCA_038244165.1. Lineage (GTDB taxonomy): Bacteria > Pseudomonadota > Gammaproteobacteria > Xanthomonadales > Rhodanobacteraceae > Rudaea. The sequence goes on along the minus strand of JBBRTT010000040.1, from coordinate 16,112 downwards.
CCTTGGTTTTCGGCAGCAGGCCGAACAACTCGGGCAGCTTGGGCTGCATCTGGTCAATGTACTTTTTATACAAATCCACAATCTGCTGGCGCGACGTTGCGTGCGTCTTCGGATCCTTGTCGAGTTTGGCGCGCATGTCGGCCAGATCCTTGTAGCCGAGCTTGACGGCGACCTTGGCTTGCTCGCCCTCGATGCGCTTGACTTCGGCCAAGCCCAGTTCATGGATTTCCGCCGGCGTCTTGTTCGTCGTGGTTTGCTGTTCCACATCGAACTTGTACAGCGCATCGCCGTTCGGCAGCGACCAAAGTCCCGGATCGGTGCGGCCCTTCGGCGCGTAGTCCTTGGCGACGAAATCGGCGAGCTTGGCATAGGCCGGGCGCACTTTTCCGTCGACCGCGGCGATGATCGCGTCATGCAGGCGCTTGCGGTCGGCTTCAGGCACGGCATCCGGGAACTTGGTCACCGGCTTGCCGAACACGCTCGCCTCGCCCGCGGGCTCGCCGATCGACTGGCACTGCTTGACGACTTTTTCGAGCAGGAATTTCGGCGGCAACAGATGGTCCTTTTCACCCTGCTTGAGGATGTCGATCAGCTTGTCGAACAATCCCGGCACCTGATTCAGGCGCGCCAGGTAGTCCTCGTAGTGCTTGGTGGTTTCGAAAGGCAGCGCCGGTACGAACTGAGCAAGCTGCAGATGCGCGCCGTTGAACTGATCCAGCGGCATCTCGTTGAGCTTGAGGTCGAACGCGCGTATGCCATCCTTGAGCTGCTGCACCATCAGCTCCTTGTTGAGGCGATCCTGTTCAGCAAACCCGCTCGTATCGATCGCCTCGAAGCGCTTGATCCAGCCCTGCGAATCCTTCTTCTGCTGCAGTCCGTGGGCCAGCGTGATGTCGCTCCATTTATCGTTGTAGCGGTAGTCGCCGAGGATCGTGGCGAACTCCGGGCTTTCCTTCAGGTTGTACTGCCACTGCTCGGCGAGCAGGTCGTTCAAGGCCTTCACGCGCGTCGGCGCGTCGGTCACGGGCGCCGCCTGCGCGCTGAAGCTGATGGCAGCGGTGATGGCAAAAATCAGCGGCTTGATCGTCATGCGAGTCATCGGAGAATCCCTTGAGGTATCGGACGGGTGAGCGGCGCGACGTGGGGGCGCGCGCGGAATTGTTGGCACGCGCACTTTCGCCGCGAGCGGCTTGGCTGCCTAGTGCTGGAAGTCAGTAGGCCAAAAGTCGCATCGACCCGCGCCCGCCGTCAGGGCTTCTCGCCAGCGTTGGCGCGGTGACCGTAGCTGAGCACGCGCGTGATTTGCCAGGTGTCGCCGCGTTTGCGCCAGACGATGGTGAAATCCGCGATGCCTTCGCAGTCACCGGATTTGAACTGGCAGAAGCGATGCGTCCCCAGTTCGATCGCACCGAAATTCTTGATCGGATAGACGCGTAAGCTGCCTGCAACCAGCTCACGACGAAAATTCCCGCACACGTGCTTCTGCGTATTGGCCAGCATGGCACGGCGATTCCAGGTCACTCCGCCGTTGTCGTGGTAGAACTCAACGTCGCGATCGAAATAGCCGCCGTGCTTGCGCAACTGCCCTTTTGCATCGCAATGATTGAAGGCGTCGAACACCTGGTTATCCAACGCCGCGATCGTATCGAACAGCGGATCCGGTGCATGGCCTGCGGCGTCCTCGTCGGCTGCGCGTGCGAGAGACGCCATTGCCATCGCCGCCACGATGATGATTCCTGCCGCCGACAGACACTTGTTCATTGCGATGCTGGCTCCGACCCATTCACACGCTGCGCGTCGCCACCGCTGGCGATACGCGCGAGGCGCGCGTCGCCGGCCCGAGGACCGCGATCTGGCCCAGCGCCCACAGGCAGAGGAATCCGACGGGGACGTAATGCCACGGCAGCAACTTCGCCTGGTAGTGCGTCATCAGCCAGAAGCTGAAGGCATAGGTCAGCACTGCGCCGAGCAGCAACCCGCCGCTGGTGATGAGGAAATTCTCGGTAAGGAAATAGCGCAGGATGTCGTACTTGGTCGCCCCGAGTGCCCTGCGAGTGCCGATCTGCTTGGTCCGCTGCGCAACCCAGAAACTGGCCATGCCGACAATGCCGAGCGCGGTGATCGTGAGCAGGCAGAAGATCACGGCGCTCAAGATGATCATCATCGCGCGGTCGCCCGCATACGCTTCAGCACGCACCTGTTCGATGGTCCGCAGCTTGCCGATGATGCGGCTGTGGTTGGCCTCCGACATTTTCTGCTCGACCTGCTTCATGACTTCGTCGCGACGACCCGGTTCGGTGCGCACCAGGTAGCGACTGGAATTGCCGTACGGCATGTAACCCGGAAGCAGCGTCGCGTTTTCGACGTCGTCGTTCTCCACCCACGGTTCCTGCAGACGATCCACAATGCCCACGATCGTGGTCGTCGGCGGATCTTCATTCAGATATACCGCCTTGCCCAGGGCATCGCCGTCCGGGAACATCTTGTCGGCGAGTGCCTTGCTGACGATGATCGACGGCGGCGTGAGCCGGTCGCCAAATTTCATCGAGGCAATTTCCTCGGGTTTGAAGTTGCGCCCGGAGATAATGTGGGTGCCGTAGGTGTCGACACCCTGCGCATCGACGATATAGACGGTCGTGTTTGCCGTAGATTTTTTCTGTTTCGGTTGCAGGCTCAAACCTTCGCCCCAACCACCGCCGCTCATCGGCACCGAGTTGGTCGTGGTCGCGGCGACGACGCCCGGAAGCTGGCGCAGCAGCGCCAGATCGGTCTGCTGCACGGCTCTAGCATCGTAGCCCTGGCCAAAGCCGTTGCTGCCGAACCAGAACGTGTCGGTTTCGTTCATGCCGCTGGGCCGATGCATGAGTTCAAAGCGCTTGCTGATGATGAACAGCGCATTGCAGACGATGGCCAGGGTCAGCGCGACCTGCAGCCCGATCAGGACCATCGAGGCCTTGCTGCGCATCAGCGCGGAAATAATCGGACGGATTTCCATGGTTCGCTCCCGCGAATTGATCAGTTAAATCTTCAGTTGTGCAGCGGGCTGCACGCGACAGGCGCGCCAGGTCGGATACAGTCCTGCCAGAACCGCTGACGCAATCGCCAGCACGATCGTCATCGCGACCATCGACCAATCCAGATGCGCAACGGTCTTGTATTGTTCGTATAGCGCGCGCACCGCGATGAGGCCAAGGCCAGTCAGCAACAGACCGAGAATGCCACCGCTGATGCCGACGACGCCCGACTCGATCAGAAACTGGGTGAACACGTCGCGTCGGCTCGCGCCCAGCGCGCGGCGCAATCCGATCTCGCCGGACTTGCGCGTGAACTTGGCCAGCAGCAGGCCGATCGTATTGACCAGGCAGACGATAAGAAACGCGAAGCCGAGACCCGTCTGCACTTCCACATCGCGAGAGACGACATGCTGATCGCGCATCCACTCGTTCACGTTGAGAAGGCGATTGTTCAACGGACGCGGGAAGCGCCCGAGTTTCTTCTGCTCGCTGACATAGTTGTCGAGGAACGACCGGTATTCTTCCTGGCGCGCCGGCGAATCCAGCTGCACCCACATCTGCTGCCAGATGCAATCCGAATCCAGGTACGCGTCCCAGCCGTCGCCTGAGTTCTTCCAGCAACTGTTGTTGCCGGTGGAGCGCTGCTTGAGGTCGATGGCCGTCGTGTACGGCATGAAGAATTCATCCGGATCGGCGAACGCACCGTTGGTCAGATCGTAGTAACGCGAGCGCAACTTCCATTCGGCGAGCACGCCGACGATGCTGTAGTCGATGCTGTTCATGCGCACGGTCTTGCCGACGCTGTTCTGTCCACCAAACAGTTTCTCGTTCGTCTCCTTGGACAGCACGACCACGCGCGCATGCTGCGCGTCCTGGCCGTGATCCCAGGGGGCGCCGTACTGGAATGGCGGTTCGAGCATTGCGAAAAAGTCCGAGTACGTCACCCGGCCAAGTGCCTGGAAAGGCTTCACTTCCGGGTTCTCCGGCTGGATCGGCAACGCCAGCTTGTACATCGCTGCCTGCTTGTCAGCCTTGCCGGCGGCCATCAGCGCGACGGCGTCGCGATAGGTAATCTGGTCCGGCGGCGAGCCGTCGTCGTTGTACGGATTGTCCGGACTCCAGTTGTCCAGCTGCACATAGTGCAATTTGTCGCTCTTCCACGGAATCGGATCGCTGCCCATCAGGTGCATCACGGTCAGCGTGGTCATGCTAGCGGCGATGCCGAGCGCAATGCCCACGACCATCAGCGCGGTCAGGATCGGGTTGCGCCTGAGACTGCGCAGGCCCAGTTCTAGGTAGTAGGCGAACATGTGTTCTCTCTTTAGGCTATGGCGACGGCGGCGGTATTGTCGTCAAGGTTCGGCGAACGCAGCTTCGGCTCGTCGTCGAAGTCTGTAACCTGGCCATCGATAATGTGCACGTTGCGCTGCGCGCGCGCGGCCAGTTCCGGATCGTGCGTGACCATGATGATGGTCGTGCCCTGGCGATTGATTTCCTCGAGCAGTTCGAGGACGCCGCGCGCCATCAGCGAATCGAGGTTTCCGGTCGGCTCGTCGGCCATCAGCAGGCGCGGCGAGCCGGCCAGTGCACGTGCGATGGCCACGCGTTGCTGCTGTCCGCCGGACAGCTCCGACGGGTAGTGCTTCATGCGTGAAGCCAGTCCGACGCGGGTCAGCGCTTCATCGATACGCTTCTTGCGATCGGCCGCATTGAAGCGGCGATAGCGCAGCGGCACGTCGACGTTGTCGAAGATGTTCAGATCCGGAATCAGGTTGAAACTCTGAAAGATGAATCCGATTTTCTCGTTGCGCAGGCGCGAACGTGCGTCATCGCCCATGCCACGCACATCGACGCCATCGAGCCAGAACTCGCCACCGCTGAATTCCTCGAGCAGGCCGGCGATGTTGAGGAACGTGGTCTTGCCCGAGCCGGAGGGGCCGGTCACGGCGACGAATTCGCCATCGCGCACGTGGATCGAAAAATCGCGCAAAGCGTGCGTCTCGACCATGTGGGTACGGTATACTTTGGAAAGATGCGACATTTTCAGCATGACGGGCCTCGGCTAAGAACGATTCAATTCAGTGCGACGCGATTCAATTCAACGCGACATCAATTCAACACTATTTTCTGCGCGCCATTGAACGCATCCGTGCCGGAGATGACGATGCGATCACCCTCCTTCACGCCGGATACGAGCTCAACGGCATTCAAACTGGTTGCACCGACCTGGATCGGCGTGCGCTCGGCAACACCGTTGCGCACAACGTAGGCGACGCGGCCCGCGCCGGAATCCACGAACGAGCCGCGCTCGACCATCAGCACATTTGGGTGCTCGTCGATCAGGATGCGCGTGGTCAGACGCTGGCTCTGGCGCAGCCCGGCCGGTTTGTCGTCGCCAAAACGAACGCGCGCGACAACCTGGCCATCGACCACTTCCGGCGACACCGCCGACAGCGCACCGGTATATTTTTTCTCGCCGTCGACGATTTCCGCCGGCATGCCGATCGCCAGATCGTGGGCGAACACTTCCGGCACCTGGAGTTCAAGCTCCATGGCCGACAGGTCGATCACGGTGAGCAGGCCCGTATTGGCCGCGATGTTTGCCTTTTGCTGCACCAGCAACTGCCCGACCTGACCAGACACCGGCGAGCGGATCTTCAGCTGATCGACTTGGCGCTGCAGATTGGCGACCAGCAGCTTCTGTCGATCCAGTGTCAAGCGTTTGGTCTTGAGTTCGAATGCGAGCGTTTCCGCCAGCAACTTGGAATCCTGTTCGGCATGGCCGACATCGATTTCGGCCTTGGCCAGCGCATCCTTTGCACGCAGCACATTGATCTCCGGAATCGCTCCGGCCTGAAAACCCTTGGAGTTGCGTTCGACTTCGCGCGCTGCGGTCTGGCGGTCGATGCTCGCCTGATCGAACGTCTTCTTCGCAGTCAGCTGCTTCTGGCGATTGTCGATCTGGGTGCGCTCGACTTCGATCTGCAGGCTGTCGAACGTGGCCTGTTCCTGTTCGAGCTTGTTGTTCAACTCCGGACTGTCGACCTCGGCGAGCACCTGATCCTTTTCCACCTTGTCGCCGGCGTGCGCCGTAAACGTCACCGTGCCTGCGGCATTGGTATACAAGGTCGGACTCACCGCCGCGACCACCTTGCCCTGCGCGGAGATGTCGCGCGTCAGCGTACCGCGTTTGACTTCGGCGATGCGCAGGCTCGCTGCACTCGCCGATTGGCCCGCACTCATCAGCCGCGCCACCGTCGGCACCACCCAGATCAGTGCCGCGAGCACCGCTGCGCCGACAGCTCCGATCACGACCCAGCGCCGGCGTGGATGTTCGGTCTGGATGCGGCGGTCTTGGGCGGAGGTGTCACGAATCATTGCGGGCAGGTCCTGGAAAATGGCTGGCTTGGAACACGTATAGCAACGCCTGTGCCAGCGGCGGAAATGGCGCTGTGATGCCAAAAATCACGGCTTTCCCCGCGCAAACACGTGTCCGCGGCGTGTGCCGGACACGTCGCGGACAATGGCGCCCGACACTTGCGACCGTTGCCGGATCCAGTGCATCTATAGAAGGGCCTATGACCGCATCGTCGTTCCAGCAAGAGGTGCCGCAATCCATGATCGACCGTGCGAAAGCCGGCGAGCTGGACGCGTTCGAGCGCCTGTATCGGATGTTTGAGCGGCCGGCGTACACGCTGGCGCTGCGCATTCTTGGCGATGCCGAGGCGGCACGCGATGTGCTCCACGACGCGATGCTGAAAGTGTTCCAGCGCATCGACCAGTACCGAAGCGACGCGCCGTTCTGGGCCTGGCTGCGACAGATTGCGTTGAACGAGGCGCTGATGCGCCTGCGCCGCGAACGCAATTTCGAATCCGAATCCGATGTCGACTACCTGGTCGACGATGCAGCGCCGACCTGGGTGCACGCCGACGCATCCGCACTGGAACGCGCGCTGGGAACCTTGCCGGCACTCACCCGCAGCGTGCTGTGGATGTATCACGTGGAAGGCTATTCGCACCCGGAAATTGCCCAGTTCGTCGGCAAGACCACAAGTTTTTCCAAGTCGCAGGTCGCGCGCGGCACCGCACGCCTGCGCGTGATCCTCGATCCGCAACCCTTGCCCATTGCAGCCGGGAGCAGCGCATGTCTGATCTGAACGCTAACGGCAGCATCAAAGCTGGCGGGATCAACGCCGGCGGGAACAAATCCGGCGGGGTCAAACTCGGCGACGCGTTGCGTGCGTTGCCGCTCGCCACGCCGGGTCGTGATGGCTGGACCGCGCTCGCGGCGCAACTGGCAGGCAATTCCAGATCGGCAAGACCGCGGCGGCGCGTATGGCGTTACGGCGTACCCATTGCACTGGCCGCCGGGCTTGCCTTGGCCCTGGTCGTTTCGCACTTGCTCCCGCATCCGCCTGCAACCACGGTCACCACCATTGCGACCGTTGCGCCTGCCACTACATCTTCTAGTTCTGGTAGTGCAACGAGTGTCGCAAATATGACAAATGCAAAAACTATACAAACCCAGGAAGGCGCCGCGGCGCAGCTGGCCGCGGCGCAGAATCGCTCGCAAGCACTGGAGCGCTGGCTGCGCGACACCCGTTACGCGGCTTCGCCGCTGCCGAGCCAGGATCTGGTCGCTGCGAGCGAAATCGAGAACCTGATCGGCCTGGTCGATGTCGAGCTAGCGTCAACACCGACGCGTGCCTTGCCGTTGTGGCAACGGCGCGTGGCCTTGCTCGAAGACCTGACCGCCCTGCGCTATTCAAATTATCGGCTCGCCGAGACTGCATCCACGACGGCGTCCATCGACACCCTCAACCGGATCAACTAAACATGAAGCGTACTTTTACCCAAGTTCCACTGCTTGCCTTTGCGCTGGCGCTCAGCGCAAACATTTCTGCCGCCGAAAGCGTCCCTGCTGCGTCGGCGTCAGCGTCGGCCAAGGCAAATGCCGAGGCCGGGCGCAAAGACGCCGAGGCTGCGCGCGCCGACGCCGAAAGCGCGCGCCGCGAACTGGACAGCATGCGTGAACAGATGCGCGAGCTGTCGCGCAAGATGGCCGATGTCTCGGCCAAGCTCGGCGACGTGGGTCCACGTGCCTACACCTATCGCTACCTCGGCAATCCCGATCGCGGCATGATCGGCGTGGTGTTCAGCGATGATGACTCCGGCGGCACCAAAGGTTTGCGCGTCGATGCAGTCACTCCGGGCGGTCCGGCCGACAAGGCCGGCATCAGACATGGCGATGTCATCATCGCCGTCGATGGCAAAGCTGTAGCCAACGGCAACAAGATCGAATGGCCCGACAGCGTCCAGAACATGAAGATTGGACAGAGCATTGCGCTGACCCTGATGCGCGACGGCAAGAAAAACGAAATCACGGCCAAGGCCGAGCGCCGCGAACCGTACAATTTTGGCGAGGCATTCACCGGCATGGACGCGGGCGACATGCGCGAGCTGGCGGAACTCGGCAGGAACGGCGTGCTGCCGCCGGACTTCGACAAGCACATCCACGAAACTGTCGAACGCGCGATGAGCCACGCGCATGTTGCCGAGCGCGTCGCTGCACGCGCTGGCGAGCAGGTCCAGCGCGTTTTCGATCGCGTGAACTTTTCCGCACCGTGGTGGGGCTTGAACCTGGTCAGCCTCAACCCTGATCTGGGCGGCTATTTCGGTGCGGACAAGGGTGTCCTGGTGCTGTCGGCGAATGATTCGCTCAAGGGGGTCAAGTCCGGCGATGTGCTGCTGGATGTCGCCGGGCAGAAGGTCGAACGACCCGAAGACGCACTGCGCCTGCTGCGCGAACAACCAGCGGGCAGTGAAGTGAAAGTGCAGGTGTTGCGTCAGCGCAAGCCGCTGACCCTGAGCATGCAGCGGCCGGAGTTCAAAGGCATCTTCGTACCGCCGCCACCACCGCCGCCGCCCGTTCCTCCAGTGCCGCCCGTTCCTCCGGTACCGCCGGCACATGCCCCACCGCCACCGCCGCCGGCGCCACCCATTCCACCACTGCCGCCGAGAGACGACGGCGACGAGGCCTGACAAGGCTTGCGGCGTGACTGATATCCTGATGATCGCCGCCCTGATGGGCGGCGAAATCATTGCGTGGATGATGATCAAGACTGGGCATGCAGACTTTCCTTATTTCAACAGCGACGGTCGCAATCGCAGAAATCGGCGACAAGACGCAGTTGCTGGCGCTGATCCTGGCCGCGAAATACCGGCGGCCATGGACGATCTGCCTGGGCATCCTTTTGGCAACGCTGCTCAATCACGCACTGGCCGGCGCGTTCGGCGCGTGGATCGCGGCGCTGCTGAGCCCGCAAACACTGCGCCTGATCGTCGCGCTGAGTTTTCTTGCCGTCGCGGCGTGGACGCTAATCCCGGATCGCGCCGACGCGGACGCAGGCGCGCGTGCGGCCGGCCGCGGCGTACTGCTGGCGACGATGATCAGCTTCTTTCTGGCCGAGATCGGCGACAAGACGCAAATCGCGACCGCGGTGATCGCTGCAGAATATAACCCGCTGTGGCAAGTCGTCGCCGGCACGACCAGCGGCATGCTGCTCGCCGACGTGCCGGCAGTCTGGCTCGGCGCGCGCTTCGCGCAACGCTTGCCACTGAAGGCCGCGCGCATCGGCGCTGCCGCGCTGTTCGCCGGTCTGGCATTGTGGATTTTGCTGAAATAGCAACACGTATACTCGGAGTGCGTGTCAAATCATTCGTATCGCAACGTCACGACATGGTTGCGAACAGTGCTCCCTGCGCCGCGACGACCGTGTCGCGACCGGCATCCTTGGCCCGATACATGGCCTGATCGCAGCGGCGCAGACAATCGTCCAGGCGTTCACCAGCAAGCAGCTCGGCCACACCCAGGCTCAAGGTCACGCGTAGCGCTTTGTCGCCGACGCTCAGCGCGGCAACACTGCGCCGCAACTGTTCGGCGCGCTTGCACGCCGCTGCCAGGCGCACGCCCGGCAGCAGGATCAGGAATTCTTCGCCGCCCCAGCGCGCGGCGTTGTGTTGCTGATCGCCGGAAAATTCACGCAACGCGTCGGCAACGGCAGCGAGCACCACATCGCCGACGCCATGGCCGTGCAGATCGTTGACCCGCTTGAAGTGATCGATGTCGGCAACGATCACGCTCAGGCCCGGCTCACCGGGTTTGAGTTGTGCTGCCGCCTGGCCCAGCATCTCCATCATTGCGCGACGATTGAGCAGGCCGGTCAGCGAATCGGTCAGCGCGGCTTCTGCCAGCAGCGCTTCGACGTGCACGCGACCTTCGATTTCGTTCTTGAGTTTCACGGTCGCGCCTTCCAGCGCCGCGGTGCGCTCGCGCACGCGCTTTTCCAGATGTTCGTTCGCCTCGTGCACAGCGGCCAGAGCACGCTCGCGACCTTCCGCGGCAACGCGCAGACGACCGGCCATTGCGTCGAACTCGTGGGTGAGCTGATCCAGTTCGTCTTGCGGACCAGGGCGGCGCGGCGGCAGCGCTTCGCCGTTGGCCAGCGCGTGGCAGCGCGCAACCAGGTCGGTGATCCGGGCCAGGAAGCGTTTGGCCAGATGCCGGCTCAAAATCAAGGCCGCAAGCACGCACACCAGAAACGCCAGCGCCGCACTGAGACGCAAAATATACAATTTCTCCGCCGCTTCAGTGCTGCGCATGTCGATGCCGACGACGTAGCTTGCATCGCCGGGCACCGGCGCGCGCATATTCAGCCGATTCTCGATGGACGGCGGTGCTTCAGACGCGGAATCGGCGCTCGTTTCCGAGTCTGAGCTCGCGATCACGCGCTCGGCGCCGGTACCGACCTTGATGAGGTACACGCGGGCGATGTCAGCATTGTTGCGCGCTGCACTTTGCAATCGTTCGACCAGCGCACGCCGGGCTGCCGGCTCATTGTCGGCGCTCGCTAGAACGGCGGGGTCGAAGGACTGCGCAATTAAGTAGGCGCTGGTGGAAAGCTGCGCGTACAGACGTTCCTTCACCTGCTGCGCCGCGGTGTAGTAGACGAACGCGCCAAAGGCGCCCGCCAGCACCACCACGGCGAACAAATGGCTGATCAAAAGCCGCTTCCTGATACCGAGCGACACGCCCCACCCCCGTTCCCACCCGTTCCCGAGTCTAGCAGGACGGCGCCTTGCGCCGCGATGCACCCCTGCTCTACGCTCAGCCTGTTGGCCGACCGGGGCTTTCTGCATTCCGGGGCCTTGAGCATTCGGGGAGAACGCGTGAGCATCAAGCTTCGTCTGATCGCGATGAACTTCCTCCAGTTCTTTGTCTGGGGATCGTGGCTGCTCACCATCGGCGCGTACTGGTTTCAAAACAAGCATTGGTCCGGGACCGGATTCGGCGCGATCTTCTCGACCATGGGCATCGCCTCGCTGTTCATGCCCTCGATCACCGGCATCATCGCCGACAAATGGATCAACGCCGAGAAGTTGTACGGCCTGCTGCAGATTGCCGGCGCCGTCGTGCTGTTTACGGTTCCGCTCGTCGACAACCCGACGACGATGTTCTGGGTGATGCTGCTCAACATGATCTGCTACATGCCGACCATCGCGCTGGCGATTGCGATCTCCTACAACGCGCTGAAAAACGACGGCAAAGATGTCGTGCGCGACTATCCGCCGATCCGCGTGTGGGGTACGGTCGGTTTCATCGTCGCATTGTGGATGGTCAGCCTGCTGCATTTGGAGACCTCATCCGGTCAGTTCTATGTTGCCTCGGCTGCCTCGTTGCTGCTCGGACTGTATGCGTTCACCCTGCCGAAATGTCCGCCGCAACTCGGCTCTACGGATCGCACCCTGATCGATCGCCTGGGTCTGACCAGTTTCGCCTTGTTCAAGCAGCGCAACATGGCTGTATTCCTGTTCTTCGCCATGCTGCTTGGCGCCGCACTGCAGTTGACCAACGCCTATGGCGATACGTTCCTGCACGACTTTGCCAATGTCGCGCAGTTCAAGGACACGATCGCGGTGAAGTACCCGGCGATCATCATGTCCATCTCGCAGATATCCGAGACTCTCTTCATTCTGGCCATCCCGTTCTTCCTGCGCCGCTTCGGCATCAAGACGGTGATGGTGATCAGCATGCTTGCGTGGTTCCTGCGCTTCGGCCTGTTCGCGTACGGCGATCCGGGTGGCGGACTGTGGATGATCATCATGTCCTGCATCGTCTACGGCATGGCTTTCGATTTCTTCAATATCTCCGGTTCCCTGTTCGTGGAAACGCAGTGCGATCCGAAGATCCGCGCCAGTGCGCAGGGCCTGTTCATGCTGATGACGAACGGCGTCGGCGCCGTCCTCGGCAGCTCGCTCTCGGGAATCATCATCGACCGCTGGTTCACTTACGCGGACCAGAGCAAGAACTGGCACGGCATCTGGATAACCTTTGCCGTGTACGCGTTGGCGATGGCAATCCTGTTCGTGCCGCTGTTCAAGCACCGCCACGACGCGGCTGCGATGCGCAGCCTGCACCCGGAACCGGTCGTCGGACCGTAAGGCGTCAGCGATGTCTGCTCAGGTACTTGTCGTTGGCAGCTATGTGCAGGACCAGGCCTGGTTCGTCGAGCGCTTTCCGCGGCCTGGTGAAACCATGCGCGCCAATCGCTACAACACCGGACCCGGCGGCAAGGGTTTCAATCAAGCCATCGCCTGCGCGCGCCAGGGTGTGCCAACAGCTTTCATCGGGGCGATCGGCAAAGATACCTTCGGCGGCTTCGCTCAAGAATTTGCCCGCGATGAAAATTTGCCTTGCCGCTGGCAGCTTCGTGAAGACCAGCCGACCGCTACTTCAAGCATCACCGTAAGTGCGACGGCGGAAAACCAGATCGCCCTGATCCTCGGCGCGAACGAATATCTGGATGCGGATTTCGTGCGTGCGCAGGACGATCTGTTCGCGGCGGCGAAGATCCTGCTGATCCAGCTCGAGAACAATCTGGATGCGCTGCAGGCGGCGCTGGATGCCGGCAAGAAACACCGGCTCAGCTGCATTCTCAATCCGGCCCCGGTGCATGCCGAGCTGAGCGCGCAAATGCTGCGCTGCGTGGACATCGTCACGCCGAACGAAACCGAATTTTCATTGTTGCTGGAACGATTCGCAGCAACCCAAGTCGACCCGGCCACGCTCGCTGAGCGCGAGGATTCCGGACTGCATGCGTTGGCGCGCCAGCTCGATGTCGCAACCGTCGTGATCACGCTGGGTTCTCACGGTTGCTTCGTCTCGCATGGCCAGGATCGGCGCGGCGATACCGACGCGTTTTACCGGCTGCCTGCCGAAAAGGTCAAGGCGATCGACACCACCGGTGCTGGTGATGCCTTCAGCGGCAACCTCGCCGCAGCAATGCTGCTTTTCCACGATGAGGCATTTCGCCGTGCCGTGACCCACGCCAACCGTGCCGCGGCAATGTCCACGGAGATTGTCGGCACGGCGCCGGCGATGCCGAGGTTTGACGCTGTGGTTGAGCGTTTCGGCCGATAACGAGGCGCGCCATTCCCAGGGCTGCTAAAATTCACAGATGCGCCTCGGCCCCTATCTCATCGATCCGCCCATCGCGCTTGCGCCGATGGCGGGCGTCACCGACAAACCGTTCCGCCAGTTGTGCAAGCAGCTCGGCGCGGGCTTGGCCGTGTCGGAGATGACCGCGTCCGACCCGCGTCTGTGGACCACGCGCAAATCGCTCAAACGCATGGACCACGCCGGAGAACCGGACCCGGTCAGCGTGCAGATCGCAGGCTACGATCCGGCGATGCTCGCCGAAGCGGCGCGCTACAACGCCGACAACGGTGCCCAGATCATCGACATCAACATGGGCTGCCCGGCAAAAAAAGTGTGCAATGTATACTCCGGCAGCGCCTTGCTGCAGGACGAGCCGCTGGTCGCGCGCATCCTTGCCGCCGTCGTCCGCGCCGTCAACGTGCCGGTGACGCTGAAGATCCGCACCGGCTGGAATCGCGACAACCGGAATGGCGTGCACATCGCGCACATCGCCCAGGATTGCGGCATCGCTGCGCTCGCCGTGCATGGCCGCACCCGTGCCGACCTGTACAACGGCGACGCCGAATACGACACCATCGCCGCGATCAAGCAGGCCGTGCAGATACCGGTCTTCGCCAACGGCGATATCGATTCACCAGCCAAGGCGCGCCACGTACTTGAGTATACAAAGTGCGACGGCCTGCTGATCGGCCGCGCCGCGCAGGGCCGGCCGTGGATCTTCCGTGAGATCGCGCACTACCTGGCCACGGGACAATTGCTGGCCGCGCCCGGTGCAGACGAAGTGCGCGAAATTCTCTGCGGGCATCTGCAACATCTTTACGCGTTCTACGGCGAACTGGCCGGTGTGCGCATCGCACGCAAGCATCTGGGCTGGTATGCGAAGGATCGTCACGAAAACATCGCGTTCCGCGCCGTGGTCAATCGCGCCGAGACTGCCGATGAACAATTGCGACTGACGCGCGACTATTTCGATGCACTTGACGCCGGTTACGCTTTGGCCGCCTAGGATTGCACCATGCCCCGGCATTCCACTGGAATCCTGATCGTTGCCCTCGCGTTCGCCTCGACAGCGCACGCGCATGCTCGCGGTCCGATCGCTGCATCGAGCGCGGCACATTCCATGAAAATCGCGAGGGCTCGGAATGTTCCGAGATTCGACCATGTTGTTGTCGCAATCATGGAAAATACCAGCGACAGTTCGATCATCGGCAACACAGCCGAAGCTCCCTACATCAACGCGCTGGCCAACAATGCTGCCCAATTCAGCGATTCGCACGCGGTCGCGCATCCGAGCGAACCGAACTACCTTGCGCTTTTCTCCGGCTCCACCCAGGGAATCACCGACGATTCCTGTCCGCTTAATTTCACCGTCGCCAACCTCGGCAGCCAGTTGATCGCGAAGGGTCTTGGCTTCACCGGCTATTCCGAGAGCATGCCGTCGGCCGGATTCGCTGGATGCAACTACGCTAACTACGCACGCAGGCACAATCCGTGGGTCAATTTCAGCAACGTGCCCGCCACCAGCAATCTCACCTTCGCAGCATTCCCTGCCGACTTCACGACCTTGCCCACGCTGTCGTTCGTCGTGCCGAATCTGTGCAGCGACATGCATGATTGCTCCATTGCGACCGGCGACACGTGGTTGCAGCAACACCTGGATGCCTACGCACAATGGGCCAAAACACACAACAGCCTGCTGATTCTCACCTGGGACGAAGACGATTCATCGACAAGCGCGAATCGGATTGCGACGATTTTCAGTGGCGCGCATGTCAAGACCGGCACTTATTCGGCCATCATCAACCATTTCGACGTGCTCGCCACCCTGGAAACGATGTTCGGCCTCGCCAATCTTGGCGGTGGAACGGCGATCACGAATGTGTGGGACGATGTGATCTTCGCAGATGGTTTGGGTCATTGAGCCCGGGTTACGGCAGACGGCTAGGCATCCAAACCCGACCGCTCGCAACCCGCAAGTGCAACGATGAATCGCCATTCAGCCCGACAGGCAGCAGCCGCTGCACGGCAGATGCCAGACGTGTATGATACGCGCCCCTTATATCTTTCCATCCGCAATGAAGGATGGCTCACCTCCTGGAGCAGGCGTTAATGAGCAATTACCTCTTCACTTCCGAATCCGTCTCCGAAGGCCATCCGGACAAGGTCGCCGACCAGATTTCCGACGCCGTGCTCGACGCGATTCTGGCCCAGGACAAACGCGCACGCGTGGCCTGCGAGACGATGGTCAAGACCGGCGTCGCGATCGTTGCCGGTGAAGTCACGACCAGCGCGTGGATCGATCTGGAGGCGCTGACGCGCAAGGTCATTCTCGACATCGGCTACAACAGTTCCGAAGTCGGTTTCGACGGCGCAACCTGCGGCGTGCTCAACCTCATCGGCAAGCAGTCGCCGGACATCAACCAGGGCGTGGACCGCAAGAATCCGGAGGAACAGGGTGCGGGCGACCAGGGCCTGATGTTCGGCTACGCCACCAACGAGACCAAGACCTTCATGCCGGCCGCGATCCATTTTTCGCATCGCCTGGTCGAGCAGCAGGCCAAGGTGCGCAAGGCCGGCAAGCTCAAGTGGCTGCGCCCGGA
>JBBRTT010000039.1:0-37940 GCA_038244165.1 Lysobacterales bacterium | reverse complement strand
GTCGGCGCTTACCGGGCATCTGGTGCTGTCCACGCTGCATACGAACAACGCCGCCGGCGGCATCACGCGCCTGCTCGACATGGGAGTGGAGGATTACCTGCTCACTTCGACCGTCAACGGCATTCTCGCCCAGCGTCTGGTGCGGCGCCTGGATGCCGAACACGCGCAGCGCTACGAAGCGATGCCCGAAGTGATCGAGGAGTTCGGCCTGCGCCGCTTCCAGCCGGAAGGAAAAGTGGAATTGTATAAACCGATGCCGTCGGCACTCACCGCGACCGGCTACCACGGCCGCACCACGATCATGGAATTCCTGGTCATGAGCGATCCGATCCGGCGCCTGGTCATGCAGCACGGCGACATGGGCAAGATCGAGGAACAGGCGCGCAGCGAAGGCATGCGCACGATGTATGAAGATGGTCTGGTGAAGGCGCTCGGCGGCACCACCACGATCGAGGAAGTGCTGCGGGTCACGCAGGAAAACTGATGGCAATGTATCGCTACAAGGCCGTCACCCCCGCGGGAGAAATTCTCGAAGGCCAGATGGATGTCGCCTCCAACGACGAAGTCATCGGCAAGCTCCAAGACGCTGGCAACATAGCACTCGAGGTGCGTGTGGCCAGCGCCGGCGACAGCAGCAGCGCATTCGGTGGACTATTCAAACGTGCCGCGATGAATGCGGCGCAAGTTCTGCAATTCACCCAGCAGCTGGCGACTTTGCTCGGCGCCGGCCAACCGCTGGATCGCGCGCTGCAGATCCTGCTCGAGTTGCCGGAGAGCGAGAAGGCGCGGCGCATCCTGGAACGCATCCGCGACCATGTGCGCGGCGGCGCGCCGTTGTCCGACGGCCTGGAAGCCGAACCCAGTGTGTTTTCCAAACTCTACGTCAACATGGTGCGCGCCGGCGAAATCGGCGGCTCGCTGGAAGGCACGCTCGCACGCCTGGCAAATTATCTGGAGCGCTCCAAGTCGCTCAGGGAAAGCGTGATCAATGCGATGATCTATCCGGCCATCCTGGTCGTGATGGTTTTCGCGGCGCTGTTCGTGCTGCTGGTGTTCGTGGTGCCGCAATTCATGCCGATGTTCAAGGACATGAACGTCGAGCTGCCGATGATTACCAAGATCGTGCTTTTTGTAGGTACGACATTGCGCGACTGGTGGTGGCTGATCGGCATCGGCATCTTCGCGGCAGTCGTGGTAGTGCGCCGGCAGCTGGCGAACCCGCCCACGCGCCTGGCGTTCGACGCGCGGCTGTTGACGATGCGCGTGTTCGGGCCGCTGGTCTCCAAGCTGGAAACCGCGCGCCTGGCGCGGACTTTGGGAACTTTGCTCAAGAATGGCGTTCCTTTATTGACCGCGCTTGGCATCGGCCGCAACGTGCTCGGCAACAGTGCACTGGCCGAGGCGGTCGAAAAGGCGACCGAAGAAGTCAAGACTGGCGGCGGCCTGGCCTTCGCCTTGTCGCAGAGCAAACGGTTTCCGAAACTTGCCGTGCAAATGGTCAGCGTCGGCGAGGAATCCGGCGCGCTCGACGACATGCTGTTGAAAGTGGCGGACACATTCGATGTGGACGTCAAGAACACCGTGGATCGCCTGCTCGCCGCGCTGGTGCCGATAATGACGGTGATCATGACTGGCGTGGTCGCAGTCATCATGATGGCGATCCTGCTGCCGATTCTGAATATCACCAGTTCCATACAGTGAGATAATCATGGATATGTATAAAATGCGGCAACGTGCCATGTGCAATCAACGCGCGTTTGATCAGCGCGCATTTGCCGCGCGCTCGCGCAGTGCCGGCTTCACCCTCATCGAAATGATCGCGGTGCTGGTGCTGATCGGCATCGTCATGGCGATCGTCGGCGGCAGGGTGATGCAGAATTTCCAGAGTGGCGAATACAAAGCCGGCGTCGCAGGCGTGCATTCGCTGGAGATGAAGGTGCAGGCCTACATGCTCGACAACGGGTCAGCACCGCAGAATCTGAACGACCTGGTCACGCGTCCCGGCAATGCAAGCAATTGGAACGGGCCCTACGCCAAGCCCGGTGATCTGAAGGATCCGTTTCAGCATCCGTTCTTCTACAAGGCGCCTGGCGATCACGGCGAGTTCGACATCATCTTCTACGGCAAGGATGGCGCTGCGGGCGGCGACACCTTGAGCAAAGACTACGGCAACTGGCAGTAAGTCGCGGCGGTCGCGGCGACGAAATCAATCATGCGTCACGCGCGCGCCCAGGCAGGCTTCAGCCTCATCGAAATGGTGGCAGTCATCGTGCTGATCGGCATTGCGATCAGCGTGGTTTCGCTGTCATTTTCCAAGAGCCTGAGCAACACCAAAATCCAGGGTGCCAGCCGAGATCTGGTTGCCGCACTGCGTTACACGCGCGGCCAGGCGATCGTCAAGGGGCAACAGACGGCGCTGGATCTGGATCTGCAGAACAATACCTACCAGGCGCCGGGGCGTGCGCTGGTCAAGCTTCCGGCCGAGATGCGCATGACCCTGCTCACCGCCGACATCGAGCAGACCAGTGCGACTTCCGGGCGCATCCGCTTCTTTCCCGACGGGGCTTCGACTGGGGGCCATATTTCCGTCTTCATGGGCCAGCGCGAATGGCGCATCAATGTCAGCTGGCTCACCGGCCAGGTCGTGCGCGAAGAAGTCGCGGCACGCTGATTTATACTTTTGCACTAGTGGAATATTGAATCTGATCATGCAGCGCCGTCGCTCGCCAATCCGCATGCCGCTCTCGCGTCAGCGCGGTTTCACCCTGATCGAACTGGTCGCGGCGTTCGTGATCTTTGCGCTGGGTTTCGGCGTGCTGCTGCAGATCCTCAGTGGCTGCCTGCATACCACGGCGCAATCGGCCGACTACACGCGAGCCTCACTCTGGGCGCAATCGCTGCTGGATGTGGAAGGCGTGGGCGAGGCGTTGCAGGAAGGCGGTCGCAGCGGCAAGTTCGATGACAAATATAGCTGGCAGTTGCGTATTGCCAAGGTCGACCCAACGGAAATAGTGCAAGCCGCTGGACGCCCAGGCAACACCAATGCAAAGGCGCCGACGGTGACTGCGGTGGCACCGAATATTGAATTGTTCCAGCTCGAACTTGTCGTGAGCTGGGGTACGTACTACATGACCCACAATGCGCGCTTCGTCACCCTGCGTGCTGCCACTCCCGACAACGGACAGCAGAACGGCCAGCAAGACGGACTGGTGTTGCCCATGCCGCGGACGGGCAAGCGATGATCGGGCGCAGCCTTGCACGCAGCGGATCGCGTCGCATTGGATCAGTTCGTATCGGACCCGTGCGCGGGTTTTCCCTGCTTGAAGTGCTGCTGGCGATCACTCTGCTGGCACTGTTGATTGCAGGCGCCTACAGCGGTATTCGCGCTGCGGCAAATGCGATGCGCGCAGGCGAGGCGGCAATCGATCGCGCTGACCGCCTGCGCACGGCGCAGGAATTCCTGCGTCATCAGCTCAGCCGCATGTTGCCGCTGTCGTATGCGCAGAACGATGCCGATGGCACCAACTTGGTATTCGAGGGCAAGGATCAGTTCATGCGCTTCGTCGCACCGATGCCGGGCTACCTGAGTCGCGGTGGCCCATACGTGCAGACCCTGGAACTCGCGCGTGGCAGCGACGGTCTGCAACTGCGGTTCAACGATGCGATGCTCAATGGGTTCGATGTGCAAAAGTCTAAAAGTAGCGATGTGGAATCGGTGGTGCTGCTCGATCACATCCGCGACGGTCGTTTCGAATATCGCACGCTGGATGATCAGGGCGAGCTCACCAATTGGAGTAGCGACTGGTCCAATTCCGGGCTTACACCTTTGATGGTACGCATTCGCTTGAACATGCAACCCGGTGTGCAGATGCCGTGGCCTGTGCTGGACGTTCCGATGATGCTCAACGCGGGCGCCGTGCATCCCTCGTATCGCCCCGCCACGATCCGCTCCGGAGCAGCACAATGAAGCTGACGTACGCACGCAGCCAACACGGTGTGGCGCTGATTCTGGTGCTGTGGGTGATTGCGCTCATGAGTGTGCTGCTGGGCAGCTTTGCCCTGATCGCTCGCACCGAGAACCTGCAGGCACGTCACCTGCTGGATGCCACAACTGCACGCTACGCTGCAGAAGCCGGGCTGGAACGTGCGGTATACGAATTGCGCAACGTCGATCCGCTCACGCGCTGGGTGGGCGATGGGCGCGCGTATGAATTCGCCTTCGACCATGCGAAAGTGCAGGTCCAGCTGACCGATGAAACCGGAAAAATCGACATCAACTCTGCAGACGATAACCTGCTGCAGTCGATGTTCGTTTCCGTTGGCGTGAGTCTGGATCAGGCTGCGAACTTGTCCGATGCAATCCAGGATTGGCGCGATCCGGACGATGACGTTCATGCGCGAGGCGCCGAAGCGGCACAATACAAGTCGCAAGGATTGTCTTACCTTCCACGCAACGCGCCGTTTCAGACCGTTTCGGAAGTGCAGCAGGTCTTCGGCATGAACTACGAGTTGTATTCGCGCATTGAACCTGCGATCACGATCTATGCGGGCGGCGGCAACCCCAACGCCGCATACGCTCCGCTCGAGGTGCTGATGACCCTGCCCGGATGGACCGAGGAATTCGCCCGACAGTACATCGCTGCGCGCCAGCTGGTTGAGCCGGGCCAGCCGGGCCCGCCGGGACCGGACGGCAACCCCCTCGTGGCGAATGGCGGCGGGAACACGTACACTGTCAAATCCCGTGCCACGCTTGCGAACGGCGCCAGCACCGTGCTCGATGCCAGTATCCGCTTGGGCGGTGTCGGCGCGGCCGGAAGGCCTTACACCGTGCTGCGCTGGCGCGACGACGATCGATGATGTTTGCGCTCGTCCATGATCGCGAAGATCAAGAAGCGGCCATCCGTGGCTGCACTTTTCAAGTAGTGCTATGACCATCACAGACGCGCTCGACATTCAGCTCGCCCGACTGCGGACGCGCTACGCCAGAACGCCACTGCCGCGATTCCTCGCCTGGTGGGGACGGGAGATTGCAGCGCTTTTGCCGTCGCGCTGGCATGCCATGCTGGCCGAGCGTGCCGATGCACTGTTGCTGGAAAATCAGGGTCAGGAGCTGGTGCTCTGGCGTCAATCCGGGGATACCAGTGCCGAACTCGGCAGGGTCGCGATCAATGAGCCGGCCGACGTACAGAAAGCCGCCTACACGCACTTGCGCGCACGGATCGACGATCCGAATCTGCGCCAGTTTTATTGCATACGTGGCGAACGCACCCTGCGTCGGACCATCAGTCTGCCGATCGCCGCAGAGGACAATCTGCGCCAAGTGCTGATATTCGAAATGGATCGGCAAACCCCGTTCAAGGCCGACCAGGTGTATTTCGACTACCACGTCGCGGCGCGCACGGCGGCGGACCGAAACCTGCAAGTTGAACTGGCCGTCGTTCCGCGCGCGCAGCTCGATGCGGAACTGATCGCGGTGGCGGCCAGCGGCGCCCAGCTCGACGGCGTGGACTGCTGGCGCGACGGTTCAGGCAGCGCGCGCGCAGGATTGAACCTGCTGCCGCCGGAACGGCGTCGCAAGCGCAAGAATCTGCGCCTGCGCCTGAATCTGGCCCTTGCTGCGGCGGCCATCGTTTTGCTGGTAACGGTGATGCTGCAGTCGCTCGCCAATCGCGAATCGGCGATTGCGGCGATGACGGTAGAAGTGGAAAAAGCGCAAAATGATGCAAAACAGGTTGCGGCGCTGCGCAAGACGCTGGAGGACACCATCAACTCGGCGAATTTTTTGAGCCGCAAGAAGTGCGAAACTCCGCTGATGGTCACTTTGCTCAATGACCTGACCGTCCGCCTGGCCGACGACACCTACCTTGAACGCCTGAGCATCGACGATAAGAACAAGATTGAAATGCAGGGATTGAGCAGCGACGCATCCAAGCTGATCGGGCTCCTGCAAAAATCCGAAGTGATCACCAATCCCAGCGTCCAGGGAACGATTCAACCGGATCCGCGCACCAAGAAGGACCGCTTCAACATTACCCTGGAATTCCGCAAGGCGGCCTGCGCAGAACCGGCCCACGATGCCAAGCAGGCAGAGCATGCCGGTCACAAGGATGGAGAGGGCAAAGATGCGCCTGATGCCGGAAGCCCGTAACAGCCGTCTTCTCGCGATTGTGCTGCTGCTGATCGTGGCGATGATCGGCTACATGCTGGGCGTGCATTGGTGGTTCGTGTCGCCGCACCTGACGTACTCGGAGCAGATGGGCGACCTGAGCGAACAGCAACAGCGCTTCCGCCAGACCGCAGCGCAACGCGTGGCGATCGAAAAGCGTCTGGCGGAAGTGCGCACGTTCGAACAGAACAATCAGTCCTTTCTTAACGACAGCGATTCCAACAGCGCTTTTTCCGACCTTACCCAGCGCCTGAAGCAGGCGATCGGCGCGCGCGTCAAGGACGAGAACCGCTGCTCGATCGTGAGCAATTCGAATTTCAAGGGCGGCGAGGAAGAGCTCTACCAGCGCGTGACCATTCAGGTGCGCATGCGTTGCGATCTGGAGCCCTTGGCCGGCATCCTCTACGATCTGGAGAACGGCAATCCTTACCTGTTCGTCGACCAGATCATGATCTATCGCCAGCAGGGCGGGTATGTGCCGCCGGGAACCAAGCAGGCGCCCAGCGCGCTGGATATTCGCTTCAATCTTTCCGGCTATCTGCGCAAACCGGGGAAGGCGGGCTGATGAGCATTCAGGCAGCGAAATTGTTGACTTTGGTTCTGGCCGGCATCTGCGGTTTGCTGCTTTTGCTGGCGCTCATGTTGCAGGTCGGGCTTGGGCGCGGCTACAACTGGCGTTCGACTGAAGATGATGCCGTGGCGAAGGCGGCGGCTGCCAATATCGATCGCGTGCCGTTCAAGCTGCCGCCGGAGACCAGTTTTGCCCAAACCGATGCGCGACCGCTGTTCAATGAGGATCGCAAGCCAACCCCGGATGTGCCGGTCGAAGCGGGACCGCCACCCGTGCCAGCGGTACCGTTGAACGTCAGCCTGACCGGCGTCATCCTCACCCCGCAACTGCATCTGGCGATGATTCACGACAACACCAAGAACGATTCGGCCGCGGTCAAGGAAGGGATGCCGTTGCCCGGCGACCTCGGTGGCTGGACCCTGACCCGGGTCAAGGAACGCAGCGCGATTTTCAAGGAAGCGGCAGGCGATGAAGTAGAAGTTGAACTGTCGACGGCTGTTGCCAGTCCAAAGCCCGGCGCACAGGCTCGTGCGGGGGCGCCAAACCCTGCCACAACCATGCCGCAACCGCCGGGCTCCCGACCAATGCCAGCAATGGCGAAGCCACCCGACGGCAATCAGGCCGAACAATTGCAGCGCCGCATCGAGGAACGCCGCAAGCAGATGCGCGATGAAGCCGAACGCTTGAAACAGCAAGCCAATCCAGAGCACCACTAAGCAAACCGTCCCGGAGTGCACCACGTGTCAATACGTCCACATAGTCTCAGCGTCACGCTCCTGGTGGTTATGCTCGCCGGCTGCGCGACTGCGCCCACGCCAAGGTCGAGCAGCATCGCTGCAGAACTTGCGCCGACACCGCCCACGCCCGGCACCGCGCAGCGGATCGAACAGCACGACGACGAAAGCCCGATCAAGATCAAGACCGACGACAAGACGCACGGTCATGGTAAGCCCGAAATTCAGCCCGGCAGCGGCAAGTTCATCGACGAGCAAGCCGCGCGCATGGCCATTGCTTCGCCGCCTGCGGTGGAGGGCCAGATCACGTTCAATTTCGAAAACCAGCCGATACAGGCCGTGGTCCAGGCCATTCTTGGATCGCTGCTCAAGGAAAACTACACGATCGCGCCGAACGTCACCGGCAACGTGACCTTTTCCACGTCAAAGCCGATCACGCCCGAACAGGCCATGCCGATCCTGCAGATGCTGTTGTCCTGGACCAACAACACCATGGTGCACAAGGAAGGCCGCTATGAAGTCGTGCCGGTAAAGGACGCCATTCCCGGCAATCTCACTCCACGTATCGCGCCGCCGAATATCGCCAAGGGCTACGAAGTGCGCGTGTTTCCGCTCAAGTACATTGCCGCCACCGAAATGCAGAAACTGCTCAAGCCCTACGCTAAGGCTGACGCCGTCGTGTCCGCCGACAACGCGCGCAACATGATTGTGATGGCCGGCACGGCCGCGGAACTGTCCAATTACCAGCGCAGCATCGACGTATTCGATGTCGACTGGCTGAAGGGCATGTCGGTGGGCGTGTATAGCCTGCGCAACATGGAAGTGGCCAAGATCATGCCGGAACTGGACAAGATCTTCGGCAGCACCGGCGATTCGCCGCTGGCCGGCATGTTCCGCTTCATTCCGATGGAGACGACAAACTCGGTGGTCGTCATCACGCCGCAACGCGATTACCTCAAGCAGGCAGAAACCTGGCTCTACCGGCTTGATATCGGCGTTGGCGAGAACGGCACCCAGCTGTACGTTTACGATGTAAAAAATGTAAAAGCGGTGGAATTGTCCGACCATCTCAATGCGATCTACACCGGGCGCACATCGACCAAATCGAGCAGCTCCGGCAACGTCGCGCCGGGTTTGAAGGCCACCAGTATCGGTGGGTTCAATGCCGGCGGCGGTGGCATGAGCGGGGCCAATTATCCGGGGCAGCAGCAGAACAAGTCGCTTGCTGCCGGGGCAAATACCGGCGCTTCGAATGTTTCCACCTCCGGCACGGGCGCACCCACTGCAGCCCCAGGCGGCAAGGAAAGCGATATCCGTATTACCCCGATCGAGGAAAACAACCAGTTGCTGATCATGGCAACGCCGGGCGAGTGGGACTCCATCGTCTCGGCAATCCATCGCCTGGATATTTCGCCGCTGCAGGTGCAGATCGAAGCGAAGATTCTCGAAGTCACGCTCGACGGCGATCTGCAATTCGGCGTGCAGTGGTGGCTGGCAGGATTGATCAACAGCAACACCGGCTCGAATCCGTCGTCGACCGGCTTCAATTATGGACCGGGCTTTCAAGGCAATTTGGCTGATCGCCATCGTTCTTCCCTTGGCGGCCAGGCCCCGCCGTCGCCCAACGGCGGCAACGGATTGTTCTATTCATTCTTGAACAAGGATTTCCAGGTCGCATTGAATGCCTTGCAGACCAGCGGCAATACCAAGGTGCTGTCGACGCCCTCCATGGTCGTGCTGAACAATCAGGAAGCACAGATCACGGTGGGTACCCAGGTTCCGGTGATTTCGACGTCGGTGATCGGCATTCCGTCGGTATCAGGAACCGGCACAAACACCAACGGGTTCAGCAACAGCGGCATTGGTCAGGCTTCCTATATCAGCACCGGCGTGACCCTGGATATCAAACCGCGCGTGAATCCGGGCGGCCTGGTCTACATGGACGTGAACCAGGAAAACAGCACTCCGGGCAACGGCACGAGCTCCAATCCGAATCCACCGATCAACCAGCGCAACCTGCAGACCCAGGTGGCGGTGCAGAGTGGCGAAACGGTGCTGCTTGGCGGCATGATTCAGGACACCGACTCGACCACCAAATCCGGCGTGCCGTTGCTGAGCAGTATCCCGCTTATCGGCAGCCTGTTCGGCAATACGTCCAAGAGCCACCATCGTACCGAATTGATTGTCCTGATCACGCCACGCGTTATCACCAACTCCGACGACGCGCGCGAAATGACCCGGGAATACGAGCAGAAATTCGAATCGCTCGCGCCGCTACGCAGCAAAGATGCAGGCGCGCATTCAGAGGCCGTACCCGCGCAGCCGCCGCAGCCAAGGCGCGAACAGCTCGTGCCGGAACAGCCAAAAGCATATGAAAACGCAACCCATGAGGATCGCCCAGGTGAAAAGTAAAAAAGTATATTTGTTGCAATTGGGCGGTTTGCTCGTATTGCTCGCGCTTTCGGGCTGCATGACTGCCGTGAAGCAGCAGGATCAAGACAGCTCGGTAGTCCAGACGCGCGCGGTTCAGCGCTGGGAATATCTGATCGCGCACCAGGCCGAAAAAGCCTGGGATTACCTATCGCCCGGCTACCGCGAAACCAAGCCGCGCGAGGCCTACGCCAAGGAAATGAACGCTCGCGGTGTCAATTGGAGCAAAGTGAGTTTTACTTCGCAGAAATGCGATGCCGATGTCTGCAAAGTGCATCTGGCGGTCGATTACACCGTCAATATGGGTGGGGCGATCGGAAAAGTGGGTTCCATGGGCCCGATTGTAGAGACCTGGATCAAGGTCAAGGGCCAGTGGTACCTACTCCCCGAACAGTTCCGGCCTACCGGTCTGCAGAAATCCACCACGGATTCCTGAAGATTCTCTTAAAGTTGCGTTGGGATTGCATTGCCTTGAGCTTTGTCATAGGATAAGTTCGCTGTTGCCCACCCTGTCCTACGTGGCGTTGGGGACTTGTGCCTTGTGCCTTGCCCGAACAGGTTGGCGAAAAAGCAAAAAAGCCCTGTGGTCAATTAGGAGTGTTGTGATGAACAGAAACAATCTGACGACTGCCGTCATCGCCGGTATTGCCGGCGTTGCGGGCATCGCCAACATGGCGAGTGCCGTCAACCTGAACCCTGATGGTCTGGGCCAGGTATTGCTTTACCCGTATTACACCGTGAATTCCGGCCAGCAGACGATGCTGTCGGTGGTCAACACCACCGCTGTCGGCAAGGCCGTCAAAGTGCGCTTCCTGGAAGGCTATAACAGCCGCGAAGTGCTCGATTTCAACTTGTTCCTGTCGAAGTTCGACGTTTGGACTGCGACCATTTTCTCGCTGTCGGACGCCGGCATCAGCGGTGACGGCGCAGCCATCTTCACCACCGACAAGTCCTGCACAGAACCTAGGTTCACGCAGGGTACGCTCGGCAACGGTGCTGGCTACCAGCAGTTCTTCAACTTCGCCTACAACAACCCGACCGATACCGGCCCGACCGGTGACGACCGTACGCGTGAAGGTCACTTCGAGATTATCTCGATGGCCGACATCGTTCCGCTGAGCTCGTTGTCCACCAAGATCACCCACGTCAACAGCGTGCCGCCGGGTTGCGCGACTGCCGAAGCGCAGTTTGAAGCTACTCAGGCTGGCGTAACCGACACCGTTCCTCCGACCGGTGGTTTGTTCGGTGCGGCGTCGATCGTTGACGTTGCCCACGGCAAGTACTTTTCGTTCAATGCTGATGCGGTTGATGGCTTCACCGCCGTCAAGCTGATCAACAACTCGGGCAGCTTGTTCCCGAATCTGGCCAACGTGAACGACGCCGGCGGCGCAACTGCCACCGCGTTTGTGTTCAACAACGGTGCGCTGGTAACGGCAACGTATCTGGCCGGCAACATCGACGCGGTTAGTGCCTTGTTCGACGCGTCGAACGTGTACAACCAGTATCAGCATGCCGCCAACGGCGCCATCGGTTCGGACTGGGTTGTCAACATGCCGACCAAGCGCTTCTATGTGGATCCGTTCATCACCAACACCTCCGTACCGATCGCGCCGTTCGAGCAGGGCTTCGGCCAGGTGCTTGACGGTCTGTCGTGCGACGTCGTTGGCCTGAGCATTTTCGACCGCGAAGAAAATACCACTTCGCTGCCGACATGCGGATTCTCTCCGTGCCCTCCGGGCCAGCCGCCTTCCTCGATCTGTCGTGAAACGAACGTCCTGACGTTTGCCGGCGCCAATAGCAGCATCTTGGGCTCCAAGCTGACGTCGAACATCGCTTCGCCGTTCTCGACCGGTTGGCTCGGCGTGTCGTTCACGGATGTGGTCCACGGTGGTACGTCTGCCGCGAACCACGCGCATGCCATGCTCGCCAGCAACGAAGGCACCATTTTCTATGGTCTGCCGGTCAATGGTTTCGAAGCCGAAGATTTCGTCAACGGCAACCTGACCTCCAATGGCGTCGCTGTTCTCGCGAACTACGCTGGCGTGTACCGTCACCGCATCTCGCGTTGCGCGGACACCACTGCAATCGTCGGCGCTTGCTCCTAATCGCCTAGTTGCATAGCAGTTGTTTTACGGAGGGGCCCGCAAGGGCCCCTTCTTTTTGTGGGGATTCCGCCCGCAAGGGTCCTCTCAGTTTGGGAGATCCGCCCCGCAAGGTCCCCTTCTTTTACGGAT
Organism: Lysobacterales bacterium; assembly: GCA_038244165.1. GTDB lineage: Bacteria > Pseudomonadota > Gammaproteobacteria > Xanthomonadales > Rhodanobacteraceae > Rudaea. The sequence continues at coordinate 25,805 of JBBRTT010000039.1, read as the reverse complement.
TTTCGCTCGCAAAAGGCGTCCGTCCTGGTGAGTTCCCATCTGCTGCCGCAATTCGCTCTTAGTGATTCCTTAATACAATTCTTGCAACAGGTTACGTTGCAGCGAGTACAATGGGTCAATTAGCCCGCTGAGAAGCATTCAACATGCGCCGCATACTCATACTGACCACCCTGCTTCTCTCCGCCTCTGCCTTCGCGCAGACGACGATCGACATTACCAGTCAGGCTCCGGCCAACACGATATGTTCCTACCCGACAGATCACGTCGCCACCGGCAGCACGCCGGGGCATTTGTCCGCACGGCTTACCGGCGCGGCCACCGGTGCAGGTTGCGCCGTGGGGGGCACGGGAGTTCCCGCTGTCACCTTCGGGCCGGCAGCGCCGTTGGCCCCGAACATTGCCTCTCTTGCGGGCGGTGCCACGCCCACGACCCCCGTTGCAGCCACCTTCACGGCGCAGCCATTGAATGCAGCGTCTTGCATAGCGACGATCGCGACCACGGTGGGTTTGGGAGTCGGCACGTTGACGGGTGGTGCGAGCGTTTGCAACGGCAACTGTACCGGCGCGCCCTTGAGTATTCCCGCGGCGTTCACAAATCCGAGCACGTCAGCGACAACCAGTTATAGCGTTACGCTTACCTGCACTGCGGCCGTGGGCGCCAATCCGACGACGACTGCCTCGAGCGTGAGCGTCACCCAACAAGCCGCTGGTGTTGTCATTCCTCCTGGCAACTGCGCGACAATTCCCAGTTCGACCACTGGCATCACCAGCTTTACCCAACTGACCGGTGTGCAGAATGTTTCCTACTTCAGTACGTCGGCGAACGTCGATGTGACTAAATTCGATGAGCTCTATCAGGCTGTCTGGCCGGGCAATTCGTCGCTCACCGCAGTCGTCACCTTGCCCACCAACAAGTATATTTCCGCCGTGTTCCATGTGCCTACAGGTTATATGGCCGGATACTCCGGACCGGGGCTGTATGGTGACTATACGGTCAACCAGTCGGGGTTCAGCACGAGCGTCAGCTTGTCGATAAGTACCGCTTGCGGTGATTTTGCCAATCCCGCGACAAACCCGAGCAGCACCGTGGTTCCCGGTTGCTGGAAGAACAAAGCGGTGACCAATGGCTATATCCAGTGGCGCAAGGATACGACCTGCATCTTGCAAGACAATCGCACTTACTACCTCAACTTCATCAACGCCGACGTCAGTGCTGTTCAAGCTATCAATAACAACACCGCCGGCGGAACTGCCAGTTCCACGAAGAATCAAAACTGCGGGAGCGGTTGTTCCGATCCAATCGCGAACAACCCGGGGAGCTGGACGAGCTATACCTTCCCATAGAAAGTGACGTCCAATAGACCAACCATGCCGCCCTCCAGGCGGCATGGTTTTTTTTGATTTGCAGATCCACGCTGCCGAACTTTGCGGCGAGTCGATAGTCTTATACGCGTTGCGCTAGCAGCAGTTTTTCAAGGAATAGGAACGATGAAATCTCCCAATCGCAAATCTTGGATTCGCACACGTTGTGCCTTGCTCGCAGTGATGCTGCCATTCGCCATCAATGTTGCCAGCGCGCAGCAAATCAAGAGCCTGGCGCCGGGCATCGTCGCTGTTCAAGGCGGCGCGCAAGTGAGCCTGCAGGACATCGATGCGTTCGCGCAAAAGATCCCCGAAAAGGATCGAGCGGGATTCTTCGATAGCCCGATACGCATCCAGAACATGATCATGGGCATGCTGCTGACGCAGCAGTTGGCGGCCGAAGCCAGGAAAGAGCGGCTTGATCGCGAACCGCAGGCTGCGTTGCGAGTGAAACAAGCGGCCGATGAAGCTTTGGCCGAGGCGCAAATGGACCACTATCGAAAAGCGCTTAAATTCCCCGACTTCGAAGCTCTGGCGCAGGAATATTACGCGACCCACAAGGACGAATTTCTCGCGCATGGGGCGATCGACGTCAAGCACGTACTCGTCTCCAAGAAGGATCGCAGTGACGCTGAAGCAAAATCCCGGATCGACGAAGTTGCGGCCGCAGCACAAAAGCATCCTGATCAATTTGATGCCCTGGTGGAAAAATACTCTGATGATCCGAGCAAGAAAGACAATCACGGTCTGATCCAGGATGCCGCTGGCGGCAAGACGGTGGCGCAATTTTCGCAGGCAGCGACGGCACTGAAGAATCCCGGAGACATTTCGCCTGTAGTAAAGACCCAGTTCGGCTATCACGTGCTGCTGCTGGTTGAGCGCAAACCCGACAGCCAGAAAACCTTTGCCGAAGTGCACGATGGTCTGATCGCCAAATTGCGTCAGGACTACGTCGAGAAACAGTCCAAAGACCACACCGACCAGTTGCGCAACAACCCGCTGGATGCGAATCCGGAACTCGTCGCTTCGCTGCGAACGCGTTTTCTACCGGCCGGTGCGGTGATGCCTCAGGAAGCCGCAGAAAGCGCCCGCGAGACAGCAAAGAAAGCCGCCGACAAGGATGCCAATCCGGCGCACTGATTAGCTCACAGCCCATCTCGCGGCGGGCACGCTGCCAGATGGGTCATTGAGGGGCGAGGTGTTGTTGGCGGACACCCGGACCGAGCTCTGCGATAATCCGCAGCCTGTCTATCCGACCCCCGTAACCCATGCCCGCGCTCAACCTCGCGCTCCACCTCATCCGCCGCGACATCCGCAACCGCTATCTCGGCAGTTTCAGCGGCGGGGCCTGGGCGTTGCTGCAGCCACTGATTCAGCTCGCGGTTTACGGGTTTGTCTTTGTCTACGTGTTCAAGGCGCGTGTTCCGGGCGCGGATGCGCCTGGCTATGTGCCGTTTCTGGCATTGGGCCTGTGGCCCTGGGTGGCCTTTTCGGAGAGCCTGGCGCGCGCCACCACGGTAATCCAGGACAATGCCGCGCTGATCGGCAAGGTCGCCCTTCCGCGGGCCGTACTAGTGTTTGCCGCCGTCGCCTCAAGCTTCCTGATTCATTGTGTCGGCTTCTGCGCGATTGTGCTCGCGTTGCGTCTGAGCGGTGTGCCGATTGACCTGCTGGCCATGCCATTGGCACTTTGTGGATTTGTACAATTATTCATTCTCGCCCTCGGCATTGGCTTCCTGCTTGCGGCGGTCCAGGTGTTCGTGCGTGATCTGGCGTCGGCGCTGCCGCAACTATTGATGCTGTGGATGTTCGCTTCGCCGGTGTTTTACGCGCGTTCGCAATTGCCGGAACGCTATCAGGGATGGATGGATTTCAATCCGTTCACCCAGTACGTCGAATTCTTCCGTGCGACCCTGCTGCATTCCGGATCGGTGGGACTCATGGCGCAGTTGGTTTCCCTGGTCGTCGCGATCGCCGTACTCGCAATTGGTTTTGTCGTATTCCGGCGGCTCGGGCCGCACTTCGAGGATTTCCTGTGAGCGACGTCCTCGTTGAAGCGCATGCGTTGGGCAAATCCTATCCGCTGGTATTCCGCTCGCGCGATCGTTTGCGCGCGCTGTGGCATTTGCTGGTCGGGCGCGGCCACGTGGAATCGATCGCGGTTCTGCAAGAGATCAGCCTGTGCGTGCGTCGCGGCGAATCGCTTGGCCTGATCGGTGAAAACGGCGCTGGAAAATCGACCCTGTTGAAATTGCTCACCGGCGTGCTGACGCCGACTGAGGGCCGCGTCGCCGTGACCGGTCGCGTCGGCGCACTGCTCGAGCTCGGCGCCGGTTTTCATCCCGAATACAGCGGTCGCGAAAACATCGCCCTGTCTGCCGCGCTGTATGGTCTGCATGGCGATGAAGTGCGGGCGAAGTTGCCCCAGATCATCGCGTTTGCCGACATCGGCCGCTACATCGATGAGCCGGTAAAGCACTATTCCTCGGGCATGGTCGTGCGCCTGGGATTCGCCATCGTCGCGGCGCTGCGTCCGGACCTGCTGATTACGGACGAAGTGCTGGCCGTGGGCGATGAATCGTTTCAGAAAAAATGCGTGCGCTGGATGGAAGAATACCTGGAGCAGGGCGGCACCCTGATCCTGGTGTCGCACAGCATGTATCACGTGCAGAAGCTGTGCCGGCAGGCGTGCTGGTTGCGCGACGGCAAAGTGGCGGCAAGCGGTGACGTGTTCGAGGTCACCCAGGCCTATCTGGCGTACCAGGAGCGCAAGTCGGCGAGCCAGACGCCCGCGCGCGAGGAGATCGCCGGTCAGGGCCTGGAATTCCACTTGCTCGATCTGATGGTGAACGGCGAAATCGGCGACGCGCCGCTGGTCGTCGATCGCGGCAGCGACGCACGTGTACGCGCGCGCGTGCATTCGCGCGATGGTCGCGCGCCGGTAATCATGTTCGGCATCGTCCGCGCTGATGGTACGCCGGTGTACGGCATCAGCACGGAAATGGATGGCATGCGTCCGTTGCGCGAAAGTGAAAATGTATATTCGGCGGAAATCCTGTTCCCGGTCTTGCCGCTGCTGCCGGGTTCGTACCTGATCAAGGCGCACCCGCTGGACCCGGAAGGCGTGCGCCTGTTCGACACGCTCGAACGTGGCTTGACCATCCGCGGTCAGTCGCGCGAATTCGGCCTCGTGCATCTGCAACATTCGTGGATTGGGAGTCAGCCCGCCGCAGCGCCGGTGGATCGCAGCCTGAGTGCGGCGTCATGACCGAATCGACACCGATGGACTTCACTGGCGAGCGCTTCACGCCCGAGTGCGTGCGCGAGATCTGGTACGAACATTGGCACCGGTATGTGTTCGCTCGCGCATTCGCGCGCGGCAAGCGCGTCCTCGATGCTGCCTGTGGCGAAGGCTATGGCAGTGCCTTGCTCGCGGCTGAAGCGAGCAGCGTGCTCGGTGTGGATATCTCCCAGGACACCATTGCGCATGCGCGTGCCCGCTATGCGGATCGCACAACGAATCTGCGCTTCGAGCGTGGCGATTGCACCGCGCTCGACGTGGCGCAGGCAAGCTTCGACCTCATCACGTCATTTGAGACTCTGGAACATGTCGCGGCCCAACAGGCATTGATCGAAGGCTTCGCGCGCGCGTTGACCGCGGATGGGCTGCTGATCATCTCATCGCCGGACAAGCGCACCTATAGCGATGTCAGTGGCTTTCGCAACGAGTTTCATGTGCGCGAGCTGTACCGGGATGAACTGCTTGCGTTGCTGAAACCGCATTTTCCCTTTGTCCACTTGTACGCACAAAAGCTGCTGTTCCAGTCCACCATCTGGTCGCTCGACGGCGCCGGAAAAAAGTTCGATGCCGCCACGTCATGTGGCGAAGATCCGCGGCCCGGACTCGACTACGACCCCTTGTATTTTATCGCGGTTTGCTCACGGCAGCCCTTGACTTCCGATCTTCCCGGCGTCGCCCTTTTCGGCGATCGTGAAGAATCGGTGTATCAGCATTACAATGGCGAAGTGCGCAAGAACATGGCGGCGGGTGCGCGCCTGGCGCAGCTCGAGGCCGAGGTCGCGACTCTGCGACGCGAATTGGAAAATACCGAAAACGGACGCAACGCCCCGACGCCGTCGCGGACAAGTTGGTGGCGCCGTTTGTTCGGTGCGCGTAAACCTGTTTGATTTTGGAAACCCGATGGACAACACCCTGAACTATCAGTTCAACTATCCTGCGCCATCCGCACCTGCTGCGGTGAAGCTGGATCCGAACGCACCAATTTACGCATCGGAAGATGGCCGCGTCGCTTCGCTGTCGAGCCAGGAATGCATTTTCCTGGTCAAGCGCAGTGGCGAGCCGCACGTGATGACGTTCCAGGTGCTGCAGGCGCTGGATCTTTGCCGCGAATTCCGCACCCTGGACGAGCACGTCGCGCGCATTCAGTCGACGATTCCCGGTCTGGCCGGCAAGGGCGAAGCGGTGCGCCGCGTCCTCGACGGTCTGGCGCAGCGCAAGCTTCTGCTCTCCGACGCGGATTTCATCGGCCGGCTGCAAGGTGCTCCGGCACGCACGCGCGCATCAATGCGGGCGGTGTTCATCCGCGCCTGCGACCGCCCTGAACAACTCGGCAACCTGTTCAAGTCGCTGACCGAATATGAGCGCCGCTATCGTGCAAATCATCGCTATGTGGTGCTCGACGATTCGGTGTTGCCCGCGCACATCAACGAACAACGCGACCTGTTGCGCGAGTTTGCGCGCACGACCGGCTGCAAGGTCAGTTATATCGGCAACGCCGAGCGCAATAAAATTGTGGAGAAGTTTGCAAAAGCGCATCCGCGTTCAAAAGACGTGCTCGCGCGGCTCGTGTTGCGCGAAGCGCACCCGCACGCCCAGCGCTTCGGCGGTGGTCGCGGCTGGAATCTGGCGCTGCTGCTGTCTGCCGGCGCGCGCCTGGCCTTGCTTGACGACGACGAGCGCCTGCCGCTGCGCCGAGCCGAGTCCGCGCGACCAGGGCTCAATCCCAATCCCGCCATGTCGATGCAGGCGCACTTTTTCGCGTCGATGGAACAGGCCCTCGGCAGCGGTGTGGAGATCGACGAAGATCCATTCGCCCTGCATCTTGATGCGTGCGGGCAGTCGCTCGGAGCACTCATCGGTGGCAACTATCCGCTCGCGCGTGACGCGCTGCGCGGATTGAACCTGGGCCGACTGGAGCTGTTCTCGCCGGACGCTTTCGTCGCGACCACGCAAAACGGCAGTTATGGCAGTTCGCGCACGGCCTCGGGTCTGTGGCTGTATCAGCTGGGGCAGGAGAGCCGCGCGGAATTCTGGCGTGACCGCGAAAGTTACTTGCGCAATGTCGAGGCGCAGTTTCTGCACAGCGGAGTCGACCAGGCGCGCGTGGACGAGGTCGCAGGCTTCACCCCTTTCACTCTGGACAACAGCCGCTTCCTGCCGTGCACGAGTCCTGTCGGCCGCGCCGAAGACAGCTTGGGCAGCGCCTTGACGCGCTACTGCATGCCGGATGCACTGGCCTTCGAATTGCCGGTCGCCATCGGCCACGTGCAGGAAACCGCGCGCAAGCGCTCGACCATGACCATGGCGGCGAGCGAGCCACGCGTGAACGACTTCCTGCGCGATTTTGTGCGTCGTCAGTCCGGCCTGTTCAAGGCCGACGATCCGGGTCAGCGCATGGTCCTGCTCGCCGCGGTATTGCGCGATCTGTCCAACGCCAGCGCCGCGGAGCGCGAGGCGCATCTGCGCGAATACTTAAGCTACGTGCGCGCCGACGTCATCGATCGCCTGCAGCATCAGATCGAGGCTGCCGAAGACGCGCCGGTGTACTGGCAAGCGGATGCGCGCGCGGTTGTTGAGGCAAACGCCAAGATGCTGCTGGCCAGCGCTGCGCCGCGACTGGCAGATTGGCCGCAAGATATCGATGCGCCTGGCTGCGCACGCGCGCTTAGCGCTGAGATCGATTCCATGGCAGAAGCATGCGAGCATTGGCCCGCGCTCTGGCGTCACGCCGCGGAGCAGGGTGAGAAGCTGTTGACGGCGCTTTGAGTTGGCAGCGGGATCGCAAACCAAGGTGGAACACACGCCCACTGCCGATTTGACCAGCATCGTTGTCGTCGCCGCCGACAGCGGCGACGACCTTGGCATCTGCGTCGAGCGGGTCCTCGCGAGCAATGCAAAAGTTGAACTGATCGTGAGCGACAACGCGTCGACCGACGGTTCTGTCGATGCGGTCGCGGCGCGCTGGAGCGGCGATGACAGAGTGCGCATTGTGCACAACGGGAAAAATCTCGGATTCGGTGCCGGCTGCAATCGCGGCGCGACGAGCGCACACGGCGACGCATTTCTGTTCCTGAATCCGGACTGCCGAATTGAGGTTGATACCGTGGCGCGCCTGCACGCGCACATGGCGGCAGATACGCGCATCGGTCTGGTCGGCGCAAGTATCGTTGGTACGCGTGGCGAATCCGAGCCGGCCAGTCGCCGCCGCGATCCTCTACTGCGACGCGCGCTGATGAGCCTGTCGGGTCTCGCGCGATTCGAATCGCGCTGGCCGGCGCTGGTCGGCGCGACTCTGCCGGCGCGTGCGGATGAGCCGGCTGTGGAAGAAGCTGATGCCGTTTCCGGCGCGCTGATGCTGGTGCCGCGCGCCGTGTTCGACGAGATAGGCGGCTTCGATGAAGGCTATTTTCTGCATTGCGAAGACCTGGATTTGTGCCGGCGCGTGCGCGATGCCGGGCTACGCGTGGTCTGCGCGAATGATGTGCGTGTGGTCCACGTCAAAGGCACGTCGAGCCGGTCGCGGCCATTTTTCGTCGCCCGGCACAAGCATCGGGGCATGTGGCGCTGGTTTACGAAATTCGATCCGTCCGCGCGCAATCCGCTGCTGCGGGCGCTGGTATGGCTGGGCCTGTGGATGCACTTCGCGCTTTTGTCGCCGCGCTATGCGTGGAAGGCTATGCGTCAGCGGTAGCGGTTGATCTCATCGCGCAATGACAGTGTGGCGGCGCGCGCGTCTCGGGCAAAATCCGGCCCATTGCCGGCGTACAGGATTGCGCGCGACGAACTGATGATTAGTCCTGCGCCTTCGGCATTTTTTCCATTGTGGACAACCGCGGCGACGTCGCCGCCCTGCGCGCCGATACCGGGGATCAGCAGGGGAATGTCATCGCCGACAATGCTGCGGACTTGCGCAAGTTCTTGCGGATAGGTCGCGCCCACGACCAGGGCGCAATTGCCATGGGCATTCCAGTCACGCGCCACAAGTTCGGCAACATGCAGGTACAACTTGCGTCCGTCATTGGCGACCACAAGCTCCTGCAGATCGCCAGCACCGGGATTGGACGTGTGGCAGAGGATAACCACGCCCTTGTCCGCGCGATCCAGGAACGGCTGCACCGAGTCGCGACCGAGATAGGGATTGACCGTCACCGCGTCCGCGCCGTAGCGATCGAAAGCCTCTGCAACGTAGTTCTGCGCCGTGCTGCCGATATCGCCGCGTTTGGCATCCAGGATCACCGGCATGCCCGGATGTTGCGTATGGATATGCGCAATCAGGCGCTCGAGCGCAGCTTCGGCGCGATGCGCGGCGAAGTAGGCGATCTGCGGCTTGAAGCAGCACACCAGGTCCGCTGTCGCATCGACGATCTCGCGGCAAAAAATGAAGATGGCGTCGGGGTTGTCGCGCAACGCAGCCGGAAAACGCGCCGGCTCCGGGTCCAGACCGACACAAACCAGCGATCCGTTGCGCTGCCAGGCTGCCGACAATGTGCGCATGAACGACATTGTTGTCACACCAACTTGCGGTACTTGATCCGGTGCGGCTTGGCGGCTTCCTCGCCGAGGCGCGCTTTCTTGTCGGCTTCGTATTCCTGGTAATTGCCCGTGTAGAACTCCACGTGCGAATCGCCTTCGAACGACAGAATATGCGTCGCGATACGATCCAGGAACCAGCGATCATGCGAGATCACCATGGCGCAGCCGGGGAATTCGAGCAGGGCTTCTTCCAGCGCGCGCAGGGTTTCGATATCCAGATCGTTCGAGGGTTCATCCAGCAGCAGCACATTGCCGCCATCCATCAGGGTTTTTGCCAGATGCAGGCGCCCGCGTTCGCCGCCGGAGAGCTGGCCGACGATCTTCTGCTGGTCCGCGCCCTTGAAATTGAAGCGGCCGATGTAGGCGCGCGACTGCGTCTCGTATTTGCCGATGGTGATGATGTCGGCGCCGCCGGAGATTTCCTGCCAGACGGTTTTCGAACCATCCAGTGAATCGCGCGTCTGATCGACGAAGGCCATCTTCACGGTCTGGCCGATCACGATCTCGCCGGAGTCGGGCTTTTCCTTGCCGGTGATCATCTTGAAGAACGTGGACTTGCCCGCGCCGTTCGGGCCGATGATGCCGACGATCGCACCGGGCGGAACCTTGAACGACAAATCATCAATCAGCAACCGATCGCCGAACGCCTTGGAGACATTCTTGAATTCGATGACGTTGTCGCCGAGGCGCTCGCCCGGCGGGATGTAGATTTCATTCGTCTCGTTGCGCTTCTGGTATTCGACCGAGTTCAATTCCTCGAAACGTTTCAGACGCGCCTTGCCCTTGGACTGGCGGCCCTTGGCGCCTTGCCGCACCCATTCCAGTTCGTGCTGGATCGCCTTGCGCCGGGATTTTTCACCGGATTCTTCCTGTTTCAGGCGTTCGTCTTTCTGTTCCAGCCACGAGGAATAGTTACCCTTCCACGGGATGCCGCGGCCGCGGTCCAGTTCCAGAATCCACTCGGCCGCATTGTCCAAAAAGTAGCGATCATGAGTGACGGCGACGACCGTGCCCGGGAATTTCTGCAGGAACTGTTCGAGCCATTCCACCGACTCGGCGTCCAGATGGTTGGTCGGCTCGTCCAGCAGCAGCATGTCGGGTTTGGACAGGAGCAACCGGCACAGGGCCACCCGGCGCTTCTCGCCACCGGACAGGGTCTTGATCTTCGTCTCCCACGCGGGCAGGCGCAGCGCATCGGCAGCGACTTCAAGCGTGCGTTCCAGGGCGTGGCCATCATTCGTGGCGATGATCGCCTCCAGGCGATGCTGCTCGGCGGCCAGTTTGTCGAAGTCGGCGCCTTCCTCGGCATAGGCGGCATACACGGCGTCGAGCTGCGCCTGGGCGTCCGTGATTTCGGCGACGCCTTCCTCGACGCTTTCGCGCACCGTTTTTTCCGGATCCAGCTGCGGTTCCTGCGCCAGATAGCCGATCCGGATGCCCGGTTGCGGGCGGGCTTCGCCGTTGAATTCGGTATCCACGCCGGCCATGATGCGCAGGACGGTGGATTTGCCGGAGCCGTTGACTCCGAGCAGGCCGATCTTGGCGCCGGGGAAAAAGCTCAGTGAAATGTCCTTGATGATCTCGCGCTTCGGGGGCACGATCTTGCTCACCCCGATCATGGTGTAGATGTATTGCATTGCTTGCTCCGTCGAAAGCGGCGCGCGGGCGCGTAAGGCCGGGCCGTAAAGAACGCCAATTATCGCCGAAGCGCCGCCGCGGCGCCATGTACAAGCTCGTCATTCCGGCAGGGAGTGCCGGAATCCAGTTGCCAAGGATGGCAAGCAAAAAACCGAATAGACATTTAGGGCTTGGTACCAAGGCATCCATGCAGTCTGGATTCCGGCACTCCTTGCCGGAATGACGGCTATTTTGCATGCAGCCGGGGCAGATAACCCGCTAAAATGACCGTCTTGCCCCCGGAGATTTTCGATGTACGCCAAGAACCTGCGTATTGAAGGCTACGACCCTGAACTGGCTGCGGCGATTGCGGCTGAAAATCAACGCCAGGAAGATCACGTCGAGCTGATCGCCTCGGAAAACTACGCCAGTCCCAGGGTGATGCAGGCGCAGGGTTCCCAGCTCACCAACAAGTACGCCGAAGGTTATCCCGGCAAGCGCTATTACGGCGGTTGCGAATTCGTCGATATCGCCGAAAAGCTGGCGATCGAGCGGGTGAAGAAGCTGTTCGATTGCGACTATGCCAACGTGCAGCCGCATTCGGGTTCCCAAGCCAACCAGGCGGTGTATTTCGCCCTGCTCAGTCCCGGCGATACCATCCTCGGCATGTCGCTCGCTCACGGCGGACACCTGACTCACGGCGCGAAAGTGAATCTCAGCGGCAAGATCTTCAACGCCGTGCAATACGGGGTGAACGATCTGGGAATGATCGACTACGACGAAGTGGAGCGGCTCGCGCTCGAACACAAACCGAAGATGCTGGTGGCAGGCTTCTCGGCCTATTCGCAGATCGTGGATTGGGCACGCATGCGTGTGATCGCCGACAAGATCGGCGCCTATTTCTTCGTCGACATGGCGCATGTCGCCGGGCTTGTCGCGGCGGGTGTCTATCCGAGCCCGTTGCCGCACGCGCACGTCGTCACTTCGACCACGCACAAAACCCTGCGCGGTCCGCGTGGCGGCATTGTCGTGGCGAAGGGTGCGGGCGAGGAGATCGAGAAGAAATTGCAGTCGGTCGTGTTCCCAGGAATCCAGGGCGGCCCGCTGATGCATGTCATCGCGGCGAAGGCCGTGGCCTTCAAGGAAGCGCTGGAACCGGAGTTCAAGGCCTATCAGCAAAACGTCGTCAAGAATGCGCAGGCGATGGCCAAGACCTTTATCGCGCGCAAGTACAAGATTGTTTCCGGAGGCACGTTCAATCATTTGTTCCTCGTCGACCTCATTGGCAGCAAGGTCACGGGGAAAGATGCCGAAGCGGCCCTCGGCAAGGCCCACATCACCGTGAACAAGAACGCGGTGCCGAACGATCCGCAAAAACCGTTCGTCACATCGGGCCTGCGCATTGGCACGCCTGCCGTGACCACGCGTGGCTACGAGGAGAGCGACTGCGTCGATCTGGCCAACTGGATTTGCGATGTGCTGGACGCGCCGGGCGACGACAAAGTCATCGCCGCCGTGCGCGACAAGGTGACGGCGCAATGCAGGAAATATCCGGTTTACGTGGCGTAGCCCTGGCGTGCATTGCCCCTTCTGCCACCACGAAGACACCCGCGTGATCGATTCGCGTGAAGCCGAAGACGGCGCCACGATCCGGCGCCGGCGCGAGTGCGAAAAGTGCGGCGAGCGCTTCAACACGTTCGAGACGGTGGAGATCAAGCTGCCGGCCATCGTGAAAAGCGATGGCCGCCGCGAAGCGTTCGATGAACGCAAGTTGCGCACCGGGGTCGAGCGCGCCTTGCAGAAGCGCCCGGTCGCCAGCGATGCGGTCGACAACGTCGTGCGTGAAATCGTCCGCCAGCTGCGCTCGGTGAACGAACGCGAAGTCGCGTCGCGCCTGATCGGCGAATGGGTCATGACCTCGCTCAAGTTGCTGGATCAGGTCGCCTATGTGCGTTTTGCCTCGGTCTACCGGCGTTTCGAGGATGTGCAGGCGTTCCGCGAGGAAATCGAAAAACTCGAACGCGACCTGCCAGAGCTGGAAGGCTTGCAGCTGCCCTTGCTGGGTGAAGTGCGTCCCGGCAAGAAAGCGCAATGACTTCATTTACCGCGATCGATCACGCGCATATGGCGCGTGCGCTGCGTCTGGCCGAACGCGGTTTGTATACGACGCAACCCAATCCCCGCGTGGGTTGCGTCATCGCGCACGCAGACGAGATGCTCGGCGAAGGCTGGCACCAGCGCGCTGGTGAACCGCATGCGGAAGTATTCGCATTGCGCGAGGCGGGCGTCCGTGCACGCGGTGCGACGGCATACGTCACGCTTGAGCCATGCGCGCACCACGGCCGCACGCCACCGTGTGCGGAAGCGCTGATCGCTGCGGGCATCGCGCGCGTTGTTGCTGCTTGCATCGACCCGAATCCGAAAGTTGCCGGCGGTGGGGTGCGCAGCCTGATGGACGCTGGCATCGCCGTGCAAACGGGGCTGATGCACGATGCGGCGCGAGAATTGAATCGAGGATTTTTCTCGCGGATCGAGCGTGGCCGGCCTTGGCTGCGAGTGAAGCTGGCGATGAGCCTGGATGGCCGCACGGCGCTGGCCAACGGCGAATCAAAATGGATCAGCGGCGAGCCGGCGCGTGCGGATGTACAACGCTGGCGCGCGCGCAGTTCGGCGATCATGACCGGAAGCGGCACCGTGATTGCAGACGATCCGCGTTTGACGGTGCGCTCGCCCGATTTAAAGGAGTCTGCACCGCCATTGCGCGTCGTGCTCGATCGCGACCTGCAAACTCCGCAGGATGCGCACGTACTCGACAGCAGCGCGCCGACGCTGATCATTCACGCGTCAGACACGCGGCCGGCGCACGCCGGATTTGCGCAAGCGGAATGTGTTGCCGTCGCCGTGCAGGATGGCCACCTGGATCTGAACACCATTTTGCACGAACTTGCCGCACGCGGCGTCAATGAATTGCAGGTCGAGGCCGGCGCGACGCTCTGCGGCGCGCTGTTTCAACAGGGATTGGTTGACGAACTGTTGTTGTATATTTCGCCGGTCCTGCTCGGCGATCAGGCGCGGCCGCTGCTGGCGTTGCCGTCGATTGTCGATATGACAGCGGGTCGCCGTTTGCGGGTCGTCGATCAACGTAGGATCGGCGAGGATTTGCGTCTGTTGTTGCGCGAGTGAAGACGATGTTCACCGGGATCATCACAGCAGTTGGAACCATTGCACGCACGGAGCCGCACGGCGGTGACGTGCGCCTGTTCATCGATGCGGGTCAACTCGATCTGGCAGATGTGGCGGTCGGCGACAGCATTTGTGTCGCAGGCGTGTGCCTGACAGCGGTTGCCATCGAAGCGGGCACATTCAGCGCTGATGTGTCGGTCGAGACCTTGTCATGCACGACGCTCGAGACGCTGCAAATCGGAGATCGTGTGAATCTGGAAAAATCATTGCGCCTGGCTGACCGCCTCGGCGGACATCTGGTATCCGGGCATGTCGATGGCGTGGGCCGCGTCGTCTCGGTGGAATCGGATGCGCGATCGCAGCGCTGGCGCTTGGAAGTGCCAGCGAACCTCGCGCGTTACATCGCGGCGAAAGGGTCGGTCTGTATCGACGGCGTGAGTCTTACCGTGAATGATGTCGAGGCGAATCGGTTCGGCGTCAACCTGATTCCGCACACGGTCGATGTCACTACTTTTTGCGACAAACGCGTGGGCGATGCGGTGAACATCGAAGTGGATGTTATCGCGCGCTACGTCGAACGTCTGCATGTCGCCGGAGCGGTGTCGTGAGTTTCAGCAGCATTCCGCAACTGCTCGACGACATCCGTGCCGGACGCATGGTCGTCGTCGTCGACGATGAGGATCGCGAGAACGAGGGCGATCTGATCATGGCTGCAGAAAAGGTGCGGCCCGAGGACATCAACTTTATGGCGCGCGAGGCGCGCGGCCTGATCTGCCTGGCGCTCACCAAGCAGCGTTGTGAACAATTGCGCCTGCCGCCGATGGTCAGCGACAACGCCTCGCGACACCACACCAATTTCACCGTATCGATCGAGGCCGCCGAAGGCGTGACCACCGGCATCTCAGCGCACGACCGCGCACACACGATACGCACTGCGGTGCGGACTGACGCCGTACCCGCCGATCTGGTCCAGCCGGGTCATATCTTTCCGCTCGCGGCACAGCCCGGCGGCGTGCTGACGCGTACCGGACACACCGAGGCAGCCAGCGATCTGGCTGCGCTTGCCGGCCTGGAACCCGCCGGCGTGCTGGTCGAGATCCTGGCCGAAGATGGCACCATGGCGCGGCGTCCACAATTGGAAAAGTTCGCACAATTGCATGGTCTGAAAATCGGCAGCATTGCCGACCTCATCCGTCATCGCCTGGAAACGGAAAAGACCGTGACCCGTATCTTCGAGCGCAACGTCGATACTGAATTCGGGCCATTCTGCCTGTTCGGCTACCGTGATGCGCTGACCCGGTTGCCGCATTTCGCCCTGGTGCGGGGCAAATTGGATGATCGCTCCGCACCGGTACTCACCCGCGTGCATGTGCGCGATACGCTGTCAGACGTGCTGCATCTGCAGCGGCCGGATCGCGGCATCGGCGTTGCTGCCGCGTTGCGCCATATCGCGGCGCAGGATCGTGGCGTCGTGGTCGTGTTGACCGATCCGGACGAGACCGCCGCGGCGCTTGATCGCTTGGCGCAGGCCGATACCCAACAGGCCGCCGATCCGGTGCGCGAGTGGCGTCGGCATGGCGTTGGCGCGCAAATCCTCGCCGACCTCGGCGTGCACCGGCTGCGCGTGCTTGGCACACAGCGGCGTTTTCTGGGCCTGAGTGGTTTCGGGCTGGAAATCATCGGCTATGAAGACATCAAGTATGAAGACATCCGGGGTTGAAGCGCGCTCTCGGGTAAACTAGCGGCCGCGGCATGTGCCGCCTGCCAGACAATCCTGCCGTGCCCATTTATGCCGGCGAGCTGCGCGCCCACGCCAAGGCGCGCTTCGCCATCGTCGCCAGTCGCTGGAATCCACGCATCGTCGAGGCGCTGATCGACGGCGCCCGGCATGCGTTTGCCGCGCATGGCGTCGGCGATGATGCGGTCGATGTCGTACGCGTGCCGGGTGCCTGGGAAATCCCGATGGCGGCGGCGAAGCTCGCGGCCAGCGAGCGCTATGCGGCGATCCTTGCGCTGGGCTGTGTGGTGCGCGGCGAAACGCGGCATTATGAGCACGTTGCCGATGGCTGCGCGCAAGGCTTGATGCGCGTTGCGCTCGATCATGGCGTGCCCGTGCTCAACGGCGTGCTCGCGGTCGAACGGCACCAGGACGCGCAGTCGCGCGCCGGCGGCACGCACAGCAACAAGGGCGAGGAAGTCGCTCTTGCTGCCTTGGAAATTGTGGATTTGTACACCAAGTTGTCTGATTGACGAATTGTTGGGCATCCTGTCCGGCATTCGTGCGGGCCCTTCGGGGTTCGCAACTGGAGCCAAGCGCATGACCCAACATCGCCGCAATGATGGCATCGATCTGGCCGCGCGCTCGCGCGCGCGCCGCCGCGCGACCCAGGCGATCTATGCCTGGCAGATCAGCGGCAACACCATGGTGAGCGTGATCGAGGAATTTCGCCACGAGCAGGACATGGAAATCGCCGACCTGGGTTACTTCGAGGATCTGCTGCGCGGGGTCGACCGTCATTGTGCGGAGCTCGATGCGGCGCTGGCGCCTTTCCTCGACCGTGACGTGGCACAGGTCGATCCCATCGAGCGCGCCGTGTTGCGTCTTGCCGCCTACGAACTGCGCCATCGCCCGGATGTGCCGTATCGCGTCGTGATCAATGAAGCAATCGAAGTCGCCAAGCGCTTCGGCGCCGAACATGGTCATACCTATATCAACGGCGTGCTCGACAAGGCGGCGAAGGAGTGGCGGTCGGCGGAAATTCGCCCTGCGGGAAACCGCCAATCGTGAGCGCAAGCTGCGAAGAATTGGCGGCACGCTTTGCCGAACTTGCAGACGAAGCGCTGCTTGAGCGCATTCGGTCCGGCGCGTTGACCGAAGAGGCCAAGAGTGTGGCGATACGGGAACTGCATATCCGCTGCATTGAGTTTTCCGAACCAGCGCCATCCGAAGACATTTCTACAGGTTCAATCGAAGGCACAGAAGGCCTCGGCGATCTCGTCACGATCGTGGGCAACCTGGTGCCGGCAGAAGCGCACATTTTGCAGGCGCGCCTCGATGCCGAAGGCATCTTCGCCACCGTTGCCGATGCCAATCTTGGACAAGTGGGATGGGCAATGCCGGCAGCGGCCGGCGGCGCGCGCGTGCTGGTTGCAGAACGACATGTCGAGAGAGCCAAGGTCGTTCTCGCGCAATTGCAGCGGGGCGACTATCGCCTGGCTGAGCACGACGAACCGGTTGCCTGTCCGCGCTGCGCAGGTACGAGGCTGACGCCGTTCCTTCCCGGATTCCTGGCGTCTGTTTTCAAGTACAGCGGTCCTGCACAGCGCCTGCGCTGCGATAGTTGCGGACACACATGGCCGAATTCGACCTCATCGCTCTGATCCGGGAACGCTGCGGCATCGCTCGCGAGGACGTACGCCTTGGCATCGGCGATGATGCCGCTTTGCTGGCCGTGCCAGCGGGACAGTTGCTGGCCGTGAGCACCGACACCCTTGTCGCCGGCGTACATTTTCCACAAAGCAGCAAAGCATACGACGTCGGCTGGAAGGCGCTGGCAGTGAATCTGTCCGATCTGGCCGCGATGGGTGCGACCCCGGCGTGGGCGACACTCGCGCTGACCCTGCCGCAAGCCGATGCGCACTGGGTCGGCGGGTTTGCCGATGGCTTCGCCGCGCTCGCGCGCGAGTTCAAGCTCGCCCTGGTGGGCGGCGATACGACGCAGGGACCACTCAGCATCACTGTGACCGTTCACGGCTTCGTAGCGGAGGGTGCAGCGTTGTTGCGCAGCGGAGCGCGCGTCGGCGACGCCGTATTCGTCACCGGCACGCTTGGCGATGCTGCGGCGGGACTGCGCTGCCTGGACAAGAACGATAGGGAGGCCGAGCGTCTGCTGTCGGTGCCAGCCGGCACGCGCGAGTCGCTTGTCGAACGCCTGAACCGGCCGATCCCTCGCGTAGCGCTGGGCCTGGCCCTGCGCGGCAAGGCCAGTGCATGTATCGACGTCTCCGACGGCTTGCTCGCCGATCTCGGTCACGTTTGCAGCGCAAGTCGCGTCGGCGCGGAAATCGATGTCGAATTGCTGCCGCATTCATCGGCACTGACCGCCGTCTTCGACACCCCGGCGCTGCAAGGTTTTCAATTGTGCGGTGGCGACGACTACGAACTATGCTTCACCGCCGCCGAACACGGTGCTGTCGCGCTGCTCGGCGATCTGGCGCGCAGCGGCTGCGCGGCAACACGTATCGGCCGCATCGTCGCCGAGCCCGGCGTGCGCGCCTACGACAGGTCCGGCAATCGCGTCACGATGACGCGTCCGGGATGGGAGCATTTCGCCTGATGCATGTGAGTGCGGACCGCAAAGCATTGCTACGCCACCCAGCTGGCTGGATCGCATGCGGCTTCGGTTCCGGCTTGAGCCCCGTCGCTCCCGGCACCGCCGGCTCGCTCGCAGCGCTGTTGCCGTGGTTGGCGCTGCGCCAGTTGCCTTGGGTGTATTACGCGCTGGCGCTGGCCTCTGCGTTTGCGCTCGGGGTATGGGTTTGCCACTGGGCCGTGAGCACGCTGCGCGTCAAGGACCCGGCAAGCGTGGTCTGGGATGAATTCGTCGGCCAGTGGATTGCGCTGGCGCCGCTGCTCTGGTTGCCCCGCGGCGGAGTGTGGATTTTTGCCGGATTTATACTTTTCCGCATTTTCGATATCTGCAAACCGTGGCCGGTATCCTGGGCAGATCGCCAGCTTGCTGGAGGTCTCGGCATCATGCTCGACGATGTCATCGCCGGAATCTACGCGGCGATCGTACTAGCGTTGTTGTTACGCCTGATCTGAAGAAGTGTCTGTCGGCAAAAGCTTGCCGGGATTCAAGATCCCGTCCGGATCGAATTGGGATTTTATCCTGCGCATCAGCTCGAGCGCGGCAGGATCCAGCGCCTTGCCGAGAAAATCGCGCTTGGTCAGGCCAATGCCGTGTTCGCCGGACAGGGTGCCGTCAAGCGCAATGACCAGATCGAACACTTCCGCCAGCGCGCTTTCAGCGCGTTGCTGTTCGGCCGCATCGCGCGGCAGCAGGTTGACATGGATATTGCCGTTGCCGGCGTGGCCGAAGCCGACAATGGGAATTGTATACTTTGCCGAAATCCTGCGCAGGCCGGCGATCAAGTCCGGCAGTCGCGAGACCGGCACGACGACGTCTTCATTGATCTTGTTGGGCGACAGCGTGCGCAGCGCCGGCGACAGTGCGCGGCGCGCGGCCCACAGCGACTCGATCTCGTCGGCGACAGCGGCGATGCGCAAGTCCTGCATTCCGGCCCCGCGTGCGGCCTGCGCGATGGCATCGGCAGCACGTGGCAAGTCCTGCGGATCGCCGTCGACTTCAATGATCAGCAGTGCGCCGGCAGAGGGAATCGCCTCTCCCCCATGAGCCCGCGCCAGGCGCAACGAGTCGTCGTCGAGGAATTCCAGCGCGCACGGCGTGACCGGCTGCGCCATGATCCTGGCCACGGCCGCTGCCGCCGCAGCGGTGTCGGCATAGGTCGCGCTCAAGGTGCGCTTCGCCGCGGGTTTCGGCGTCAGTTTCAGCGTCGCTTCGGTGATGATCGCAAGCGTCCCCTCCGCGCCGATCAGCAGTCGCGTCAGGTCGTAACCGGTCGCGCCCTTGGATGTGTAGACACCGCAGCGAAACTCATCGCCCGTTCCGGCAACTGCACGCAGGCCCAAGGTATTCTCGCGGCAACTGCCGTACTTCACCGCGCGCGGTCCGGCGGCATTGCAGGCGAGGTTGCCGCCGATCGTGCAATAGGGGCTGGAGGTCGGATCCGGCGGCCAGAAGAATCCATGCGGCGCCAACGCCGCTTGCAAATCGCCGTTGAGCACGCCGGGCTCGACGACAGCGTAACGATTCTCCACATCAATCCTGAGGATGCGATTCATGCGCTCGAAACTGGCAATGACGCCGCCGCGGATGGGCACTGTGGCGCCGGTGGTATTGGTGCCGCGTCCACGAGCGATCAGCGGCGTGCGTGTATCGCGGCACGCGCGCACGAGCGCCAAAACCTGCGCGTGCGTCGCCGGGTACACGACTGCATCGGGTTGTGCCTGGCGGCGCGAGTTGTCGTAGCCATAGGCCAGGCATTCGGCGGGATCGGTGCTCAGCGCGCCCGTATTGAAGATGGCTGTCAGTGCAGCGTGCAAGGCGGAATCGATCGGCATGGCTGGTGTCAGTAGACGGACGGGAACATGCGATCCGTCAATCCGTGTATTCGAACACTTTCACGACCTTGTCAACACCGCCGACATTGCGTGCGATATCGGTCACCGCGTCAGCTTCCTCACGACTGACCAGGCCCATGAGATAGATAACGTGATGTGCGCAGGTCACGTTGATGCGGGTCGGATCGAAGCCCGGCATGCTGGTGATGTCGATCAGCGCTGACTTGACCCGTGTCGACAGCGCATTGTCCTGGCGCCGGCGCCAGAAGCCCTGTGGCTCATCGATGACCTCGATCTCGTTGACCAGGCGGCTGACGCCTCGCACGGTGTCGGCGATCGATTGCGCGCGCTGTTTGAGTTCAGCAGTGCGCACTTGTCCACAAAGCAGCATCGTGCCGTTGTAGACCACAATCTTGATCCGGTTATCGTCGCGTACCAGATCCTTCTCGCGATTGATCAGGTTCAGCGCCGTGAGCTGGATGTCGCGGTCCTCCACGACTGTGCGAAAACCGCGGCGGTCGTGCACGCCGCCAGCAGCAGCGCCGCCGGCAACAATGGCAAGACAACCGTGCAGCAGTGGCAAGGCCAGTGCCAACAACAGGATTCGCGTCCACAACATATTCTTTTTCATGATTTGCATGGT
Source organism: Lysobacterales bacterium (assembly GCA_038244165.1). GTDB lineage: Bacteria > Pseudomonadota > Gammaproteobacteria > Xanthomonadales > Rhodanobacteraceae > Rudaea. The sequence goes on along the minus strand of JBBRTT010000039.1, from coordinate 4,962 downwards.
TGCTCAACAGGCATCGAAAGCGGCGCGAATCCAGTCGAAGCTGGGACTTTCAGGCGTGCCGCCGCAAGCCACGACGTCGAAGCGGCAGGGCATCCCTGCCAGCTTCGGGTGCGCTTGTAGGTAGATCTCAGCAGCGCGGACAAGTTTCGCACGTTTGCTGGCGCCGACCGAAGCCAGGCCATCGCCGCGTGCGTTCGGGTTTCTGTAGCGTATTTCGACAAACACGATCTGATCGCGCCTGTTGGGTCCGCTCCTGTCGAGCATGACCAAATCGATCTCGCCCAAGCGGCAGGTGAAATTGCGGTCGAGCAGTTCCAATGCGGACTGGCGCAGATGCGACAACGCGGCGTTTTCCCAAAGCAACCCGACATCGCGCGTTGCCATGACCGGCGAGGTCACTGCGGCAATGCGCTCATCGACAGGCCACCATTGATCGGATGCGCGGCGCCGTTGTCGAACTGCGCCCAGATCAACAGGCGCTGGATGCGGCCCAGATTGTCTTCGGCGAGTTGTCCGGTGGCGCCGGCGACGTAGCTGTCGTGATGCTGCGACATCCAGTCCAAGTAGGGCAGCAGCGCGTAGGCATCCAGTCCCATAGCGAACAAGCGCGCGCCGGCGCCGCGTGCCGAATCGAGCGTGCGCGAAATCTCGCTGTGTTTGGGTACTCCGGGCACGCTGTCGAACAACCATGGCGCATCGCAGAATTCCACGCCGTCCAGATCGCGGTCCAGGCCCGGGTTGTAGTCGCCGGAATAGATGTGCGAGGTGGCGAACACCGGCACGCCGCTGTAGCCGGCCAGTTTTATCTGAGGCAGCAACAGCCGCGCCTGCTGCGGACGCATGCTGATGAAGATGCCGAAATCGCTTTCGCTGGCTGTCCCGGACTGGGCAATAGTTCCGGCTGCGACCGGCGCGTTCTTGTTCGTCGCCATGCCGGCCAGTGCCTGGCGCAGCATTGTGGAAAAATTCACCTCGCCGTCGGCCAGACGCCCATCGCTCAGCACCTGGCCGTTGCGACTTTCGAATTGCGCGCGGAACGCCAACGCCGAACGTTCGGCCCAGTCGTCATTTGCAGTGATGATGACGGCGCGGGTGATGCCGCGCTCGAGCATGTGTTCGGCTGCTTGGGCCGCTTCGGCGTCAGGTGCCAGGCCGAATGCCGCGCTGCCCGGCGGCGGCGTCTCGCCGTGTTCGGGCTGGTTCAACGCCAGCACCGGCACCGCAAGCCGGCCGCGCGCGAACACCGCCGAGACTGCGTCGCGCGTGAGTGGGCCGACGATATGGTCGGCGCCATCGGCGACGGCTTTGGCATACGCATCGGCAGCGTCTTGCGCCGAACCGCTGGAATCATAAATGCGCACTTGTGCGCGTTGTGGATTTTTATCGGCGAAGTAGGCGGCGAGGAAACCATCGCGCACTGCTTGCGAGACGCCCTTCAGAGCGCCGTCGCCCGGCAGCAGCAGACCCACCAGATGGGCAGGCCGATAACCTTCACGCTGCATTGCATTATTCTGGTCCGGCATCAGCGTACCGACCGGCTGGTTCGGCCGCAGCACAACCAGCGGCAAAGCTTGACCGCTCTTGCGCAACGCCTGATTGAGCCATGGCTGCAGCGGGTCGTCCTGCGGCAGCGCGGCGGCCTGCTGCTTGAGTGCCTCCGGTGGCAATTTTTGCAAAGTCGCCAGGATCTGGTTTTCGTTCTGGCTACGGTCGGCGCCGCCAAGTGAGCGGTCCAGTGCCGCACGCGTGCGTGCACTGCCGAGGGCATCGCCATTGTCGGCCTGAGCGCGGGCGCGCAATTCCAGCAGGCGCAGGCGCAAGGACTGGGGCAGATTCGCGTCGGCAATGTCCAGTTGTTCCAGTGCCCGTGCCGGTGTGTGCTGAGCGAGCGCAACTTCCGCCTCAATCAGGTGATAGCGTGGTGTCTCGTCATCGCTCAGGCGCCGCAGTTTGATTCCTTCCAGCGCCTGCCCAGCAGCATCTATCTCGCCGTTCTCGCGAAATGCTTCGGCAGCGCGCAAGCGGAAGTGCGCGCGATCGCCTGAATGCGCATCGGCCAGCTCGATGAATTGCTGCGCGGCGCTATCGAAATCGCCTTGGCTGAAAGCCTGTTCGGCACTGGCAGCCTCGGGTGCTTCGCGCGCCTCGTACCCGCCGCCAAAGACGCCGACTTCAGCGCAGCCCGTGAACAATGTGCACAATGGGACAATGCTGAAGGCCAGGCGCAGCAGCAGCGGGCGGGGCAGGGCAAACTTACTCATGACAGCATCTCGAACCATTGTGCTGCCATGATACCGGATCGATGCACGCCTGCGTCTGAACACGCATCGCGCTAAGCTACATGGCCAATGTGCAGGGGAAGACGATGGCGCAGGGCACGACAGGCAAACTTTGGGTGGTGGCGACGCCCATTGGTAATCTCGATGATCTGTCGCCACGGGCGCAGCAGGCGTTGCGCGACGCCGACCTGATCGCGTGCGAGGACACTCGCCACAGCGCAGCGTTACTCAAACATTGCTCGATCGCCACGCGCACGTTTGCGCTGCATGAGCACAACGAACGCGAAGCCAGCGGAGATCTGGTGCAGCGAATGCTTGACGGCGCCAACATCGCCCTGATCAGCGATGCTGGCACGCCTCTGGTGAGCGATCCTGGATTCCGTCTCGTCCGCTCGGCACGCGAGGCGGGCATTGCGGTGAGCCCCGTGCCGGGTCCGTGCGCAGCGATCGCAGCGCTCTCGGCGGCGGGGTTGCCCTCGGACCGGTTCGTGTTCGAGGGTTTCCTGCCGGCAAAGGCAGCCGCGCGCCGGGCGCGTCTGGACGTGCTGCGGCCGGAAACGCGCACGCTGATTTTCTACGAATCCAGCCATCGCATTGTTGCGTCGCTGGCCGATATGCGTCAGGTCTTCGGCAGTGCGCGCTTGGCGGTGCTCGGGCGCGAGCTGACCAAGTTGTTCGAGACCGTGCTCGACGGCACGCTGCAGGATCTGTGCACGCGGGTTCAGGCAGACACAAACCAGCAACGCGGTGAGTTCGTACTGTTGATCGCCGGAGCCGACGAAGATGCCGATGCGATGCGTCTGGCCGAAGGCCGGCGCGTGTTCGAACTGCTACGCAGCGAGCTGCCGCCGAGCCGCGCGGCAAAAGTCGCAAGCGAGATTACCGGCGCGCCACGCAAGGCGCTGTACCTGATCGGCGACGAGTCGTAGGAGATGGTTATGCTCACATTGCTGCAGGATGTCGCTTTGCGCGCCAGTACGTATCTGCAGGGCCTGGAGCAGCGCAAGGTGGCGCCGGATCCGGCCGCCGTCGCCGCGCTCGATGCGCTGGATGGCGCGCTGCCGGAAGGTCCGTGCGACCCCGCGCACGTCCTGGATCTGCTCGACCGCTACGGCTCGCCGGCGACGCTCGACGAAGCCGGGCCGCGCTTCGTCGGCTTCGTCATGGGTGGCGCCTTGCCCGCGGCGTTGGCGGCGAACTGGCTAGCGTCGGCCTGGGATCAGAATACGGGCCTGTACAACGTCACCCCTGCCACGGCGCGGCTGGAACAGACGTCGCTGCGCTGGCTGCTGGAATTGCTCGATCTGCCGCGCGATTGCGGCGGGGCGTTCGTCACCGGTGCCACGGTCGCGAATTTTGTCGCACTGGCCGCCGCGCGCCATGCGGTACTCGCGCGCGCCGGTTGGAAAGTCGAAGCCGATGGTCTGTTCGGTGCGCCGCCGATCACGGTCGTCATCAGCGAAGAGGCGCATCCCACCTTGATCAAGTCGCTGGGCTTGCTCGGTCTTGGCCGCAATCGCGTGCTGCGCGTGCCTGTCGATGGTCAGGGCAGGATGCGCGTCGACGCGTTGCCGAAAGTTTCCGCGCCAGCAATCATTTGTACACAAGTGGGCAATGTGAACACGGGTGCGTGCGATCCTGTCGCCGCCGTGCGCGAGCGTGTTGGTGCCGAGGCGTGGTTGCATGTCGACGGTGCATTCGGCCTGTGGGCACGCACTGCGCCATCGCGTGCAGAACTCGTGCACGGCGTTGAAGTTGCCGATTCCTGGGCCACCGATGCGCACAAATGGCTCAACGTGCCGTACGACGGTGGCCTGGCGTTTGTGCGCGACGCCGATGCGTTGCGTGCGTCGATGGCGATCACGGCCGAATACCTGCCGACGCAAAGTCCGTGGCGCAATCCGTCGGATTACACGCCAGAACTTTCCCGCCGTGCGCGCGGAGTCGATGTCTGGGCGGCACTGCGCAGCTTGGGTCGCAGCGGCGTTGAGGAAATGATCGAACGCAATTGCCGCCAGGCGCGGCGCTTTGCCCAAGCGTTAGCTGCAGGCGGCTTTCAGGTGCTCAACGATGTCGTGTTGAATCAGGTGCTGGTCGCATTCGGTGACGCTGCGCGCACGCAGCGTGTGATCGCGGCATTGCAGGCCGAAGGCACCTGCTGGTGTGGCGGCACGGTGTGGCAGGGACGCACGGCGATGCGCATCAGTGTTTCGTGTTGGGCGACGCGCGATGCGGATGTCGAAGCGAGCATTGCCGCGATGCTGCGGGTTGCCGCCGCCACGAGCTGATCGCACGGAAGCAGCCGCGTTCGCGTTAGAATGGGCGTGGAGTCGGCCAGACAGTCACGGGGTGCGCAAGCACCGCGAGGAAAGTCCGGGCTCCATAGGGCAGAGTGCCAGGTAACGCCTGGGCGGCGTGAGCCGACGGAAAGTGCAACAGAGAACAGACCGCCGAACGGTGTCGCAAGGCATGCGTGGTAAGGGTGAAACGGTGCGGTAAGAGCGCACCGCGCGCGGGGACAACGCCGCGTGGCAAGGCAAACCCCACTCGGAGCAAGACCAAATAGGGGAGCATTGGCGCGGCCCGCGTTGCTCCCGGGTAGGTTGCTTGAGCCTGACGGCGACGTCAGGCCTAGAGGAATGACTGTCCACGACAGAACCCGGCTTACCGGCCGACTTTTTTT
>JBBRTT010000038.1:0-38137 GCA_038244165.1 Lysobacterales bacterium | reverse complement strand
CAGCGCATCCGCACGTATAATTTTCCACAAGGCCGCATCACCGATCACCGCATCAACCTTACTCTGCACCGCCTGCCCGAGGTCCTCGATGGCAATCTCGACCCGCTGATCGAACCGCTGACTCAGGAGTACCAGGCCGATCAGATGAAGGAGCTGACCCAATAGTCAGGCCGCACGTTTGGCCCTCAGCCAGGGCTTTTTATGGCAGGATTCGCGTAACGCCGCGGAGGGCCCATGAATTTCGATCCCGCCCTGGGCAAGGGCCTTACCGACCTGATCGGAATGATTTCGCAAGGCGATCTCGTTGCCGCGCGTGCACACGCCGGCACTCTGCTCGAACGATATCCGGAGCAGGCAGAACTGTGGCGGCTGTCGGCGATCTGCGCCTTGCAGCAAGGCGAGCTGGATTCTGCGCTTTCGTCATTGGATCGCGCCCTGGAACTGGCGCCCAGCTCGGTCGAATCCTGGTGCAATCTGGCCAGCGTCTACACCGCCGGTGGCCGCATAGGCGATGCCGAGCGCGCGTTGCGACGCGCGCTCAACCTGGCGCCGCAGCATGCCGGCGCATTGAATAACCTGGGCAGCCTGCTGGATGCGCGCGGCGACTATCACGGCGCTGCCGACTGTTTCGCCAAAGCCATCGTGCAGAAACCCGACTACGCGCGTGCCTGGCTCAATCAGTCCGCCGCCCTGCTTGCGGTGCGGCAACTGGATCGTGCGGAAAGCAGTGCGCGGCGCGCCATGGCACTCGCGCCGCAATGGGCCGATGCGCAATTCGTGCTCGGAAATATACTCGGCGAAGGGGGCCGCCAAGCGCCCGCGCTGGATGCCTGGTGCGCGGCGTCGCGGCTCGCGCCGGGCAATGCGCAATATCACTATCAGTACGCGCTGGCGCTGGATGGGCATGGCGATTTCGCTGCTGCACTGCGCGAATACGACGCCTGCCTGCGCGCCGCACCCGAATTCTGGCCGGCACTGTCGCAACTGGTCTACCTGCACCGGCGTCTTTGCCACTGGCATCATTTGCCGGCGCTCAGCCGGCGCCTGCTGGACGGCGTGGATCGCAACGCGCCTGGGATAACGCCATTTTCTATACTTGTGGAAGATTCCACTCCAGCGCAACAACTGGCGTGTGCGCGGCAGTTCGCAGCGGCGCGGCAGGCCCAGATCGAGCCGCTGGAAACACGCCTGGCCCCGCGTCCACATGCGCGTTCGGCCGGCCCGATCCGGGTCGGATTCATTTCTGCAGGGTTCGGCGAGCATCCGACCGCGTTGCTGATCGTGGAATTGATCGAGCGATTGCGCGGCATGAAATTGCACACTCTGGGATACGCGACTACCAAGGACGACGGCGGCTTCCTGCGTCAGCGCCTGGCGTCGGCGTTTCATGAATTCCACGATATTTCTGCGCAGTCGCTGGAAAACATGTTGCGCCAATTGCGCGATGGCCACTGCGACGTGTTGATCGATCTGGACGGCTATTGCGAAGGTTCGCGGCCGCAGCTCCTGGCCTTGCGCCCAGCGCCATTGCAGGTGAATTGGCTTGCCTACCCCGGTTCACTCGGTGCGCCGTGGTGCGACTATCTGATCGCCGATCATTTCCTGATTCCGGCCGAGCAGCGCGTCCACTACAGCGAAAAGATCGCCTGGCTGCCGCGCTGTTATCAACCCTGCGACAGTACCCGCGTGGTGTCCGAACCGCCCGCGCGCAAGGTATTGGGTCTGCCCGAACAGGGCGTCGTTTTCGCCAGCTTCAATCAAACATGGAAGTTCACTCTGCGCAGCGTCGCGCGTTGGATAAAAATCCTCAAGGCCGTCCCCAACAGCGTGTTGTGGCTTCTGTCCGGACCTCCGGGCAGCAGCGCCGACGAGCAGGTGCGGCGTGCTGCGCAGGCGGCCGGCGTGGATCCGCAGCGCCTGGTGTTCGCGTTGCACGTTCCGCATGCCGAGCATCTGGCGCGCTATCGCCATTGCGACCTGTTTCTCGACACCAATCCCTATAACGCGCATACCACGGCCAGCGATGCGTTGTGGGCTGGCTGTCCGGTACTGACCCAGCCCGGTTCGACTTTCGCCTCGCGCGTGGCCGGCAGCCTGAATGATCACTTTGGGCTGAAGGATCTAAATGTCGCGACCGATCAAGCCTATGTCGATCTTGCCGTGCAACTCGGCCGCAATCCCCGCGAATTGCGTGCGCTGCGCGACCGCGTCGGCGCGGCGCGTAAAGCCAGCGGCCCGTTCGACATGGCCGCGTACGCACACGATTTCGAAGCGCTGATCACCCTCATGTTCCGCACCTTCGAGCGCAGCGGTGAAATCAATGACCTGGAGTTGACCGCATGACGGCGAAGAATGATTTTGTCCCATTGTCTATTTGTGTACTAACGGTGTCGGATACGCGCAGTTCGGACAACGATGCTTCCGGCGACTACCTGCGCGACGCGCTGGTAGCTGCCGGGCATCGACTGTACGCACGTGCGCTGGTGCGCGACGACCGCTACGCGATGCGCGCGATTGTCTCAGCGTGGATCGCCGGCGCCGCTATCAATGGAATCATCGTTACCGGCGGCACCGGGTTTACCGGCCGCGACTCCACGCCCGAAGCAATTGCGCCTTTGCTGGACAAGCCAATGCCGGGTTTCGGCGAAATGTTCCGCGTGCTCAGCTATGCCGACATCGGCACGGCGACGCTGCAATCGCGCGCATTTGCCGGCCTGGCAAACGACAAGTTCATATTTTGCCTGCCCGGCTCGACTTCGGCGTGCCAGATGGCCTGGGAAAAACTCATCAGCAAGCAACTCGACGCCCGCACCAAACCGTGTAACCTGGCCGGGTTGCTGCCGCGGCTCAGGGAATGAACTTGAAATGTGCGACCATGAATGGTCGCTTTTTGATTTGCACTCGCGATCAGGACGAACGCAAAAACATATGAAAAAACACCGATACGCGCACCACCTGAAAGCGCTGGCAGTCGAGCTGGTCGAATTGCAACGCTGGTTGATCCGCGGCGGCAAGCGCGTTGTCGTGCTGTTCGAGGGCCGCGATGCCGCCGGCAAGGGCGGCGTCATCAAGGCCATCAGCGAGTATCTGGATACGCGCCACTACCGCATGGTCGCGCTGAGCAAGCCCAGTGAGCGCGAAAGTACACAATGGTACTTTCAGCGCTATGTCGAACACCTGCCGGCCGCCGGGGAAATCGTCCTGTTCGACCGCAGTTGGTACAACCGTGCCGGCGTCGAACATGTGATGGGTTTCTGCAGCGATGCCGAATACCGGCACTTCCTCGCGCAATGTCCAGTGTTCGAACGCAGCCTCACCGACGACGGCATCATCCTGCTCAAGTATTGGCTGGCGGTCGATCAGCAAGAACAGGAAGCGCGTTTCGCCGAGCGCGCGGAAAATCCGCTGAAACGCTGGAAAATATCCCCCATCGACCTGACGGCGCGCAATCAATATCAAGCCTATGGCGATGCGCGCGATGCGATGTTCACGCACACCCACACGGAAAATGCGCCGTGGCATGTCGTGGATTTCAACGACCAGCAGCGCGGGCGCCTGAACCTGATCCAGCACCTGCTCGACCAATTGCCCGACCGCAAGGTCGCGGTGAAGCCGCTCAAGCTGGGCAAGTTGAAAGGCGACCTTGGTGTCGAGGAACTCGCGGACAAGTCACTGTGGGTGAAAAAGGTGTACTAGGGCGAGCACCTAGAGCACGCGAAACCCCGACGCCTGGACCAATTCAATCGCCAGGCGCTGCACACTGGACACGCGCGCCAGCGGCGGCCCGACATGCAGCCAGCGCTCAAGTGCGTCGATCGCGGCAGTCTCTCCGCAAGCAAGCACTTCGACGCTACCGTCAGCCAGGTTCTTCGCGTAACCGTTCAGATGCAGTCGCAGCGCTTGGTCGCATGTGCCAGCGCGAAAGCACACACCTTGCACCTTTCCGCTGACGATGAATTTCGCGCCGGGCATGTTGATCCTAGCGCTTGCGCCCTAGCCGCCCGCGATTACAGCATCGAGATTTTTCGCCGTGATCGGTCCGGTGAATGCCTTGGCCACGTGGCCGTCGGGCGCAATGATGTAGGTATTCGGCAGACCCTTGGGTGTGTCGAAATCCTTCGGCGGGTTGTCAACGTCGACCTGCGCCACCGGGTAGCTCAACGGATGCGTCTTCAGGAATTTTACGACATCGGCCTTGTCGGTATCTTCGAAATCCAGGCCGATCGCGGCGACTGTTTCCTTGTGCGCGGTGACGTATGCGGAAATGTCCGGCAATTCCTTCAGGCACGGTGAACACCAGGTTGCCCAATAATTCACAATGACCCATTTTCCACTTTGTTTTGACAGGTCGAAGCTGCCGCCATCGAGCGTGGTGACGACCAGCGTCGGTTTTGCGGCGGTCGCGGCCGCCGCTGCGCCTGCTATCAGTGCCAGCAACATTACGCTGATGAATCGATTCATGTTTTTTCCTCTGGGGTTGCAATTGCCGCGATCATCTCCGGATCAGACCGTGGCGCTGCAGGTTTGATTTCGTCGGGACCGGATTCCGGCGCTGGCGCTTTGTAGTCGAAAGCCTGGATGCTGGCGGTCAGCGATGCGCCCAGCAGTACGAAGATCCACGAAAGGTAGATCCAGAAAATGAAAATCGGCACGATCGACAGCGCGCCGTAGATTTCCTGATAGCTGGCTCGGGCGACGTACGCAGCAAATACCTGTTTGGCTGCTTCAAACGTTAGCGCTGTGATCAAGGCGCCGACCACGGCGTGACTGATGCGTACCTTGCAGTTCGGAATCAGCGTGTACGCCGCGGCCAACACGACCCACTGGATAAGAAACGGTAGCCATCCGATCAGATGCGCGCGCAGTACATCGGCCTGCTCCAGCAGTGGCAGCGCAAACACGTAGGAGCTGCTCGCCAGCATCGCGACCAGCAGCAGGGGCCCGAGTGTCAGCACCGTCCAGTACATGGCGAAACGCGCTGCGGCTTTGCGCGCGACCGATATCCGCCAGATGCGATTGAAAGCGTCCTCGATGCTCAGCATCAGCGACACGGCACTGAACACCAGCACCAGGATGCCGAGCGTGGTGGCTTTGCTGGCATTGTCGGAGAACTGGGTGAAATAGGTCTGCACCACATCGCCGCTTGCTGGCAGAAAATTGGCGAAGATGAATCCGGAAATCTTTTCGCGCCATTGCGCGAAGACCGGGAAAGCGGCGAGGATACTCAGCACCACGGTAATTAGCGGCACCAATGCAAACAAGCTGGTAAACGCCAGGGCACCGGCGGTTTGCAGACAATATTCGTCGAGAAAGCGGCGCACGGTAAAGCGAACGAATACGCTGACGCGGTGGCGAGTGATAGGAAGCATGCGGCGATAATACTCAAGGTTGCGGGGTAAAAGCCCGCGTTTGCACCAAACTCACCCTCTGCAACTCACAGCTGGAAGCGCGACCGATGCCCGACATCCTGATTGTCTATTACAGCCGCAACGGCAGCGTCGCCCAGCTGGCGCGCCTGATTGCGCGCGGCGTGGAAGAAATTGCCGGCATGCAGGCGCGCTTGCGTAGCGTGCCGCCCGTCGCTGCCGTCACCGCGACCGCGCAGGCGCCAGTGCCCGACGATGGCGCGCCCTACGTTACCCTGGCCGATCTGCGCGAGTGCGCGGGATTGATTTTTGGCAGCCCCACGCGTTTTGGCAACATGGCCGCGCCATTGAAGTATTTCCTGGATTCGACTGCGGCCGAGTGGGCATCTGGTGCCCTGGTCGGCAAACCCGCAGCCGTGTTTACCTCGACTGCGACCATGCACGGCGGCCAGGAAACAACTTTGCTGTCGATGATGCTGCCCTTGCTGCACCAAGGCGCACTGATCGTCGGCATTCCGTACACCGAGGCGGCGCTCAACGCAACGACAACTGGGGGCACTCCCTATGGCGCCAGCCATGTCGCCGGCGCCGACGGCAGCCGGCCGATCAGCGACGACGAACGCACGCTGGCTCGGGCGCTCGGCCGTCGCGTTGCTGCGATCACTGCGAAACTCGCGCAATGAGGTCCGCAACCGTTGGCGCGCTGCACTTGGGCGCCGTCGCGCTGGTGGCGCTCGCGCTCCTGCACATACTCTGGCACGCCTGGCTGCTGCCACCGGCAAACCCGCAGATCGCCAAGACCCTGGCCGTTTCCATCGTTCCCTTGTTACCGGGCCTGTGGGTCTGCCTGGGAAACCTGCGCCGCGGTGTGTTGATCGGCGGCATCGTCAGCCTGTTCTATTTTTGTCACGGCGTCAGCGTTGCGTACTCGGACTCCGCCGCGCGCTGGCTCGCACTCGCCGAGATCGCACTGAGCCTGACCGTGATCGGCGCATCGGGCTGGGACGCGCGCAAGTACAAGCGCAAGAAATCCGGCTGAGGCCGATCCTTCTGAGCAAAAAGTAAATCCCTTAAACAAGACTTGTCGATTTTTTTATGTCCGTGTAAGTTGCTGCAGTCGCATCCGGAAACAGTCTCATGCCCTTCCTGCAAGCTGCGCCGATGCTGAGCAATCAGTATCTGGACGATCGTGTGTTGCGCTCGTATCTGCGTCGCGTACTGCCGCCAGCGGTGCTCGCTGCGGTCGAGGGCGACTTCACTGACCTTGGGGAATACGCCGCTGCCGCGTGGACGCAAGCGCGTTCGCGCCAACCCAGCGAACCGAAACTGACTCACTGGAATGCCTGGGGCGAACGCATCGACCGCATCGAACTGACGCCCGCGTGGCTTGCCGCGCAACCGCTCGCCGCGCGTCACGGTCTGGTTGCGGCCGGCCACGAGACGACGCACGGCACCTCGGCGCGGGTGCACCAATTTGCAATGGTATACTTGTTCCATTGTGCCAGCGAGTTCTACACCTGCCCGCTGGCGATGACCGACGGCGCAGCGACCGCGCTCATGGCATCGGGCAACCAGCGCCTGATTGAGCGCGCGGTGCCGCACCTGCTCAGTCGCGATCCCGAGCAGTTCTGGATTTCCGGGCAATGGATGACCGAGAACGCCGGCGGTTCGGATGTCTCGGCCACCGAAACTGTGGCGCGCGAGGAAAAAGGTCGCTGGCGCCTGTATGGACGCAAGTGGTTTACCTCGGCGATCAACGCGCAGACCGCGCTCGCGCTGGCACGGCCGTCCGGCGCAGTTCCTGGTTCCGATGGCCTGGCCCTGTTTTACCTCGAGCCACAAAAACCCGATGGGCGCTGGCGCAACGTCACCCTGGATCGGCTCAAGGACAAGCTCGGCACGCGCGAATTGCCGACAGCGGAGATCCATCTGGAAGGCACGCCGGCAGAACTCGTCGGCGAGGCAAAGCACGGCGTGCGCCAGATCGCGCCGATGCTCAACGTCACCCGTACCTGGAATGCAATCGGTGCGCTCGCGACGATGCGTCGCTGCATCGCCCTGGCTCGCGACTATGCCAATCGCCGCATCGTGTTCGGCAAGCCGCTGGCCGAACAGCCGCTGCATCAGGACACCCTGGCGGCGATGCAGGCCGAATTCGAAGCCGCGTTTCATCTGAGTTTCTATGTGACGGAACTCCTCGGCCGTGCGCAAGCCGGCCAAGCCGATGAATCACAGCAGAACCTGTTACGGCTGCTCACTCCGCTGGTGAAATTGTGGACTGGCAAACTCGCCGTGACGATTGCCTCGGAAACCTGCGAATGCTTCGGCGGCGCCGGCTATCTGGAAGACAGCGGCATTCCGCAATTGCTGCGCGACGCCCAGGTGTGGTCAATCTGGGAAGGCACGAGCAACGTTCAGGCGCTGGATTTTCTGCGTGCATTCCGCGGCACCGGCGGGCTGCAATCGCTGCTCAGCGCGCAGCGCGCGATTCTCTCGCAAGTACAAGCACCGGAACTGGAATCCTGTGCACGTGCCGCGCGCGAGGGCGCGACGCGAATCACCGAATGGCTGCAGAAAGCCTCATCCGGCGAACGCGAACGCATCGAGGCCGGCGGCCGCGAGCTTGCATTTGGATTGGCCCGCATGCTGGCGCTTTCCCTGCTAACCCGCCATGCCGAATGGGCGCTGCGCGCCGAGAACGACCCGCGTCCCGCGGCGGCAGCGCGGCGCTTCGCGGATCACGGCTTGTTGCGCCTGAAATCCAACGGCTTGCATGACTCGGTGATGCTGGCCAGCGACAGCTACTGATCGCCAGGCCTGCGTCCACGGGCCTTTGCTACACTGCTCCGCGCCATTGCGGACAAAAATCATGCTGCAGCATCTGACCATTGTCGCCACCGGCGGCACCATCGACAAAATTTACTTCGACGACAAATCGACATTCCAGATCGGCGCGCCGCAGATCGGCGAAATCCTGACCGCGCTCGGGATGGCGTTCGCGTTCGATGTGATCGCGCTGATGCGCAAGGACAGCCTGCACATGACCGAGGTCGATCGCGACCTGATCCGGAGCACGATCCAGGCGCAAGCGCATCGCCATGTCCTGGTGACGCACGGCACCGATACAATGGTCGACACGGCGCGTGTGCTCGCGGGCATCGCCGGCAAAGTGATCGTGCTGACCGGCTCGCTCAACCCGGCGCGCTTTCAGGGATCGGATGCAGTGTTCAATATCGGCTGCGCGGTTGGCGCGATACAAGCACTTCCCGATGGCGTCTACATCGCGATGAATGGCCGCGTGTGGGATCCCCAACGCGTGCGCAAGAATCGCGATGCGAACCGCTTCGAAGCAGCGGACCTTTAAAGATTCCTGCAGGCTCCTTGCAGATTCGCCAACCCTGCACTCACAAAAAAAGGGCCGCTTTCGCGGCCCTTCATTTTTTTCAGGGAAACGGGCCGCGTGCGACCCGTTCCGTTGTCCCACTGCTTACTGGATCGTGCCCGTCAAGGTCACGCCGGAGTACGTGGCGTAGGCGCGGACACCCACGTAGTACGTACCTGCTGCCGGCGCATTGAACGTGCACGTCTCGTTGTCGCCGGTCAGGTACGGACGGCAGTTGTAGGTGCTGGTCGTCGGCGCCGCGCCGATCCGCACATACATGTCTGCATCGCCCGTGCTGCCGGTGATCGTGAACGTCACCTTGGTCTTGCCTGCCGGTACCACCAGCGTGTAGATCGTGCCGAAGTTGCCCGTCGTGGCCGACAGACCCGTCACCGGAACGCCACTGGTCAGCGAACCGCCGCCACCGCCACCCGTGCTGTAACTGCCCTTCAGCGTGACGCCGGAGTACGCCGCATACGCATTGACCATCACGTAGTACGTGCCCGCTTGTGCTGTGCTGATCGGGCACGACTCGGCATTGCCGGAAACGTACGGACGGCAGTCATAGCTCGACAGCGTCGGCGCGGAACCGAACTTGACGTACATGTCCGCATCGCCCGTGCCGCCGGACATCGTGAACGTCAGGCCCGTCGCGCCCGCCGGCACGACCATCGTAAATGCCTGCTGATGATTGACCACCGCATCCGAGATCGACACGCCAACGCCGTTCGACAGCACGTTGCCGCCACCGCCACCGCCGGATACCGTCACCGAGGACGTCTTGGTGTTGGTCAGACCGCCATTGTCCGTAACCTTCAGCGCGACGCTGTAGGTGCCGGCAGAGGCATAGGTGTGGCTTGGGTTCGTCGCTGTCGACGTGCCGCCGTCACCGAAGGTCCAGGCGCGCGACGAGATCGTGCCGTCGCTATCCGTCGAGCTGTCGGTAAAGGTAGCAACCAGCGCATTCGTCACGAAGCTGAAGTTCGCGGTCGGTGCGACGTTGCCGCCACCGCCGTGAGTGACGATCGCATGCGAGATTGCGCACGAGTTGGTGTCGTTCGACCAGCTGGCCTGCTCGGCGAATGTGCCGGTAGCAAACGCGATGTTAGCCGCACCGCCCGTCGAGCCCGCAGCGATCCATGCGCATTCGTCGGAGTTTTCCTGACCGTTGTAGGACGAGCCACTGACGTGGTTGGTCCAGCCGCCGGCCGGGAATTGATCCGACATCGTCTCTTGCCACTCGTGACCGAGAGTCATCGTGTAGCCGTCGAGCGTACCGGGCGAGTTGACGAAACCGACGCCGCAACCTGCACCGGAGTCGATGTTGTACGGCTGATTGCTGAATGCCATCTCGCCGTACGGCGAGCTCACGCCTGCGTCTGCGGTGTAATCGTGCCACGCGCAGTACTGACCCTGATAATGATCCGGATTGGTACCCTTCGGCGACAGGATGACGTAGTAGGCGTAGCGGTTCGACGCCGCAGTCGTGTTGCCGAAGTGTGCTGCGGCCTTGATCGCTTCATTCGCGAGCTGGGCAGCGGTAGCAGCACTCGGAGACGCCACAGAGTTGTCGTACCAGGCGCCGGCAAAGATATTCTGCTGATACGGAATGTAGTTGGCGCCCGAGGCCGGGCATGCGACTGCGCCGGACGAAACGCCGGGGCCATCGCACCATTGGGTCAATTCGGCCTGCCACAGTTCATTGTTTGTACCAATGCCCTTGAACATCTGTTGCGCCGCACCGGCCGCACCGGCAGTGTCGTTGGTGAACTTCAAGTTGCTGTTCGCGTCGGTGCTCTGGGTACCCCACTGCGTACCGTAGAACACCAGGTAGACTTTCATCTGCCCGCTCGTGACGCCGACACCACCCGTACCGCCGCCGTAGCTAAGCGTCTGCGGGCCGGTTGCTGCATTGATTCCGGGTTTACCGGCTTGGCGCTGAGTCTCGGCCCAGTCCTTCATCTGCTGATGCACGTCTAGGGTCGGAATCACGCCATGACGGTATGGATGACCGTAGGCAGGCGAGTAAGGGTTGCCGCCCGCTGACGCGGGGGCGTTCGCCTGACCGCCGGCTGGTGCGCCGGCCGCCAGTGCGGCTCCTGCAGTCATGCCCACGAGGGCAACGGCTACGGCTGCTTTCAATAGACCACCTTTCATTCAGTTCTCCCAAAGGTTAGCGGTTAGGTTTTAGTTCTGAACTACTTAACACCCTTTACTCCTGCGCCACATTCCCTGTCGCAGATCACTGCAGGTCAAACAAACTCCTCGGAGGTGTTGCAAATTCATGCAACACGAACCGGCTAATGACGCCTCCCGCTTGCGCGAAAGAAGGTCTGTCCACAACGTCCTGGTGCGAGCCCCCTGAGGCTTGGTCCTCTCACTTCCGTTCGGCCTACCCACCGATACCATCCATCGGGTCGCTTGAGGACGTGAGGTTTTCCAAAACGCGCCGAACCGTAACAGCCGTTGCGCCGCCCGTCAAGAAATTATCGCCGCTAAGTTATTGATATCGCGAAAGTTTTGTTGCCACGCAACACAGTTGTCCGGACAACATAACAAAACGGTCGATCGAATTACGGACGTCCAGATGTCCAGATAGGAACCATTGACCTGATCCGAGCGGACCCCTGCCGAAAGTCACGTAGCCCGCATGGCGCTTGGCTGTGCGTGATGTGCACGCTGGTGGCCGCGCCTGCTTGCATGCAGTGCCGGCTCGCGCATAGCGCTGTTTATACTTTGTATACTTTTATCTTAATGGACAATATATCAACGTTCAGCGTCGGCGCGAACCGAGCATGCGAACCTTCTTCGGTCGCCGCACCCAGAACACCACAGCGAGCACCGCGAGCACCGGCGCGGCCCAGTGACATACTTTCAACGTGAAGTGTTGCGCATTCCAGGTTTGCGAGAAAACCAGATCCATCGCCACTGTGGCGTCTTGTTTGATACGGGGAAAACCCTCAGCGAGCGCCGATTCGGCACGATACTGGCCCCAGCGATCAAGCGCAGGCAGAGCCTCATCCAAGGCGCTGCCGACGCGCATGTAGAAATACGCCAATGGTCCTTCGCGCCGCGCCGAATCCTGCAGATGCGCACCAACATCGGGCAAACGCGCTGCCGCTCCCCAAACCACGAAGTCATAACCGAGTACAAACAGGAACAACAAGCCAATCCACCAGTGGAAATGACGTCTCATGCGCGCGCCTCCGTGAGCCTGGCAAGATGCTAAACCGATTGCGGCGCCCGCGCAGCAAAAGTCGCGCCACCAACTGCCGAAACTGTGAGCCCAAGCACGCCCCAGAGGTGGCAAATGCTGCAATGTGCGCAATAGCGGCGTTACACTATTTGCGCCCGGCTAAGGATGGATCCGTGGTAACAATCAAGGCGTGCCGATGAGCGGTCAGGATACGACAAGCTTGCTCGAAGGTGCCGATCGCGCGCGCGATGAGTTGCGCGAGCGCTGTCTGGCCTTGGTGCGACGTTGGCAGCCACTCGCGCAAAACGGCTGGGAGCAGGCGGCTGCGCGCAAGTTGGGCGATGAAGTCGATCAGATCGCAATCACTAGCGAACGGCTGGGCCTGGATGACGTCAACACGTCCGCGCTTGAGCTCGAGGCTTACTTGTGTTCCTTTGTCGATGATCATTTGCTGCCGAACGCTCGCGATCTGACGCGTTTGGCCGATATGGTCAATCGCCTTGGCAGCGTGCTGACTGATCTTTCCGCCACTGCGATGGCCGAAGTGCATTCATTGCCAACCTCTCGCATCGTTCCCGCCGCACCGGTTGCAGCAATGCCAGGTGCCGAGCTGCCTGCGGCCGAGTCCAATTTGGAAACTGCGCAACAACCTGCTCCGCAACAATTCGCTGCGCAGCAATTTGTGACGCCATCGGTTGCCGACGACGCACGTCCCATGCCCGACGCAGTCGCTGCCCAGGTCGGCGTCGCCGACAGCGTTAGCTCCGCCGTCGCCGCCGCCGCCAGTCAGCCTTCGCAGACAGTGCGGCCGACGCGCCTGCCGCGAGCCGTATGCCTGGTCGGCCTGGCGCCGAATTCCGTTCCCGGTCTTACCGCAGGCCTGGCCGAGCGCGGTTACGACGTGCGCGAATTTGCCGACGGCGAAGCGTTGCTTAGTTTTCTTGGTCATGCGATTCCTGGCGCCTTGCTGCTGGACGCGCGCAAGTTGCGCATCATGGCGCGCGTCGGCGTCTTGTATACGCAGCTTGGGCTCAGCGAAGAGCGGCTGCCGGCTGTCGTGGCGATCTCGCAGGACGGCGACCTGGGTCATCGCTTGCTGGCGATGCGTGCGGGCGCCAGCGCCCTGTTCAGCACGCCGGTTGATTCACTGCGCGTGGTCGGCAAGCTGGACGAACTGCTGGTGCAGGGCACGCAGCCGGAATGGCGTGTATTGATCGTGGATCAGAACCGCGAACAGGCGGCCGAAGCCGCACGTTGTCTGGTCGAGCGTGGCATGACTGCACGTCTGGCTGGCAACGGCCAGGCAGCACTGGCCGCACTGTGCGACTTCCGCCCGGATGTCATCGTGCTCGATTGCGACCTGCCCGACGTGCGCGGTATCGAGTTGATACAACTTGTCCGCCAACAACCCGAATACGCTGCCGTGCCGATTATTTTCGCCGCCAACGCGGCCGACATCGGCCAGCGCTTCGATGCGATCGCCGCGGGCGGCGACGAATTCCTGCTCAAGCCAGTCAAGGCTCGGCATCTGGTCAGCGCGGTACAGGCGCGTGCGCAACGCGCACATTGGCTGCGCGAAATGCTCGGCACGCCCGGAGGCCGCGATTCGCGCACCGGCCTGTTCTCGCGCACGACGCTGATCGAGCGACTGGAAACTACGCTTGGCGATCGGTCTGCAGCGCTGATGTACATCGCGCTGGATCACTCACGTCAACTGCGCGAACAAATCGGACTCGCTGGCGTTGCCGCTCTCGATGCGCACATCGGCAATATCCTGCGCAGCCAACTGGATGAAGCGGATTTGCCTGCGCAGTATCAGGATTTCCACTATTTCGCGCTGATGCACCGGCGCAGCCGCGGCGAGGTGACCGCTGCTGCCGAACGTATCCGCTCTGTGCTGAACACGCAGCCATGGCAGTTCAATGGCCGTGCCTATACGTTGACGGCAAGTCTGGGTATGGCAATGCTCAGCGGCGAGCAGCAGCCTGGCGTGGATGCCGTGGTCACCAACGCACAGGCTGCGCAACTTGCCGCCGCGCACCTGGGTGGCAATCGCGTGCTCTGGTTTGAAGCCAAGGAAGCAGCCCTGCTGCCGGTCGACCCGATGCTCGCCGTGCGCGCACTGTTGAGCCGGCCGTTGACGCCAGAACAGACCCAGTTCGAATTCCAGCCGATCGTGCCGCTGGGCGGAAAACTGTCTGGTCAGTACGAAGTCGGCTTCAAGGTCAAGAGCGTGCAACATCCGGGCACCACGGTCGCGTACGCGGACCTGGCGCCCGTCGCTGCCGAATGCAATCAGATCGGCACGCTCGATCGCTGGATGCTGCAGCATGCGTTGGAAGTGCGTGAGGATCAGCTCAAGCGGGGCCGCCAGTTGCGCCTGTTCGTGCCACAGGCGGTAAGCAGCGCGCTGGAGCCCGAATTCACCTGGTGGCTTGAGCGCGAACTCAAGCAACGCCATCTTTCCGGCACCGGTCTGACCATTGAATTGGCATGTTCGGCACTGATCGATTCCGGCGCGCGCGGTATCGGCCAGATCAAGACCCTGCATCAATATGGCGTGCGTTTCTGTCTGGCCGACTATGGTCGCGACTGGGCTGCGGTACACGCGCTGAAAAATCTCGACATGGATTTCGTGCGTCTGGCCAAAGAGCTTGTCGCCGAACTCGGTAACGTCAAATCAATCAGCGACACGTTGCTGGCCCTGGTGCGCAAGGCGCACGGCGCGGGCGCCGCGGTGATCGCGCCAGAAGTGGACAGCCTGCAGCGCGCGCACCTGCTGTTGCGCCTCGGCGTCGACTACGGTGTCGGCCCGGCGTTCGCGCGGGCGCAACCGCAGCCGGATTTCGATTTCAACCGACCGCTGTGGTGAAGGGTCGTCATAAAAAACCGCCGTCATTCCAGCGAAAGCTGGAATCCATCTTTGCTTTTGCTGCCGCAGGCTTACGTCAAGATGGATCCCAGCTTTCGCTGGGATGACGAGCATCGGCCTCGCTCGTCACATCATCCCGGTCTCAAGCTTCGCCACATCCGACATCATCGAATGATTCCACGGCGGGTCGAAGGTCAATTCGACATCGGCCTCAGCAACCGTCGGAATCGATTCGATCTTGCTGCGCACGTCATCGACCAGAATGTCGCCCATGCCGCAACCCGGCGCAGTAAGGGTCATCATCACTTTCACCCGCCGCGCGTCGTTTTCCATCTTTTCCAATGTGCACTCGTATACTAGACCCAGGTCGACCACGTTGACGGGTATTTCCGGGTCATAGCAGGTGCGCAACTGTTGCCACACCAGTTTCTCGACTTCGGCATCGTCGGCTTCGGCATCCAGCGTCAGCGGTTCGGGAAGTTCCTTGCCGATGGCGTCGGCATCGGCACCGCGAATACGGAACAGATTGCCGTCCACGAACACGGTGAAGCTGCCGCCGAGCGCCTGGGTGATGTAGCCGTTCTGGCCCGCAGGCAGGGTCACTTCCTGCCCCTGCGGCACCATGACGGCTGCGCAATCGCGTTCGAACACGATCGGCTCGGAGGTCTGGTTGTAGCCGGCCATCGGAAATCCTGAGGGTGATTCACATTCGCCCGAAGGCGAACCGGTATTATTGCAGCTTCATGTACGCAAGGGTGACGGAGTCGAGATAAGGCCGTGAACGTGTGTTTTCAAGTCAAATCCGCATCTGCGCGATGGCCGCGCATGCTGGTTCGCTGTGTCCTGCCGCTGCTCAGCCTGTTTGCCACAAGTGTATCGGCGCTGGATCCGGCGGCACGCTTCCACGACTACGTTCAGGACAACTGGAACATCGAAAGCGGCCTGCCGCAGATCTCGGTGCTCAGCATCACCCAGGACGGCACCGGGTATATCTGGATCGGCACGCAGAACGGCATCGCCCGATTCGACGGCGTGCGCTTCGTTGTCTTCGACCGCCGCAACAGCGGCATCGACACGACCATGGCCACGGTTGCCTATACCGATCGCAACGGCGAGCCGTGGTTCGGCACGCCGCACGGCGTGCTGCATTATACAAATGGAAAATTTGTCGTGATGCGCGCGGGCGCCGACAACGCTGCTGTGCAGGGCATTGCCGAGGATGCCGACGGATCGCTTTTGTTCGCGACCAGCCTGGGTGTCATGCGCCACTCCGCGGGGGCGCTGGCGCCGGCGATGCTTGAGGGCGAATCTTGCTACAGCATTTTGCGTCAGGACGACTCACTGTGGATCGGCGCTGGCGGCACGCTGATTCGCATCCGCCCGCACGACATTGCGCGCTTTCCTCTGCCGCCCGCACTCGCCAATGCACACGTCAATCACTTGGTCGCTGACGCGAACATGCTTTGGCTCGGTACCAGTGCCGGCCTGTATGGCTTCCGCGACGGCAAGATCGAGCGCACCGGACTCGACCCGGAGCTGGATCGGCTTGGCGTGGAAAGCCTGTATCGCGATCACGAAGGCAATCTTTGGATCGGCACCGCGCCCAGCTTGTTTCGTCTGCGCCCCGACCGCAGCATTGAGCGCATCGGCAACGATGACTTCGTGCGCGATTCCTGGGTTCTGGCGATCTACGAAGATCGCGAGCGCAATCTTTGGCTCGGCAGCCAGACCGAAAGCCTGTTCCGCTTGTGGAATGGCTGGGCGCGACGCATCTCGCAGCGCGATGGTCTGAGCGATCCGTTCGTATGGAGCATCGTGCGCGATCCACACGGGCGCATCGTGCTCGGCACCAATTCCAATGTCGTCGCGCTGACCGCCGACGGCGCGGTCGAATTGGTTTCCGGCAAACAGCTGCCTAATCCGTCTGCCTACGATTTGTTTTACGACAAAGGCGGCCGCCTGTGGATCGGCACCCGCAGCGGTGTGGCAATTTATACGAATGGAAAAGTGGAGCGCCCGCCGGCATTGAAGGCGCTGGATGCCTACCAGATAAACGCGATCGAGCAATCGGGCGATGACTACTGGATCGGCACCACTGGCGGCCTGTATCGATACCGAGGTGACGCGCTTGATCGGATCGGCCCGGCCCCTGGCGGCACCGGCGCGCGCGTGCGTGCGATCTACGTGCGCGACGCAGACGACCTGCTGGTCGGCACCGAGGCCGGCGTACGCGAGGTACACGGCAGCAGCATGCAGACGCCGGCGTGGGCCAAGCCGCTTGAAGGTCTGTTCGTCACCTACATCGCCCCGATTCGTCCGGACCTGATCGGAATCACCACGCTGGATGCCGGGCTCGGGCTGCTGGCGGGCGATCACCTGTTGATGCTGACCTCGACGCAGGGGCTGCCGAGCCAGAACGGCTGGACCTTCCGCATCGTGGACAGCCACATCTACGTCGCCGGCATCGAAGGCGTGTGGCGCTTGCCGGTCAGCGCATTGCCTGATCCAGCGCTTTCATCCGCCGCCCTGAGCGCGCTGCCGGCATTGCATCCGGAAATGGTGCTCAGCGCCAGCGGCCGCGAGCCCGGCAGCCAGCGCGTGCGCTGCTGCAACGGTGGGGCGCTGTCGCGCAGTGCCGTCGATGCGGACCGCATCTGGCTGCCGACGATCTCCGGCGCGCTGCGGCTGGATACGCGAGCGATCGTCAGCTCGCAGTTGACACCAACGGTCGTCGTGGAAGGCTTGCGCCATAACGGTCATTGGTATGCGGACGGGAAGATACCAGCGCTGCGCGAAGGCGGCCGCGACGTCGAGATCGATTTCACCGGCCTGAGTTTCCGCGATCCACACAGCCTGCGCTTTCACTATCGGCTGGAAGGTTATGACGAGAACTGGGTGGACGCCGGTGCACGCCGCTCGGCGTTTTACACCAACCTGCCGCCCGGGGATTATCGCTTCCGCGTCAGCGCTTGGCTGCCGGATGGCATCGCCAGCGGCGATGACAGCCGCCTGAGTTTTAGCCTGCCTCCACGCTGGCACGAGCGGCTTGTCGTACGCCTTGCGCTGCTATGTGCGATCGTGAGCTTGGCGATTGCGCTGGTGATGCCGCGGCTGCGCTGGTATCGCAATCGCCAGCACCGGCTCGAGCAGCTTGTCGCCGAGCGCACGCGGGCGCTGAGCCGCGCAAACGAACGCCTGTGCGAAGTCAACCAGACCCTGGCGCAGGAAAACCAGACCGATCCGCTGACCGGCCTGCACAATCGGCGCTTTCTGCTGGACAACATCCAGCAGCTGCTTGTCGAAGGCGTCGGCGACGGTGCGGCGCTCGCCTTCCTGCTGCTGGATCTGGACAAGTTCAAACGCGTGAACGACGATTTCGGACACGCCGCCGGCGATAGTGTACTTATACAACTTTCCCAATTGCTGCGAAGTATAGCAAGGGCAGACGATCATCTGTTGCGCTGGGGCGGCGAGGAATTCCTGATCGTGCTCAAGCGCGTGCAGCCGGAGCAGGCGTTGGAAACGGCCGAACGCATTCGCACCAAGCTTGCCGCACACACCTTCCAGCTGGGCGACGGCCGCGAACTGCACGTCACCGGCTCGATCGGTTTTGCCATGCATCCGCCTGCGGCGGAACTGCGTGCGCAATCGGGCTGGACCCTGACTCTAGAGCTGGCCGATGCTGCGCTCTACCGGGTCAAGCAGTGGGGCCGCAACGGCAGCGCGGGACTCATCGGCGGGCCAGCGCTGTCCACTGTGAAGCTCAGCGCAAAGAGTCTGCTGCAGATCGATGCGCTGGTCGACGCCGGAGCGCTGCGCTGGCTGCGTCCGGCCGGGGCAACGCATTTGCGTCTGGTGCGGCAGGGCACCGAATAGCCAGGTTTTGTGTACGTACCGGCCCATGGATGGCCCGGCGCAGTGCCAGCAAGAATTGCTGGCACTGCGTGAGCCGAGTACGGACCTGCGCCGGACTCGGCGTGCGAAATCTGCACATGGACGTGCAGTGTTTCGCGCTTCAATCAGTAACTGATCGCAGACACTCGCCGAACACGCGCATCGCCGCCTGCAGGTCGGCTGGCGGCAGATCCGCATAGCCGAGCAACAAGCCCGGGCGCGGCAACGGTTTCAGGCAATACGGCGCGACCAGGTACAGTCCCAGCCCGCGTTCGCGTGCGCGTTCGACGAGTCGCTGCGACTGCGCATGACTCGTGCGCGGCAGCCACGCCAGGATATGCATGCCGGCGCTGGAATCGGCGACTTCGACCGCATCGCCTGCCTGCCGCTTCAACGCCATCAGCAACGCCGTCCGGCGCGCCTTGAGGTTTTTTGCCGCCTGGCGCAAATGGCGTTCGAACGAACCACTGGCGATCAGGCGCGCGAGCGCGGCCTGCTCGATCGCCGGACAGCCGCGGTCGGTCAGCCATTTCGCCGCGACGAAGGCCTGGCGCAATCCCGTCGGCAAGACCATGTAGCCCAGACGCAATGAGGGAAAAAGTACTTTGGAAAAAGTACCAATGTAGATAACGCAGTCGTTGCGATCCAGCGACTTCAGCGCAGCAAGTGGGCGCGCGTCGAAGCGGAATTCACCATCGTAGTCATCTTCGATCAGCCAGCAGCCGCTGCGCTGCGCCCAGTCGAGCAGCTGCATGCGGCGTGGCAGGCTGAGCACGGCACCGGTGGGAAACTGGTGCGATGGCGTGACCACGGCAAGACGCGTGCCCTTGCCGCTCGGCAGCGCCGCGGTCACCAGGCCATCGTTGTCGACACGACAGCCGACCACCTGCGCACCCTGGGTCTGAAACACCTGGCGCGCACCACGATAGTGCGGATCTTCCAGCAGCACGCGATCGCCATCATCCAGCAGCACGTCGGCCGCCAGTGCAAACGCCTGCTGGGTGCCGCTGACGATCAATACATCATCCGGCGCCGCAACGATGCCGCGGCGCCGTGCGAGGTAGTCGCATACCTGGCGGCGCAAGGCGATCAGGCCCTGCGGATCCGGATAGTCGGTATCCGCATGCGCTGCAGCATGGTTGAGTTCACGCCGCCAGGCGCTCGCCAATTGCGGATTCGTCATCGGCAAGCCGTATTGCAGGTTGTAGCGCAGGCCGCGGTGCTGACGACCGTGAATCGACTGATCGAACAGTTCCAGTGCGCGGCGGCCGCGACGCGCCATGGCCACCTTGCGCGTGCGCGGCTTGGGCGACGGCGGCGCTGCCGCACGTGCAACCGCCGGCGCCGCGGCAAACGCCGCGACATAGCAACCCGAGCCAACGCGGCCTTCGATGAAACCCTCGGCCGCCAGCTGTTCATAGGCCGCCAGTACGGTGTTGCGCGACAACGCCAATTCGCGCGCGAGCACGCGCGTGGCCGGCAAGCGCGTTGCTGCCGCGCAGCGGCCGTCGAGGATCGCCTGTTTGAGCGCTCGCGCAAGTTGCAGGTAGCGCGGGCCGCGCTCATCGAGTTGAAGAAACATGGCTGGAGTATTGGCTCTGGGAAAAACAGGAAAACCGGCTCTCGCTGGGGCCAATCTGAAGGCTTAGTCTGGCGCCGTCAAGTGTCGGAGGCTCGTTTCGGATGAAAACCCACGCGCGTCACCAGGTCCAGCGCATCAAGGACCGCGCCCGCTATGAACGCAGCGATGCCTACGCGATCCTGGATGCGGCGTTTCTCGCCCATGTCGGTTTCAGCGTCGACGGTCAGCCGTTTGTCATCCCGATGCTGTACGCCCGCGATGGCGACGCGCTGCTGCTGCATGGCTCGATCGCCAGCCGCCTGATCAAGCAGCTTGGCGCGGGCGTGGAAGCCTGCGTCAGCATGACGATCGTGGATGGACTGGTGCTGGCGCGCTCGCACTTTCACCACTCGGCGAACTACCGCTCGGTCGTTGCCTTCGGGCGTGCACGCGTGGTCGAGGATGCAACGGCGAAAGTTGCGGCCCTGGCGCATTTTGTCGAGGCCATGTTGCCGGGGCGCCCGGCCGAATCGCGCGATCCGGACCGAAACGAACTTGCCGCCACCAGCGTGCTGCATTTTGACATTGTGGATATTTCCGCAAAAATCCGCAGCGGCGGACCCAAGGACGATAAGGCGGACTTGAGCCTGCCGCATTGGGCCGGAGTCGTGCCGATGCGCACGAGCTACGGCACGCCGCAGCCGGCGGAAGACTTCGCCGGAAACTCCCTGCCCGCATCCGTGCAGCGCTTGCTGCAGCAGACATCGGCATGATCGACTATAGGCAAGACGTGCGCCCTGATCTGGAACAGGCGCTCGAGTTGTACCGGGCATCCACGCTCGCGGAACGCCGCCCGGTCGACGATCGCGCGCGCTTCGGCGCGATGCTGGAAAACGCGAACCTCATCGTCACCGCCTGGGATGCCGAGTTACTCGTCGGCATCTCGCGTTGCGTAACCGACTTCAGCTGGACGACGTATCTGGCGGATCTGGCGGTGCGTGTTTCGCATCAGCGCAGCGGCATCGGCAAGGAATTGATCCGGCGCACACAGGTCGCCGCGCCGCAAGCCAAGCTGCTGCTGCTCGCGGCACCGGCTGCGGAAAAATACTACCCGCATATCGGTTTCGAACATTTTCCCCAAGCCTGGATGTTGCGCAGCCAAGAAGATTTGCGTTGATTGGTAGCGCCGATTGGTAGCAATGCGCCTTTCCCGTACCATGCACGTTTTCGTGCCCGGTCGTTGTCATGCCGCTTGTCCGTTCCGCTCCAAAACTGTGGCTGGAAATCGTCACCGCCATCATGTGTGGCCTCGCCGCCGGCGCGCTGTGGTGTCTGCTAGCGCTCGCGATCGATTACGATCCGACGTTCCTGATTGTTCCGCTGGCGATCATGCTGGCCTTGTTTCTGCGCTGGCAGGGCTACGGCGGACGTCGCGGCGCAATCTGCGCCGTGGCCGCGACTCTGATCGCGTTCGTCTACGCGCAATACCTGTTCGCCGCCGTGCGCATCGCGCAGATGCTCGGCTTTTCCCTGCGCAACACGCTGTTCAAGATGGATTTCGCGCTGGCTTGGCAGGCCACGCGCTCAAATCTGAGCGCGTGGGATCTGGGCCTGCTGGGGCTGGCTTGCGTTGCTGCGGCGTGGCTGATGATGCGACAGGCCAAATATTCCTAAGCTGCGGTCGGCGCGACACCCGAATGTGGCGCGGCAACCCCCGAAACCTGCCTGGCAGCAACCGCTACGATTTGGTCTGGACTCTGCCGAGAATCGTATTAGCGGTGAGTTCGGCAAATTTGTCGCGGAGCCAGCCGAGGCGTGTATCGCTTTGCCCGCCCGCAAGTCCTCCAAGCGAGTAGGACGCCTTGACATTGAAGCTCGCGCGCGACTTCTGTTGCTCGTCGAATAGCTGGACGCTGCCATCGATGTTGTCGGAGCCGGACATGAATCCGAACATGACGGCATTGAAGGTATTGCGAACACGAATTGAATTTATCGTGACCCGCACCGAATTCGGCGAGTTTTCATCGTATAGATTCGACGCCTTCATTGCAGCAACGATGTGCTGATCCAGAGCCAGATCCTCGGCCCGAAATGCCTTGTCCTTGTCGTTGGACACCGAGTCAGCAAGGACCACAACTACTTTTCCGTATTTTTCGCCGGCGTACGCGTAAGTCGAGGAATGGCCCATCTGCACATTCGACGAACAGGCGCCAATCAGCAAAAATACCGCAACAACAATTGCTGCCCTAAAGAAACCAAACATCCTTCTCTCCCCTGATTGAGTTGCCGCGTAAATCAATTTGATGCGGAAGGCAACCGATCCGCATCACATAGAAGATGCACTGCCGGCCGTTGAATCAATGTCCCCCGCCCCCATCCATCGCCTTGAGCCCAGCAATCAGCTTGTTCGCGGCCTCTTGTCCATCGGCATAGAGCATGCGGCAATTGTCCTGGTAGAACAGCGCGTTCTCGATGCCGGCGAAGCCTGTACCCTTGCCGCGCTTGATCACGATCACCTGCTTGGCGTTGGCGACATCCAGGATCGGCATGCCGTAGATCGGCGATGACTTGTCGGTCTTGGCGACGGGATTGACCACGTCGTTCGCACCGATGACGATGGCGACGTCGCAGTTCGGGAACTCCGGATTCACGTCATCCATATCGGCGATCAGGTCGTAAGGCACCCCGGCTTCGGCAAGCAGCACGTTCATGTGGCCAGGCATGCGGCCGGCGACAGGATGGATCGCAAACTTCACGCTCTTGTCGCGTTTGATGAGCTGCTGGCTCAGTTCCCAGATCTTGTGCTGAGCCTGCGCCACGGCCATGCCGTAGCCGGGCACGATGATGATTTTTTCGGCGAGGTACAGCAACGATGCAGCGTCGTCGGCTTCGATGGGCTTCATCGAACCCTTGATCTCGGCCGCTGCGCCTCCGCCGGCGCCAAAGTTCGAGAACAGCACATTGCTGATCGAGCGGTTCATTGCCTTTGCCATCAGTCGCGTCAGCAATGTGCCGGCCGCACCGACCACGGTACCGGCGATGATCAGCGCAACGTTCTGCTGGACGAAACCTTCAAAGCCCACCGCAAGACCGGTGAACGCGTTGAACAGCGAGATCACCACCGGCATGTCGGCACCGCCGATCGGCAGGGTCATGAGTACGCCGAACAACAGAGCCGCGGCGAAGAACGCGATGATGATGCCGACGTCAATGTGGTGCATCGCCGTCAGTCCATAGACGATGTAGGCTCCGAGCGCGGCAGCGCCGAGGAAACACAGGCCGTTGACCGCCTGCTGACCGGTGAAGCGGAAGGTCTTGTCCATCCAGCCCTGCAGCTTCATGAACGCGATCAACGAACCGGTAAATGAAATCGATCCGATCAACGCACCGATAACCGCGAGGATCACCTGCGACAGGCTCGTATGCGACATGCCCGGGACGAACTGTGGGGTCGCCACGCTGCTGGCAAATCCGAGCAGGGCGATGGCGCCGATCGCTGCGGCCGAACCACCGCCCATGCCGTTGTACAGGGCGACCATCTGCGGCATCGCAGTCATCGCGACCCTGCGCCCGCTGTACCAGGCAACGGCGGTCGACAGACCGATCGCCACGATCATCAGGATGATGTTGGTCCAGGAAACATTGGGGTGGAAAAACGTGGCGATGACGGCGAGCAGCACGCCGATGCCGGCCCACTGGATGCCGCTGCGCGCCGTCACCGGCGAGGACATGCGCTTGATGCCCATGATCAGCAGTACGGCGGCGGCGAAATAGCTCGCGTTGATCAACAAGGCAATGAGTTGAGCCGTAGTCATCACTTGCTCCCCTGACTGGCCGCGGGCTTCTTGCTCGACTTGAACATCTCCAGCATGCGCTCGGTGACGACATAGCCACCGGCCGCGTTGCCGGCGCCGAGGAACACGCCAATGAAACCGATGACCTTGGCGACGGTGTCGTCTGGACCGGCTTCACCGAGCGCGACCATCGCACCCACCAGGACAATGCCGTGAACGAAGTTGGATCCCGACATCAGCGGCGTGTGCAGGATTACCGGTACGCGCGAAATAATCTCGTGGCCGGTGAAGGCGGCGAGCATGAACAGGTACAGCGCGAGGAATCCGTCGATCATGGCTGCGCTCCTTCGACCAGCTGCTTCGTGGGTTCATGCTTGATCTGCCCCGCATGCGTCACGCAGGTCTTGGCAATGAGTTCGTCATCCCAATCCAGATTCAAGCTGCCGTCCTTGATGCTCAATTCCAGAAAATTATACAAATTCTTTGCGTACAGCTCGCTTGCATGGATCGGTGTCGTCGCGGCGAGATTCAGTGGGCCGATCACGGTGACACCATTGGCAGTTGTGATGGTCTTGCCGGGTTCGGTGGCCTCGCAATTGCCGCCGGTTTCTGCGGCGATGTCCACGATCACGGAACCAGGCTTCATGCCTTCGACCATTGCCCTGGTGATGATGCGCGGCGCCTTGCGGCCCGGCACAGCTGCGGTGGTGACGATGACATCGACCCCCTTGATGTGTTCGGCAAGCGCCGCCTGCTGCTGGGCGCGTTCCTCAGGAGTCAGCTCGCGTGCGTAACCGCCAGTACCGGCAGCGCTGACGCCAAGCTCGACGTACTTTGCACCAAGCGACTGGATCTGTTCCTTCGTCTCCGGCCGCACATCGAAGCCTTCGACCTGGCCGCCGAGACGGCGCGCGGTTGCGATCGCCTGCAGACCTGCGACGCCGGCCCCGATGATCAGCACCTTGCTCGGCCGAACCGTGCCGGCCGCGGTGGTGAGCATCGGAAAGAATTTCGGCGACGCTTCCGCGGCGATCAGCACGGCCTTGTAACCGGCGATATTGGCCTGCGAGGACAGCACATCCATCGCCTGTGCGCGCGTCGTGCGCGGCAGCAATTCCATGGCAAAACTCGTGATCTTGCGATCGCGCAGCGCCTTGATGCGCTCCGGCGCCAGATGCGGCGACAGGTAGCCGATCGTCACCGAGCCTTCGCGCAACGCAGCGATTTGCTCCAGCGTCGGCGGCTGCACGGTCAGCAACACATCGGCGCGATTCAGTGCGCTGCGTGCGTCGGCGGCGACTTCAGTATCCTTGAACGACGTGTCGGGAAAACTCGCCGCGTCGCCCGCGCCATGTTCGATCAACAGGTTGACCGCCTTGGCCTTGAGTTTCTTCGCGACGTCCGGCGTCAGCGCAACGCGGCGCTCGCCGGGCGCTGTCTCGCGCACCACGCCAATGGTAATCGCCATCACTACTCCCCTCTCGCTCGCGGCAACATGCTCGGCAACCGGGGATGCTATCCGAGCTTGCCGATTCCCGCTAGCTGTTATGCTGCGCATTCGCAAATACGTCATGCACATACGATGGAATTCCTGGATTTTCTCAACTCCCGCCGTTCCACCCCGTCACGCCAGCTCGGCGAGCCGGGACCCGATGCAGCGCAACTAAAGCAACTGCTGACCGCGGCGATTCGCGTTCCCGACCATGGCAAGCTCACGCCATGGCGGCTGCTGCTGATTCGCGGCACGGCGCGCGCGCGTCTGGGCGAGCGCCTCGCAGAAATCCACCAATGCAAGGAACCGGAGATTGCCGATTCGGCCCTGACCAAGGATCGCGAGCGCTATACGTTTGCCCCGCTCATCGTGGTCGTGATCGCCCGCATCGATGCGCAGCATGCAAAGATTCCGCCGCAGGAACAGCTACTTTCCGCCGGCTGCGTTGCCTACAACCTGTTGCTTGGCGCACACGCACTGGGCTTCGGCGCGCAATGGCTCACTGGCTGGGCCGCGTACGATGCCGATGTCGCCGCGCTTCTGGGACTTTCTGCACAAGAGCGCATTGTATCCTTTGTGCACATTGGTACTGCGCGCGATGCGGCGCCCGAACGCACGCGTCCGCCACTTGCAGACATCGTCAGCGAGTGGCAATGAGTCCGCCGGCACAACCCACCCTGCATCTGATTGATGCCAGCCTGTACATCTTCCGCGCCTGGCACGCGGTGCCGATGGAATTCCACGACACACAGGGTGCGCCGGTCAATGCGGTGTACGGTTTTACCCGTTTCCTCTGCGATTTTCTCGAGCGTGCCAAGCCGACGCATACCGTGGTCGCATTCGACGAGTCGCTGACTAGCTCGTTCCGCAATGCGATCTACCCGGAGTACAAGGCCAATCGTGAAATGCCACCGCCCGAACTGGTCGCGCAGTTCGTATACTGCAAACGCATCTGTGCGGCCCTCGGGCTGACCGTTTTGGCGGACGCGCACTACGAGGCAGACGATCTGATCGGCAGCGCCGTCACCGCTTTGCGCGTGCACGGATTTCGTTCGGTCATCGTCTCGGCCGACAAGGATTTCGGTCAGTTGATCAGTGAACAGGACGAACAATGGGATTTCTCGCGCGACCTGCGCTGGGATCAACATGGCGTAAAGAAAAGGCTTGGCGTGCGTCCGGACCAGGTCGCCGACTATCTGGCCCTCAATGGCGATGCCATCGACAATATTCCGGGCGTGCCCGGTGTCGGCGCGAAGACGGCGGCGAGTTTGCTCGCCCACTTCAACACGCTTGAGGCGCTATTTGCACGCGTCGAGGAAGTGCCTTTCCTGCGCCTGCGCGGCGCGGGGCAGGTGTATGTGCGTCTGAAGCAACACCGCGAACAAGCGGTCCTTTCGCGCGCCTTGACCGGCATCGCCCTGGATGCACCGGTGCCGGCAACAGCCCAGGCGTTTGCCTGGTCCGCACCGGATCTGGCTGAACTGGACACGCTGCTGGAGCAGCTGCGTTTCGGACCTCTCACGCGTTCGCGCTGCCGCGCTTTGCGCGCGGCAAGCTAAGCGTCGTTCTCAGTGCTTGCCGTCGCCAGACGGCGGCTTCGCAGCAGTTGCTGGCTTGGTCGGCTGCGGCTGTGGTTGCGGCTTGCGCGCATCTCCCGGTTTAGCCAGGCCGACCGGCGCGAGATCGCTGCCCACGCCACTCTGGCCCCAGGCAAAACGCAAGTTGCTGCGGAATACGCGCGTCGGTTCGAGTTGCGCCGAATCGGTAAGCACGCCGTTCTTGTCGTACAGCGCATCCTGTCGATTTGCCACAAAGTATAAACCGTCGTCCGCCACTACCCCTTGGCCGAGATCGTCGAACGCCGGCTGGCTCACATCCAGGGGCATGACGCCAACGATGCTGCGACCATCATCTGCGATCTTCAGCCGCATCACCCGCCGCGGCACCATGCCACCCTCGACGGCGACCAGGTTGCCGTCGTACCAGTGCAGGTCATTGATCCCGCCGAGCACAAGTTTCTCCTGATTGTAGGCGACCTCGAATGCCACAGACTTGGTCAGGTCGAAGCCGAAGATGCCCATCACGAAATCGGCCAGATACAGCGTTTTGCCGTCGTCGGAAATCGCCAGTGAGGTGATCGCGGTCAGACGCGGGTTGGAAATGAGCAACTTCAGCGCATTGCCGTCGAGCTTGTAGATTTCCCTGCGCGCGCCATCGGCGGCATAGACCGCGCCGTCCTTGCCGACGGCCAGGCTGCTCAAATGGTGGACGCCGTCGGCTTGCGGCAAAATATACTTCTGCACAAGTTTTCCCGAGGCCAGATCGAACTCGAACACACCGGCCTTGCCGGCGTTGTCTTTGTCGAATCCCTTGTACTGCGGCGCGGCAGAACTGGCCACGTACAGCTTGCCGTGCGCGTCGTCGACGCCCAGCGCGTCAACACCCCAGAGGCCGTTGTCGGCATTGGCTACGATGAAGTCGCTGAGCTTGCCGGCGCCATCGGCGCGCTGGATCGTGCCGGCACGCGCGCTGCCGACGAGGAATTGCTTGCGCTTTAAGTCCCAGCCGAGCGCATCGAACAGGTAATCGCCCTTGGGCAGTTCGAACGCGACTTTGCCTTCGCCGAACTGCTTGGCGTTGACCTGCAGGTTTGCGACGATGTAGTCCCACACCTTGGTACCATGAATCGGGTCGAAACGCGGATCCTTGGCGATGTCGTAGCCGAAGCCCTGGATCTGCATGCGGACCAGGGTGTCGTAGGCACGGGACTTGTCGTCGACCTTTGCGTAGGCCATCGCCAGCTGCAGCTTCAGGTCGCCGGAATTGGGCATCAATTCGGACACGCGCGCCAGCGTCCAGGTAAAGCGCTGCATGTCATGCTGCGAGTTATACAATTGCGCAAGTTTCGACAAGGCAGCAACATCGCGCGACTGCTTGATCTGTTCCTCGGTCAGCGCTTCGGCTTTTTGCGCAATGTTAGGCTGAGCGGCTGCTGCCGGCTTGGCAGCAGCCTTGTCTTGCGCGCTCGCGGTCATGCAAAGCGGCGCCAGCAGGCTCAGCAAAAGCCATGATTGAATTTTCATCGGGAAACCCTTGATGATGACAGGACAGGACAGGACAGGAATTGAGTAGGGCTGTTAAGACCGCGCAGCCGCTGCTAAGTTCGCGCGGATGCGTACGATTGGGCGAAAGTGCAACGAACAGGGTCGCGAAAGATGACTGAAACCGAGATACTTTTCAATGGGCGCTGGCTACGCCTGATGCGACGCGGGCGCTGGGAATTCGCCGAACGCACCAATCCCAGTGGTGGCGTGATCATTATCGCGATCACCCCGGCCAATTGCGTGCTGTTCGTCGAGCAATGGCGCGAGGCCGTGCGCGGAAAGACCATCGAGATGCCAGCCGGCTTGATCGGCGACCTGGCCGGCAATGCCGAAGAATCGGCAATCACCGCTGCGGCGCGCGAGCTTACGGAGGAAACCGGCTATCGCGCCGGACGCATCGAGTTCCTCATGGCCGGGCCGTCGTCAGCCGGCATGAGCAACGAGATGATCGCCTTCGTGCGCGCGCACGACCTGGTGCGCGAGCACGCCGGCGGCGGCGATGCGACGGAAAACATACTCGTACACGAAGTTCCGCTCGCCGATGCGGCGACGTGGCTGCTCGACAAATCGCGCGAAGGCTATTCCATTGATCCGAAACTTTTCGCCGGCTTG
Source organism: Lysobacterales bacterium (assembly GCA_038244165.1). Lineage (GTDB taxonomy): Bacteria > Pseudomonadota > Gammaproteobacteria > Xanthomonadales > Rhodanobacteraceae > Rudaea. The sequence continues at coordinate 8,864 of JBBRTT010000038.1, read as the reverse complement.
TATTTCATCGAACACGCGTCGAAGTTGTTCAATGCGCGCTGATCACGCTCCAGCCGATCCATTGCCATAGCAGCAGCAGGGCCATCGCCAGCAGCACGCCGACCGTCAGCAAGACGCCGATCATGCGGCCGGGAGATATGCCGCCATGCCGCGAGACTCCCCAGGCATGCGCCAGGCGCGCCACGATCAGCACGATGCCGAAGATGTGCAGCAGCAACGGCACGGTCTGGTTGAGTTCGAGCAAAAGCAGCAGGACCAGGCCGAACGGAAGATATTCGATTGCGTTGCCGTGCGCGCGGATGCGTTTGCGCAGTTCCTTGTCTTCGCCATCGCCCAGTCCGATCTTGTGCGCACGCCGATACGCAATGACGCGCACGGCCAGAACCAGAATCAGCAAGGTCGCGAGTGCGGCATACAATCCGGTGATACGCATTTGTCTCCCCTTCTCGGAACGGGCTAGTTCGCCGTCAGCTTCGCCCCATGCTGCACGCCGGTCAAGGTCGTCGTTTCCAGCGGAACGATACGGTAGCCGACATGCACAGCGCCCACGGTCGGCGGCCCATCGCTGCCGGTGAGCAAGATGCCGTTGACTTCGTGGAAGGTCGCGGCAAGATTCGGCGGCAATGCCTCCGCACGCACCGGGTAGGCAACCGCGCCCGTTGGCGTCGCCAGCAGGTCCGGATCGATCGTGAATGCGCCCAAGTGGATGTCGCTTGCGGCGAAGCGCGCATCCGCAAACGGCAGCGGCGGGTTTTCATGTCCAGCGATCACGCGGAATTTGTGCGAGTCGATCGCCTGCCGCAACCAGCCGGTTTCATAACGGCAAGTGCTGCCTTCGCAGTGCTCGCGCCACTGGAACATGGTTACATCGCGAAAAAGTATCGCCGCGTCGGCGCTGATGCCAAGCTGCGGATCGTGCGGCTGCTTGCCTATCTGCAACTTGCCGATGACGCTTACGCTACGGCCTTCATTGGCCGGATCGACATGCTCGGCCGTCATGCGTACGACCCCTGCGTGCGGCTCGCCCGCCGGATGCATACGCTGTATGGCGAACCAAAGTCCGACGATGACGATCGCAATCGCGGCGACGGCAAGCGCGATACGCTTTGTTGACGACTTGCGCCGACGTGCCATGCTCAGGCCGCCTCGCCGACAAGTTCGGCCCGCTCGTCGGCGGTGCCGAAACGGCCCTTGTCGTCGCGCGTCACCCGTGCGGCAGCGCAGCCGACGTCATGGGTGAAGAACAGGCGCACGCCACGCGCGAGTTTGTCTTCCAGAAACGCCCGCTTCTCGTCGATCAGCAACTCCGGCGCGCGGTCGTAGCCCATCGTCACCGGCAGGTGCACCCACGGCCGGCCGGGAATGAGGTCGGCGCAGAACACGACGGGCAGGAGCCCAAGTGCGCCAGAGGCCATGGATGGCCGTGAGGGGCCGCCTGTTCCCACGACTTCCGCAAGCATCAGGCCGGGAGTATGCCCATCGCTGAAACTGAACCGCACACTTTTTCCCAAAGTGGAGGAATACTCATTATCCACAAGTTCCAGGCGTCCGGATTGTTGCAGCAGCGGCTGCAATTCCGCAATGAATGAGGCGCGGTCGCGCGGATGTGGATGCGTAGCGCGCTCCCAACAACGCCGGCCGACGATGTATGTGGCCTTGGGAAACAGCAGCGACGGCGGCCTGCCCTGCTCCCATGCCGCCAACAACCCGCCAGCGTGGTCGAAATGCAGATGCGAGAGCACGACCGCGCCGATGTCTTCGTGCGCGAAGCCCGCAGCCCGCAGCGAATCGAGCAGCACATGCCGCGATTCAACGACGCCGTAGCGTTCGCGCAGCTTCGGCTCGAAAAATGCGCCGATGCCGGTCTCGAACAACACAGTCTTGCCGTCGAGGTCCTCGACCAGCAGCGCACGGCAGGCCAGCGGAATGCGATTGTCGGCATCCGGCACGACCCATTTTTCCCACATCCCGCGCGGCACGTTGCCGAACATGGCGCCGCCGTCAAGCATCTGCGAATTGCCGATGATGGACCAGAGTTTCATACGTACTATTTGACTACCCCGCTGCCGCTGGCCCGGCGCGAATCCGCACCGGCGTATACTTTTCCACTTTTCCTGTCCCAGCTCACGACATTCATAAAGCCCCAGGTGTGGCCGGCTTCGCTGACCTTGTGACCCATCGCTTCCAGCGCCTTGACTTCGTCCTTGCTGAACGCGCCGGGTTCGGCGGAAATGACGTCGGGCAGGTATTGATGGTGATAGCGCGGATTGGCGACGATTTCGGCGGGCTGCTGACCGTCGATGAAGGCGAGCACGCCCTCCAGCACCATGGTGATGATGCGGCTGCCGCCGGGCGTGCCGATTACACCGATGCGATCGGCGCCGATCACGAAGCTCGGCGTCATCGACGACAGCGGCCGGCGGCCGGGCTTGGGCGCATTCGCATCGTTGCCGACCAGGCCGAACGCGTTCGGCGCTCCGGCCTTGAGCGCGAAGTCGTCCATTTCGTCGTTCATCACGAAGCCAGTCCCGGCAACGACGAGGGCGTCGCCGAACGACAGATTCACCGTCTGCGTTCCCGACACCAGATTGCCATCCGCATCCATGATGGAAAAATGCGAAGTGTGATCGCGCTCGTCCGGGTTCAGATAGCCGGGCAGCATGTCGCTGCGTGTGGCTTTTTCCGGATGAATCGACGCGCGCAAACCGGCGGCGTACAGGGGACTGGCCAGCTCGGCGATCGGCATCTTGATGAAGTCCGGATCGCCCAGGTACGCGGCGCGGTCGCGATACGCCCGGCGCATCGACTCAACAATCAAATGGGTGCGATGAGTGCGATCGAGTTTCGCCAGGTCGTAGCCGCCAAGAATATTCAGCATTTCCTCGAGCACGATGCCGCCGGATGACGGCGGTGGCGCGGTGACGATGCGCCAGCCGCGATAGTCGAACGCGAGCGGCTCGCGCTCCTTCACTTGATAGTCGGACAAATCCTTGAGCGTCCACTTGCCGCCGACCGCGTTGACGCCGGCAACCAGATTCTTGGCATAGTCGCCGCGATAAAACCCGTCGCTGCCGTGGGCCGCGATCAATTCCAGCGTGCGCGCCAGATCCGGCGTCTTGAATTTCCAGCCTGCTTTCGGGACGCCGCCGTTGTCCAGATACAACGCTGCCGATGCCGGGTAGCGCTTGATCACGTCGATGCGCTCGCCGACCGCGCTGAGGAAACGCGCATCTGGCTGAAAACCTTCACGCGCAATGCGGATCGCCGGCGCCAGCGATTTCGACAACGGCAACTTGCCGTATTTCTGCGCGAGCCAGACGATGCCGGCCGCTTCGCCCGGAATCGCCGCGGCCGAAGGCCCGTTCCAGGATTTGTCCTGATCCAGATCGCCTTTCGCGTTGAGGTAGTCTTTCGCGTCGGTCGCTGCGGGCGCTGTTTCGCGCGCGTCGATCATCGCCTCTTTGCCGTCGCTGGCACGATGCAGCAGAAACAAGCCGCCGCCGCCGATGCCCGAGCTTTGCGGCTCGACCACCGAAAGCGCCGCGGCGACTGCCGCCGCCGCATCGAAAGCGTTGCCGCCTTGTGCCAGCACTTCGAAACCGGCATCGGTTGCAAGCTTGTGCGCGCTGGCAATTGCGGCGTGACCAGGCCGGTCCGCGGCCGCTGCGTTCGCGGCAACCAGTGCAATAATCCACAATGCAACAAAATGTTTGTTATTCACTTTTATCCTTGGTAGCCGGCAGACCGGCTGTCAACAGCTCGTACTTCGCAAATAACTGGTCTTGCGTTTCTGCATGCGCCGGATCGACGAAAATGCATTCGACCGGACACACGTCCACGCATTGCGGCGTATCGAAGTGGCCGACGCATTCGGTGCAGCGCTGTGGTGCAATCTCGTATACGACAGCGCCCATGGAGATTGCCGTGTTCGGACAAACCGGTTCGCAGACGTCGCAATTGACGCATTGCTCGGTGATCTTCAGCGCCATCGAAAACCCATAGCCAGCGGCGACGCAAACCTGCGCCGCCGCGATGCCGTCCTCATTTCATTTCGACAAAACGATAGTCTGCGGCGCTCTTGGCCAACGCTTCCTTGACCCGCTCCTGATCGGCGGGCGCACCGATAAACAGCACGACAACGCCCTTGAATGTGCCTTCCTGGGCCTCCTTGAAACTGTCGACGATCATGTCGCCAGTGAGTTTTGAATCCGGTCCGCCAAACGCCATCATGTTGCCGGGCAACACGCCGCGGGCAACCGTCGTCGACACGTTGTCGAGCTGGTTCTTGCGCGCATCCTGGACGTCCTGAGCGTCGCCGCTGGGAATGAAATACATGTAGGGATGATTGGTTTTCACATCCTTCATGTTCTGCTTGACCACGGCGACGAGGTACTTCTGCCAGGCCACCTTGTCGGCTGTCGCGGCCGGTGCCGGTACTGGCTTTGCCAATTCGGCAGCAGCCGCGGCCTCGGCAGCCTTGCGCTGTTCCTCTTCGTTGGGGCCACAGGCGCTCAAGGTCAGCGCACCGACCAGTGTGAGCATGAGTATACGAAGATACTTTTTCATAATGTCACCTTGTGTAGTTAACATGATTCAAGTGCGCCAACGCTGGCGCAACGCCTGCTGCACGGCAGGGTGAACGAAGTCGGAGACGTCGCCGCCGAGCCGCGCAATTTCGCGCACTAGCGATGAGGAAATAAAGCTGTATTGCTCCGATGGCGTAAGGAACAGCGTTTCCGCCTGCGGAATCAGATGCCGGTTCATGCTGGCGAGCTGGAATTCGTATTCGAAATCCGATACGGCGCGCAAGCCGCGCAGAATGACGCCAGCGCCAGTATCGCGGACGAAATGCGCGAGCAGCGAGGCGAATCCGCGCACTTCGACATTGGCCACGCCTGCCAGCGCCAGGCGCGCCAGCGAAATGCGATCGTCCAGGCTGAAGCTCGTGCCCTTGCTCGCGCTCTCGGCGATGCCGACGACGACGCGGTCGAACAATGGAGCGGCGCGGCAGACCAGGTCGATGTGGCCGTTGGTGATCGGATCGAACGTGCCGGGATAAACCGCCACGCGCGCACTAGCGGGGTTGGCTTGCTGGCTTGGCATCATGCTGATCGCGGGGCTGATCGCGGGGACCGGCCTACAGCTTAGCGGATCGGCGATACAGCGCATAGCGTACGGCGCCGGCACGGCCTTCGCGATGCAGTTGCCAGCGCTCCGGCATCTGGGGAATTTCCTGAGCGGGCGATTCGACGTAGATCAATGCATCTGCCTGCAAACGATCCTGCGCTTCCAGCGCCTGCGCAGCGGCGCTCCACAGCCCGGCGTTAAACGGCGGATCGAGAAACACAATGTCATAGCGCGCATCCGCCGCAGAAAGGTATTGCAGCGCATCGCGCCGGTGCACGAAGGCCTTCTGCTTCAGACGCAGCAGATTTTCTCGCAGCAAGGTCGCCAGCTGCCCGTCGGTCTCGACAAAATCGACCTGCGCCGCTCCGCGCGACAGCGCCTCGATACCGAGCGCGCCGGTGCCGGCAAAAAGATCCAGGCAGCGCGAGCCTTCGATCACGGGCATCAGCCAGTTGAACAGGGTTTCGCGCACGCGATCCGGCGTCGGCCGCAAACCCGGTGTATCGGCGACTTCAAGCCGCGATCCGCGCAGCGTGCCGCCAACGATACGCAGCCGCCCCGGCGCCGGGTCAGAGCGCGCGGCCACGAATCTTTTTCACAGCGAGTGGTAGCATGCGCGTATTGTCGTTCAAGTCGATTCGCAATGCTCAAGTTCTGGAAAAAGAAAGGCGCCGACGAAACGGTTTCCGAAGTGGCTGAAGAAGCGCAAGCCGAAGAAGCGCCGGCCGGGAAATCGCAGACACTGTCCGAAATCCTGCTCGAAGCGGCATCTGCCCAAGCAGTGACGATCGCACAAATGCCGGACAGTCCGCCGTCGCAGGCAAAACAAACCTGGCGCGAACGCCTTGCCGGCAGCGTGTTCAATCGGGACGTGCGCGATCTGTTCGCGCGTCATCCGATGCTCGACGAAGCCCTGCTCGACGAACTGGAAACTATGCTGATTGGCGCCGATGTCGGAGTCGCCGCCAGCACCGAACTGGTTGAAACGCTGCGCCGACGCATGGGCAAACGGGAATTTGCCGATGCCGGCGCCTTGCTCGCGGCGCTGCGCAGCGAACTCGTCGCGCTGCTGGAGTCAGTCGCGCAGCCGCTGATGCTGCAAAGTGAACAATTACCTTTTGTGATCCTGATGGTCGGCGTCAATGGCGTCGGCAAGACCACGACCATCGGCAAACTGGCCCGGCGTCTGCAAACCCAAGGGCGAAGCGTCGTGCTCGCTGCGGGTGACACCTTCCGCGCCGCCGCGGTCGAACAGCTCAAGAGCTGGGGCGAACGTCACGCCATACCGGTCATCGCACAGGGCTCTGGCGCGGATTCGGCCAGCGTGATTTTCGATGCGCTGCAGTCTGCGCGTTCGCGTGGTGTGGAGGTGCTGATCGCCGATACGGCTGGGCGCTTGCATACCCAGAGCGGGTTGATGGATGAGTTGTCCAAGATCCGGCGCGTGCTCGCCAAGCTCGACGTGGCTGCGCCGCACGAAGTGCTGCTGGTGATTGATGGCACTACCGGCCAGAACGCGATCAGCCAGGTGCGCCAGTTCCGCGCGGCGATCGGCGTGACCGGCTTGGTCGTCACCAAGCTCGACGGCACCGCAAAAGGCGGCGTGGTGTTTGCGCTGGCCAAGGAATTCGGCCTGCCGATCCGCTTCCTCGGCTTGGGCGAAACCGCCGAAGACTTGCGCGAGTTCGATCCGACAGCCTATGTCGACGGCCTGCTGCCGCCGAGTTTGGGCAATGCACAAGCCTGATCCGGTGGCACCGCGCCTGCTGCGCTGGTTCGATTTCCACGGCCGCAACAACTTGCCATGGCAGCATCCGCGCACGCCGTATCGGGTGTGGTTGTCCGAGGTGATGCTGCAGCAGACCCAGGTCGCGACCGTCATTCCGTATTTCTTACGCTTTGTGGAAAAATTCCCAACGCTGCCCACGCTCGCCGCTGCGGCACAAGACGACGTGCTGGCGCTGTGGTCGGGGCTTGGCTATTACAGCCGCGCGCGCAATCTGCATCGCGCCGCGCGTGCCTGCGTCGAGCACCACGGCGGAGACTTGCCGGCCAACTTCGACGCCCTCGTCGCGCTGCCGGGCATCGGCCGCTCGACGGCCGGCGCAATCCTGGCACAGGCACACGGCCAGCGCCTGGCTATCCTCGACGGCAACGTCAAACGCGTGCTGACGCGCTTCCACGGCGTGCACGGCTGGCCGGGATCGGTGGTCGTCGAAACGCAATTGTGGACATTTGCACAATTGCACACACCGCCGGAGCGCATCGCCGACTACACCCAGGCGATCATGGATCTCGGCGCCACGTTGTGCACGCGCACGCGGCCCGAATGCGCAACCTGCCCGCTCGCCGAAGATTGCGTCGCACTTGCCGATGGCTTGACCGCGCAATTGCCGGAACGCAAGCCAACGCGGGTGCTGCCGACACGCAAGACCGTGATGCTGGTACTGCGCGACCGCGCCGGCCGACTGCTGCTGCAACGCCGGCCACCGACGGGCGTCTGGGCGCAGATGTGGAGCCTGCCCGAAGCGCAAGACGCTGCGACCGCGCGTCGGGACATCGCTCGCGATCACGGCATCAAGGGCAATACGATCGTGTTCCGCCCATTGCCGCCGTTCGTTCACACGTTCAGCCACTACCGGCTCGACGTGATGCCGCTTGTCCTGGATGTCGCCGCGCCGCCGCACGTGGCCGACGATGCGGACCGCCGCTGGCTGCATCCGGCCGAAGCGGCGGCACTCGGCCTGCCGGCGCCGGTACGCAAGCTCATAGCAACATTTGCTCAAGGATCACTCTGATATGGCACGCACCGTGTTTTGCGCCAAATTGCAACGCGAAGCCGAAGGCCTGGCTTATGCGCCCTATCCGGGCGAGCTCGGCAAACGCATCTTCGACCAAGTGAGTAAGGAAGCATGGTCGGCATGGCTCGTACACCAGACCATGCTGATCAATGAAAATCGCCTCTCTCCGCTCGACCCAAAGGCGCGCAAGTTTCTCGCAGCGGAGATGGAACAGTATTTCTTCGGCACGGGCTCGTCCGTGCCGGCGGGTTTCGTGCCTCCCGAGGCATAATCGAGTCTGCTAGGTCACTTATTACTTGGATGCGACGCCGCTTTCGCTGTCCTTGTACATTGTCTTGTAATCGATTGGACGGATCTCGAGGATCTGGCAGTGCTGACTGCCGAAGTTTACGAAATCCAGGCGACGATTGACCTGATGCGACATCTGCGATGTGACGCGGATGCCTCGCGCGTCCTGCAAACGAATGCACGGCTGCTCCACGGTCAGCAGATACGCTTCGTTGATCTTGGTCCAGACCGCAAGCTTCTCCGGCCCCAGGCCTTGCCATTTGTACATGCTCCACATGGTGAAACTTTCGACCGGAGCGCCGACGTATTTCTCGACGCGGGCCAGATTCGCCGCCTCGGTCGCGGGCGTATCGGCAATCGCGCAAACGGCGACGGCGGACAAACACACGGCGGCCAGGAATGAGACGATACGCATGGCAAACTCCTTTTCCTTCAGTTCAATTGACTCGAATCAGGACGCGCAGATACGCGCCATCGTTGCAGATCACGCCGGCGCGCTTGACTCGCCGCGGCCAAGCCGATTTAATACGCGACCCTTCGCAGTGGCATTCGCCCACCGCAGAATACGGCCGGGTAGCTCAGTTGGTAGAGCAGGGGATTGAAAATCCCCGTGTCGGCGGTTCGATTCCGTCCCCGGCCACCACTTTT
>JBBRTT010000037.1:0-38574 GCA_038244165.1 Lysobacterales bacterium | reverse complement strand
TGCATGTGAAGGGCGCAGTAAACTTGAGTTTCTCGGATATCACCGTGGCCAAACTCGCGGAAATGTTTCCCGACAAGGACGCGCGCATCCTGATCTATTGCAACAACAACTTCAGCAACAATCAGGAGGCCTTCCCGACCAAGATGGCCAAGGCGTCGCTTAATTTGTCGACGTATATCGCTTTGTATACCTATGGATATCGCAACGTCTACGAATTGGCGCCGCTGCTCGACGCCGGCGCCACCCGCCTCGAACTGGTGTCTTCCGCGATGCACTGAACGCATCATGTGGCGGGGCGCCAGGTCTACACCGGCGCCGCGCCAAGCTGGGTGTTCGATCCCGTGAAATCGTGTTCGGAAACGAACAGTGCCGATGGGGCGCCTCGCGCGCACGCCAGAAAACATCCAGCTAAAACACTGACTTGTCCGTGAGCTGCCGGTTGGCACAGGGCGTGCTCTGCATGCCCCATGGATATCAAGCGCGACGATTTGAAGATCAAGAAACGCCGACGACAATGGTTGATCGGTGCGGGAGTCGGCGTCCTCCTGCTGGCGGCGACGGTGGGCGTGGCGCGATTGAAGCCGGCCGCACCGCAAGTGGAGCGGTCGAGCGTGTGGCTGGACACGGTCAAGCGCGGCGAGATGCTGCGCGAAGTGCGTGGCCCCGGCACCCTGGTGCCGAAGGAGATCCGCTGGATTACCGCCGAAACCAGCGCGCATGTCGAGCGCATCGTGGTCAAACCGGGCGCGCAGGTGCAGGCCGATACGGTGCTGCTGGAATTATCCAATCCGGAAGTCCAGGAACAATTGGCGAGCGCGGCGTCCGCTGTCGCCGCGGCGCGCGCCGATAACGCGGCCAAGAAGATGTCGCTGGAAAACCAGTTGCTCGATCAGAAGGCGAACTTTGCCCAGGTGCAATCGGACTACGAGTCGGCGCGCCTGGAAGCCGAAGCGAAACAGGAACTGGCAAAGAAGGGCGTGATCCCATCGATCCAGTACCGCCAGATCCAGCTCACCGCCGATCAGCGCAAGGTACGCCTCGAGATCGAAAAAGAGCGCATCGCAAAATCGCAGGATTCGGTGCGTGCGCAGATCGATGCGGACAGCACGCGCCTGAAGCAGCTTTCAACCACGCTCGCGCTGCGTCAGCGTCAGGTCGACGCATTGAAATTGAAGGCCGGCATCACCGGCGTGCTGCAACAGGTTCCGGTGCAGGAGGGTCAGCAGGTGTTGGCCGGCGTCAATCTCGCGCGCGTCGCCAGACCCGATGTATTGCGCGCGGAATTGCGCATCGCCGAAACCCAGGCCAAGGATGTGCAGATCGGGCAGAAGGTCAACGTCGACACGCGCAACGGCATCGTCGCCGGCAATGTTGAACGCATTGATCCGGCAGTGCAGAACGGCACCGTGCAAGTCGATGTCGATCTGACCGGTGAGCTTCCGCCGGGTGCGCGTCCGGACCTGAGTGTCGACGGCACGATTGAAATCGAACGCCTGGCCAATGTGCTGTATGTCGGCCGCCCGGCATTCGGCCAACCGAATTCGGAAGTGCGTCTGTTCCGGGTGAACGCGGCCGACGGCAGCGCCAATCGCATCCCGGTGCGTCTGGGACGCAGTTCGGTGAATCTGATTGAAATCACCCAGGGCTTGAAAGAGGGCGATCAGGTCGTGCTTTCCGATACGTCGGCCTGGGACGCGTACGACCGCATCAGGCTCAATTGAATCAGCCTAAATTAAATGTCACGCCAATCAACTGAATCGGCTCAACTGAATCGGCGCATTCCGCATCCAACGACACACGACCTTGAGACAATCCCATGAATAACCAAAGCCAGGCCCTGATCTCGCTCACTGACATCAAGAAGGTGTTCTTCACCGACGAAGTGGAAACGCATGCGCTGGCCGGTGTCCATTTTTCCATTTTTCCCGGCGAATACGTCTCGATTTCCGGGCCGTCCGGTTGCGGCAAGTCCACATTGTTGTCGATTCTCGGATTGCTCGACAGTCCGACCGAAGGCAAGTACCAGCTCAACGGCACCGCGGTGGAGGACATCGGCGCGAACGAGCGTGCGCGCATCCGCAACCGCGAGATCGGTTTCATCTTCCAGGCATTCAACCTGATCGGCGACCTGAGCGTGTTCGAGAACGTGGAATTGCCGCTGACCTACCGCGACGGCATGCCCAAGGCCGAGCGCCGCGACGCGGTGATCCAGGCGCTGGAGCGCGTCGGCATGGCGCACCGGCTCAAGCATTATCCGGCGCAATTGTCCGGCGGTCAGCAGCAGCGTGTTGCGGTAGCGCGTGCCTTGGTCGGCAAGCCCTCGATCCTGCTCGCCGACGAACCGACCGGAAACCTGGATTCGAAAAACGGCGAAGCGGTGATGGACCTGCTCGACGAATTGCACAAGGGCGGCGCATCGATCTGTGTGGTCACCCACGATCCGCGCTACGCGGATTTCGCCCAGCGCAAGATTTTCATGTTCGACGGCCGCGTTGTCGATGAGGCGACGATGCACCGCTTGCGCCAGGAGGAAGACAAGCGCTTCGAACGCAAGCCTTCGTGAGCAAGCCTTCGTGAACCAGGCTTTGTGAACCAGGGGCGATTTCGCGACATCAGCCGAGCGGGGTAAATCATGTCGAACACCATGCTGCAGGATTTGCGCTTCGGTTTGCGCGTGCTGCTGGCCAAACCCGGATTCATGCTTGCCGCAGTGTTGACGCTGGCGCTGGGGATCGGCGCCAACACGGCGATCTTCAGCGTGGTCAAAGCGGTGATTCTCGATCCGCTACCGTATCCGCATCCGGAACAATTGATCACGCTGGCACAGGGCAACTCGGAGGCAGAACGCAATCCGGTCAACGTTGGCTACACGACGTTCGTGGATTGGCAGCAACAACTGCACAGCATTTCCGCGATTGCCGTATTCGCCGATTGGCAGGCCAGTATTTCCGGCAACGGCGATGCAAATCTCGTCACCGGCATGCGCGTGAGCCCGCAGTTTTTCTCCGTGCTCGGCACCGCTCCAATCCTGGGACGCACATTCAGCGTGGAAGAAGATCAATCCGGCCAGCACGATGTCGTCGTGCTGAGCAACGGTCTGTGGCAACGCCAGTTCGGCGCCGACCCCGCGATCGTCGGCCGCAAGGTGACGATCAACGGCCGCGATCGCACGGTCGTCGGCGTGTTGCCGTCCGAGTTCAAGCCCGCGTTCTACGGCAATGTTTCCGGCGTCCCGGAAATCTGGCTGCCGCTGGGCTACCGTCTGAGCGATGAATCGGCGTGCCGCGATTGCCTGCATCTTCAGGCCGTGGCGCGCTTGCAACCCAATGTCGAACTGCGCGGCGTGCGCGCCGAACTCGACGCGCTCGCTCAGCGCGAAATCCACGACTATCCCGACAAGTATCCAAAGGCGATGCGCTTCGTCGCCACATCGCTGCAGGCCACGCTCATCGGCGACGCACCGAAAGCATTGTGGCTGCTGCTCGCTGCCGCGGGTCTGGTGTTGCTGATCGCGTGTGTTGATGTGGGGAATCTGGTGCTGGTGCGTGCGCAAGGTCGCCTGCGCGAGCTTGCGGTACGCAGTGCACTCGGCGCGCGGCGGACACGCCTGGCGAAACTGCTCTTGGCAGAGTCCGCGATCGTGGCGATCGGCGGCGGTGTGTTCGGTGTGCTGTTCGCCTTTGTCGGCGTGCGCGCCCTGGCGAATTTCGGCAGCGCTTCGGTCGCCCGGCTCGAGACAGTCACGCTCGATCCGTATGCGTTGGTGTTCGCCGCAGTACTCAGCGTCCTCGTCACTTTGCTCACGGGCCTGTGGCCGGCACTGCGCTCGTCGCGCTTCCGCCTGGACGAAGCGCTCAAGTCGGGCGCGCGTGCCACCGGCAGCAGCAGTTCGATGCGCCTGCAGGCGATCCTGGTGGTCTCGCAGATCGTGCTCGCGTTCGTATTGGCGGTCGGTGCGGCCCTGGTGATGCGCAGTTTTGCGGGACTGCTGAGCGTGGAGCCGGGATTCGATCCCCACGATGTCGTCGGCCTGAATGTCTCCACGATCGGACCGCGCTATTCGGAACCCGCGCAAGTGCGCCGCTTCTACGAGCAGTTGCTCGAGCAGATGCGCGCAGCGCCGGGCGTCTCCGACGCCAGCGTCGTTTCGTCGCTGCCGATGTCCGGCAACTACGACCGCGCCGGTTTTCATATCAAGGATCGGCCGATTGCGGGACAGGAAGCACCGGAAGTCGATCGCTATTTCGTCAGCACCGGTTATTTCGCGACGCTGCATATTCCACTTTTGCGCGGCCGCGATTTCAGCGCAGCCGATCGCGCCGACAGCGCACCGGTTGCAGTAGTCAGTGACACGCTCGCGCAGACCCTATGGCCGCACGAAGACGCGATCGGCAAGCAGATCCAGTTGGGCGGCCGCGACGAGAAGGCGCCGTGGGCAACGATCGTGGGCATCGTCGGTGACGTGCGCCAATACGGACTGGATGTCGCGCTGACACCCCAGGCGTACATCCCGCATGCGCAGCAACCCGCCGATCCCGTGACGTTGCTGATTCGTGCGCCGTTGGCGGCAGAAGCCGTTGCCGCGTCGGTGCGGTCGGCCGTGCGTGCCATCGATCCGGCAGTGCCGGTTTACGCCGTTGCGCCCTTGCAGCAACGGATTGCCGACACGCTGGCGCGGCGCCGTCTGACGTTGACCCTGTTTGCACTGTTTGCGTTCACCGCACTCGGCCTCGCCGCGATCGGTATTTACGGCGTGGTGTCGTACACGATTGCGCAACAGACCCAGGCGCTGGGTTTGCGCCGCGCGCTCGGCGCGAGCAACGCGAGTGTGCTGCGCTGGGTCTTGCGCCGCAGCGCCAGCTACGCCGCGTACGGCATGCTCATCGGCATTCCCGCCGCGCTGCTCTGGGGCCGCATGCTGGCGAGCGAACTGGTCGGAATCAGTCAGCACGACCTGCTGAGTTTTGTCGCCGTGGGAGTGGCCTTGTCGGCCGTGGTGATGCTGGCGTCGATCGGTCCGGCCTGGCGCGCATTGCGGATCGCGCCGACGGTCGCGCTGCGCTACGAATAGGTTGAACAGGACGAACTCGATGAACGGCATACTCTCTGACCTTCGCTTCGCCGTGCGAAACCTGCTGCGCACGCCGGGTTTCACCCTGATGGTGGTGCTCACGCTGACCCTGGGCATCGGGGCGACGACTGCGCTGTTCAATGTCGTGCGTGCCGTCGTCCTGCAGCCGCTGCCATACACCGAACCGGACCGTTTGCTGCACATCGGCCATCTCAGCGCGGAACGCGGTCCGGTGTTCGGCGCGTTTTCGCCGCAGGACTTCGACGACCTCAAGGCCGATAGCAGGAGCTTGTCTGCGCTTGCGGCGTACATGTTCTGGCCCGATCAGAGTACGACGAACGTCACGTTCAACAACGGTCCGGAACAATTGGACACGGCAGTCGTATCGCAAGATTTCTTTTCCGTATTTGCAATGAATCCGTTGCTCGGGCGCACCTTTTCGGTGAACGAATCAAAACCCGGCGGTGATCGCGCGGTGGTGCTGAGCCATGCGACCTGGCAGAAATTTTTCAGCGCTGATCCGGCGGTGCTCGGCCGCACGCTGTCGATCGACGGGGATGCGTACAGCGTGATCGGCGTGATGCCGGACAATTTCGCATTCCCGGCTGCGCGCGTCCAAATCTGGCTGCCTCTATCGTTCATGACGGAAGCCAAGGTTCCGCACTTGCGCGGCGTGCGCTGGCTCGACGTGGTCGGGCGGATGGCTCCCGGATTTACCGCGGACAACGCCCGCAGCGATATTGATCGCGTCCTTGGCCGCCTCGAAAACGACTATCGCGAAAGCAACGAAGGCTGGGGACATAGCAGTCTGGTCGAGCTGCAGGAAGCGATTGTCGGCAATGCGCGATCGGCGTTGCTGCTGAGTTTTCTCGCTGCGGCGCTGGTGCTGGCGACGGCGTGCGTGAATGTCGCCAGCGCCTTGCTGGCGCGAAGCAGTGCGCGTACGCAGGAGTTCGCCTTGCGCAGCGTACTGGGTGCGCGACGCAGTCGCATGCTGCGCCATTTGCTGCTGGAATCCCTGCTGCTCGCGCTTGCGGGTGGCCTGCTCGGCGTGCCTCTGGCGCTCTTGGCGATACGCATATTCGCAATGAGCAGCGCCGGATTGCTTCCGCGCGCCATGGACATCAGCGTGGATCCGTGGATGCTTGCCGGCGTAGCACTGTTGTGCGTGCTGGTTTCCCTGGGTTGCGGGCTGCTTCCGGCATTGAGGTCGGCCGCAGGGGATTTGCACGGCGCATTGAAGATGAGCACGCGCAGTGGCGACGACAGTCGCAGCGGCGGTCGCTTGCGTACGACGCTGGTCGTGATTCAGGTCGGCCTGGTCAGCATGCTGCTGTATGCCGCCTTGCTTACATTTACCAGCTTGTCACGGCTGGCGCAGGTCGACCCGGGCATGCAGACCGCGGACATGCTCAGTTTCAACATCAAGTTTGAAGGCCGCCGCTACGACGTCGCCGGCGCGCGCGAGCAGACGCGCAACGCAATACTGGAGCAGGTACGCGCCTTGCCCGGCGTCATCTCGGCGGCGGGAGCCAAAACGTTTCCGCTGGGTGAAACCGGCGAACACTACGGCTTCACCATGACCGATCGACCCGAAGTTGCGGTCAACCCGGACTTCGGCGCGCTGATCGTGACGGCGGGTTATTTTCAGACTCTTGGCATTCCCTTCGTGCGCGGTAGGGATTTGAATCCGGCTGCGTCGGACGCACGCCATGAAATCGTCGTCAATCGAGCTCTGGCGGAGCGCTACTGGCCGGGCAAGGATGCGGTAGGACAGCGTCTGCGTTTCGGCAGCGGCGCCAACATGACGGATTTGGAAATCGTCGGGGTCGTCGGCAATGTCCGCCACGGCAAGCTTTGGCAGGAACCGCAGCCCGCAGTATACGTATCCACAAAGGAATTCGATCGCAGCAGCTTTACAATTCTGGTGCGCACGCAGGTGCCCGCATCGACGATGTTCCAGAGTCTGCGCAGCGCAGTGCACAGTGTCGATGCGCAACTGCCGCTGGCCAACATGCTCGCGATGCGTTCGGCACTGGACGATGTGTTGCAGCGCCCGCGACTGCTGTCGGTGCTTCTGGCGGCGTTTGCGGCATTGGCCACATGCATTGCCGCAGTGGGAATTTTTGGCGTGTTGTCCTACGTCGTCGGGCGTCGGCGCCGCGAACTGGCCGTGCGCATGGCACTCGGCGCCAGACCCGCAACGATGTTGCGCGCCGTGTTGGGCCAAGGGCTGCTCTTGGGTTTGTGCGGCAGCGCCATTGGCCTTGCCGGTGCGGTCGCCGCGGCGGTCGCTCTGCGCAGTCTTCTGTTCGGCGTCTCCGCGATCGAATCCACGGCATTGCTTAGCGTGCTCGTCGGCGTCATCGGCGTTTGCGCAGCGGCCAGTTATTTTCCGGCGCGCCGCGCGTCACGAGTCGATCCCATCCAGGCTTTGCGCGAGCAATAGGAGAATCACATGCTCAGTCAATTCTTTCAGGATCTGCGCTACGGATCGCGCTTGTTGCTCGCCAAGCCGGGATTCACCCTGGTTGCGGTGCTGACCCTGGCGCTGGGGATTGGCGCGAACACGCTCGTGTTCACCTTGATCGACGGCGTGTATCTGAGCCCCTTGCCTTACCGCGACGCGGACCAGTTGGTTGACATCTACGCCACCAATTTCAAACAGGGTGGCGGCGCGGACGCCGTGTCGATTCCCGACTACATCGACGAGCGCGCGGCGATACCGGCGCTGGCCGACAGCGCGCTTTACACCGATGCCAGTTTCAATCTTGTCGATGGCGGCGCGCCGGAACGTCTGCGCGGTCTGCGCGCGACGGCATCGCTGTTTTCGACGCTGGGCGTGAGTGCGGCGCTGGGCAGAACGTTCGAGGCAGGCGAAGCCGTAGCCGGGCATGATCGCGTCGTCGTGTTGAGCGATTCGCTGTGGCGCAACCGCTTCAACGCCGATGCGCAAATCGTCGGCCGCGATCTGCATCTGGATGCAGAAAGCTATCGCGTGATCGGGGTGATGCCGTCAGGCTTCATGTTCCCGAACGCCGACGTCCAATTCCTGGTGCCGTTTACCTTCAGCGCCGAAGACCTGGCCCAGGACCACTTCGTCAACTACTCGGCGATCGTGGCGCGGCTGGCGCCAGGCGCGACAACGGCGCAGGTCGCAGAGCAACTTGCCGTCATGGTTCGACACAACGTCGAGCGCCTAGGTGACAACGAGAACTACAAGAGCATCGTGGAGTCGGGATTCGGCTTTGGCGCGCGGCCGCTGCGCGAACAGTTGTCGGGCAACAACGCACGCGAGTTGCTGCTGCTGCAGGCCGCGGTGGCGCTGGTGTTGCTCATTGCCTGTGCGAATGTCGCGAACCTGCTGCTGACGCGGCTCACGGCGCGCTATGGAGAACTGGCGGTGCGCACCGCGTTGGGCGCCAGCCGCGCGAGCATCGTGCGTCAGTTGCTGGCCGAGGCATTGCTGCTGGCCATCATCGGTGGTGCGCTCGGCTACGCGGTGGCTTTCGTCGGCGTGAAACTGGTGGCAAGTTCCGGCCTGCTGCCGAACTGGGTTGCGTTCGGCGTCGACGGCCGCGTGCTTGCCTTCCTGTTTGGAGTCTCTCTCCTGGCCAGCGTGGTCTTTGGATTGCTGCCGGCATTTTCCGTGATCACGTTGCGACCGCAGGCGCTGTTGCGTGAGTCCGGCCGCTTCGGCGGTGGCGGGCAGGCAGTGCGACGCCTGCGGCGCACCTTGGCCGTAGTGCAGATCGCGCTCGCGATCGCGTTGCTCGCCGGTGCTGGTCTGCTGCTGCGCAGCTTCGGCAATGCCGCACAAACCAATCCCGGGTTTGCGAGCAGCAATGTGCAGATCGCTGCACTCACTTTGCCGCCCGCAAAGTATCCCGATGCCGCCGCACAGGCGCGCGACCTGCGCTCGATCCTGGATGCGGTGCGCAACGTGCCCGGCGTGAGTGCGGCCGGTGCGACGACGGTGATGCCGTTCACCGGCGCCAATGCCGGAATCATGTTCCGCATCGCCGGGCGCGAGAGCGGCGGTCAAATACCGCATGCCGCACGCCGCAGCGTCGACGAGGACTATTTCAAGACGATGGGAATCCCGATGCTGCGCGGACGCACGTTCACGCGAGCCGATTGGGACACGCAGGCAAAATCCATCGTCATCGACACGGTCTTCGAACACAAATATTTTCCCAACAGTGACGCGATCGGGCAGCGAATCTTTTTGGGCGGCGGCACCGATGAAACCGAGCCGTATACGATCGTCGGCGTGGTCGGCGGCGTGAAGAATTACGACCTGACCGCAAAGGGCAGCCAGGAGACATTTTATTTCAACCTGGCCGTGCAGCCGCAAAGCAGCATCTATCTCGCGCTGCACGTCGCCGACGGCGCCGTGGTGACTGCACCGACGCTGCGCGCAGCGGTGCGCACGGTCGATCCCGAGCAACCGTTGTTCAACATCGGCGCGCTCGATGAACGTCTGCATATCTCGCTCACCGGTCGGCGCGTTCCGCTGCAACTGCTCGGACTGTTCGCCGCCGTCGCCTTGCTGCTCGCGGCCATCGGCATCTACGGCGTACTGGCTTTCAGCGTCGCCCAGCGCAGTGGCGAAATCGGCGTGCGCCTGGCGCTCGGGGCGACCGGATCACGCGTGCTGCAGCTGGTGCTTGCCGACGGCGGGCGCCTGATCGGAACGGGACTGGCCCTCGGCGTCGTTTGCGCGATGCTGCTCGGCCGCTTGTTGCGCAGCCGTCTGTTCGGCGTCGACAGCATCGATCCGCTGAGTCTGGCGGCCGTTGTTCTTGTATTCGCCTTGATCGGATTGCTCGCCTGCTACCTGCCCGCGCGGCGTGCGGCGCGGGTCGATCCGATTGAAGCATTGCGTCACGAATAGGAGCTTCCGATGCTTACTCATCTGTTCCAGGACCTGCGCTACGGCCTGCGCATGTTGTTGGCCAAGCCCGGCTTCGCGCTCGCGGCCGTGCTCACGCTCGCCCTCGGCATCGGTGCCAACAGTGCGATCTTCAGCGTGATCAACGGGCTGCTGCTGCGACCCCTGCCTTATCCGGACGGCGAACGCCTGGTGTACGTTTACAACACCTATCCGACGATGAACCTGGAATATGCCGGTTCCTCGATTCCAGACTATCTGGATCGACGCGCGCAAGCCGAAGGATTGGAAGACCTGTCGATCTATCACGATGCGAGTTTCAACCTTGCCGAACAGGGCGCGCCGCAACGCCTGGTCGGCATCGTCGCCTCGCCGTCGCTGTTCACGACGCTGAAAGTCAATCCGGCAATCGGGCGAGTCTTCACTACGGACGAAGCGGAGCCCGGTCACGAACATGTCGTCGTGCTTAGCGATGCGTTCTGGAGAAACCAGTTTGCGGCCGATAAAAGCATCGTCGGTCGCGACATTCGCCTGAATGGCGAAAACTACCGCGTCATCGGCGTGATGAACGCGAGCTTTGCTTTTCCCAACCGCACCACCCAGATCTGGGTGCCGTTCGCGTTCACGCCGAAAGACAAGACCGACGACGAGCGCGGCCGCGAATATTCCGAATCCGTCGGGCGCCTGAAACCCGGTGCCAGCACCACGCAGCTCAATGCGCAGTTCGACGCGATCGTGCACGCAAACGCGGAGCGCATCGGCTCAAGCGGCACGGCCGATGGATTGGGCTTCAAGAAATTCATCGAGAGTTCCGGCTTCACCGGGCGCGCCAAGAGCTTGCGCGATCGGTGGGTTGGCGAACTGAAACCGGTGCTGTTGCTGCTGCAGGCGGTTGTCGCATTCGTGCTGCTGATCGCGTGCGCGAACGTTGCCAATCTGATGCTCACCCGCGTCTCGGCGCGGCAGAAGGAATTGTCGGTACGTACCGCATTGGGCGCAGGGCGTGGACGCATCGCGCGCCAGCTGCTCGCCGAAAGCATGCTGCTGGCAATTGCCGGCGCGGCCGTTGGCCTGGTCGTGGCGCACTGGTGCGTGCAGTTGATCCGGCTATTGGGGATGGACGGCGGTACCCGAGGCTTCGACGTGGGTCTCGACATGTCGGTCGTCGTATTCACGCTGGTGCTGGCCCTGGCGACGGGCATCGTGTTCGGACTGTTCCCGGTCATCGCGCTGTGGCGCGCGCGGCCTTACGAAGTGTTGAAGGAAGGCGGGCGCGGCAGTGGCGGCAGCCGTTCGGCGCGGGCGACGCGCCGCGTGCTCGTCGTCGTGCAGATGGCGCTGGCGGTGACCCTGCTTGCCGGCGCCGGACTGCTGATCCGCAGCTTCATGCGCCTGCAGGAGGCGAGCCCCGGCTTCAACACCGACCGCGTGCTGAGTGTGCGCGTGGATCTGCCGAAGAATCGCTACAAGGAAAATCCCGAAGTCGCACAATTCTACGAACGCACGCTCGCGCAAGTGCGCGCATTGCCCGGAGTCAAGTCTGCAGGCACCGTGAGTTCCATGCCCTTCAGCAACAACAATTCTTCAGGTTCGTACTTCATCGAAGGTCTCAATATCGCAGCAGGCGAAGCAGAGCCGCACGGATATGTCCAGGTCGTCGACGAGGATTTCTTCAAGACCATGCAGATTCCGCTGATCCAGGGCCGCTGGTTTGCGCCCAGCGATTCAGCCACGGCCGAGAAGGTCATGGTCATCGATGACGTGCTGGCGAAGAAGTACTTTCCCAACACCAGTCCGCTCGGCAAGCGCATCACCCAGAGCGATCATCAAAAGGGACCGTGGTACACCATCGTCGGCGTCGTCGGCGCGGTCAAGCGCAACAGGCTTTACGAACTGACGAACAAGGAAACGTACTACTACTACTATCAACAGGAACCGGAACGTTCGTCGACGCTCGCGGTGCGAACCGCGCTGGCGCCGAGCACCCTGGTGACGCCGCTGCGGGAAGCGTTGCTGAAGATCGATCCGGAACAGCCGATCTTCGATATCCAGTCGATGGAAGAGCGCATCCACACCTCGCTCGACGACCGGCGCACGCCGATGCTGCTGCTGTTGCTGTTCGCCGCCGTCGCGCTCGTGCTTTCGGCAATCGGCATCTACGGCGTGCTCGCGTTCTCGGTGGCCAGCCGCACCGGCGAACTGGGTGTGCGCATGTCGATCGGCGCCAATCGCCGCGACATACTCAAACTCGTGCTGCGCGACGGCGCGCGTCTGACCGGTATTGGTCTGGGCATCGGCCTGGCCGGTTCGCTGGCGCTCTCCCAATTGATGAAGGCGCAGCTTTTCGGCGTCGGCATCATCGACCCGATCACGCTGATAACGGTTGTCGTGGTACTTGCGGCGACCGCGCTGTTGGCCTGCTATCTGCCGGCGCGGCGTGCAGCACGCGTCGATCCGATCGAAGCACTGCGCCACGAATAAGGAGCGCCATGATGTTTCACGATCTTGGGTTTGCCTTGCGCCGTCTGTCACGCAGCGCTGGCTTCAGCGTTACGGTCATCGCGCTGCTCGGACTCGCGCTGGGCGCGACTGCCGGCGTGTTCGGCGTGCTCTATGGGTTGATGTACAAACCGCTGCCGTTCGCGCACGCCGAACAACTGGTGACGATCGACACGCGCTTCAGCAGCATGAACGTCGATTTCAATCTCGGCGTGTCGGTGCCGTACTACGAGCGCATTGCCGCGCAATCCAAGACGCTGGACGATCTCGCCGCGTATCACGAGAACGCGCACGAAGTGCATGACGAGAGTGATCCGGATTCGTCGGCAACGATGCGCGTCGCACTCGTGCAGCCGCATTTGTTCGGCGTGCTCGGCATCGGCGCGGCAGTGGGACGACTGCTCAACGACGAAGACGCGCGGCAAGGTGCGGCGCCGGTCGCGATGCTCGACTGGGACACCTGGCAGGGGCGCTTTGCCGGTTCGGCCGATGCGGTCGGGCGGACGTTGCGTCTGGATGCGAAGGATGTGCGCATCGTCGGTGTGCTGCCGCGCGGATTCAACTTTCTGCGCAAGCGGCCCCAAGTCTGGACACCACTCATCTTCACCGAACAAAGCCGCACCACGGCGGCAGCCGGCAATTTCAGCGACCTGATGGCAGTTGGGCGCCTGAAGCCGGGCAGTGTCGCGGCCGACGCCACCGGTGAAATCTCTGCGGTTGCGCATGACATGGATGGCTTGAAGGAGATACTCGAAGTCACCGGCTTCAAGGCGAGCGTCAAGCCGCTGCGCTCGATCTGGCTCGAGCAGCGCCAGTCCGCCCTGAACCTGATGTTACTGGCGGTGCTGCTGGTGTTGCTGGTCACTGCCGCCAATGTGTGCAATTTATACATTGCGCGCCTGCTCACGCGACGCCACGAAGCGGCCTTGCTTGAAGCGCTCGGTGCGAGCGGCGGACGCCTGGTGCGCCAGATCATCGCGGAAACGATATGCCTGTGCGCCGCCGCCGCGCTGCTCGGCGTTGCCTTGCTGCCCGCTGGATTGACGCTGATGGCGAGCTTCGAGCTGTTGCCGCTGGATGCGCCGCAAGGCATCGGCGTCGATGCGGCGACGCTCGTGTTCATTCTCGTTCTGGCAACGGCAGTTGCGCTGGCAATGACATTGGCGGGGGCGGCACTGCAACGTCGCAATGTATACGAGGCGATCAAGCAGGGCGGGGCTCGCCAGACGGTTGGCGGCCGCGCGCAGCGCGTGCGCCAGGCCTTGCTGGTCGGCCAGATCGCGCTGACTGCATCGCTGCTGGTCGGTACCGGGCTGTTGCTGCGCAGTTCGCAACGGCTGTTGAGCGAGGACGTCGGCTTCGATCGCGATCATCTGCTGATGGCGGCAGTCGACTTCAAGATCGATGCACGCGCCAGTGAAGCGGACCAGCAACGGGTGAAAGCGAATGTGCGCGCAATGGTAGAACGCGCGCAGGCGTTGCCGGGCGTCAGCGTGGTCGGCGTCGGCAGCATGGCGCCGTTCGGTACCAGCGACAGCGCCAGCAATTTCTTGCCTCCGGGGGCACCCGACGTCGAACAAAGCGCGCAGCCGGTCGCGCGCAACGTGTTCGCCAGCGAAAACTATTTCGCCGCGCTCGGCTTGCCGCTGATCCGTGGCAGGAATTTCCTCGCCGAGGAAACGCGCAGCGATGCGTCTGTTGTCATCGTCGACGCCGACTTCGTGCAGCGCTATTGCGCCGACCGCGATCCGCTGGGACTGAAATTCAAGATCGGCGAACAAAATAAGGATGCGATGCGCGAGTACACCATCATCGGTGTAGCCGCCACGGTCAAGCAGCGTTCGCTCGATGAGCATACCGAGCGGCCAACGATCTATCTGCCGCAGGAGGCGCCGCTCGGCCCGATGTTGTTGGTGCGCAGCAAGTCCGATCCGGCCGCACTCGCCGAGCCGCTCAAGCAACTCGTGCGCGAGATTGCGCCGCAAGCGAAACTCGCGGAGACCTTCAGCATGCGCGAATGGATCCAACGCACGCTGCGCGACCGGTTGCGCCTGAACACCTTGCTCGAACTGCTCGGTGCGATGGCGCTGACGCTGGCGGCGATCGGCCTGTACGCAGTGCTTGCCTATTCGGTGCGCGTGCGCACGACCGAGTTCGGCGTGCGCATGGCGCTCGGTGCTTCCGGCAGCGGCGTGCTCAAAAGCGTGCTGCTGCAAGGCACGCGCCTGATCCTCACCGGTCTGTTGCTGTCGCTGCCGTTGGCCTATGCATTGGCGCGGCTGCTGAGTGCGCGCCTGTATCAGGTGGGTGCGTTCGATCCGGTCACGTTGCTCGCAGTTGGCAGCTTGCTCGTCGTCGTCAGTCTGGTCGCGTGCGGCGTGCCGGCCTGGCGCGCGTCGCGCGTCAATCCGATCGAGGCGCTGCGCCACGAATGAAGTTCACGATTGAATTCACGATCTTGGGGAGGCAATCCATGTTTTCTGCGTTGATACATGAACTGAGGCATGCGCTGCGCGCCGTGTTCGCACGCGTCTGGTTTTCCGCGCTCGTGGTGGGTGTGCTCGCATCGGGTCTTGCCTGCGTGATCTTCATGCTGGTGATGATCAACGGTTTCGTGCTGCGACCGTTGCCGTTTCCGCAGCCCGACCGGCTGTTGCATCTGGGCGTGGGGGACAGCAACAGCAACGGTCACCTGGACGATGTTGCCGGGCGCGACCTAGTGCAGTTGCGCCGACAGCTTGCCGGCAGCGGCGAAGTCGCGGGCTTCGAGTCGGCGACAGTGAACCTGAGCGACCTCGGTCATCCCGAGCGTTTCGACGGCGGGATGATCAGCGCCAACCTGTGGCATGTGCTCGGCGTCGCGCCGTTGCTGGGGCGCGATTTCAATACCGGCGACGAGCGTTCCGGCGCGCCGGCCGTGGTGCTGCTTTCCTATGATCTGTGGCACAGCCGTTACGGTGGCGATCCGAATATCATCGGTCGCCAGGTGCGGGTGAATGCGCGCGTCGGCACGGTCGTTGGCGTGATGCCGGAGAATCTAAGCTATCCGTATCGCGAAGTGCTGTGGATTCCCGCGACGCTGAGCGAAGATGCGAATCCGGCGACCGATGAGGCCTACGCCGCGGTCGTGCGTCGCAACGATGGCGTGACCGACGCGATGGTGCAGGCGGCGGCCGAGCGCTGGCTTGGCGATGCCGCGCACGCGGATGCCGATCGCTTCCGCGGTTTGCGCGTCGGCATCGAGCCGCTCGCTTACTTGAGCGTCAACAAGGTCACGCGCGCCGTGCTCGACATCATGCTTGGCGCGGTATTCATCGTGCTGCTGGTGGCCTGTGCGAATGCGGCGAATCTGTTGCTGCTGCGCACGCTCAGCCGGCGCCAGGAACTGGCGATCCGTGTGGCGCTCGGCGCCAGCCGTGGACGCATCGCGGCGCATCTGTTCGTGCAGAGTCTGCTGTTGTCGCTGATCGCTACCGCCATTGCGTTGCCGCTGGCGAATGCGGGCATGGCCTGGCAGGCTGCAGTGCTGCGGCAATCGCCGAACGGGCCGCCGCGCTGGCTGCGTTTCGAGCTGGATCTCAACGTCGTGTTGCTGGTCGTGGCTGCCGCATTCGTGACCGCGCTCGTCACCGGTCTGCTGCCGGCGTTGCGCGCCGGGCGCGAAGCCGTTGCGGGATCGCTGCGCGACGGCGCGCGCGGAAGCTCGGGCGGTTCGTTCGCGCGCCTGAGCAAACTGCTGATGATCGGCGAGGTGGCGTTGTCGTGCGCCTTGCTGATCGTCGTCGGTACGATGATCCGCGGAATCGTTGCGCTCGACCATGTCGACCTCGGCTTCGACAGCTCGCACCTGCTCACGTCGCGCGTCGGACTATTCACCAGCACCTATCCCACCGGTGCCGAGCAGACGCGTCTATTCGAAAAACTGACCGAGCGTCTGCGCAGCGATGCCGAGGTGATCGATGCGAGTGCGGCGACGGTGTTGCCGCTGCGATTCAACAGCAGTCGCGACGTGATTCCTGCCGGCAGCACGTTCGACGGCAATGCCATGCCGCCGCAGGTAGGTTACGGCGCGGTCGACGATCATTTCCTGTCGACTTATGGCTTACGTCTGATCAAGGGTCGCTTCTTCGATGAGCACGATGCGCTGAACGGCGAGCGCGTGGTGGTCGTCGATCAGGCTTTCGAGCAACGTTATGCCGATGGCGGCGCTGTCGTCGGGCGGCGCTTCCGCATCGACCCGCGTGTGGCCGACGGGCCGACCGTCACGGTCATCGGCGTGATCGCGCCGCTGACCCTGGACAATCCTGGTGATACACGCAAACCGCTCGTGCTGGCGTCGTTGCGCCAGGATCCGGCGCGCTTCGCCAGCGTGGTCGTGCGTCTGCGCGGCGACGGCGACCCTGTGGCGTTCGCGCCGCGCATGAATGCGATCATGCGCGAAGTTGACGCCGACACGCCGCTGTACTGGGTGCGCGATTTCGGCGAGGTAGTCAGCGAAGCCACGTTCGGCGAACGCATGGTTGCGCAGATGTTCGGCTTGTTCGGCCTGGTCGCGCTGGTGCTTGCCGCCGCCGGCTTGTACGGCGTGACTGCCTTCAGCGT
This sequence comes from Lysobacterales bacterium, assembly GCA_038244165.1. Lineage (GTDB taxonomy): Bacteria > Pseudomonadota > Gammaproteobacteria > Xanthomonadales > Rhodanobacteraceae > Rudaea. The sequence continues at coordinate 21,508 of JBBRTT010000037.1, read as the reverse complement.
CGGTCAGCGCACGCGCGAGATCGGCGTGCGGCGTGCGCTTGGCGCGCCCGCGCGCCAGTTGCTGCGCAGCCTGTTCGGTCGCATCGGCTGGCAGCTCGCACTCGGTCTGAGCATGGGTCTGGCGCTCGGCTTGCTGCTCGCGCGTGGGCTCGCCGCCACGCTGCATTCCATCGAATCGGGCGACCCGATGGTGGCGATCCTGTCGCTGTCGGTATTGATCGCGGCGGCGGCGGTTGCGGTGATCGTACCGGCACGACGCGCACTGCGCGTGCATCCGACCGAGGCGCTGCGTTATGAATAATGTGCACGCCGATCATCGCAACAGACAGGAGCGATTCGTCACGCATGCCCTGGCCGCGTTGCTTCGCGCTTTACGCCGGCTGTTCGTGCATCCGGGCTCGGCGCTGGCGGTCGTGCTCACGCTTGCCCTGGGCATCGGCGCGGCGTGCCTGTACTTTGCAGTCCTTGACGCGGTCCTGCTGCGGCCGTTGCCGTACGCAGACTCGACACGCCTGGTGCACGTCTGGGAGACCGACGCCCACAACGCAACGTCGCGCGAGAGCGCATCATGGCCGGATCTGCGCGATTGGCGGCAGCAGGCGAAGCTGTTCGACGCGCTGGCAGGTTACGCGCGCGAATCACTCAGTCTCAGTGAACCCGAGCGCGAGCCGGAGCGCATCGTCGCGTTCGCCGTGACCCCGGATCTGCTGCCGATGCTTGGCGTTGCGCCGCAGTTCGGACGCTTGATTCGCGACAGCGACAATCAGGCGAACAGCGCACCCGTGGTCGTGCTGAGCCAGGAGCTGTGGCAGCGCCGCTACGGTGCGGACCGCAGCATCGTCGGCAAGATGATCCAGCTCGACGGAATCGCGCACGAGGTAATCGGCGTGCTGCCGGCGCTGTCCGGTGCGCCGCTCAAGCCCGCCGTGTGGACGCCCCTGCAGCGCGCGCTCGGCGGGTTCACGGAAGAACGTGGCGTGCATACGCTGACGGTGATAGGCCGTCTGCGTAGCGGCGCGACCGCGCAGCAAGCGCAGCAGGAAATGGATGCGATTGCCGGCCGGCTGGACGCGCAGTATCCAACCGACAACGTCGGCCGCGGCGTGCGCGTAGAGGGCATGCACGATTATGCGGTGCGCAACCTGCGCGAGCCGCTGTTGCTGCTCGGCGGCGTGTTCGCGTTGCTGCTGGCCATCGCGGTGGTGAATGTGGCGAGCCTGCTGCTGGCGCGCGCCAGCACGCGGCAACAGGAGTTCGCCGTGCGCATGGCGATCGGTGCGGGACGCAGCCGCATCGTGTTGCAGCTGGCGAGCGAGGGCGTCGTGCTGGGCGCTGCCGGCGGTGTAGTTGGCGTAATCCTGACGCGCATAGCCCTGCAACTTTTTCGCGCCTTTGGCCCCGCCGAGATCGTCGATCTGTTCGATTTGAATCTCGACTTGCGTATTGCTGCACCGGGTATCGCGCTGTCGGTGGCGCTTGCCGCAGTCGTCAGCACGCTGCCAGTGCTGGCCCTGCTGCGCGTCGGCTGCCTGGAAAGCCTGCGCGGGGGCGGCCTGCAACGTCAGCATTCCGGCGGCACCGGCATGCGGCGAAATCTCGTCGGTGTGCAGGTCGCGCTGGCGATGGCACTCGCACTGGGCTCCGGTTTGCTGTTGCGCAGTCTGTGGCTGATGACGCAGATTCCCACGGGGCTAGTCAGCGAGCAGACGCTCGCTATCAGCATGAGTCTGCCCAAAGCGCTATTTCCAATGCCGTCGTCGTCGCAGTATCCGCGCTGGCCGGCCGCCACGCAGTTCTACGACAACCTGCTGGAACATATTCGTGGCGTCGATGGAGTAAGCGCCGCGGCGCTGGGACATGCGCGTCCACTGCGCAGCAACTGGACCACGCGCATGCATCGCGCGGACGCGCTCGGTGGCGAGGCGGCGAAAGACGAATGGGAAATGCGGCCGGTTTCGCCCGGCTACTTGCAGACGCTGGGTGTTCCACTGCTGCGCGGACGCGATATCGGCAGCACCGATAGCGGCGAGTCGCCGCTCGTATTGCTGATCAACGACGCCACGGCGCGACGTTATTTCCCTGGCGAGGACCCCATTGGCAAACAGGTCGTGTTGTGGGGCAAGCCACGCGAAGTGATCGGCGTCGTCGGCGATGTGCGCTCGCTGTCGCCGAACGAACCGGCCGCGCCATCCGCGTTTCCACCGTTGACGCAGACACCGTTCGGCGATGTCACCCTCGTGGTCCGCACCACGCGCGATCCGCTGCTGCTATTGCCCGCATTGCGCGCAGCAATCTGGCGGGTGCAGCCGGATCTTGCCCTGTTCAATATTTCGACGCTGGACCAGGAGGTGCAGAACGCACTGGGTGGCGCGCGCTTCGGCACCGGCATTGTCGCCATGTTCGCATTGCTCGCGCTGGTTCTCGCCGCGGTCGGCGTATTCGGCGTGGTCGCGCTGGAAGTCGGACAACGAACCGCCGAGATCGGCCTGCGGCTTGCGTTGGGCGCGCAGCGCCGCCACGTATTGCGCCTGACCATGACGAGAACTCTCGGTGTCGTCGCGCTCGGCGTTGCTGTGGGCGGCCTAATCGTGCTCGTCGCCGGTCGCTTGCTGCAAGGCGTCCTCTACGGAATATCAGCGAACGATCCGATCGCAATGACAGCGAGTACGATCGTATTGTTTCTGGTTGCGGTCGCCGCGGCAGCGGTGCCGGCGTGTCGCGCGCTGCGTGTTGCGCCGATGGTCGCGTTGCGGCGTGAATGAACAATCATGAGGAAATCGGAAAAATGATACGTTTGAACAATGTGGAAAAATCCTACCCGCTGCAGGGTGGCCGCGCGTGGGTGTTGCGCAACATCAACCTGGAAATCGGCGCGGGCGAGTTCGTCAGCGTCATGGGACCATCGGGTTCCGGCAAGACCAGTTTGCTCAATGTGCTGGGGTTGATGGATGGCGACTGGCAGGGCGAATACTGGCTCGGTGAACAGGCCGTGCACAAGCTCGCGCAAAAGCAGCGCCAGCCGTTGCAACGCGAGCACATCGGTTTCATTTTTCAGCATTACCATTTGATCGACGATCTGACGGTGCAGGAAAACCTCGATCTGCCTTTGAGCTATCGCGATGTCGCCGTTGCTGAACGCAAGGCGCGTGTCGCCGACATGCTCGACCGTTTCCAGATCGTCGGGAAAAAAGACCTGTATCCGAAGCAGTTGTCCGGCGGCCAGCAGCAACTGGTTGCCGTGGCGCGTGCGGTGATCACGCGGCCGAGCCTGCTGCTCGCTGACGAGCCCACCGGTGCGCTGCATTCGACCCAGGGCAAGACGATCATGGAGCTGCTCAGCGAATTGAACGGGCAGGGCACGACCATCGTCCAGGTCACGCATTCCGAAACCAATGCCCGCTACGGGCAGCGCGTCGTCGAGCTGCAGGATGGTTGGCTCAAGGCGAAAGCCGCCTGACTGCGGCGGCGTGCCTGGACTACACTGGCGTCTTCGCACCCATCAAGCCTGACGCATGACCGAAGCGCGCCTGCCAATCCTGATCGCCGACGACCAGCGCGATGTGCTCGAGGCGCTGCGCCTGCTGCTCAAGTCCGAAGGCCACACGTGCAAAACTGCCGGTGATCCGTCGAGTGTGCTCGCGGCATTGAAAAGTACACAATTTTCCGTCGCGCTGATCGACTTGAACTACACGCGCGACACCACCTCCGGCGCGGAAGGGCTCGACCTGCTCAAGCAGATCAAACGTTTCGATGCGGATTTGCCCGTCGTGGTGATGACGGCCTGGGGCTCGATCAATCTTGCCGTGGAAGCCATGCGTCTCGGCGCCGGCGACTTCATCGAAAAACCGTGGGACAACACGCGTCTGGTCAGCGTGTTGCGCAACCAGATGGCGCTCGGCGCCGCGCTGCGCCGCGAACGCCGCCTCGTTGCGGAAAATCAGTTGTTGCGCGCAGGCGAGAACGAAGACTTCATTGCACAATCACGCGCCATGCAGCCGGTGCTCACCCTGATCGAACGCGTCGCGCCGTCGGATGCGAACGTACTCGTGCTCGGCGAAAACGGCACGGGCAAGGGCGTCGTCGCGCGATTGATCCACCAACATTCAAAACGCGCGGAACAGACGCTAGTGAAGGTCAACATGGGCGGCATCGCCGAGACTGTGTTCGAGTCGGAAATGTTCGGCCACGTGCGCGGCGCCTACACCGATGCAAAGACCGACCGCATCGGCCGCTTCGAGCTCGCCGATGGCGGCACCTTGTTTCTGGATGAAATCGCGAACATTCCGTATTCGCAGCAAGCGAAACTGTTGCGCATCCTGGAAGACGGCGAATTCGAACGCGTCGGTTCGTCGCGCACATCCAAGGTTGATGTGCGCCTGATCTCAGCAACGAATGCCGATCTCGGTGCGGAAGTGGCGGCGGGGCGTTTCCGCAAGGATCTGTTGTTCCGCCTCAACACGGTCGAGATCCGCCTGCCGCCGCTGCGTGATCGCCGCGAGGACATCGCACCGATCGCTCAGGCCTTCCTCGCACGCAGCGGCCGGCGCTACCAGCGCGGATCGCTGCGCCTGACCGACACGGCCATCAACGCGCTGGAGAACTATGCCTGGCCCGGCAATGTGCGCGAGTTGTCGCATGTGATCGAACGCGCCGTGCTGACCGCGACGAGCGACGTGATCGAGCGCCTGGATTTCAGTCTCACCCAGGTCGCAGCGGCACCGGCCGGCGAGCGCGCGCCAGCCCCCACCCATACTCACGCCACGCTGGACGAGGCCGAGCAGGAAATGATCCGCGACGCACTCGATCGCTGTGCCGGCAACATCCTGAAGACGGCCGAACTGCTTGGCGTCAGCCGCGCGGCGTTGTACCGGCGCCTGGAAAAGTTCGGCATTCGCGTGCCGGATTAGGTGCGCGCCTCACTGCCCAGGTACACCTCTCCCGCTGGCGGGAGAGGTCGGCGCGCGTAGCGCCGGGTGAGGGTGGCGTTTCAGATTGCTGAAGCGCTTTCGCATCTTCACGCGCCACCCTCACCCCAACCCTCTCCCGCCGGCGGGAGAGGGGATCGGATGATTTCGTCTCTCCCTCTGGCGGGAGGGGCTAGCTGCATCGTACTGTGGTGTAATCGCCTGCATGGCGGGAAAAACACCATCGAGCATCACCCCCGAACGAACGCGCCAGCCCTATTTCGGGAGCTGGACCTACGATGCGCGCATCTTCGCCTCCGCACTCGCCGTCACGTTGCCGACCATCTGCCTGCTTGCCCTGGTGCTGTCTGTGCGCGACTTGTCGTCGGGCTTGATCTGGATACTGATCTCGGCCGCGGCACTGGCGACGCTGTGGCTTGCCGTGCGCCTGCGCAATCAGGTGATCTATCCTTTGTATACATTGTCCAACCTGCTCGAAGCCTTGCGCGAAGGCGACTACAGCCTGCGCGGCTCGCGCTCGCGGCGCGGCGATCCAATCGGCGAAGTGGTGTGGGAGGTCAACACCCTGTCACAAACCTTGCGCGACCAGCGCCATCGCGTCGAGGAAACCAGCGCGTTGCTGACAAAAGTGATCGGTGCAACCGACATCGCCATTTTCACCTTCGATGCGACACGCAAATTGCGACTGGTCAATCCCGCCGGCGAACGCCTGCTCAGTCGCCCCGCGGCACAATTGCTGAATCGCACCGCCGACGAACTGGGCATCGCCGATTGCCTGGAGCCGGAAGACACGCAGATCCGCAAGCGCGCATTTCCGGGCGGCAGCGGCAGATATGAACTGCGCCGCACGCGATTCCGCGAAGGCGGCATTCCGCATGAGCTGCTCGTCGTCACCGACCTCAGCCGCGCCCTGCGCGAAGAAGAACGCGCCGCTTGGCAACGCCTGCTGCGCGTGCTCGGTCACGAGTTGAACAATTCGCTCGCGCCGATCCGCTCGATGACGGCGACGCTGGCCAAACTGCTCGGCCAAACCTCGCCGCCACCGGACTGGCGCGAGGATGCATCCAGCGGATTGGCCGTGATTGGCGATCGCGCCGAAGCGCTGACCCGATTCATGGCCGGCTACACCACGCTCGCGCGCCTGCCGCCGCCGAACAAACGCATGATCGATCTGGGCGATGTCGTACGCCGCGTCGTGCGCCTGGAACAACGCATGGCCGTCACTGTGACCGACTCCGGCACGTTGCAGGTACTGGCCGACCCAGATCAACTCGAGCAAGCGCTGATCAACCTCGTCAAAAACGCCGCCGACGCCGCCCTGCCGCGGCAAGCCAGCGTGCGTGCCTGCTGGCGCCTTAACGGCAGCACCGCGCTGATAGAAATCGAAGACGACGGCCCCGGACTCGGCACGACCGAAAATCTCTTTATTCCTTTTTATACAACCAAGCCCGGCGGATCGGGTGTGGGCCTGGTGCTCGCACGCCAGATCGCCGAAGGGCACGGCGGCACGCTGACATTGAATGACCGTGCGCCGGCGCAGGGGTGTATTGCCAAGTTGGTGTTGCCGTTGCGGTGAGGACCCGGCTCGTCCGTGATCAGATCCGATATGAAATCGAACTAGTAGCGTAAGTCCCACGTCTTGTGCGAGCGATACCGCTCCAGGCGATCTGTCGCCTTTACCCGTTCGTTGCGGGTAGCGGTCTCGGGTATGGCAGCAAGGCAAAGTTGCTCAGTCGCCACCGCGTTTTCGAAGTCACCAGCTCTGGCATAGGCTGCCGCAAGTGTATCCAACTGCATCCAACTGGATCGATCTTTCGGCGGCAACGACATAACTAGGCTTACGGCATAGCGGGCATCCTGGGCATCGGACATCACGTCAACCGCAAGTTGCCATGCGACGTTGTTTTTCATCCCGGGCGTCATTTTTTCCAACTGCTTTTCCAATTCAGTTCGTTTGCCTTGAGGTATCGCGCAGTCGTGATGCGCTCGACAGTAGCGCAGCAGCGCGTAAGCAGCGCTCTGGTTGCTGCCCGACGAGGCGGATTCCCACAGATCTTGAATCGCTTCCGAATCGTTGCCCTTGTGCATGAGCAACCGTCCCAGCTCGTAGTAACTCTGGATCATGCCGGCATCAATCGCTTTGCGAAACCATTTCTCCGCTGCGTTCAAATCGCGAGGCCCGCCGAAATCCGTCTCAAGCAACATACCCATTTGCGAAGCGGCAATGGGAAATTCGTCGCTTGCGGCTTTTTCAAAATATTGTCGCGCGCACGCACCGTCGCGAGGCCACGGGTTTCCAAGAATGCATGCCTCTGCCAGCAGGAATCGGGCTCTTGAGTTTGTCGGCGCGAGCGTTCTCAGTGTCTGCATTGCCTGGGCAACCCGTGCCTCGTCATCGGGATACTGCTTGATGACAACTTCCGCCAATTGTGCGCGCGCTTCCTCTTCCCCTTGTTCGGCAGCAAGATGGAGATATTTTGTCGCATTGGGGAAATCGTCTTGTCCGGTCACCCTTCCGTAACGGTACCCAAGACCCATCATCAACTGGCAAGTTGAGTTGCCGGCATCGGCAGCACGCTGCACCAAGGTCCATGCGCGCGTTGTATCTTTGGGCCCGCCAATCCCGTCGATCAGCATGGTCGCAAGCGTGCATGTGCCCTTTACGTTGCCGCGCTCGCTGGCCTTCTCGATCAGGACTCTGGCCTCGACGACATTTTTCTGGATTCCATCCTGGAGTTTTAGAAATCCCAGGTTTGCCATTGCATCGGAATTGTCTGCGTCGATGGCTTTTTGATACCAGGCAATGGCCTGGGCATAATCCTTATCGACGCCTGTTCCATAATGAAACGCGATTCCCAAATCGTTCATCGCCACACTGTTGCCCATCGACGCGGCGCGCTGCAGCCATTGGATTGCTTCGGCCTGGATTGTTGCATCCTTGTCTTCAACCAGCAGTGATGCCAGGCCGCGCATTCCCGCCGAGTTGTTGGCCTCGGCGCTTTTGCGATACCAGTCGATCGCTTGCGATCGATCCTTGGGTTCTCCATCGCCAAACAGAAAGGCGTCGCCAAGCCGCCACATGGCCTCGCTGCTCCCGCTGGCGGCAGCCTTGCGCAACAGTTTGTCGGCGAGGCTGGGATTCTTGTTCATCCCGCGACCCTCGGCGGCCATGCTGGCGAAGCGCAGCATTTCGGCGATGTCGCCATTGGCCATCGCATTTTCGTAGCTATCGGCAACTTGAGTTGGGTCGGAGGCGAAGCGTTCTCCCTCTTCGAATGCGACAGCCAGCGAGTATTTCGCGTCCGAGTTTCCCTGCGCGGCCGATTTGCGAATCCAATCCATCCCCTCGGCGAAAACGCCTTTGCCCAATTCGCCGGCGATGAGCATGGCGCCCAGCTGGTATTGCGAGGCTGCGTCGCCGCGGTCGGCATCGATGGCCAGCAATTGATGCGCTTGATACAAATCTTTTTGGACTTGCGTCCCCCGCTGCAGCATTTGCGCCCACGCGCGCCGCGCCGCAGCGCTATTGCGAGTCTCGGACAAACTGCGATAGATCGCTATCGCGTCGGCCGGTGTGCCCTCATCACCGCCGTTGCCCTTGCGGAACACCTCGGCCAGAGCCAACGAGCCTTCGATGTTTCCCTTCATGCTTGCGCTTTGAAACCACCCTTGCGCCTTGAGGCGATTTTCCGGCGTGTCCGGCTCCAGCAGGTAGCGCCGTCCCAACAAAAGCATTGAATGAACATCACCGCCGGTCGCTGCCTGTGCGTACCAATGCTGCGATAGCGCCACGTCGCGTTCAATCCCGGCTTTGGCCAATCCGGATTCGTAGATTCTTGCCAGGGAAAGCTGCGCCGGTACGGAGTTCAATTCGGCGGCGCGTCGCATCCAGGCAATACCTTCTTCGGTGTTTCCTTGTGCCAGCAGCAATTCGGCCAAGGCACTTTGGGCGATGGGAAGGCCTTTCGCCGCCGCGTCCTTGAGCTGCTCAAGCAGATCGCGGGGCAGCGTTGGACTTTTCACTTTGAGAAGTGCGAACGCAGCGAGGGTAGCCTCGGCCACAGGATTGCCGACATGAGCTGCGTCCTCTAGCGCGGCGCGCACTCCGGGACTCACGGCCTCGTGACGCGGGTCCCCGGCGCCAATCGCAAACATGACGCTGCCCCAGCCATCCCCAAGCCGATCGTTTGCGGCCGCGATCAATTTTTTTGCAGCGCGCTCGTCTTGCGCGACGCCGCGCCCTTCGTAGTAGTAGGGCGCCAACGCAATCATCGCTTGCGCATTGTGTGCTTCGACCAGTGGCAGGAGTGCATCGATGGCTTGTGCTTCGCAATGGGCCGTATCGTCGGCGAGACAAATGCGTGCAAGCGCCATGGTTGCCTGGAAATTTCCGCCGTTTGCCAATTCGCTGATAGCTGCCAGGCGTTTTGCGAGGTCGGACTCGTTCAGGGCGCCAACCAGGTCCAATGCTGCTTTTGCAGCCGGATCACTTTCCGCGAAATTCTTGAGGACGGCCCCGGCTGTCTGGTAGCGGAAGAACGGGAATTCGGCAAATTTTGTGTCGCGCGACAGCCGAATGACGCTGTCCAGAAAGTCGAAGCTCAACCATCGTTCGCGTTTGCGCTGTGCATCCCACAGACCTACCCGTAGCAGAAGATAGCGTTCGCTTTGGAATGGATCGTAAAACTTGTAGAGAAGTTTATTCCCCGAGGCGGAAATGAACACGCTCACGTCAATCGGACTGACAACCCGAATGGGTGTCGTACCCTGGTCGGGTGGCAGGGAATCGATGGCATATCTGACGAGTGCTTCAAACCGCCGCAGTCGTTGCGCCGCGGCGTCTTCATCGCCTACTTGCTGAGCGCACAGATACGCGACGTACCAGACGGCAAGGCCTACAGGATTGACCTGCATGGCTTCGTCGAGTGCAGCAGCCTGTTTGCGGCAGTCTTCGGCAGCCAGAACACCCACGCCGTCGTCCAGTGCGTTGACGACGTCGTAACTGGCCATGATCTTGTTGCGATCGCCGGTTGCCAGCATGCGATCCCAGAGAACTTTGATTTCCGTGTCGCTGCTACGTGACGCGGCCGCAGGGGATTGCCTGTCAGCCGGTCCCGCTGACCAGGCATTTGCGCACGCGACTGCTGCAAGAAGCGCGGTGGTAACCAGGCGAATCGCCAAATGGCCGAGTCTGGATTGCGCGTCAGTCATCTGGCTTGTCATTCTTTGTATCGCCTTTCTGGTCCATGATGTTGCGCATGACATTCTCCAGGCGTTGGCGCCTCTGCTTTTCCGCGTCCTGTTCGGGGACGGAAAACACCATTCGCTGACCGAGCATGTCATTGAGCCCGCGCAGTTGTTGCAGGTGCTTGTTGGCGGCGGTTACATCGGCTGCATCTTCGCGCGAAGTGTAATGCTGCGATATATGCACGACGTTGTCGGATTCGCGAACATTTTTTTCGTAATGGATAAATGCGTCGTCGATGGTTTTCGAGTCGCCTTGTCCGTGCCAACGCCAGCCTTTGGGAAGCGCCACTTCGACGGTTTGCTCGATATCTGATGGATGCGAAATGGCCAGCGGTGTCGTGCGTTCCATCGTCTTGGGCAAGCTGACACGCGACCCGATAAGGTCGGCGTAGGTTTCCATGACATGCGACGCCGGCGTACTGCTCGTCCAGGCGTTGGACAAATCGTATACCTCGTTCACCGTCACACTGTTTTCAGCATCGTTCTGTCGAATTTCCACGGGCTGCTTTACCACAATATCGCCGTAGCGTTTCCGATAGTAGTCTGCGTAATGGCGGTTGATTTCCTCCTTGCCCTGAGTCTGCAACGACCGACGCATCTGTTCGGCGGCAAAGCCCGAAAAACGCGTCTCAACCTGCAGCGTGACTTTTCCGTCCACGCCAGCAGCGTAACGTTCGTGCTCGTGGACACCATCCACGGCTGTGGGCGGCGGAACACGGACCAGATCGCGTGTACCCGCACTCACCGGCAATGCCATGCCGAAGTCGCTCCTGTCCAGCCCACGCAACGGCCCACGTTGCTGCGTCGCTGTCGCGTCGAGCCAAATGACTTCGCTCGATAGCTCGACCTGGACAATCACATGATCGAACGCCGAGGCCGCAGGCGGAAGGTCCGCCACGCCGCGTCCATGGCTTGCCGAAACCAGAGCGGGGTGTGCTTGAATGCCGAGCCGATCCAGAATGGCAGCAAGTAACCTTGCCTTGTCCTTGCAGTCGCCGTAGCGATGATTCCAGGTATCTGCAGGCTCCGCGGGACGATGCGAGTTGTCGCCAATCTCCGTTCCAAAATACCTGACCTCTTCCTGCACCGCGCGCAATGCTGCGGAGATGCGCTCGTCAATCTTGCCCAGACTTTTCCACTTCGAGATTTGCTGTTCCAGGTCTGGCGGCAAGGCTTTGTAGGGCGGATACAGGGCGCGCGCCCAAGCCGCAACGTCAGCCCAGGTTCGATCTTCTGTGACCACAACCTGCGGTGCGACCCAGTACCAGATGGGATAGGCCCCTTCATCGTGTATGGCAGCGATGCCATGCGCGGACCATTCCAACTCACGGAAATCGTGACCAGTTTTCTCGCTGGGCTTGGGGGCGCCGTTCAAACTCCGCACTGCGAGCTTTGCGTCCGTGTCTGCAAGCACGCGCATGTGGCGATCCAGGATTACCGACGCGGCTGCGAACGTGGCGCGCTCATCATCCAGCCCGGCGAGAATCGGGTTTTCTCCGTCGATGCCATAGCGAATGCGCACCACATCACCCGGCCGAACGTCATCCAGAACCATGAGGGCGGTCACCGCGCCTGTGGTCATGTCGCGCTCGAAACTGGATTCGCGACGCGCAAGCGTCACGCGCTTCGGATCGAGCCGATCCTGCCAAACGCCACCGCGTCGCAGTGCAACCTCGTACACGGTGAGGCGTTGAAAATCGGGAAAGAAGCCGACGTCGAATTTTGCAGCCTCGCCGGTCAGTTCGGATGAGATCGGTTCATACGCCTGATCGTAGTAGCGAGCGCGTTTTCCCTTGCGGCGATCAGACTGGATATCCAGCAACCAGTAACGCCAGCGCTCGCCGCTCATCCCGGGCGCCGTCGAATCCCACGCGGTGGGCAACGCACGTTTGTCCACCCAGTTCGGGGTGTCGCCCAGATCAAAGGAGTAGTCGCCGCGTTGAATCGTCTGCGTACCACGGGCGCAAAGGGGCGCAAACACGACAAGCGCGAGGATGCCCAGTATTCCAAGTCTTAGCATTTCGACGAAACCCCCAAGTAGATCGTAGCGTTGGCTGAGCCGTGAGTGCCTCGATCATTTCAAGGCAAGCCGCGATCGGTAGGCGATTGTCGCGGATTTTCCGCGCCAATGTACAATTGCCTGCGGATGCCTGGATTGATGCTTCCGCGTTTTGAGCGCCACAGTAGAAAACGAGAATCCCCACTACAGTCCCGAGGAAACGTGCCGTGATCTCAAGTCACCTCACCGGCTTTCTTCGTCACCCGCTGATACTCGTTCTTGTCTTTACACTTGCCGGCTGCCAACAGCAGCCAAGCCCTGCCGCGAGCAAGACGGACCAACCCAGCACTGATGTTGCAACGTCCACCGCCGGTGATATTGGCATCGCCGAGTGCGACGATTATCTGAACAAGTATCAGGCCTGCGTCCTGACCAAGGCACCGGCAAGCGCGCGTGCCACCCTCAAGCAATCGCTCGACCAGACGCGCACTGTGTGGCGCACCGCATCCGCCACGCCGGGCGGCAAGGCGGGCTTGGCCGCAGCGTGTAAGCAAGTAAGCAAGTACGTGAAGCCAGTCGGGCCGCACTTCGCGCATACGGGTGAGTGGACTGACTTGGCTCGGCATCATCGCATTTTCTTAGTACGGACTTGGCAAGTGGAGAGTAGGAATTCTCCTACACCACAAAGCGACAAACCGCCACTGTCCCAGCCAGTGCATTGCGTCAATATCTTCGGACCCCCGAAGCCTGGGCGCGCTCGATGGCAGGAAGCCTCGCTGAGCTGCTTGGACGAATTGGTCCCGGCCCGGGGGTTCCCCTTCGTTACTGGAATTTTCACATGCGCCACGAAGCCCGGCAAACTCTACGCGAAATTCACACGTTGCAGAGGTTTGAGAACTACCTCCGCAATGCGCGCATGGAACTAGCCAGTGATCCAACGAACGATCGACTTCGCGCTTTCATCGATATGATTGAGTCGCTCGTGCGCGAGGAAAAGGTAAGATTAACTCAAATCGGCGATGCCGCTGCTTAGCAAATAGCAATCAGTCAATGACAACGGAGTAACTCGAATGATGAAGCATCGCTTTTGTCTAGGTTGGCAACGAGATTTGCCAGATCACCGCGATTTGCTTTATTCAGCGCCGCTCGCAAAACTAAAAGCGCTTCCCGCTAAGATTGATCTTCGGAAGGGCTGCCCACCTGTTTATGACCAAGGCGGGCTCGGGAGCTGCACTGCGAATGCGATTGCCGCTGCAGTGCAGTTCGACCGTCGTAAGAGTAAGCAGAAGCCAGACTTTGTTCCCTCGCGGCTATTTGTCTACTACAACGAGCGAGTCATCGAGCACAGTACTCACTACGATGCTGGCGCACAATTGCGCGATGGCATCAAGACCGTAGCCAAGCAGGGTGTATGTCCAGAAATGGAATGGCCTTACATCGATACGGCGCCACCAAGTGAGGACGCCCCATTTCCAAAAGGAGCGCCTGCTGGTCAACGACCGCCGAAAGCCTGCTACGTGGATGCAAAAAAGTTTACTGCGAGTAGCTACCAGCGCTTGCAGCAGACGTTGTCGCAGATGAAAGGATGTCTCGCGGACGGCTACCCGTTTGTGTTCGGCTTTACCGTCTACGAAAAATGGTACGACAGCGCCAGCACGGTGCTGCCTTTGCCTGGGGCGCACGAAGGCGTTGTTGGCGGTCACGCCGTTCTCGCAGTCGGATATGACGATAAGAAGCAGCTTTTCACATTCCGCAATTCCTGGGGCAGCACGGTCGGTGAAAAAGGGTACTTCTACATGCCCTACGCATATCTGACTGATGCGTCATTGGCGAGCGACTTGTGGACGGTACGCGGAATGTCTCGGTAGCTCCTGGCTCCGAGACGGACTCGAACAATACGTCTATCGTATTGAGTTAATTAGCAAAAATATGCGAATTGCACAAGCAGTGCCCCCAAATATGCCCCCATCGAAAATGTGTGCGCAGCTAGTAGCAGCCGCGCTTGGGCGCCTTAGTCGCAAACGGGCCTCGACAGCAATTCCAGGAGACGAGGTTCACGGCGCTGCCAGACGGTGCTACGCGCATGGCGTGCTCAACACTGAACGCAATGCGCCGAGGTCTGAAGGATCCTCCGACCGGTGAATCATTCGGTGGCAGTTGGGGCACAGGACACAAAAATCGCGCTCGATGTCGTACGAAACCTTCTTGCCTGGCTCAAGGCTGCTCAGGGGCACTCGGTGGTGCGCCTCAATGTAGCCCTCACCGAGCGCGCCGTAGCAATCGCTGAGCAAGAGGCCACAAGCCTGGCAACGCATCCCGTGGTGCCGCTTTACCTTCGCGGAAACCCCGCCGCGTCGCTCGATCTTACGATGGAGCCGATTTTTCATAAGCTCTTCGACCGTCGTTGCTTGGGGCCGCTCACCCTCTTGCGCCTGCTGCTCCTCTTCGTCAGGCGTCGGGTCGAACCCACCTTGGTAGACGAGTCGCCATACTGTTTGACGAGGTCAATCAGATCGCCCCTCAGCACGCTTTCGTCCGGAAGGTTTTCGAGGTCATAGGCTATGCCGATCGCATGACCCGCCTCGTAGTCGCTCGCTAAAATACCGTCGGCGTCAAGTTCGATCGGTGCTGCGCTAAATCGACTGATACCGTCAGCAAGGTGCGCTCGCATGAGGTGGGCGCGATCGCGCAGAATTTGCGTTGTGTTCTTCTTAAACTCTTGGCGAACAGCGGTCGTGCCTTGGTTGAGAGATAGGTAAACCGTCTTAGAAGCCAGCCCAAACAAGTAGACAACGTAGAAACCTCTCATTGCAGATTCCGTGACGGCAGGATCAAACACTGCAATCCACGGCACTATAGTCCACTGACCTTTTCCCGGACTTCCGATCACCAAGAAGTGCGGGAATGTTGCTCCAATCGCCGCCTTTACCGCATCGGCGGCTTGCGCCCGCACGAACCGTGCAATGGGGTGACCTGACACTGGTTCTTTCATAGCCTCGACATAGTCCCGGCCGATCCGTTCCAATTCTGCTTTCATGGTCAATGCTCAGATTCGTCGCGTAAGCCTTAGCATCGCTGGTGGGCCCAAGCTGATCAAGTGCTTAAAGTGGTCTAGAATTGGATCGCTAGCGCAAATGACTTCGGTTAAGGGGATCGCGGCGTGCAAGACGATCATGTAGCCCAGCTAATGCTTGCCCTTCGCCAGTTTGCGAAAGAACGCGACTGGGATCAGTTCCATTCGCCAAGAAATCTAGCGGCGGCATTGACCGTCGAGGCCAGCGAGGTGCTGGAGCACTTTCAATGGTCGCCGGACGGTCAAAGCAATGAGCTGCCTAAGGAAACACTTGAAAAGGTCGCGCTAGAACTTGCGGACGTGTTTCTATACCTCATCAGACTCGCCGATAAGCTTGAAATCGACTTGATCGATGCTGCACATCGCAAGCTGCGTATTAACGCTCAAAAATATCCGGTTGCCTTAGCAAAGGGTTCGAGCAAGAAGTATACGGAGCTGTAGGAATGCGCCTCTATTCAGGGATGTCGGAAGAATTCGTTCGCGATACTGTTCGCAACCAGATCGCCGAAAAACTGAAGGCAGCGTTTTTCGCCTACTATCGATACTTCCCTGGCCCTGCGGAAGTGACTTCGTGGCGAAACTCACTACGCGCCATGGCACAAGTGCTCGACACCTGCCAGCTACGCGATCACGGCATCATGCTTGAGTACCAACTTCCTCTCAGTTCTAAGCGTCTAGATTGCCTTGTCTGTGGACGCGACAACTCTTCCCGGGACAATGCGGTGATCGTCGAGCTGAAGCAATGGGAGCGATGTGAACCAGCGATCCCAGACAAGCTCGTGACGAGCTGGGTCGGCGGTCGCCAGCGCGAGGTCTTACATCCGTCCGTACAGGCGGAACAGTATCGGCAGTACCTTGAGGACACGCACACCGCCTTTCATGAGGGCTCGCACCCGATTCGTCTTTCTGCGTGCTCTTACCTGCACAACTACATGCTTGTGGACAACGACCCTATTCGCGATACAAAGTTTGATGCTGTCCTTGAGGGCAATCCGCTGTTCGACGCGGATGCTGTCGATCAGCTATCTACATTCTTGATCGAAAGGCTGGAGGCGGGTAACGGCGCCCCAGTACTGTCGCGTGTCGAACAAAGCACTTACCGGCCGAGCCGTAAGCTGATGGATCACGTTGCTTCGGCAATCCAAGGGCGTCCCCCATGGGTACTTCTCGACGAGCAGCTCGTTGTGTACGAGCGAATTCGGTCGACAGTGAGGTCGGGAATCGCCGACCGCAGGAAGCAAGTGGTCATCGTTCGCGGTGGCCCCGGTACCGGCAAGTCTGTCCTCGCAATTAATCTAGTGGCAGCCCTCTTGAAAGAGGGCCGAAACGCGCACTACGCAACCGGCTCGAAGGCGTTCACAGAAACTCTGTGGGATCAGATTGGAAATCGGTCAAAAGCAACTTTCAAGTACTTCAACAGTTACGCGAATGCGAAATTTAACGAGATCGAAGTACTGATCTGCGATGAGTCGCATCGAATACGGGAAACGAGCAATAGCCGTTTCACTCCTAAGGAGCAGAGATCAAATAAGCCCCAAGTTCGCGAGATTCTCGATGCGGCAAAAGTTTCAGTGTTCTTTATTGACGACCGACAAATCGTCCGCCCAAACGAGATCGGCTCTGTTGCGCATATCAACCAGCATGCGGCTGAACTGGATGCCGAAGTCTCGGAGTACGAGCTAGAGGTGCAGTTTCGCTGTGCTGGCTCTGACGGATTCGTCAATTGGATCGACAATACGTTGGGGATCCGGCGCACGGCCAACGTTATCTGGGATGGTGCCGATGGTTTTGATTTCAAAATCTTTGATTCGCCCAACGCACTCGACTCGGCTATTCGGCAGAAGGCGTCCGAAGGATTCACTGCACGCGTTGCGGCAGGATTCTGCTGGCCATGGTCAGAGCCTCGTCCGGATGGGACGCTCGTCGACGATGTCGTGATCGAGGATTTCAAACGCCCCTGGGATGCAAAGCCCGGCAACTGGAAGCTCGCACCCGGAATCCCTACGGCGTCACTATGGGCAACCGATCCGAACGGAATTGATCAAATTGGTTGCATCTACAACATTCAAGGATTCGAGTTGGATTATGTAGGTGTGATTATAGGCAAGGACCTTGTATACGATTTTACGGAACAAGGCTGGGTTGGTAACAAGAAGGAATCTGCGGACTCAGTGGTGAAGCGCTCAAAGGAAAAGTTCGTAGAGCTTATAAAAAACACCTATCGTGTGCTTCTGAGTCGCGGTATGAAGGGTTGTTATCTATACTTTATTGACAAGGACACCGAGCGCTTCGTACGGACGCGTCTAGAGATGCTCCTATGAATGAATCGCGACTCTCGATGTTGTATGCATTAGCGCCAATCCATATGAGTGGGGACGCGTTGGCCACGCTGATTGGTGGCACCTAGCATTGTGGCAGACAAGGGGATTTGTCAAAAAGCCTTCTAACAACATCTAGATAGCGGGAACGGTTTCACGGTTCTTAAGCGAGCGCCCAACGATATGAGCGTCTGAGTCGATAGCGAGATTGCTACCACATGAACACACGCGAGAAACTTCAGCTTCCATTCAAAGGGCCGTAGCATGGCCATCACTACTTGCCCCGACGCCCATACGCACATTACGGATATTGAGTGTCAGTCTTTGGCAGAGGTGTTTGAATTCTTGGACCCCGCTTCCGATCGCTGGTGGTTGGATCATCGGCCCAAAATGGTGCTGCGGGGGCTTGGGGAATTCGAGCTGCCTCTCGTTCCAAAGTCCTGGCGGGACGACGATAGCGCGCAGAGCGTGCGGGCGATCTCAACAAGAGACATGTGGGAAATCGCCTTCCCATTCACAAGATTTGGTATCGATCCGGGCCCAATCCGCGATCGAACATACACCGTGGCCCAACAAGCGTATGCCGAGGTGTTTGCGATGCGAGAACTTAGCGGTCTCGCGACTGAGCTCGGTTTGGATTGTCCACCATGGCCGCGGTTTGAAATTCGGGAGGCCATGGAACATTTTCTCGGTGGCGGAGACAACTTCTTTGTGCCGGACTCTCTTACCGCGGTTGCACAGCACTACAGCTTGCCTACAAGACTTCTTGACTGGACGAGCAATCCGCTAGTTGCTCTCTTCTTCGCAGCGAGTGACCAGTCCGGTATCGCTCGAGTAGATTCCAACTCGATGGTCGTCTGGGCGCTGAATCGTTCGCCTCTCATACCACCACTTGGTCAGGTCAAGTTGCAAGTGTTTGAGCCGCCGCCTCGCGGAAACGAATTCATGCGCGTACAACGCGGTTGCTTCACATGGCTGTCCGGCGCAGAGCATTTCTACATTGAAAATGGAAGGTGGCCGGATGCGCGCGAACTCTTTGACGCAAGACGAGGGCTTGTCATTCCTCCTTCGGTTCTGCGTATTCGCATCCCTAAAGCGTTGTCGAAAGAGATCATCGCTAGACTGTGGCGACATGGCATTCATGAGGCGAGCATCATGCCCTCAATACCCAACGTAGCGAAGACACTGCAATCACAATGGAGGCTTGCGGCCGAGCAGGCTATTAAAGATGCGGAAAAAATTACAATGCCGCAAATAAAACCTACCGCCGAACAATAAGATTTGCACAGCGTCTAGGGCTGGCCCCTCTGGCGCCAAAATGTGACTAGTCGAATGAAGCGGTGATCTCCGGCAAGAGTCGGCTCAGCATTGCGAATTTCCTCCAAACATTCACCGAGTTCGCGCGGCGGCCAGTCCGGTTGGCCGATGATGGAATCGAGGAGACTTAGCGCCTCTCGGGGGAATCGCGAGCAGTGCTTGGCTTCTCTTAGGAGCCGAACGACGAAGTCTGGATAAGGAATTGGCGTTAGCCAAGGTCGCAGCGTAGCGACGGCCTGGGCGAACTTCGTTTGCGCACTGATGGCTAGTCGGGCCAAGTCATCAGCAATTGCCGGGGTGGCAAGTTCTCGCGATTTCGGCCAAATGTCATGAAGGAAGGGCGCGATTCGATTTTCCCAATATGAATCGCCCCGCTTTTGCTAGACACCTCTGAGCCGTAATCTACGGCACAGACGGAGGTGTTCATGAGCAACAAGCGTTACACGGACGAGTTCAAGATCGAAGCAGTCAAGCAGGTCACCGATCGCGGTCACCGGGTGGCAGAAGTGGCGGCGCGATTGGGCGAAGGACAACTTGCGTGTGCTCGGACTGGTCAAGCAGTGCTGGTTGGAGAGCGGCGGCATTTACGGTTATCGCAAGATCACGCGCGACCTGCGAGATCTGGGCGAGGTGTGTGGCAAGCATCGCATCGAACGTCTGATGCAGCTGGAAGGCTTGCGGGCTCAGGTTGGTTACGGACGTCGCCCACGCGTACGCGGTTGCGAACGCTCGATCATTGCCGGCAACCAGCTCGACCGCCAGTTCAATCCGGCGCAGGCCAACCGCGCCTGGGTGACCGACATCACGTACATCCGCACCCACGAAGGGTGGCTGTTCCTATCCGTCGTGATCGATTTGTTCTCGCGCCAGGTGGTTGGATGGGCGATGCAATCGAGCATGCACGCGGACCTGGTGCTGCAAGCGTTGGTGATGGCGGTGTGGCAACGCAAGCCACCGCACGGTCTATTGATTCATTCTGATCAAGGCTCGCAGTTCACTGGTCACGAGTGGCAAGACTTTCTCAAAGCTCACGGCATCGTCTGCAGCATGAGTCGGCGCGGCAACTGTCACGACAACGCCGTCGCCGAAAGCTTCTTTCAGCTACTCAAGCGTGAACGGATTCGTCGCAAAATCTATGCGACGCGGGACGAAGCGAAGTCCGATGTGTTCAACTATATCGAAATGTTTTACAACACTCGGCGACAGCACGGTCACAACGACGGGCTGTCTCCGGTAGCATTCGAGCAACGGGTTTCAAATAGAGGCTCGTAGGCGTCTACAAAATCCGGGGCGATTCAGTTGCATAAACAGAGGGGCTCTTGGTACCAGCTTCCACGCAAACTTCCCTCCGAGCCTGAATAAGTAGGAACGTGCGACACGCCGTCCCCCGACCTGCAAATCTCTTGGCGCCGGACAATTCGTTCGAGAATCACGGATTATCGCTAACTGTCTGAAGGCAACGTGAACCTGGGCAAGCGGGGCCTATAGATCAGGTGGACTAAACCGCTGCAAGCGAATACCGGATAGCCACATGTCAGATGAATGGCTGCGCGCGTTGGATTTCAGTAGCCGCCCGGTCGGCCACATGAAAATGCTCCGCCGGTGCTCTTACTCGAAACCATCGCAAAACAAACACTGCATGATCGACGTGCGCGCAAAATTGTTGATCGTGTCCTGTTCGCTCAAGCCGGCCGGTCCGTAGACAACTGCGGTGAACGGTGCCGGCGAATCCGGCGACTCCAACACTACGATTTGGCCTGAAATGTCGACCAGACCACCCGGTTGAATGTCGAAGGATACGTGTATGTTGCCGGAGGCGTTATCGACGATGCAGTTGCTGGCGCCTTGTGTAGTGCAGTTGACTCCGGTCGTGCCTGAGCCCCACGGTATGTATCCTCTCAGAGTCACCCCCGTGATCGGATTGTCTCCAGTATACGTTGCCACAAAGTGGAAATTCAGCAACTTACCCGGCTGCACTTTGATGGAATCGAGGTTGATAGCCGTCGACAGGTCCCCATTGGCAACGACGGTGGTGTCAAGCATCGCATCAGCCCAAGTCGTCGGTACAGGCTGCTTCACGAAGGTGCCGTTGATGAGCAATCGGTTGGCTGCCGGTAAGGCGGTAAGCCACGCCGCAGTATTTGTCGCAAATGGATCGCCTGAGAACGAGCCGATCGCTTGCTGGCCCGACATGGCGCCTGTTCCTAGATCGAAGCGTGCAAAAAAGTTCACACCAGTTGACGGGTTTGTCGCGTAGCGGACTAAGCGCGTCCACAGCTCTCCCGAGGGGCCCGTTTGCATTTCCGCGAACGTGGAACGCAAGCCGACCACGGGCGACTCCGGCCTCCAGCTGTCAACAATCCCACTACCATCGCCACGCATGCGAACAAGCCAAGGCGTACGAAGCACATTACCGGAATAGATGATATCGCCCCCGGGTAGTACCGGACCCGAATTCAACGTGCAGGGAGTATTTGAGCATTCAGGTGTGTTGATTTGCACCCAAAGTTGAGCCAGTTTTCGTAGGGATTTGCATCGAATATTGAGCCACGTGTAATCACCGTCCTGTTCTAAGTACGAGCAGGAGCAACGGGAGTGATAGACGTGGCGATATTAAGCGTGATCCGAC
>JBBRTT010000036.1:0-39081 GCA_038244165.1 Lysobacterales bacterium | reverse complement strand
TAGGCTTGGGACGCTCTTGTATCTCGATGGACAATAAATCCACCCCAAGGCGCCCACACAAGTCACCTGCGCACACTGTCAAAGAACTCAAATATTCCCGCTGACGTTTCGTCCGCGGAGCCGCGCATTATACATCCGCTTGGGGGATCGTCAACACTTTCCACCCGGGAAGTATGTAGATAACGAAACGAGTCCGTTGAAGTTCAACGGCGGGTGTATCGTCCTCATGGGGTGAATCTCTAGGAGGACATCATGGCCGACACATCTACGGCAGTTTCAGGCGCGGTAACAATCCATCCCAGCTCAAAGGAGCATGTTGCCTACAAGCTCATGGAAACGATTGTGTATCACGATAAGGCGGCATCGAAAGACAAAAAATATTATTTATCGCTATACGTGCAATGTCTCAAGGCCACATCAGGTTCTGCCATAGGATATGTCTTGAAAGATGAGTAGACGCCCGTAAAAAAGCCCGCACTACGCGGGCTTCGCTGCTAAGACAAACCAATCGTGCCTGGGGAACTGAAGCTCATCCTTTACCGGTGAGCTTCTTGGCGACGTTCACTATTGCCCTGCCGGCTTCAAGCAGAGCGGTGGTGATTGGCTGAGATTCAACCGATTCACCCTTGGTCGGCGCCTCAACAAGCTTGACTAAGGCCAGCATCAACGACAAGGCGATGGCCGCAAAAGCCGCCAGCCATACGCCAAAGATAGTCACGCTCTGCGTCGTTGGTTCAAAGAACTCATAGCGGCAATAGATCACTATCGGCCATACAACGATGTTCAATAGGAACGCACCACAGCAGATAATCAGAAAGAAAAATGTATACTTTCTGTGATTGAGGCGTTGCGTATGATCTTTCAGATCATGCTCTGCGCGCGCCCGATCTGTTGGGGTTGCGGACGGCAGCAATTCTCCGGGTAGAGCTTTATCTATACCTGTACCTGCGCCGATCTCAATCTCGGACTTATCCAGTCCCGTCACGAGATATAGCCGAGATTCCGGAGGCGGTACATCATCGCAGGCTCGGAAACGTTAAAGGCCATTGCAAGCGCCGTCACTGACGTGACTTGCCGCTCTTCGACCATAACGCGCATGGGATGAATCGGCATGAGAAGCTCGGCCGCAAACCGATTTGCGGACACTTCGGCAGAATCAAGGGGATTCATAAACGCCGCGCTCGTATCACGCGGCCGTTCACCATGCTTCATTACATGGTGACCAAGCTCGTGCGCAATAGTGAACCGCTGGCGCGTATTCACCTCAGATGAATTGAATAGAATCGTCGGACTCTCAAGCTGCCGATACCAACCCGACGCTCCGGCAAGCTCACCAGATGTTTGCGCGCGCACGACGATGCCTTCCCGTTCCGCGATTTCCTTCGGATCAACGGGAATGGGCCGACCGCCCCAATAGGCGCTCAGCAGTCTATCGGCCTCGTTGCGTTCAATCATGGCTTTCTCGCCAACCCTTCAAGAGCAACGTTAACTTAACACATTTAGTGTGCGTAAGCTGTGGATAAGTTCACTTGTCAAGCACTTTCTTTGCTTCATCTTTCGGCCAGCCGCGATGGGGCCGCTTAAGTCCCAATGCCTTTCCTACTGCGGCTTGCCAATCGCCTTCGATCTTGACCCGCTCAGGCTTGGGTCCCGTAGGCTTCTTGGGTTGCTTTTGAGTTTTCATACGTCAGCCGCTTTCCCTCGGATGCGAGGATCACCGCTCGCGTGCGGTCGCCATCATCCATATGGCGATGATTGTAGCGAAACTCAAACTCGCACAAGTAGCGGTGCAGGTGTTCTTTGCTGACCGCGTGATAAATCCCATTCAGGCCGCGCTTCACGATGGAGAAGAACCCTTCCACGGTGTTGCTGTGCGCTTCGCCGCGCACATATTCGCGCTTGCTGTGCTTCGTCGTGTGATGGCCGCCAGCAAACTCCTTGCCCACGCGGCGATAGCTCGTAAGCTCATCCGTGTAGAGTGTGGACTTCGCTGGATCGACATTCTCTCGCAATGCGTCGCGCAAGGTGCGCGCGGTCACGTCAGCCACTACGCCAGTCCGCACGCGGCCACCACGTTCCACAATCGCCAGTACGGCTGGCTTCTTGGCAAACCATTCTTCGCGCGCTTCTTTGCCCACAATGCGGAACCGCGGCTTGCCACCTACATACGTTTCATCCGCTTCCACGGGGCCGCTCAATGGGCCGGGCATTGAATCATTCATGGCGAAACGGATGCGCTGGAGCATGAAAAGGCTGGTTTTGTACGCAAGCCCGGTCTGGCGGTGAATCTCCAGCGCGCTGACGCCCTTCTTGGACGTGGATGCGCGCCAGAACGCATAGCACCAGTGGCGCAGTTCTGCGCGGCTATCTTCAAACACGGTGCCAATGCGAACGGTGAATTGCTTCTTGCAGCCATTGCAGCGCCACCGGTAGTTCGCCTGACGCTCGCCGGTCTTGCTGTCGCGCATCTGGTAAACGTCCATGTCGCCACAGCGCGGGCAAGCCGCGTGGTCACCCCAACGCTGCTTTTCCATGAACGCAACCGCTGCGCCTTCGTCTGCGCAAGCCAGTGGCAGCGCCTCTAGCACTGGATCGTTCTTAGTCGAGCGGTTTTGAACCTTGGGCATGACGTTCTCCTACCTTGGAGAACATTTTACTTGAGGAAACCACTTAAGTCAAGTAAGTAATTCGCGTAAGCTGCAAATATTACTTGCATTGGCAGCGCGGATAGCTTACGCTAGTCACGTAACGAACTTACCGGAGCGCAGTAACATGACTGAGATAAAAGCGGTAAAGGACCCGACTCCTGACCCGAAAACCGGCAAACCGAAGCCGAAGTCAGGCGTGTCTGTTCCGTACTACAACTTGAAGCAGTGCGAGACGGTCGCTGAAACGATCCACGATAAGGGTGGTGGCGCGTGTTCTCGCGAACAGTTGGCAACGCTGCTCAAATATTCCGGAACCAACAATGGCGGCTTCCTCACGAAAGTCTCAGCCGCCAAGGCGTTCGGGCTGATCGAAGAAAGCGGCGGCACCCTTCGCCTTACCGCGCGAGCCAAGACGATCCTATCCCCCGTTATGCCAATTGATGCAGAGCGCGCCCGCGCCGACGCGTTTTTGAGCATCGAGTTCTTCAAGACCATCTACGAGCGCTTTAAGGGCACCACGCTGCCGCAAGAAGCGGGTTTGAAAAACCTACTTCAGAACACCTATTCGATCATCCCCTCTCGCGTCGTGCCGTCATTGACGATTCTGCTGGATTCCGCTGACCGTGCCGGATTTTTCAAGGCTACTGGCAATCGCTCAAAGATGGTTTACCCCATCATGGGACAGGACGGCGCCGAGGTCGCTCGCGGAAAGACCGATGATCCACCGAGCGAGGATCAACCACCTCGCGATGAGAATGGCGGCAAGAAGCGGGGCGCCGGTGGCGGCGATGATGGCGGCAATGACAATGATCCACCTATTCCCGCAGCACTACTTGGGTTGATTACCCAATTACCCCCGGTGGGAACGATCCTGCCGCCAAAGCGGCGGGCCGCGTTAAGCGCGGCGTTTAAGTCAGCAATAGATTTCCTGTATCCGGAAGCGGAAGACTGATTGCGGCGGAAGGGAGCCGCTAAAGCGGGGCACGAACCGGTTTTGCCTGCGAAGCCAGCCGGTTCGGCCCTTACTCAATCCCAGCACGCCCGAAGGGCGGGGAGGTGGTACATGACAACATTTTGAGCTTGAAACGCACTACGCCCTAGTGGTGGAAACGGTAGACACAGCGAGTTTGGAACTCGCCATCCTGTCCGGGATTTTGTCGGTTCGACTCCGGCCTAGGGCACACTAAGAGTATACTTTTTCGGGCTGCTCCGCAATGGGGCGGCCCTTCTTTTTGGCGTCCTGACGCCGTTTGTTCAGGTTTTTGCGCACGTTTTTGCAGACTTCTCCAAATCTGTTTTCCGACCCCTCGGAAACGGCGTCAGGACGCGGGTATTTCGTTAAGTACATACTTCCGTTCCACCCACGAAGAATTCGAGCGACGCTATGAACACAGCGCAAACCCGCAGCGCTGTGCGGATATGACGCTCATTGCTCACCAGATGCGGACGCGGAATGCGCGGGAATGCGCGGGAATGCCTGTGATAGCATCGTCGCATCAAGCCATTACGTGTGCGTACTCTCATGGGCGAGATCTACGAAGATCGCAGACAGGAACCACGCTTCACAACGGCCGGGAAATATCGATTGGAAACGGCGCGTTCAGGTCATGTCGAAGGCCGCATTCTGGATTTGTCGCTGAACGGCGCGATGCTCGAACGCAGCAGCAAGGTCGAACTGCCGGCCGGAATCCGTCACCGCATCTCGCTCGAATTCACCGGACAGCCGCCATTTCACGGTGATGCGCTGTTGGTGTATTCCGGCAGCGAACGCATCGGCATCGAGTTTTACGACATGGATCCCACGAACTTCGCCGCGCTCAGTGCGCTGATTGAATCCCTAACTCGCGCCAACCGATAATTGCGGAGATTCCCAATGAAGCTGCGTTCGCCATACGCTCTTGGCACCATGATGCTTTGCCTGAGTATCGGTCTGTGTGCCTGCGCAGCCCGCGCTGCCGCGCCTTCCGTTGAATTGAAGGGCAAGCATTTCGATGTCGAAATTGCCGCGGATGATGCGTCGCGAGCGCGCGGCCTGATGTTTCGCGACTCCATGCCTGACGATCACGGCATGCTGTTTCTATTCGAACGTCCGACTGTGCGGACGTTCTGGATGAAGAATTGCCGCATGCCGCTAGACATTTTATACTTTGACGAAAAGTATAAGCTGGTTAGCATGTCGCAGCGTACACCGCCATGCCGCAGCTTGGGTGACGACTGTCCAAACTACCCCTCCAGCGGGCCGGCGCAGTATGTCTTGGAGTTGAATGCCGGTGTCGCCGACAAGCTCGGGCTCAAGCAAGGCGACGAATTGAAGGTCACGCGCTAGCGGCCAACCCTTCGCCGCCGCCGATCGCAGCAGCCGCAAGCCGCATGTCCGACGACGGCAACGCCATCGCCTCTTCGCGCAATTGATGCCAGCAGAACAGGCCACACTGATAAGGCACCACGGGCCCGGGAGGACCTTCCGCTCGATAGAGCTCGTCATCGCACATCGCCACGAACTGTTTCATCGCCATTCCTCTACATCAGGGCGAGGTCCATTGCAGCATGCACAAATGCCGGCCGGGTGACAGGGGGCTGGCGTTTTGCGGGCAGTGCGGAGCCGCCCTGGAGCTTGCACAATTGCACTTACTTTTGAAGTAAGATCAAGGCCTGACGGCACTCATGCCGACAGGAGGACAGCGATGGAGAATCCCTGGCTCGCGCTCGGTAGCGCCAAGGACGAAGAAATCCCTCTGTTCTCCACCGCTCTGCTGATCGCGCGGGATGAGTATCCGGCGCTGGATCGCGCCGACTACGAGACGCGCCTGCACGACTACACCCGTCGGCTCAGTCGCCTGTTGCGCGACACCGATTCCGCACCCGCGCAACTGCGCTGCCTGAATCAGTTCGTATTCGATGAATTGGGTTTCAGCGGCGACGATCAGGATTACTACGACCCGCGCAACAGCTATCTCAACGACGTCCTTGACCGCCGCCTGGGCAATCCGATCTCGCTTGCGGTGGTGCAGATTGAACTCGCACAGCGACTGGGCGTGCCGCTGGAAGGCGTGTCGTTCCCGGGACACTTCCTGGTGCGCCTGCCGCTGGATGAGGGCATCGTCGTGCTCGATCCATTTCAGAAAGGCCGCTCGCTCGACGCTGCGGAACTGCGCCGGCGTGCGCGCACGCACCTGGATACGCACGAGATCGACGATCAGTATCTGGCGCGAATGCTCGAACCGGCCAGCCACCGCGCGATCCTTGCGCGCATCCTGCGCAACCTCAAGGCGGTGTATGCCGAGCGCGAGCAATGGGACAAGGCGCTGCGTTGCAGCGACCGCCTGCTGACCCTGGATGCGCACCAGCCAGCCGAGTACCGCGATCGCGGCAACTACTATCGGGCCCTGGGGCATCTGCGCGCTGCGCGCGAGGATTTGCGTCGCTACCTGGCGCTGATGCCGCAGGCCGAGGATGCCGATGCGATCGGAATTGCGCTGAGCGAACTCGGCACGACCCTGCCGCGCTTGAATTGACCGGCCGAGGCGACTGCAGCCGCCTATTTTACCTCGATCATCTCGAAGTCGGACTTGGTCACGCCGCAGTCCGGGCAGGTCCAGGTTTCGGGTACGTCTTCCCAGCGCGTACCCGGCGCAATGCCGTCCGACGGCCAGCCTTCGGCCTCGTTGTATAAAAATCCACAAACCACGCACATGAAAGTGCGGAACGGGGCATCGACGGGAGCTGAGATATTCATGCGCACTTGAAGGAAACGTCAGGCGCGCATTCTACCTTTACACTATCGCACATGCCTACCAACGCGATCCGCACCGTGGGCCTGCCCCGCGGCGGGCTATATGCCATCAGCGACGGCCCGCGTGCCGATCTGGCCGACTTCTGCGAAGCGGCCCTGCGCGGCGGTGCCGCCATGCTGCAATACCGCGACAAGACGGATGAGTCGCCGCGGCGCCTCCAAGAAGCATCGGCGCTGGTCGCGTTGTGCACACGCTACCAAGTCCCCCTGATCGTCAACGACGATATTGAACTGGCGGCCAAGGTCGCCGCCACAGGCGTGCACCTGGGTCAAGGCGATGCGACCGTGGCCGCGGCGCGTGCACACCTGGGTGCGCAGGCAATCATCGGGGTGTCGTGTTATGGCTCGATCGACCGCGCGCGGCGAGCTGCGCATGAAGGCGCAGACTATCTGGCCTTCGGCGCGTTCTATCCGTCGCCCACCAAGCCCGACGCGCAACGCGCAACGCCCGAGCTGCTGCGCGCAGCGAAGCCATTTGGATTGCCGCTGGTGGCGATCGGCGGCATAACCCCGGACAATGCGCAGCTGCTGCTGGACGCAGGCGCAGATTTTCTCGCCGTGGTTTCCGGCGTGTTTGGCGCCGCCGATGCCTCAGCCGCAGCGCGGCGCTATGCAGCCTTGTTCACAAAGTAAAAACTGGAATCCATGCCAAGCAATCACGACCTGTTTCAGCGCGCGCTTCAATTGATGCCCGGTGGCGTCAATTCGCCGGTGCGCGCGTTCAAATCCGTCGGCGGCGAGCCGTTCTTCACCAATCACGCTGATGGTGCCTATCTGTGGGATGTCGAAGGCAAGCGCTACATCGACTATGTGGGCTCGTGGGGGCCAATGATCGTCGGTCACAATCATCCGCATGTGCGCCAGGCGGTCGAACAGGCGGCGCGCGCCGGGCTGTCGTTCGGCACACCATGCGCGGCGGAAGTGACGATGGCTGAAGCCATCAGGCGCCTGGTGCCATCCATGCAGATGTTGCGCATGGTCAATTCCGGCACCGAGGCGACGATGGCCGCGGTCCGCGTCGCGCGCGGTTTTACCGGGCGCGACAAGGTGGTGAAATTCGAGGGCTGCTACCACGGCCACGGCGACGCGTTCCTGGTCAAGGCGGGTTCCGGTGCGCTGACATTCGGCGTGCCGACTTCGCCCGGCGTACCGAAAGCACTCGCAGACCTGACCTTGACCCTGCCATACAACGATGTGGACGCTGCGCGGCAGCTATTCGCGCAACAAGGCGACGAGATCGCCTGCGTCATCGTTGAGCCGGTCGCCGGCAACATGAATTGTATTCCGCCACGCGCAGGCTTCCTGCAAGTCTTGCGCGAGCTCTGCACGCATCACGGTGCGCTGCTGATCTTCGACGAAGTGATGACCGGATTCCGTGTCGCCCTCGGCGGTGCGCAGCAGCTTTACGCCATCACTCCGGACCTGAGCACATTCGGCAAGATCATCGGCGGCGGCATGCCGGTCGGCGCCTATGGTGGAAAACGCAGCATTATGGAAAATGTCGCACCGGCCGGGCCGATCTACCAGGCCGGTACGTTGTCCGGCAATCCGATCGCGATGGCTGCGGGACTGGCCATGCTGGAACTGATCCAGGCACCGGGGTTCTACCCTGATCTGGAGCGCAAGACGCAGCTGTTGACGGACGGATTGCTCGCCGTGGCGGCGGAGGCGAGCGTGCCGCTGAGCGTCAATCGCGTCGGCGCGATGTTCGGCGTCTTCTTCAGCGCAGAAAAAGTGGAAACCTATACGCAGGCGACGGCCTGCGATGTCGCCGCGTTCAATCGCTTCTTTCACGCCATGCTCGAGCGCGGCATCTATCTGGCGCCGTCCGCGTTCGAAGCCGGGTTCATGTCGTCGGCGCACAGCGAACAGGACATCGCGGACACACTGCAGGCGGCGCGTGCCGCTTTTTCGGAGATTGGAAATGCCGATGCGCCTTGAATCGCTCGCTATTCATGCCGGCGCCGCTCCCGATGCCGCCACCGGTGCCGTCGCGACGCCGCTGCATCTTTCCACGACATTCCAGCATGGTCCAGCGGGTGAGCGTGTGGCCGGATTCGAATACGTACGCGAGGGCAATCCGAATCAGGAGCGTTTGGAAACCGCACTTACCGCGCTGGAAGGCGGCGCAAGCGCTCTGGCCTTCGCTTCAGGCATGGCCGCAATCAACGCGCTGTTCGAGAGTCTGCCGCCAGGATCGCATGTCATCTACCCGCGGGACTGCTATACCGGTTTGCGCGTGCTTGCGGCGGAATTTTTACCCCAACGCGGTCTGTCCGCGAGCGCGGTTGACACCGCCGATCTGGATGCGGTGGGCCAAGCATTCACCACGAACACGCGCTGTCTCTGGCTGGAAACCCCTTCCAATCCACAATTGCACATTTGCGATATTGCGGCATTGACAAAACTGGCGCACGCGCAGGGCGCCATTGTCGCCTGCGACAATACGTTCGCCACGCCGTTGCTGCAGCAACCGCTCGCGCTCGGTGCCGACGTGGTCATGCACTCGACGACGAAATATTTCGGCGGACACAGCGATGCGCTTGGCGGCGCGCTCGTGTTTGCGCGGCGCGATGAATTGTTCGACGCGGTTGCGCACCGTCGCCACATTACCGGCGGCGTGCTGTCGCCATTCAATGCCTGGTTGACCTTGCGCGGCATGCGCTCGCTGCCGGCGCGCATGGCCTGGCATTGCCGCAACGCGCGCGCCGTGGCGGAATTTCTAGCTGCACATGAGCGCGTGGAAGCGGTGAACTGGCCCGGTTTGCCGTCGCATCCGAATCATGCGGTTGCTGCGCGACAGATGCGCGATTTCGGCGGCATGCTCAGCGTGCGCATCCGTGGCGGCCGCGACGCGGCATTGGCATTTGCCGGCAAGGTGAAACTGTTCACGAATGCTACATCGCTCGGCGGTTGCGAATCCTTGATCGAACATCGCGCGTCAGTCGAGGGCGCCAACCCGGTGTCGCCGGACAATCTGTTGCGCCTGTCGGTCGGTCTTGAACATCCGGACGATCTGATCGCCGATCTTGCGCAGGCACTGAGCTGATTTCTACCAAGCGCCGGTGTTAGGCATCGAAGCCCACGGTTCCTGCGGCGACAGGTGATCGCCTTTCTGCAACAGTTCGATCGAGATCAAATCCGGCGAACGCACGAAGGCCATGTGGCCATCCCGTGGCGGCCGATTGATCGTCACCCCCATCGATTGCAAGTGAGCGCACAGCGCATAGACGTTGTCGACGCGAAATGCCAGATGACCGAAGTTGCGCGCGCTGCCGTAGTCCTCGCTCTTCGAGTCGCCAGGCCAGTTGTAGGTCAGCTCAATCTCGGCATCCGGCGTGTCCGCTGCGGCCACGAACACGAGGGTGAACCTGCCCTGCTCATTTTCGATGCGCCGCGTTTCTCTCAAACCCAGTCCATCGCAGTAGAACTTCAGTGAGGCATCCAGGTCGCGCACGCGGACCATGCTGTGCAGATAGCGCATTTCATTCTCCACTTGTGTACGTGCGTCAATCCAGGAATAAATCCGTGAGCAATGCTGCCGCGGGTTCGACCGCGTAGGGCGCGAAATCGCTGGTCCCCGCCGCACGCAGCACATCCTCATCGATCAGGAAGTTGCCGGAAAATCCGTGCGCCGTTTTCACCAGGATGGCATGCGCCGCGTCGGCGACGATATCGGGTTTGCGGCAGCGCGCGATCTCGATACCGGGAATCATGTTCAACGCATCCGTTGCGATGATCGTGCGTGGCCATAACGCATTGATCGCGATGTCGCGCGCAGCGAACTCGGCAGCCAGACCCAGCGTCACGAAGCTCATGCCCATTTTCGCCAATGTGTACGCCGCGTGAGGCGCCCACCATTTCGGATCGAGCGTGGGCGGCGGCGCCAGTGTGAGGATATGCGGATTCGACGCCTTGAGCAGATGCGGCAGGCAGATCTGGGCGCACAAGAAGCTTCCGCGCGCGTTGACCTGGCTCATCAAGTCGAAACGTTTCATCGGCGTATCCAGAGCGCCGCGCAGCCAGATCGCGCTGGCGTTGTTCACCAGAATATCGATGCCCCCGAAATGCTGCACGGTCTGATCCACCGCAGTGCGCACGCTGTCTTCTTCGCGGATGTCGCATTTGATCGCGAACCCAACGCCCCCCGCCGCATCGACCGCCGCAGCCGCGCTGTGGATCGTACCGGGCAGCTTGGGATTGGCGACATCGGATTTCGCCGCGATCACCACATTGGCGCCGTCGCGCGCCGCACGCAAGGCGATCGCCAGGCCGATGCCACGCGACGCGCCGGTGATGAACAGGGTTTTGCCTTTTAGCGTCGTCATTGTTTTCCCGAAAAATATTGGTGCTGGTTCAAGCGCGTTGAAAGCGCGGAAGGTAGTACATCAACTGTTCCAGTCGGCCGAGAGGATCGGTGACCTGCAGCAGATGCTGGCGCTCGCGGTTCTCCAGCGGCAAACACTCGGCGAGCCGGAAACCCACCCAGCTTGCATCGTCGAAACAACGCCGATCCGCCTTGGCGAACGCGCTGCCCGGCTGTTCCAGCAGGCGCTCCAGGATCGTGGCCAGCAGGCCGAACTCCGGCGGCAGTGCAACCTCTGGCTCGTCCGGCCAGAAGCGCACGGTGCCGTGCGCGAGTCCGTTGTCGCGCACGCGCGAGGAGTCGACATGGAAGCGTTCACCGCCCTCGGCGCTGATCCCGAGCAGGCCGTCGGGCAAAGTACAGAAATCCACAATGCGCGCCAGCGTGCCGACGGCCGCGGGCGCCGTCGTTTCGCCGACTTCGGATCCATGCAGGATCAGGCACACGCCAAAACCGCTGCCATTGCGCGCGCAGTCACGCACCAGGTCAAGATAGCGGCGTTCGAAGATACGCAGGCTCAGGGGGCCGCCCGGAAACAGCACGGTGTTGAGCGGAAATAGCGGGATGTCAGTCATCGCCACGGGGGGAAGTGTAGAACGGGCTCGCGCCGGTGCAAAGCCCGAATCAGTCAGCCCGAGTCAACCGAGTATCTTGAGCGTCGGATAGAACCGCTGCGGGGGCCGTTGCAGTTGTCGGCGTGAGCTTCCAGCTTTTTGCTGCCTGAATAGAATGACGACAGCGCAAGAACAATGCCGAGAATTGAAGAAAGGCAAGTCCACCCCAGGTAACGAAGCTCGGCTGAAGGCGAGATCAGTGGCAACGGCATCGCGTACAGGAGACCGCTCGCACAGGCTACCAATGCAGCCTGAGCACCAAGTAACTGGCGTCGACGCCACGCCAGCGCCAATGCTGCCAACGCAACTACAAGGTAGGGATACGCGGCCAACGCCCAAGTCGAACGCAAGGTTTCAAACAATCCGACAAACCATTGGTGCAGTTTTGTTGCGTTGCCATTTACGTTCGGGTTGTCGCGATAGTGGTATTCATCAGCGTAGTACACGAGTTCTCTCGGCCACTCGGCTGGTTTGCTGCCAAACAAAAAGCGGGTGACCTGCCAGCGATGGGCCAAATAATATTTTGGAAATCGGACAATTGATGCAATCCACGCGTCTCGAATCTTGTCGTTCATCGGATCATTCGGATCAAAAAAAGGCTGCCTCATGCCGGCGTGGGTTTTCTCAAACAATGTTGTATTCGCATACGGGACAAGTGCCTGTCTTAGATCGTCGACCGTCATCCCGGGCCCATAAGTTGAAGGGGGTAGCAGTACTTCATTCGCATCAATCGACATGGCAGCCAAATCCCACATGGCGGTTGCCGGAAAAATCGCCACGCGCCGGTCTACATGGGATTCAAGCATCCAGCTTCCGATCTGCATCAACGCAACCAGCGCAATACCTAACGCAATGCTGGAGCGCAGATTCGACGACGTCGACCTGGATTTCCTTGTGATGTGGATTGCATACACGAGCAAAGGGAAAACGGCGAAAAGCGCGTTTTTCCGCAGCAACAGCGCGAAAAAAATCAGCAACACCGACAGTGCAATAAGTACGGCAGATGCACGGGCGGCATGCGCAGCAACGACCAACATGCCTAGCGCACAACAGAGCGCAGCCGTCAGCATGGTATCGCTGCCGACGGCTGAGAATTGCACGAAGCAAACCGGCGCGCCAATTGTGCCCAGCAGAAAAAACAGCTTCCACACTTGGCGCACCGGCAGGCAATCCGCAATTAGAACCGCGCCTGTCAGCAGCAACATCAGTTGCAACACAAATAGCAATCCGGGGCCTGTTGTAATCAGGTTCTCCAGCTGCCAAAACCATGTCATGCCGATCCCATGAATATTTGTTGTCTCGCCGCCACGAGATTGCCACCACTGATAGGCCACGTCGAAGCCCATTGCCCCTGGATAAAACACGAGGGCATAGACGACCAATATCGTTACGGCAAACGCCACGAGCAGGTTTCTTGAGGCGCCTGCTGTCCAGTATTGCTCGATCACCGGCATGAACTTCATGTGCGCTATTTGCTATCGGGAATCAGATCCAGAAACCGCCGTGGTGCATTCTCGAAGCCGCCATTGGACATGAATACGACATGGTCGCCAGGCCGTGCCAAGCCGATCAGCGCGTCGATCAAGGCGTCCACGTCCGCTGCGGTATGCCCGCGGCCACCCAGCGCCGCGGTGACGCGTTCGGCATCCCATGCCAGTTCCGGCTTGCGCAGGAAGACCACGCCATCGGCATCATTCATGGAGGGCGCGAGTTCATCCGCGTGCGCGCCCAGACGCATGGAATTGGAGCGCGGCTCCATGCCGACAAGAATGCGAGCCTTGCCTACGCGTGCGCGCAGGCCGGCGAGCGTGGTCGCGATCGCGGTCGGATGATGGGCAAAGTCGTCGTAGACGTGAATTCCAGCGTGCTCGCCGATGAGTTCCATGCGGCGTTTGGCATTGCGAAAATCTGCAAGCGCCGAAATCGCTTGTGCAGGATCAACGCCTCCGGCTTCCGCCGCTACCAACGCCGCCAGCGCGTTCATTACATTGTGGCGGCCCAGCAGGTTCCAGCGCACTTCGCCCAGTTCACGACCCGCGTGTATCACGGCGAAGGCCGATCCGTCAGCCGCAGTCAGACGCGCGCGCCAGTCGCCGCGCTCGATACCGAACGTGGTGAGCGGCGTCCATGCACCCATCGCCAGCACTTCCGCCAGATACGTATCTTCGGCGTTGACGATCAGGCAGCCGTTGCCCGGCACGATCCGCACCAGATGATGGAACTGGCGCTGGATCGCGGCAATGTCGGGAAAAATATCGGCGTG
Source organism: Lysobacterales bacterium (assembly GCA_038244165.1). Lineage (GTDB taxonomy): Bacteria > Pseudomonadota > Gammaproteobacteria > Xanthomonadales > Rhodanobacteraceae > Rudaea. The sequence continues at coordinate 25,397 of JBBRTT010000036.1, read as the reverse complement.
ATCGAATTCCAGATTGTTCAAGATGCAAACTTGCGGACGGTAGTGCACGAACTTGGAACGCTTGTCGAAAAACGCGGTGTCGTATTCGTCTGCCTCGATAACGAAATCCTTGCCGCTGCCCAGGCGCGCCGACACGCCGAATGTTTCCGGGACGCCGCCCACGAGAAACCCCGGCGCTGTACCGGCGGCGTCGAGGATAAACGCGAGCATCGAGGTCGTCGTGGTCTTGCCGTGGGTGCCGGCGACGGCAAATACGCGGCGCTCACGCAGCACGTTTTCGCCGATCCATTGGGGTCCGGACGCGTATGCAAGGCGCGCATCCAGCATGTGCTCGATCGCCGGATTGCCACGCGACAACGCATTGCCGACGATGACCAGGTCGGCAGCCGCTTGAAAATGTTCAGCGCGGTAGCCGGATTTCAGCGAGATACCGAGCGCTGCCAGTTGATCGCTCATCGGCGGATAGATGTTCGCGTCGGAACCTTCGACCTCGTGACCGAGCTCGCGCGCGAGCGCAGCGACGCCGCCCATAAAGGTTCCGCAGATACCCAGGATGTGCAGTTTCATTGATCTTACGCCGCGGCCGCGCTACCACCGGCAGCCGCGCCGAGTGCCCATTCTGCGATAGACCACAGCACAGCAATGCCAATGCCGAAAATTAAGGGCACATCGAGACTGTGCCGCAAGATGTTCCCGTCGACAACCAGCTTCCAGGCCAGGATAAGCAGTGCTGTGATCATCAGCAGTAAATGCGACGATGTGACTTCGGCCGGCGATTGCGGACCAGGTCCGAACATCAATGCAATCGGCACCAATAGAACACTGAAGACAATTGCACAACAAATGATTGCGAGCGCCGTTTGCACGAAACGGCTGCGCTTGTCGCGCAGGTTTAGAAGTAGATACAACACGCCGAGATTGAAGACCAGCGAGAGTACGCCGGCACCGAGTGTCTCCTGCGCCACGCCGAGTACGCGCGCGATGATCTGTTGCAACGCCAGGTGAAACACGCAGACGATCCCCAGCAGTTGCGGCGAATACGGCAGATCCTGCGGCCCGCGGCGCAGACGGCAGATGTCCCACAATAGGGTCAGCAATGGTCCCATTTGAATTCTCTGAAGCGGTGCGTGCGCGGCTCTTGTGGAACGCCGGACGATCCGATGCAAGGTGGAAAAGTCTGGGTCAGTCAGGAACGCGTGGCAGCACGGCCAGGATGCGCGCGAACACCGTGTTGACGTCACCTACGCCATCCACGGTAGCGAGCTTGCCCATGTCGGCAAAGTGTTCTGCCACGGGAGCCGTCTGCTCGGCGTAAACCTGCAGGCGTTTGCGCACGATCGCCGGGTCGTCATCGGGGCGGTGTTCTGCCGCGAAACGCAGTTCGCAACGCGCCAGGATTGCCGAATCGGGCACGTCCAGCTTGATCGCAATGTCCAGTGGCTGGCGCAGGCGCGCGAGCAGATCTTCCAGCGCCGCGCACTGCACCAGATTGCGCGGATAGCCATCAAGGATGAAGCCACCGCCGACATCGGCCGCAGCGAGGCGTTCTTCAAGCATGCTCAGCACGATCTCGTCGGAGACGAGCTTTCCTGTTTCCATGACGGCCTTGGCCCGCAACCCCAGCGGCGTGCCGGCTTTTACCGCCGCGCGCAGCAGATCGCCGGTGGAAATATGCGGCACCTTCAGCTCGGACTTGAGCAGGGTCGCCTGGGTGCCTTTGCCCGAACCGTTCGGGCCGAAGAAAACGATGCGCATGTTTCCGGGTTCTTCCCTAGTCGAGACTTACGTGGCAGGAGCGGCTGCCGCGCTCGTCGGCAGCCGCGGGCACGCAGAAATGCGGCGCATTCGGCTAAGCTAACGGTAGCGGCGTTCTTAGTCAAACAATGGGCAAATCGGCATGAGCAAGGGCAGCATGAGCAAAGGCAATCTGTTGTACGCCCAGTCCGGCGGCGTGACCGCCGTGATCAACGCCACCGCCTGCGCGGTGATCGAAACCTGTCGCCAGCATCGGATTACGGCCTATGCGGCACGCAACGGCATCCTTGGCGCGTTGCGCGAGGAGCTCATCGATCTGGCGAAAGAGGATCGCGCAGCAATCGCGGCTCTGCGCCACACGCCTGGCGGCGCCTTCGGCTCGTGCCGGTTCAAGCTGAAATCCCTCGAGGCCGACCGCCCACGCTACGAACGTTTGATCGAAGTGCTGCGCGCCCACGACATTCGCTACTTTTTATACAACGGCGGCAACGATTCTGCGGATACCTCGCTGAAGATCGCGCAGATCGCACAGTCGCTCGGCTATCCGCTGCATGTGATCGGCGTGCCCAAGACCGTGGACAACGATCTGCCGGTCACCGACTCCTGTCCTGGCTTCGGCTCGGTCGCCAAGTACACCGCCGTGTCAGTGCTGGAAGCGAGCCTCGATGTCGAATCGATGTGCGAATCCTCGACCAAGGTGTTCGTGATGGAAGTGATGGGCCGTCACGCCGGCTGGATTGCCGCCGCGGCGGGCCTGGCGGGAAAGCGCGCGGACGATCCGCCGCACATCATCCTGTTCCCGGAAATCGCATTCGACGAGGGCACCTTCCTGGCGCGCGTGCGTGCGACGGTCGAACGCGTCGGCTACTGCACCGTTGTGGTTTCGGAAGGACTCAAGAACGCCGAAGGCAAATTCCTAGCCGAAGCCGGCAGCACCGATGCATTCGGGCACACCCAGCTCGGTGGCGTCGGTCCGCTGATTGCGCAATTGGTAAAAAGTAAACTTGGATACAAATTCCATTGGGCCGTGCCCGATTACCTGCAACGCTCGGCGCGACATCTGGCGAGCAAGAGCGATGCGCAACAAGCCTATGCCGTCGGCAAGGCGGCCGTGGAATATGCGCTGGCCGGCAAGAACGCGGTGATGCCGGTCATCAAGCGGGTCTCGAACAAGCCGTTCCGCTGGAAGATCGAGCCGGCGCCGCTGACCAAGATCGCCAATATCGAAAAGAAACTTCCGAAGAACTTCATCACCCGCGACGGCTTCGGCATCACCGCCGCCGCGCGTACCTACTTTGAACCGCTGATCCGCGGCGAGGACACGCCGCCCTACGATGCCGCGACCGGCTTGCCGAAATACGCGACGCTCAAGCGCGTGCTGGTGAAGAAGAAATTGCCCGTGTATACGATTGCGGACAAATAGGCGCGTCACACAAATTGTTGCGTTGCACAACGAGCGTTCTGCACGGCGCCAGCTATACTTAACAGGTTGTCTGCTGTACCCACCTTTTTTGCCCCGCATAGCCTGAGTCTAGGGAGATTTCAATGTTTTTTGAGCAATATGGTCTGTGGATCGCGCTGGGCTGCGCCCTGGTCGCGATCTTTTATGGAGTGTGGGCGCGCAGCTGGATTCTGGCCAAGCCGGCCGGCAATGCGCGCATGCAGGAAATCGCCTTGGCCATCCAGGAGGGCGCGAGCGCCTACCTCAATCGCCAGTACCGCACGATCGCCATCGTCGGCTTCATCCTGTTCCTGGTCATCGGCTTCACCAAACTCGGTTGGCCCGCCGCGATCGGCTTTGCGATTGGCGCCGTGCTGTCCGGGCTGACCGGCTTCATCGGCATGAACATCTCGGTACGCGCGAACGTGCGCACTGCCGAAGCCGCGCGCGACGGCATGAACGCGGCGCTGCAAGTGGCGTTCCGTGGCGGCTCGATCACCGGCATGCTGGTCGTCGGCCTGGCCCTGCTCGGTGTGACCGCCTATTACGTTGCCCTGCTGCATTTTGGTAAAACCCAGGATGAGGCGCTGCACGCGATGATTGGTCTGGCGTTCGGATCCTCACTGATCTCGATCTTTGCGCGTCTGGGAGGCGGCATCTTCACCAAGGGCGCCGACGTCGGCGCGGATCTGGTCGGCAAGGTCGAAGCCGGCATCCCCGAAGACGACCCGCGCAATCCTGCCGTGATCGCCGACAACGTCGGCGACAATGTCGGCGATTGCGCCGGCATGGCCGCGGACTTGTTTGAAACTTACGCCGTGACCCTGATCGCCACCATGCTGCTTGGCGGCGTGCTCGGCGAGAACGTCGTCGGCCACAACGGCGTGCTGTATCCGCTGGTGCTTGGCGGCGTGTCCATCATCGCCTCGATCATCGGCATGTTCTTCGTCAAGGCGCGTCCCGGCGGCAAGATCATGAACGCGTTGTACATGGGCGTCGGCGTTTCCGCCTTGCTCGCGCTGCTCGCGTTTATCCCGGTGACGCAAGCGCTGATGGTCGGCTCGAAGTTCGGCGTGTGGAATGTATACTTTTGCGCCGTGATCGGCATCCTGCTGACCGTGGCGATGGTCGTCATCACCGAGTACTACACCGCCACCGAATACGCGCCGGTGCGTCATGTCGCCCAGGCCTCCACCACCGGCCACGCGACGAACATCATCGCCGGCATCGGCGTATCGATGAAGTCGACCGCACTGCCGGTGCTCGCGGTGTGCGCCGCAATCTGGGGTGCGCACTTCTACGCAGGCTTGTACGGCATCGCGATCGCCGCCACGGCGATGCTTTCGATGACCGGCATGATCGTCGCACTCGACGCCTACGGCCCGATCACCGACAACGCTGGCGGCATCGCCGAGATGGCCGAACTGCCGAAGGAAATCCGCGCGATCACCGATCCGCTCGATGCCGTCGGCAACACGACGAAAGCCGTAACCAAGGGCTACGCGATCGGGTCCGCGGGCCTGGCCGCGCTGGTGCTGTTCGCGGACTACACGCATAACCTTTCTACTGCGCCAAACCTGGCCGGCCAGCTGATTCCGTTCGATCTGTCCGATCACATGGTCATCATCGGCCTGTTCATCGGCGGCCTGATTCCCTACCTGTTCGGTGCGATGGCGATGGAAGCCGTCGGCCGCGCCGCCGGTTCGGTTGTTGTCGAAGTCCGTCGCCAGTTCCGCGAGATCAAGGGCATCATGGAAGGCACTGCAAAGCCCGACTATTCCAAGGCGGTGGATCTGCTGACCAAGTCCGCGATCAAGGAAATGCTGATTCCGTCGTTGCTGCCGGTGCTGGTGCCGGTCATCGTCGCATTCGGCGCGAAGTGGATCACCGGTTCCAGTGCCGAAGGCGCGAAGGCGCTCGGCGGCGTGCTTGTCGGCACCATCGTCACGGGCCTGTTCGTCGCGATCTCGATGACCACCGGCGGCGGCGCCTGGGACAATGCGAAAAAGTATATCGAGGACGGCAACTTCGGCGGCAAGGGTTCGGACGCGCACAAGGCGGCCGTGACCGGCGACACCGTCGGCGATCCGTACAAGGATACGGCGGGGCCCGCGGTGAACCCGCTAATCAAGATCATCAACATCGTTGCGCTGCTGCTGATCCCGCTGCTTTGACCTATCGCTGCACCTTCAAAGCCCGCGATGTGCAAAACATCGCGGGTTTTCTTTTTTGGAAACCTATTCCTTCGGCTGTAATTTTTGCAAAGCTTCTTCCAAGTCCGTAATCACGGCTTCGAGCCCGTCGTGCAATTGGCTCTGGCGATTCATCAGATCTTCGATCTTGTCGGTACGCTTGAGTTTGGACAACTCGCCATCGAACAACATCCAGACCGCGGTTAAGTGCTCCACGTTGGTCTTGGAGTAATGCCGCATCTCCTTGAGCTGGGCAAGCGTATCGGCCAGATGATCGGCGGGCGTCTTTTTTACCGGTTCTCGGCTTTCTTCCTGGGTCACAGCCTTGGTCATGGGCTTGGTCATGGCATTTCCTTGCGTGCGGACGACAGACATCATCGAATACGCCGCGCTAACCCAAGCTGAAGAGCCGGCCACAACTGCTTTTATCGAACGAGGCGAGGCGGCATTTCTAGCAAAAAAACCGCGATGCAAAAGACATCGCGGGTTGGGAAGTTCTTCAATTCGGTCAATTGCTCGCGCATTGCGTGCGCACGGGCTGCGCTCGCCTAGTTACCGAAGCCGTCGCGGAAGATCGCATCGTTGTCGTCGCGCAGGGTCACCCATTGCAGCGAGATCTGCATGCTGTGCCCGGCTTCGCTGACATTCCATGTTTTTGCATTGAACTGATCGCTGCGCAGACTGCGGTTGACGTGCGCGGCCTGATCCGAATCGAACAACGTGCCTTGCGCATTGGACACAGTGAAGTTGAATGTCTGTCCGGCAGTCGCCGTGGCCGTTGCATCCAGGCGCAGACCGTCCGCACGCGGATTGTCGTTGGTCAGGTGCAAGAGCGGCGCAGTCGCCGCAGCGAGCGACTCAGTCGCGATGTGATGCGAATAATCGATCGGGTCCTGATAGGTCGCGACGAGTTGGAACGAGCCCGCGCGCACACCGTAGTCATTTGCGTAGCCCGCCGTCACCGGCATCCCGCCCGCTGCGAGGCGCAGCGTCATGGTCACCGCGGCACCGACGGGATAGCCGACGAACGGGCCTGCCGTCAGGTTGTTGGATGCAATCGCTCCTACGGCGGTAACGAGGGTGTCGCGTGCCAGGTTGTCATGCATGTCGATGATCCAAGGCACGATATAGCTGCCGGTCGGATCGACACCGTTGCCGGCGATCGTCAAACCATCAGACGAAATCGCGTTGGCGGAATACAGCAGAAAGCCGGAGGGAATCGTCACCCCATGGGCGGCTGCGTATTCGGCAAGAAACACCATGCCAGTCGCCGGTGTCCACACGAACGCATCCACGATTCCGCCGCCATTACCGATACCGCTGTTGCCGACAATCGTGTTGCCGTCCGCGCTGACAGCAAGGGCAAAGGACTGGGTGGGGAAAAAGAAGCCGTCAGGTTGGGGAAGGCGCGCGTTGGCAAACATGCCCGCCGGCGCGGCGTAACGCGCTATCGCGCCGCCAAACATCGGCGCGCTGCCGGGCCGGACAATGACACCGAGCGGCTGCGCGTCGCTCGCCTGCGTCCAGCGCCAGGCTTCGCTGTACATATTGTCGTCGTAGTAGCCATAACCGACGACGACGCTGCCGTCATAATTGCTGCCGAGCGCTTCGCCCGGTGGCGATCCAAAGGAATCTCCATACATCCCTGGATTGGTCGGGTAGATCGGAGAACCTTCGACCCAGATTACACCCGTCCGATATCCATCTTCGCGGTCGTTCCAGCCGTAGACGACGTCGCCGTTGCCACTGATGCCGTTGGCGCGCGAATAGGTGTCCGCACGGTCAACTGGCATGCGCGTCATGCCACCGGCTTGCGTCCAGCGGAAAGCAATCGCGTTGTTATCCGGGTTCTGCGCCAGGCCGACGACGACGCCGTCGTCCGACACACCATAGGCCTGGCTGTAGAAATTGTCCTGTGGCACCGATCCGGGATACGGCCCGATCTGGTAAGGCGTGTTTGCCGTGTCCGAATAAACCAGCGCGGCAACTTGATTGCCCATGGCATCAGCCGCAGCACCGACGCTGGGTTGTCCCCAGGAGTTCATGCCCATCGACGCGGTCAACGGCAAGCTTTGGTAGCCCGCACCCTGACGCCACAACCACGAGCCCGCATACATTCCACCGCCGACATAGGAGCCGGTGACGATATGGCCGTCGCTGGACATGCCTTGAAGGAAACCGTTCTGGGCAGCGTCGATGGTGCTGAATGATCCGGCGGCGGCATCGCCGCAGATCAATGCCAGCACGACGCCAGCCCCGATCAAATTCCGCGCGATCAAATTCCGGCTGAGTAATCTGTGCATCTTTGCAATCTCCGGTAACCAAATGGATCGGCACGTCGCCGACTCCCGATCATCTCGGGTGAGTACGTGGCAAGCCATTCAGCGGGGATTCGCGTTTTATTCGGGTTGCGTTTGCGGTGCGCTGCGACGTGCCGGGATAGCCGGGGATCGGGCTACTGCGCCGATGCGGCCCGACTGGAAACCGGTGTCGCCAATGCATCGGCCGGAATGCTGCGCTCTCCCGCAAGCGTGCGCGCTCGCGCGACTGCGGTCTGGCGTGCCTCGTCGCGGCCCAGCGCCGCATACAGGCGCGCTTCCAGAACGGCGCAGACGAAATCCTGATCCGACCAGCGCAACACGCGACCGACTTCGACCGCGGCGGCATCCCGATCGCCATCGGCGAACAGCGCGTCGGCGTAGCTCTTGGCGACCGCGGCGATTTCGGCAGGAACCGCGTCGCGCGCGGCCAGCTCACGCGCCGCGTCGAAAGCGCGACGCCATGCCCTGTCGTCGGCGAAGCGCCTGGCGTACTCGGCGCGGGCCAGACGCGCGAGCAACGCAGCGTGCGGATCGTCAGCCTGGGCGGCCCAGGTTTCCAACGCGTCAATCGCTGCGGCGGCGCGAGGCGAAGAATCTACATTGTTCAGTATCGCGCGAATCTGGGTGAGCCATGCATCGGCGCGCAAACCCGCATAGCCTGGCGCGTCGAGCACGCTCACGGAATGTTCGGCCAGATCGGCAGCCGCCCGCACATTGTTGCTGTCCAATTCCAGCCGCGCGAGCACGACGCCCGCGGCGGCAGTGGTTGTGGCATCGGCATTGGTGCTGCGCAAACGATCGAGCGCGTCGCGTGCCTCGCGCAGTCGCCCGACCGCCGCCAGCGCCCTGGCGCGCGCTATCGTCAGCGATGCCAGGGTCGACGGATTGTCGATACGCTGGGCGAGTTCCTCGGCAGCGTCGGCCGCCTGCATCGCCGCGCGCCCATCGAGCAAGGCCAGGTAGCAATTGATCTGTCCGATGTAGGTGAAAATCGCTTCGTTGAGCGCGCCCCATTGCTTGAAGCCTTCAGTGGCAGAAACCAATTGCGGCAATGCCTGCGCGGGGCGGCCCTGATCCAGATCCACGAAGCCCTCGTTCGCGGCAACTCGCACGAGCGCCAGCGTATCGTTCGCCTGGCGCAAGGCGATGCGTGCACGCGCATAGTCCGCGGCCGCGGCAGCGAAATGACGTTGCTCGGCTGCCGCAGCCGCGCGCCCGAGATACGCCTGACCGAGCTGCGCAGGTTCTGCACGCGCTTGAAGCAAGCCGATCGCTTCCTCGAATACTTCTGCAGCCCGTTGTGGCTGGTCGCTGCGGATCGCCACCGCGCCGAGTCCATTGAGCACGCTGGCGCGCAGCACCGGCAAAGTTGCCGCCGGCGCCTCTTCGAGCAGGGCTACGAGGCGCGCGTGTGCGGCGTCGAGCCGGCCCGCGCGAAAGTCGATCTTGGCCAGACGCAGGCGCACCTCCGGCGATTGCTGCGCTTCCGCCGACGCCTGCGCGATCAGCGCGCGCGCAGCCTCCGGATCATCGGCAAGAACCGCCGCATCGACGCGTCGGGTCAAATCCTCGTACGGTGCAATATCGCCTGCTGTCGTCACGGTCCGGCGCCCGAGCGCGTTGAGCAGCTTGTCGGCCGCATTGCGTGCGGCCTCGATGACATCGCGTGCACGCGCATCGACTGCGTAGTGGCGTCCGGCACCATCGTCGGCATCCAGTTCCACCTGCCACTGCGCATCCACGCGGCGTGCACGCGGTGATACCAGTAGCGCCGCCGCCGTCGCCTCGCGCAGATTTGCACTGCGATTGGCAGCCGGTGCCTTGAGCAGGACGACCACGTCTTCGCTGGGCACACTCGGCAAACCCGAACTGCGCAAACGCGAAGCAACGATGTCCATGAGGCCCAGGCGCATCCACGCCGAGTCGGCGCCTGCATCGACGGCTGCTGGAAGTACTGCGCTGCTCAACGATGATTCACCCGGTGAGACGCCGCGGGATGGAACGACATCGTGCGATCCAGACACCCAGATTCCGACTCCAAGCAGGACCGCGACAGCCAACGCGCCCAGCAGGATTCCTGTGCGCGAGGGCCTCGCATCGCTGATTGGCGGCGACGCGTCGGCCTGCACTTCAGGCGTTGCCACCACCTGCGCGGGTGCCGTGCTGCCAGCCTCAGCGGATTCGCCGACTTGCAATGCGGCTACCCAGCGATAACCAAAGCGCGGAATGGTGCGCAGGAAGCGTTGTTCCTTGGCGTCGTCGCCCAGCTCACGGCGAATCCTCAGCATGGTCTGCCCGAGCAGGGTGTCGCTGATCTCGGTCTTGCCCCAGACAGCAGCGACAAGTTCATCGCGGCCGACGGCGCGGTCGTGGCGCTCGATGAGGTAGGTCAGGCAGTCAAATACCTGCGGCGGCAGCGCGATGAGTCGGTTGCCCTGGCGCAATTCACGCGACGCCGGATTGACGTGGAAATCGCCAAAACTGTATACACGACGGCTCATATCACAAAGCCTACCGCGTCCGCGAAAGTTTGCACACACCCCGCTGATTGCTGCGGCGCCGCCCGTTTTCCCTTATCCTTCGCGCCCCTCGCCCACCGCGGCGGCAAGCTTCACGGAGCATCAGATGGGCCTCGACCTCGTTTCCAGCGGCAAGGACGTGCCGAACGAAATCAACGTCGTCATCGAAATTCCGAAGGACTCGGAACCGGTGAAGTACGAAGTGGACAAGAAGACCGGTGCGATCTTCGTCGATCGTGTGCTGTCCACACCGATGCGCTACCCGTGCAACTACGGATACGTGCCGCACACGCTATGCGGCGACGGCGATCCGGTGGACGTGCTCGTGCTGATGCCACTGCCGCTGATTCCGGGCTCGGTGATCCGCTGCCGGCCGGTCGCGATGCTGCGCATGACCGACGAGGCGGGCGAAGACACCAAGATCGTCGCCGCACCGGCGCCGAAAGTCTTTGCCCACTACGACCACATCAACGACCTTGGCGACGTGCCGCAACACTGGCGCGACCGCATCGCCCATTTCTTCGAGCACTACAAGGACCTGGAAAAGGGTAAATGGGTAAAAGTGGAAGGCTGGGGCGATGCTGCCGCAGCGCGTCAGGAAATCCTGGACTGCGTGGCCCGCTATCACGATTGCGCGGAAAAGCCGGCTTTTTGAGGTCGGCTCTACCTTTTCCTGCCTCGACGAACACGTAATCGGGATCTGCGCAGCCTGTCCGAGCCTGCGTGCGCAAAACCTGGGGCGCGAACCAACGTGCTTTCTTTCCTGGTGACTTCTTTCTTTACACGAGTAAAGAAAGAAGTTACCCGCTCCTCCGCAGGAGGAGTGGAAGCTCCGTTCTGACGACAGCAGAGTCGTGCGTCAATCGTCCGGCGTATCGTCCTCATCGGCCTTGACCGGCGGCACCACGAGCGGGTCGGCGAGCAAATCGGCGGCGCGCCAGAAAATAATGCGGCCGAACCGATACGGCAATTCCAGCGCCGGCTTCGTCGTGATCGGATACTTTGTATAAAAAGTCACAACTTCGCCGTCGGGATGCGCGGCGCACCACGTGCGCAAGTTCGTGTAGTTCACCTTTTCCAGCGGCTGGGTCAGGCGCCCGGCGAACTCGAACAATCCGTGATGCCAGGCCAGATGCACGATCGGCTTGCCCGCGGCCTGCGCCTCGGCGATGCGAGTCGCTGCCACGCTGACATCGACCGTCGGCCCCACACCCTGCGCCAGCGCAAGCATGCCGATCGACGCCGTGGCGACGCTGCTCAGCGCCAATGCGCGCAAAGACGAATGCGCGGTACGCGCCAGCAGAATCCAGCCGCCCAGCACGCAGCAGAGCACACCCCAGAGCGGCCAGACGCCAGCAAAAACGCGTAGTGAAGACTCCGTCAGATGCAGATCATCCAGCGCGGCGATGTCGTGGGTATGCGCGGCCAGATACGGCAGCGCGGCGAGCCCAAGTCCTGCCAGCAACACCAGCGTGCCGAACAGACGTCCACGCAGGCGCGCACCGTCACTGCCCAGTACCACGGCCAGATACAGGGCCAGGCCAGGCAGGATCGGCAGCAGATAGTGCGGTTGCTTGCCGCTGACCAGACAGAATAGAGCAAACGCCGGCACGAACCAGGCGATGCCAAAACGCACACTTTTGGAAATGTGGAAACTGTCGCGCCAGGCCCGCCACGGCGCGCGCAGGGCCAAGGTCCATGGCAGCACCATCGCCGGCAGGACCATGAAATACCACCACAGCGGACGGCGATGGGCGAAGCTCTTGGTCATGCGATCCACGGTCTGATGCAGGAAGATCGCATCGGCGTACTGGTCGCCGCCGGCGATTGCGGCGGGAATCGCCCAGGCCAGCGCGATCGCCGCGCCACCGAGGATGCCAAGCAGCAGAGCGCCGTACCAGCGGCCTTTGTTCGCGCGCGCGGTTGCGCTCCACCACGGCGCCAGCACGACGGCCAGACCCGCGTCGAGCAACACGACCGGGCCCTTGGTGAGAATGCCAAGGCCTATTCCGAGCGCGAGCAAGCCAATGCCGCGCCGCCAGCGTTGCGCATCCAGATCGAGCGCGCCGTGCAGCGCGACGAGAACCCACGTGGCGAGCACCACGTCGAACATGATTGCGCTGGAGAACAGCGCAAAGTAGATCATTCCCAAAAGCAACAAAGTCGCATTCTTCGCCAGCGCCGGCGCCGGATCGAGCCGGCGCACGAGGCGCTCGAACAGATACAGCGAGGCGAAAGTCGACGCCAACACGCCCAGGCGTACAGCCCAGACATGCATGCCGGCGACGAGCCAGCCCAGATTGATCAGCCAGAACAATAGCGGCGGCTTGTCCGAATACGGCGCGCCGTTGAGGTGCGGCACGAGGAAGTCGCCGTGCAGGCGCATCTCCCAGGCGACCGCAAGATAACGCGTCTCGTCGATCGGCATCGCTGGCAAGAACAATGCGACCGGCAGCAGCAGAAGCAGCCAGAGCAGGCGCCAGTCGGCAAATAGATTTTGAAGTTGGGAGAATTGCATTAAGCGAATTCCAAAACCGTTCGTGCTGAGCGTAGCGGCGCACGGCACCGCGAAGTCGAAGCACCCCCTGGTCTGATGTGGCCCTTCGACTTCGCCGCTGTGCGGCTACGCTCAGGGCGAACGGATTTCAAGGACCGCCCCGCGCGCAATGGATCACCCCCGATCCAATAGCGATTTCAGGTCGATCACCGCCGCATTTGCCCGCGAAACGTAGTTCGCCATGACCAGCGAATGGTTGGCAAAGAAGCCGAACGGGCTGCCGTTGAGGATCATCGGGCTGCGCACCGGTTTCTGTGATTCTTCCAGTTCGCGGATCACCTGCTTGAGGCTCACCGCTGCATTTTTGCGTTGCAGGATGGGCGCAAAATCCACTTGTACAGCTTTTAGCTGTTCCAGCAATGCCCAGGTGTAGCCGCGCGATTCATAGAACACGTCGTCTATCTGGTTCCACGGCGTCTTGACGATCTGTTGCCCCTGCCGGTTCACCGGTGCCGATGGGTCGACCGGCGCATCGCCTTCCAGACGCAATTGGCCGACGCTGGCCGACAGGCGCTGCGACAAGCTGCCGAGACGCGAGGAAACCGTATCCAGATAATCGGCGAGGCTGTCGGCGCGCGCATAGAACGGCGCGCCGTTGGGATCGTTCTTGCCGAGGCGGACGAAATAGGCGTCCACATGCGCAATGGCCTGGCGGTACTGACCTTCGGAACTGGGCAGCAGCCAGCGATCGTTCGGGCTGGAAAACAGCGGATCGGCCTCCTTCAGGTCTACGTCTTCTTCCGATTGCGACTGCGATCGCGAAAACTTGTTGCGCATCTCGCGCGCCAGATCGCGCGTCGCGGTGAGCACGCCGAATTCCCAGTTCGGCACATTGTCCATGAACAGCCCGGGCGGAAACTTGTCGTTGGACATATAGCCGCCGCGTTTGTCCAGCAGGGTTTCCGCGCAATCCATGAGGGTGCTGGTCACGACTGAACCGGTCACCAGCTGTTGCTGATGTGCTGCCGCACGCCGTTGCGCGAACGCGGTGACGTCGAACTGATCCGGCTCATAGCTCCACCAAAACATCAGGGCAAGCACGCAGACGATGTAGAGTGCGATGAATACTGCGCCGCCGCGCAGTATCCAGCGCGTACGCGGTTCTTGGAAACGGCTGATGATGGACATGGACTAACTCCGGCGCTGGACGCGGCGTGGGACGCAATTGTGCCGCATGCGCCCCGGCATCGCACGCCTGCAGTTCCCGCGCAGGTGCGCGCGGCGTTAGACTGCGCGCCTGTCCAACGCCATTTCCCCGCCACGATGCTTGCGCTTCCCGGCCATCCGCTGCTCGACAAGAACGCCCTGATTGGCGGCTGTGCGCGTCTGCCCTTGCAGTGCGACGCGGCGCGGCTGCGCGCGGAAGTGGAGGCGATGCCTGAGACGCTGTGGGGCAGCCGCGGCGGCCGCGTCGGTGTACACAATGCGGCTCAGGCAGTATTTCTGCGTGGACATGCGCCTGCGGAGGGCAATCTGCCGATCGCCGATCGCGAAGCGCTCGAAGAGCTGCCTTATGTGCGCGAAATCATCACCCGGTTGATTCCAGCGCCGCCGCTGCGCTGCCTGCTGGCCATGCTGCCGGCTGGGGCCATGATCGCGCCGCATATTGACCAGGCCGACTATTTCAGCAAGACCATTCGACTGCATCTGCCGGTGATCACGCACCCGCAGGCATGGATGTACTGCGCGGGGTTCAGCTACCGCATGCTGCCAGGCGAAATCTGGGCATTGAACAACAGCAATACGCACGCCGTGTGGAATGCTTCGAGCGAGTTGCCGCGAACGCATCTGATCTGCGATTTTCTGCCGTCGCCGGAGCTGCTCGCCTTGCTGGCAAACGCGGAGCGCGGACTTGGCGTAGTCGACATGAATGTGCAAAATCGATTGTTCGACGTACAACCGGCGGCATGATCGCAACCGAGCGTTTCGTCTACATCCATCTGCACAAATCCGGCGGCAGTTTCGTCAACGAATGCCTGCTGCGATTTTTTCCGGATGCGCGCCAGATTGGCTACCACTTGCCGGCTTCGTGGTTGCCGGATGCCTTGCACGGCTTGCCGCTGCTCGGTTTTGTGCGTAGTCCGTGGAGCTACTACGTCTCCTGGTACGCGTTCCAGTCGCAGCGCACGCAGCCGAATGCGCTGTTCCGCTGCGTCAGCGACGATGGCGCACTCGACTTCAAAGCGAGCGTGCGCAATCTATTGGAACTCGGCAACGATGAAGCGCGTCTGGCTCGCCTGCTGGCGGCGCTGCCGGATCACTATGGCCAGGCCGGTTTCGGCCTGAACCTGCCGAACTTCGCCTTGGCGCCGATCCGCGCCAGCGGCATGGGTTTTTACAGTTATCTATTTCGCTACATGTATACCGGTGTTGCAAACGAACCGTTTGTCGGCCGGTGCGAAACCCTGCGTGCGGACTTTCTCGGTTTTATCGAACGCAGCGGGGTCGAGGCCTCCGCCGACCTGCGCGAATTCGTGCAGACTGCCAGCCCGCGCAACGCTTCGCAGCATGGCGACTGGCGCGGGTACTATGATCGGCAGCTCGCCGATGCTGTGGCCGAGCACGACGCAAGTGTCATCGAGCGATTCAACTACGCTTTCGCTGAATAGCTCAGCGCGCCGCAAATCGTTCTGCGCGCGCGATCGTCGGCGCCAGCCGCGGCAACACCGCTTCGATTTCTTGCGCGTGGCGCCGCCACTTGTCCGGCGCCGGCGCCGTCAATGTATGTTGCGACGGCGGGAGTACGGCGTCGAGTGGCCGGTCCCAGTCAAATCCCACGGCCGCGCATATTCGCGCGACTTCTGCTGCAGGATCGTCGAGCAAGGTGTCGTAGCGCGCAATGCTGACGCGGCCGGCGGGAAGCGCTTCAAGGTCATCCAGCAGCAATCGCGTCGTCGTTTCCCACTGCGTTGCGACGACTTCGTGCAGCGGCTTGGCGTTGAGTTCCTGCCAGCCGGGAACCAGCAGAAGCGACCACGGTGGTCCGCTCCATCCGGGCAGCTCGGGATAGGTAATGAAGCGCCCCGAACTCCATGCCTCGAGCATGCTCGCCAGGGTTTCGCGCACATCGCGGTACAGGTATACAACGTGCGCTTGTGGAAACGCGCGCAGCAGGAAAGGAACGCGCAAAGCATTTTTCGGCGTTTTTTCCAGCAGGCGCACCGGCGGCGCGGGTGGGCCCTTGCCGTCGCGGTCGATCAGGCGGCGGCGGAAGCGTTCGCGCAGATTGGAGATGATCGCGGGTGTCGCGGCTTCTGCATCCAAACGATTCGAGGCGTAATCGTGTGCGGCGATGTTGAGCTCCGGCATGCCCTCGAAGATGGCATGGCTTTCGCTGCCGATCGTGTACACGTCGGGGGCCTGCGCCAGCGTCTCGAACAACAAGGTCGAACCCGATCGCGGTGGCGAGACGATAAATACCGGGCGCTCGAAGGCGTCGACCGCCACCGGTTCGACCACTGGCGTCGGTGCGGACAACGGCTGGCGGTACTCGTCGCCGCGCGCCGGCATCGGCCGGTCGGCCAGGGCCACGCGCAGTACCATCAGGGTCAGCGCGTTGAGAAATACTGCCTCGTTGCGCAGGAGGATGCGATCGGCATATTCCTGCAGCGCGTGCGCGAAGGCATCCAGGCGCGTGCGGTAGTGCGGCCAGCCTTCGCGGGCCTCGCCATAGTGGGACCACAGCGCCTGCCAGTCGCGAATGAACAACGAGCAAAGTTGCTGCGTGCCCGCGACTTGCGGATGTGCAACAACGTCGCCGAGCAAAAAGTTGATGTGCTCGCGGATTTCCCACGGCGTCATCACCGTGGGTACGTTGACCGATTCGAATTCGATTGCGGCGACGCTGCCCGGTTGCGCCACGACGAGCTGCGGCTGCCATCCGGAAATGGGCGCATTCGGCGCACAGCCGCGATCCACGTGTTGCCAGAAGCGCTCGCCGCCGACCGTATCGGCGACCAGGTGAATACGTTCGTCGTCGGCCGCGTTGATCACGTTGTGACGGCGCCAGGTGTCGAAAATCCAGCACTCGCCCGCTGCCATGTTGCGCTCGGCTTCGCCGCAGATGAAACGCACGCTGGGCTGGGTCACGATCGGCACGTGCACGCGCATGCGTTCGCGCCAGTAGTAGTTCGTGTCGACGTGCGCGGTGACTTCAGCCTGGCCGGAAAGCCGCATCAGGCGCGATCGTCCCCACACCGCGCCGATCGTCGCCAGCGTGTGCATCATGTATGGACAGCGCTCAAGGTGCGGCGTCGGCCGCATCGGCCCGGTGATCGCGTTGCTTTCCGGATCGCCGTGCGCCGCGATCAGCGCGAGCGCGGAGTTGCCGGCAAATCCTTCCGGATGCGGCATCCACACGCTCTCGCCAAGCGCGCGAATTTCTGCGGCAAGCGCCGCGGCGTCGAAGCGCAGCGGCAACTGGATGAAAGGAACGGGGAGCCTCATCGCTTTGCGCGCACCATGCAGCTATTCCGCACGATAGATCTCCGCGCCTGTTTCGCGGAACTCCTTTGCCTTGTCCTGCATGCCGCGCGCGAGCGCCTGGTTTTCATCCACGCCATGCTCCTTGGCATAGTCGCGCACATCCTGGGTAATTTTCATCGAGCAGAAATGCGGGCCGCACATCGAGCAGAAGTGCGCGTGTTTGGCGGCATCCTTCGGTAGCGTCTCGTCGTGGAATTCCTGCGCCTTTTCCGGATCCAGTCCAAGATTGAACTGATCCTGCCAACGGAATTCAAAGCGCGCCTTGGACAGCGCGTTGTCGCGCGCCTGTGCGCCCGGATGACCCTTGGCCAGGTCCGCCGCGTGAGCTGCGATCTTGTAGGTGATGATGCCATCACGCACGTCCTGCTTGTTGGGCAGGCCCAGGTGTTCCTTCGGCGTGACGTAGCACAGCATCGCCGTGCCGAACCAGCCGATTAGCGCTGCACCGATCGCGCTGGTGATGTGGTCGTAGCCGGGCGCGATGTCGGTGGTCAAAGGTCCCAATGTATAGAATGGCGCCTCGCCGCAGACACGCAGCTGGCGTTCCATGTTCTCCTTGATCAACTGCATCGGCACATGGCCGGGGCCTTCAATCATGGTCTGCACATCGTGCTTCCACGCGACCTGGGTCAGCTCGCCGAGCGTGTCGAGTTCGGCGAATTGCGCCGCGTCGTTCGCATCGGCAATCGAGCCCGGACGCAGGCCGTCGCCGAGCGAAAACGACACGTCGTAGGCCTTCATGATTTCGCAAATATCTTCAAAGTGCGTGTACAGGAACGATTCCCGATGATGCGCCAGGCACCACTTGGCCATGATCGAGCCGCCGCGCGAAACGATGCCGGTGACGCGCTTGGCGGTCAGGGGAATGTATGGCAAGCGCACGCCAGCGTGGATGGTGAAGTAGTCCACACCTTGCTCGGCCTGTTCGATCAGGGTGTCGCGAAAGATTTCCCAAGTGAGTTCCTCGGCGCGGCCGTCGACTTTTTCCAGCGCCTGATAAATCGGGACGGTCCCAATTGGGACTGGCGAATTGCGGATGATCCATTCGCGGGTTTCATGGATGTTTTTGCCGGTGGACAAGTCCATCACCGTGTCGCCGCCCCAGCGGATTGCCCAGACCATCTTCTCGACTTCCTCCGCGATCGAACTGGAAACCGCCGAATTGCCTATGTTCGCGTTGATCTTGGTCAGGAAGTTGCGGCCGATGATCATCGGCTCGCTTTCTGGATGGTTGATGTTGCACGGAATGATCGCGCGACCGCGCGCGACTTCGCTGCGCACGAACTCGGGCGTGATCAGTTTCGGAATCGACGCGCCGAAACTTTCGCCGGGATGCTGGATCAGCAGGTTTGCATCCAGGGATTGCAGGCGTTGGTTCTCGCGGATCGCAATGTATTCCATTTCCGGCGTGACGATGCCGCGCCGCGCGTAATGCATCTGCGAAACGTTGGCGCCGGACTTCGCACGACGCGGCGCCGTCGTGTGCGGAAAACGCACGCCGGCGAGTTTCGGATCACCCGCGCGCTTGCGCCCGAACTCCGAACTCAGGCCCGTGAGTATTTCGCTGTCGCCGCGCTCCTGGATCCAGCGCGCGCGCAGAGGGGCGAGACCTGCGACCAGATCGATGCGCACTTGTGGATCTGTATACGGGCCGGAGGTGTCGTACACCGCCAGCGGCGGATTTTTTTCCGCGCCAAACATGAGCGGCGTGTCGGCGAGCTCGACTTCGCGCATCGGCACGTGCAGGTCGGCGCGGCTGCCGGCAATATGGATTTTCCGCGAGCCGGGAATAGGCCGCACCACGCTGGTGGACAATTCGCTGGTCTGACGGATGAGATCGACGGCTAGTGCGTTCATGACAACGTCCTGCGCAAAAATGGGGGACGAAGCGGCGGGCACAGTGCCTGACCGAAGACTCCCTACGCCGGCATCACCCGGATCAGGTACGAAGGGACTTTCTCAGCGCGCCGGCCGCGTTTGCAACCGGCGGGCACCCCCGCTTCATGCGCGCATTGAATCATGAACCTGCGGCAATGCCAATGACGGCTTTATTTGCGCACGTTGCATGAACCTGTGCCAAATGCCGTTCAGAATAGCGAGACGAAACGCAACTCGCCAACGTCTTGAGCTGAGTACACTTGCTTGTCCGATCCCGATAGAGGTCGCTTATGAACACCATATTGAATCGCTTTTTGATCGCGCGTTACTGTGCTGCATTCGCGCTAGCCCTGACCGGCATCGCCGCCACCTCCGCGTCCACGCCGATGCCCGAACGCGTGCAGGTGGCATGGGCGCCGACTGAAACCTTGAGCGAGGTCAAGGACAATCCCATGCAGCGCGGCTGGTTGCGCCCGAAAGACTGGACCCGCGATCTTGGCGACCACTTGCGCAAGCGCGCCGACGGGATCTTGCCCGCGGGTGAGCAACTCACGGTGTCGATCGACGACGTCAAACTGGCCGGCGCCTTCGAGCCCTGGAGCGGACCGGCTGCCCAGGATATCCGCTTCCTCAAGGATATTTATCCGCCGCGCATGGACCTGCACTATTCGCTGACGAGCGCCGATGGCACGATGATCCGCGAAGGCCAGAGCAGGCTGCGCGATGGCGGCTATCTGCAGCACACTGTGACGACGTCGAGCGATCCGCTGCGCTACGACAAGCGCATGATCGATGTCTGGCTGAGGAAAGAGTTCGGGCCGAATAGCGCGAAGTAAGCGCGTCTGGAACCAGGCCTTGCCGCTTTGGCGAGGCTGCGCTCTAACGAGGTGCGTAAGCGCGCAGGAACATATCTACCGTCGCGTTGACGTGGTCGTCGACTTCCTGTGGACACGGCATTTCGCCGCAGCCGAATTCCATGCGCGCGTGACATTCGCCCTTGAGCAAGCAGAAAAACTGCGATGCCGCGCGGTGCAGATCCGGGATATCGAGCTTTCCCGCCTTCACTTCGTCGCGCAGAAACGACTCAAACCCTTCCTGGGTACGCTTGGGTCCGGCTTCCCAGAATAGTTCGGCGAGCTTCGGCGACTGCTGCGCATTGGCCACGATGGTGCGATGCACGGCGAGAGCCTCGGTGCTCGTGATCAGCGAGAAGAACGCGCGCGCGATGGTCAGCAGCTGCTTGCGGATCGGGCCTTTCAGATCGGCGGTAAAGATCTCCGCCGGCATTTGCTCCTGAACGACGCATTCCACTGCCGCGGTGAACAGCCGCTCCTTGTCCTGATAGTGGCTGTAGACGGTGAGCTTGGAGACGCCGGCGGCCGCCGCGATCGCGTCCATGCTGGTGCCATCGAATCCTTGGGTCGTGAACAAGCGCTTGGCAGCCTGCAGGATGGCAGCGCGCTTTTCCAGGTCTTTCGGGCGCCCGGGGCCGCAGGCTTTGGCAATCGACGGAAAGTTCATCTATATACTGGACAGTCTAGTTTAGTATTGATACTATACCACAGCGTTCACTAATTAGCTGCGGTTGTTTTCGAGGACTACGATCATGCGAAACCTCATTCAAACAGGATTATGCGCCGTTACTCTGGTCTTGGGCAGTGCGGTGGGTCTGGCCGGCTGCACCAGCAAAGCCGCCTCGCCAGCGCCCCCGCGCGCCGCCATCGTGGCTCATCCGCAGGCGGCAAATACACTGAACGCCGAGGTCTACTCCGGTGATGTCCACGCACGCTACGAAAGCCAGCTTGGCTTCCGCGTCGCCGGCAAGATCAAGGCACGCCTGGTCGATGTTGGCGCCCATGTGCAAGCCGGGCAGGTGTTGGCGGAGCTCGATCCACTGGATCTGCGCCTGCAGGTGGCCAGCGCCCAGGCGGCGGTCGGTTCGGCGCAGGCCGCCCGCGACATGACCCAGTCCGAATACAACCGTTACCGTTCCCTGCTCGACAAGCATTTCATCAGCCAGACCCAGGTCGACGCGCAGGAAAACGCGCTCAAGGCTGCGCAGGCGCAAGTGAAACAGGCACAGGCGACGTTGGCCGTTGCGCAAAACCAGGCCGAATACACCACCCTACGCGCCGACCACAGCGGCGTCATCACCGTAATCACCGCTGAAGCCGGACAAGTCGTCAGCGCCGGACAGAATGTTGCGATGCTCGCGCGCGACGGCGATCTGGAAGTCGAGATTGCCGTGCCGGAAAACCGCATCGCCGACTATCACGTCGACGCACCGGCCACGATCGAGGCCTGGGCCGATGCCGGCAAGCATCTGAATGGACACTTGCGCGAGATCAGCCCGGAAGCCGATCGCGTCACCCGTACGTATCGCGTGCGCGTCACTCTGGACGGCGCCGATGCCGCACCCAAGCTGGGCCAAAGCGCGCGCGTGTACTTCGTCGACGCGGCCAAGGCGGAGCAGGCGCTGATCCCGTTGTCGGCACTGTACGAGCAGGCCGGCAAGCCGGCCGTGTGGCTGGTTGATACCAAGACACACCAGGTGCATCTGACCCCAGTCTCAGTGGCCGCTTACCGCGAGCAGGGCGTCGCGCTGGATGGCGGCATCAGCGCACAGCAGTGGATCGTCACTGCAGGCGTGCACAAGCTGCGCGACGGCGAAGCGATCGCGCCGATCGACACCAGCAACCGCCCGGTACTTCTATAACAAAGTATACAAGTTACGCTCCGCCCGTTGTCTGCATCGCCTTCCCTCCCCCGATAGCAGCAGGCAACGGCGCGGGGCACTTAGTCCGCCGTTGACGGCCGCTCTAACGGAATTGACCCCATGACCCGCTTCAATCTCTCCGCCTGGGCGCTGAACAACCGCCCGCTGCTGCGTTACTTCATCGTCGTGCTCGGCATGCTCGGCGTCTGGTCCTACGTGGGTCTGGGCCAGTCCGAAGATCCGCCTTTCACGTTCAAGGTGATGGTGGTGCAGACGCAGTGGGCCGGTGCGACCGCCGCGGAGATCACCGAGCAGGTCACCGAGAAGATCGAAAAGAAATTGCAGTCAATCCCCGAACTCGATTACCTGCGCAGCTATTCACGCCCCGGCGAGTCGCAGGTGTTCGTGGTGATCAAGGATTCGATTCCGGCCCAGCGCGTGCCGGAGGTTTTCTACCAGGTGCGCAAGAAAGTCGGCGACATCCGCAACACTCTGCCGACAGGCACCCCGGGCCCGTTCTTCAACGACGAGTTCGGCGACACCTACGGCAACATTTACGCGGTGACCGGCGATGGCTACAGCGACGCGCAACTGCGCGACTACGCCGAGCGCATCAAACTGGAATTGCTGCGCGTGGCCAACGTCGCCAAGGTCGAGCTGATCGGTTTGCAGGATGAAAAAATATACATTGAGGTTTCCAACGCGAAACTCGCAACGCTCGGAGTCAGCTTCGACCAGGTGCAGAAAGTGCTGCAATCGCAGAACGCGATCACACCCGCTGGCAGTTTCGAAACCGGCAGCGATCGCATCTATCTGCGTCCGAGCGGCGCATTCGCTTCGGTCGACGCGATCCGCGACATCTCCATTCGCGCGAACGATCGTCTGTTCCGTCTGGGCGACGTCGCCGAAGTGAAACGCGGTTACGCCGATCCGCCGCAGCCACGCATGCGCTACAACGGCAAGAACGCGCTCGGCATCGCCGTGTCGATGCGCGACGGCGGCGACATCATCGCGCTGGGCCAAGATTTGCAGACCACGGTCGCCGACATTCGCCCGACCCTGCCCGTCGGCCTGGATCTGGATCGTGTCGCGGACCAGCCGCGTGCGGTCGCGCGTTCGGTCGGCGAGTTCGTCGATACCCTCGGCGAGGCGGTGCTCATCGTCTTGCTGGTGAGTTTCTTCTCGCTGGGCCTGCGCACGGGCCTCGTGGTCGCGCTGTCGATCCCGCTGGTGCTGGCGCTGACGTTTGCGGCAATGAAGCTGTTCGGCATCGACCTGCACAAGATTTCGCTCGGCGCGCTGGTGCTCGCGCTCGGCCTGCTCGTCGACGACGCGATCATCGCGGTGGAAATGATGGCGATCAAGATGGAACAAGGTCTGGATCGCATGGCAGCCGCGGCATTCGCCTATTCCTCGACTGCGTTCCCGATGCTGACCGGCACCTTGATCACGGCCGCCGGTTTCCTGCCGATCGCGACCGCGAAATCCGGCACCGGCGAATACACCCGCTCGATTTTTCAGGTGGTCACGATTGCGCTGTTGATTTCCTGGTTTGCTGCCGTGATCCTGATTCCGTTCCTGGGCCACGCGTTGCTACCCGATCACAACGCGGCGGCGCGCCCACCCGGCGCGGTCGTCAGCCGGTTGCGTGTATGGCGCAAGCGACTGACCGCAATGCTGCCCGCGTCGCTGCGCGGCGGCAATAGGCTTGCGCGCAATGGCGCCGCACACGATCCCTACGCGACACCGTTCTATCGGCGTTTCCGCGCACTGGTCGACTGGTGCGTCGATCACCGCAAGACCGTGATCGCGGCCACAGTGTTCGCGTTCGTACTGTCGATTGTCGGCTTCGGTTTCGTGCAGCAGCAGTTCTTTCCGGATTCGACCCGGCCGGAATTGCTCGTCGACATGAAACTCACCGAGGGCGCGTCGTTGACCGCGACCGAAACCCAGGTGAAGAAACTCGAAGCATGGCTCGCGCAACGTCCCGAGCTCGAAAACTACGTCAGCTACGTCGGCTCCGGCGCGCCGCGGTTCTATTTGCCGCTGGACCAGCAGTTGCCGCAGGCGAGCTTCGCCGAATTCGTGCTGCTGACCAGGAGCACCTCGGATCGCGAAAAACTGCGCAGCGACCTCATCACGCTGTTCGACAATGACTTCAGCGAACTGCGCGCGCGCGTGCTGCGCCTGGAAAACGGTCCGCCAGTCGGCTATCCGGTGCAGTTCCGCGTTTCCGGCGCCGATATTGCGACACTGCGCGAGTTCGCGCGCAAGATCGCCGACGTGGTGCGGCAAAATCCACATATGCGCAATGTGAACCTGGACTGGGAAGAGCCGAGCAAGGTCGTGCGCCTGAACATCGATCAGGAACGCGCACGCGTGCTCGGTGTCAGTTCGCAGGATCTGGCCAATTTCCTGCAAAGCTCGCTGTCCGGTGTTGCTGTCACCTACTACCGCGAACACGACCAGCTCATCGAGATTTCCCTGCGCGGGCCGCCACAGGAACGCGCGCAATTGTCGCTGCTGCAAAGCCTGGCCGTACCGACCGCGTCCGGCAAGAGCATTCCGCTGCGCCAGATCGCCGATGTCGACTATGGTTTCGAAGAAGGCATCATCTGGCGCCGCAACCGCCTGCCGACGATCACCGTGCGCGGCGATATCTACGGCAATCTCACCGCCGCCACGGTGACGGCGCAGATTGCACCGCTGCTGGAACCTCTGCGCGCGCAATTGCCGCCAGGTTATCTGCTCAAGGTCGGCGGCGCGGTCGAGGAAAGTGCCAAGGGACAAGGTTCAGTCAACGCCGGCGTGCCGTTGTTCCTGCTCGTCGTGTTTACCGCACTGATGATCCAGCTGCGCAGTTTCAGCCGCGTGCTGCTGGTGGTGCTGACGGCACCGCTCGGCCTGGTCGGTGTGACCTTGTTCCTGCTCGTGTTTAACGTGCCGTTCGGGTTCGTCGCCATGCTCGGCACGATTGCGCTCATGGGCATGATCATGCGCAATTCAGTCATCCTCATCGACCAGATCGAACAGGACATCGACGCAGGCCACGCACCGTGGGATGCGATCGTGGATGCAACCGTTCGGCGCTTTCGGCCCATCGTATTGACAGCGCTTGCGGCGATCCTGGCAATGATCCCGTTGTCGCGCAGCGCGTTTTTCGGGCCGATGGCGGTGGCGATCATGGGCGGATTGTTCGTGGCAACCGCGTTGACCTTGCTGTTCCTGCCGGCGTTGTACGCGGCCTGGTTCCGCGTGCGCCGCACGGCTCCGGCCGGCGTCGCAGCTGGCGCTAGCGCTTCCGTCGCCGGCGTGCTGGCATGAGCGGCATCGCCGGCAACTGCTCCTGCGTTGCCGGCATACCGCATGAGCGCCATCCCGGCAACTGCTCCTGCGTTGCCGGGATACCGCATGAGCGCCATCCCGGCAACTGCTCCTGCGTTGCCGGGATACCGGCCATCCATGGCCATAAAAGGTTTA
Organism: Lysobacterales bacterium; assembly: GCA_038244165.1. GTDB lineage: Bacteria > Pseudomonadota > Gammaproteobacteria > Xanthomonadales > Rhodanobacteraceae > Rudaea. Next base: position 53 of record JBBRTT010000036.1, on the reverse strand, counting down.
GATGACTTCCGGCACTTCGGCGCTGGCATGCGGATAAGCGATTGTGCGATTGC
>JBBRTT010000035.1:0-39713 GCA_038244165.1 Lysobacterales bacterium | reverse complement strand
TAGCGTCGATGCGTCGCAACGCGGTCTCGCCTTTGGCCTGCATCGCGCGATGGACAATCTTGGCGCGGTTTTCGGGCCGCTCATCGCCGCGGCACTGCTGGCGCTGGGCATGCCGATCCGGCATGTGTTCCTGTGGGCCATCGTGCCGGCGCTGGTGGTGATCGGTCTGGCGCTGTGGATCAAGGAACCTGCACGTGAACCTGTTGCCAAACCAATTCAATTCAGCTGGACGCTGCGTGGCTTTCCGCCGCAGTTTCGCCGCTACATTGTGGTGCTCGCGCTGTTTACCCTGGGCAATTCCTCGAACATGTTCCTGCTCTTGCGAGCGCGCGATCTGGGCCTGCCGCAAACCGAAGTGCCGATCCTGTGGGCGCTCGTATCATTGGTCGCGGCCGTATTTTCGACGCCGCTTTCGGCGCTGTCGGATCGTCTGGGCCGCACGCGCCTGATCATTGTCGGCTGGTGTGTATATGCCGCGTTCTATCTGGTTCTCGGATTGCAGCATGACAACACCTGGCTGTTGTGGCCGATGTTCGCCGGCTACGGCTTGTTCCTCGCTGCGACTGAAGGCGCTGAGAAGGCGCTGGTCGCCGATCTGGTTCCGCATGCGGTGATGGGCACGGCCTACGGCTGGTATAACCTGGTCATCGGCCTTTTCCTGTTGCCAGCCTCGCTGGTGTTCGGTTGGATCTGGTCGAGTTTTGCGCCACAGGCGGCATTCGCTTTCGGCGCCGGCTGCGCCTTGGTCGCCGCGCTGTTGCTGCACTTCTGGGTCGCGCCCACAAAGTTTGCGCCGGACGCTGTCCAACCGCGATAATTGACCTCTTGGCATTCTGTTTTGGAATTTCACCATGCTCGATCCGGCACTCCTGCGCGGACAACTTGATAGCGTCGCCGAACGTCTGAAAGCCCGCGGCTACGATTTGCCGCGCCAGGCGATCGAGACGATCGAGGCCAAGCGCAAGACTGTGCAGACCGAGACGCAGGAATTGCAGAACTTGCGCAACACGCGCTCCAAAGCGATCGGCATGGCGAAAGGCAAGGGCGAAGACACTTCGGCGCTGATGGCCGAAGTCGCCGGCATCGGCGACAAGCACAAGGCGAACGAACTCCAGCTCGCGGAAATTCAGGCGGAGATGGCCAAGGTCACGCTCGGCATTCCCAACCTTGCCGATTCCTCTGTGCCTGTCGGCAAGGACGAAACGCAAAATACGGAAATCCGCAAATTCGGCACGCCGCGCTCGTTTGACTTCACGGTCAAGGATCACGTTGAACTCGGCGAGCGTCATGGCTGGCTCGATGGCGAGGTCGCTGCCAAAATGTCCGGCGCAAGATTCACCGTCTTGCGCGGCGAACTGGCACACCTGCACCGCGCGCTTGCGCAGTTCATGCTCGACCTGCACACGCGCGAGCACGGTCATCTGGAATGCAATGTGCCGTTGCTGGTCAATGCTGAGACCATGCAGGGAACGGGGCAGTTGCCGAAGTTCGAGGAGGATCTGTTTGCAACTTCCGGCGCGGTGAAGCGTTACCTGATTCCCACTGCCGAAGTCTCCCTGACCAATCTCGTCGCCAACGAAATTGTCGACGCGGAAAAGTTGCCGATGCGCTTGACCGCACATTCGCAATGCTTCCGCGCCGAGGCTGGATCGCATGGCAAGGATACGCGCGGCATGATCCGCCAGCATCAATTCGAAAAAGTGGAATTGGTGACAATTTCCAAACCGGCCGAGAGTTTCGCCGAACACGAGCGCATGACGCGCTGCGCCGAAGTCGTGCTGGAGAAACTCGAACTGCCGTATCGACGCCTACTACTGTGCACCGGCGACATGGGTTTCGCCGCAGCCAAAACGTACGATCTGGAAGTCTGGTTGCCCTCGCAAAACACCTATCGCGAAATTTCTTCCTGCTCCAACTGCACCGATTTCCAGGCGCGCCGCATGCAAGCCCGCTGGCGCAATCCGGAAACCGGCAAACCCGAACTGGTCCACACCTTGAACGGCTCAGGCGTCGCCGTTGGGCGCGCGCTTGTCGCCGTGATGGAGAACTACCAGAACGCCGACGGATCGATTACCGTGCCGCCCGTATTGCGGCCGTATATGGGTGGAGTCGAGCGGATACAATAGATTCGCTTCACCATGATGAATAAGGAAGCGTGACCGAGTGGTTTAAGGTACCGGTCTTGAAAACCGGCGACGGGGTAACTTGTCCGTGAGTTCGAATCTCACCGCTTCCGCCATTTCAGTGCATAGTGAGTTCGACAAATCGGCAGGACAGCCGATTTGTGCAGCGAAGCTGCCCGAAGGGCGAGGTATAGGGATGTACCGAGTAGCATCTCACCGCTTCCGCCATTTCAGAGTGAGTTCGACAATCGCAGGACAGCCGATTTGTATAGCGTCGCGTAACAGTTCACTTGGTCACTCCGCGTCATCGACCTTGCGCAGGCGAAACAAAACGGCGTTGCCATGACCCTTGGCAAGAGGCACATTGCCGAGATAGTCGGTTGCAAATTCGTGCAAACCTTGCGCGGCCAGGATGAACGCCAGTTCGGCGCTGACGTAGATTGCGCCCGGTGCGACGATCGGTTCAATGCGCGCGGCGCGGTTCACATGCGAACCGAAGTAGTTGTCCCGACCGATAAGGCGGTCGAAGGCGTGGAACACCGGCCCGGTATGCATGCCGATGCGGATGCTCGTCCCTTGCGGAAGGCCGCGCGCGGGCCAGTCGCATCGGGCTACGGCATCGCGCAATTGCAATGCGAACTTGGCGCCGTGGGCTACATCATCGAACACCATGAACAGGCCGTCACCCCAGGTGTTGACGAAGTCTGGAGGTACCGCCGATTGCGCGACGATGTCGGCGATCGCGCCAAGAAAATGCGCGAGAAATGACGGCGTATCCTCCTCCGCGAGCCGGCTGTAGCCGACCATGTCTGCGAACAACATCGTGCGCACTTCCCGGCGCAGTGCCGTAGCGCGAACCGCGGCAACCGGGCTGGACTGCGGTGGATCGATTGCGTCGGCCTGCAGCGCGGACGCGTGCAGTGCACGCGCCGCGGAAATGTCGATGCATTCGGCGCGGAACCCCAGGGCCTGCCAGCTCGCCAGCACATCTATCGAACCGCCAGAGCGCCGCTGCGAGGTATCGTCCACGACGGCCAGCAGCAGCGGCTCCGCCTCCAGTTCGCGGGCGCGCAAAACAGCAGCGCCCTGCATCAGGGTTCCCGCATAGGCGAACAGCGAGTCATCGCCGAGATAGTGCTCACGCACGCCGTAGGTGACGCTGGTTGCCTGTGCCAGCGCGCGCTCGAAGCGATCGATCCATTCTTGTCCGGCGAACGCCACGCTGGTGGTGATGAAATCCTCGCGTTCGAACGGCAGAGTGATGTGCACCTCGGCTTTACGCGCCAGCAACGCTTCGATGAACAGTATGTCGCTGCCGCAGGCGGCCGAGCAGTAGCCAAATCCAGCCCCCATCACCGCCACGCGCGCGGCGATTTCATTGGCCACTGCGGTTTCGAGCGTGGCGGGGAAGCGCGGTGATGGCCTTCCCGGCGCATCCAGCATGTGACCGGTGAAGACGATGACGCGGGGCACTTCCAGCGCCGCTTGCACTGCCTCGGCAATGTTCATGCTGGCACTGAGCAGACGCACCTGCCGGCGCATGCTAGCGATATGACCGACCGCGTGCCGAGCCGCCGCGACTGCCGCGCGGTAGTGTGCTGCGGCGACATCGGCTTCGCCCAGCAATAACGCCGCCTCGCCCAAGGTAGCTTCGCGCCAGTGCGGCGCCATGTCGGTGGACTCTTCGGCAACGGCGCGCACCGCTCGCGCGAGTTCGCTCGCTGCATGCGGTTCACCGGTGAGCTGCAACATCGTCGCCGCGTTGATTCCGGGAAACGCATCACGCGTCCGCTCCCAGGCGCGACGGTAGCAATCGATCGCGCGACGGCCGGCATCTTCGCGCAGCGGGCCCGGCGGCAAACGCGCCCAGCGATCCTTGGCGATGCGGCCGGCCAGTGCCAGCGCTTCGCTGTGCAACTTTCCTGCATCCGCCTCGGCGAGTAATCCATCAATCAGCGACTGTGCACTGCGCAGCGCGCCGATCCGTGCAGCAGCGAGCGCGGCGACATAGCGCACCTCGGCGGGCGCACCCGGCTGTGCTGCGGACTCGCGCAGGATTTCGCTGGCCAGGTTTGCATGGCCCAGCGCCAGCGCGTCACGTGCCAGCGCCAAGCGATCCGTACGCGACATCACGGCGCTGTCGGCAACGGCCGCATGCCATTGATCGAGGATTTCGCGCAGGATTGGAGATGCAGCCATCGTTCGCTTGTCGCAGGCGCGAGGATCAGTAGTCTAGCGGACACCGCGCCGACGCTCTAGCAACGCCGCAGGCAAGCGACTATGCTTCGACCAGTTTTAAAGCACGCTCAGCGACTCGTCCGCGTGGCGGGTGAATGCCGGGCCTGCATGGTTTCGATCCTGATGCGGGATGGAGGCGAAGCGATGTCCAATTCGATCGGATTCAAACGGATCCTGGCACTCGGGGCGGCATTGATCGCGACCGACGCCAGTGCCGGCGGACGTAGTATTCGCGTCGACAGCGATACCAGCTGGACCCAGCATGCGATAGGCTCCGCCGGATGTCCGGGGTCCACCGCCGGTGCGACCGCAGCAAATACGCTCGTGCAGCGCCTCGGCTTCACGTTCTCGGGCCGCGCGAACACCGCTTATCTGGTCAACGATTATTGTCAGGTGGCGCTCTTGGGAACGCTGACGACGACGAACTATTTCCAACCGGACGAACGCGACCTGGCCAGATTGTTTGGCGACGACCCCACCGCGGTCTTCGGTATCCGATATTCGTTTCTTGACCAGTCGGCCTTGTCCAGCGCGACCGGGTTCCAATGGGGCTACTATACGTTTCAGAGTGGCGTCACCGTCGTCGCGCTGTATGGTCTTCAGACCCTTACGCTCGACAACACCTCGTATATCAGTGGCTCGGTGTGGAATGGCCAGAACGGGTATTCCGGCCAATATTTCTGCTTTCAAAATAACGTCTACATCGGTTCGTGGTTGACGCTGACCGACAGGAATTCCGTCTGTCTGCACGCACTCGGCGTCCTGTTTGTCAGCGGATTCGAGTGAGCGGCGCACGCGATGCGTGGCGATACCAGTCCAACGTGCGCAAGCGTGGCCTTCATCTGAAGCCTAAGTCGCATGGCCAGTGAAGCACTGCGCTATCGCGCGTTCTTGAGCTACAGCCATCGCGATTCGCGGATTGCGCAGAAGTTGCATCGCAGGCTGGAGGCGTATACGGTCCCGCGCTCACTTCGGGGTGCTCGAGTCGACGGCTCGGTCGTTCATTCCCGATTGAGTCCGGTGTTTCGCGATCGCGACGAGCTTGCCACGGCGAGCAGTCTCTCGCACAGCATTGAGCAAGCCCTTGACGCATCCGAGGCGTTGATCGTGGTGTGTTCTCCAGCGGCCGTCGCCTCGCCCTGGGTGGAAGCTGAGATCGCCTACTTTCGCCGCCGCCATCCCGACAGGCGTGCTCTGGCCTTCGTCGTTGCCGGCGACCCGACCATTGATCCGCGCACAGATGCGCAGCGCGCCGCTTTTCCGCTGAACCTGTTGTGCAACGACGTGGACGATCCAGCCGGTGCAATCGGCGAACCCATCGCCGCGGACGCGCGCGAGCAGGGCGATGGCTTTGCGTCGGCGTTTCTCAAGCTGATCGCGGGCCTGTTGTCGCTGCGCTACGATCAGTTGAAGCAGCGTGAATTGCGGCGCCGGCAGCAACGCTGGGCGCTGGTCGCCGGATGCTCGATGGTGTTGACGGTCGCGTTTGCCGTGCTTGCCGTGCGCGCCACGATCGCACGCAACGAAGCGCGCGCTGCGCAATCGCTCGCCGAGCTGGAACTGACGTCGGAGCGGCAGACACGCGAGTTCCTGCTGTCGATCTTCAACCTCGCCGACGCGAACGAGGCACGCGGCAGCAGCGTCACCGTGCGCGAGGTGCTCGATCGCGCCGTGGCAAGGATCGATCGCACAGAGTTTTCGCGCGCCGAAATTCGCTCGCGGTTCCTCGCCACGATGGGGCAGGCTTACTCGAGCCTGGGCCTCAATAAGCGTAGCGTGGAGTTGTTGCGCCATTCAATAGACGACTTAGGAACCGGCAATCTGGGACCCGACGCGAGAATGCAACGCATCGACAGCCGAATCGAACTCGCCGATCTGCTCTACAGCATGGGAGAGTACGACGAGGCGCTCGCGCAACTGGACGCGCAGAGCCGCGCGCACGAAACTCTGAGCTGGCAGCAACAGGCGCGGCTGGCCAACGTGCGCGGCGATGTGTTGGCGTATACCGAAAAGGATGCCGAAGCGCAGACTTCGTATCGGGAAGCACTCGACGCCATCGAACGCGCAAATGCCGCGCCGTATGACAGCGTACTTGCGCGTGGGCGCAGTTTGCGCGGTGTGGCTTTGTTGGCGCAGTTCGCCGGCGACTACGCCAAAGCCGAACAGGGCTACGCGCAGGTCGTCGACCTGCTTGAACCGATCGTGGGCGAGACCCACCCGGACACGATATTGACAGTGATTTCCCTCGGATCGTGCGCTTTCCAGAATGGCAATCTGGCGGGCGCACGTGCCGACTGGCTGCGGGCGCTGGCCGCGGCAAAAAAAGTATTCGATCCTGGCAATCCCCAGATCGCCACGATCGAGAACAACCTTGGGCGCCTGCTGCTGGAGACCGGAGACCTCGCCGGCGCCGAGCCATTGTTGCGCGACGCGTTGGCGAGCGATCGCAAAAACAACAGCGCAACATTCGACGATCTGGCCTATCCCCTTTATAACCTTGCTTTCTTGCGATTCGTGCAGGGTGGGCGCGACGAGGCATTGACGCTGTTGAATGAAGCCTTGCCCATCGCGGAAAAGAGCAAGCATCGGATGTACGGGCCGATCCTTACTACCCTGGCGGATATACACTGCGCGAGCGGTGGGCTGGAACTCGGCACATCCTTTGCCGAACGCGCTGTTGTGGTCAACCGCGAACACGCCGACATAGCGCCCTGGTACGCCGATCAAGCGGCGCTGACGCAAAAGTACTGCCAGGCAATGGCAGGATTGAAAGTCGAGCGCAACACGTTGGCACCGCTGGTCGCTGCGCTAAACAAGAAATGGGGGGAGGCAAGCCCCTTCGCCCAGCGTGGCCTGGAACAGGTCCACGCCATCGATAAAAATTCGGCCCGCGCGGATGTCTCAACGCCCTAGTCGGGAATCGAGTAGACGAAGACTGCATGTCACTTGTACGCTCGGCGTATCATCCGGGGACCGCGCGCAGGGAGACTGTCATTCGCAGCAAAGAAAAGGCCACGTCCCTGGTAATCGCACATCTGGCCGGCGTGTCGCAGCCGACGGTCTCGCGGGCGTTGCGCGGCAGTTCGATGGTGAACGAACAGACGCGTTCGCGCATTCTCAAGATCGCGCGCGAACTCAACTACAAGGTCGACAAGAACGCGTCAAACCTGCGCTTTCAGCACAGCGGCACGTTGGCGCTGCTTTTTTTTGAGGACCCCGCGCCCGACGATTCGCTGATCAATCCGTTCTTCGTGTCCATGCTGGCATCCATCACGCGCGCCTGTGCACAGCGCGGCTTCGACTTGCTGATCTCGTTCCAGCAACCGGCCAACGAAGACTGGCAGGCGAGCTTCGAGGACAGCAACAAGGCCGACGGCATCATCCTGCTCGGGTACGGGGACTATCAGGAGTACCGTGCGCGCCTGAAATTCCTGATCTCGCGCGGCATCCACTTCGTGCGCTGGGGCGCGAAGTTGCCTGACCAGGCGGACATCACCGTTGGCTGCGACAACTATCATGGCGGCTACGCCATCACCCGTCATTTGCTCGAGCGGGGCGCAAAGCGCATTGCATTCCTCGGCGATGCGTCGATTCATTCCCCTGAGTTTCTCGAACGCCATCGTGGCTACCAGGTAGCGATCGAAGCAGCAGAGTTGCGCGTGGATGTGAAATTGCAGGTCAAGGCCATTTCCTCCGAACAATCCGGTTTCGACGCGGCCAACGAACTGTTCAAGCGCAAGGTCCGCTTCGATGCGATCTGTGCGGCCAGCGATTTGATCGCGATCGGCGCGATGAAGGCGCTGCAGGCGCGCGGCCTGCGTGTGCCCGATGACATCCTGGTCACCGGCTTCGACGACATTCCGCTCGCCGGTTTCGTCAACCCCAGTCTGACCACGGTGCAACAAGACACCAAGGTCGCGGGCGCAATACTGGTGGATACCTTGCTCAAGCTGATCGAAAACAAGCCCGTGGAGAACCAGGTCATTCCGGTGTCGCTCGTGCTGAGGCAGTCGACTTCAGCGTAGCTGACCGCCAGCGAAAATACGCGACTAGCCTCGTATGAATTCGTATGCAGAAAATTGTTTGCGGACACGCTTCTGACTACGCTAGACCGCGACGGGTGGTGGCCGACCCGAACGAGCCGGCGGTGTTGTTCATGAACCCTTCGACTGGATTTGAATCACGTCTGGTGACGGCGCTGCCGTGGGCTGCGCTGGTGCTGTGCTGCAGTCTGGTGAGCTGTGCCGCGCCGCCGCGCAAGATCGCGCCCTTGCAGCCGGCCGCTGGCGAATGTACGCCGCCACCGACATCAGCCACATTGTTCCTGCGCGGCACCATGGCGAACTGGGCATTGCGCGACGACTTCGCTTTCCAGTACATCTGCAACGCCTATGTGCTGAACATCAGCATCCGGGGCACGCACCAGTTCAAGATATTCGATGAAAAAGCCACTGAGGCGATGATCTTCGGTGGCGCGCCAGGAACCGTGCAGGCGATAGTTGCGAATCATCCGGCTGCACTTGTGCGCGCGTCGGCGGGCGGCGCCGGCAATCTTCAGGCGCACTTTACCGGCGAGAATACGCTCCGCCTCGCGTTCATCCAGAATGGTGATCGGAGCGGCATTCCTACGCTGACGATGGGTCCGAAAGATTTCGACGATCCGGCGCAGGTGTCCATTTCCGACCCGATTGCGAAGACGCTCGCCTTCGACTCGCGCATGCTGGCCGACAAGCAACCGTTCGGCGCCGTGACTGCAGGCAGCCAGATTGAGTTCAATCTCACAGCTGGTCCGGGTGTGGAATCGGCGACGTTGTTTGTCGAGCAACGACGGCTGGAAGGCCCACAGGATTTACTCGAATACGGCTCACCGGCGCGCGTGCCGCTGACTTTGCAATCCACGGATGGACAAAGCCGTTGGCATGGTAGCTACCGGTTCGAGCAAATCGGTGTTTATGGCTACTACTTCGAAGTGCAGATCGCCGGCAGAACGTACCTATACGAGAACAACGCCGACACGGTGTACTGGACGCGCGAGCTTGGCTCGAACGGGCAGGGCATTATCGCTGCAGCGGCAGATACGCGCCGCATCCGCCGCTTCCGCCAGACCGTGTATCGCGCTGACTACCGTGTGCCGCAATGGGCACGGGATGCGGTCTTCTACTACGTCTTTCCCGAGCGCTTCCGCAATGGCGAGTCGGCTAATGATCCCAGACCCGGTGTGGATACCTATCACGGCCGCCCGGTGGAATTTCATCGCAACTGGCTCGACAAGCCCTATCTGCCGCGTTCCGCCGACGGTTCGGACGATCTTTACGGCAACGATTTTTTTGGCGGCGATATTGCCGGCATCATCGACAAGCTCGACTACATTGCCGGACTCGGCGCCAACACGCTTTACCTCACGCCAATTTTTCAGGCGGTGAGCAATCACAAATACGACACGGCCGACTACAAAAATATCGATCCGCATTTCAGCAGCAACGATGACTTCAAGCGTCTGGTGCGTGAGTCGCGCAAACGCGGCATTCGCCTGATTCTGGATACGTCGCTCAATCACACCGGCAGCGATTCGATTTATTTTGACCGCTACGCAAAATATCCGGGGCTGGGCGCGTTCGACGGAGGAAAGATCCAGCCCGATTCTGCGTACGCGACCTGGTACAACTTCGATCCGACGCAATCCAGTCCCGACAAGCAGTACCGCGGATGGAACGGCGCGCGGGACTTGCCCGAGATCAACAAGGCAGCTGCGGGGTTCCGCGACTTCGCATTCGCGGCGCCGGATTCGGTTATGAAGCAGTGGCTGGATTGTGGCGCGGCCGGTTGGCGCATGGACGTAGCTCCGTGGGTTCCGGATGATTTCTGGCGCGAGTGGCGGCAGGCCGTGAAGCAGCATCGGCCGGATGCGTTGACGATCGCCGAGACCCAGTTCGATGCCTCCAAATTCTTTCTCGGCGACGAGTTCGATTCGACGATGAACTATATCTTCCGCAATGCCGTGCAGGACTACGCGAATGGCGCGAGCGCGAGTGCGATTTATCGCAATATCGAGTTGATGCGCGAAAACTACCCGCCGCAGGCGTTTTATTCTCTGATGAACCTGCTGTCGACTCACGATTCCGCGCGTGCACTGTACGAGTTCGGTTACCGCGATGAGAATGCCGATGCAGCGTCGAAAGCCTTGGCCAGGCAGCGCCTGCGACTCGCGGTATTGTTCCAGATGATCTTTCCCGGCGCGCCGGCGGTGTTGTATGGCGACGAGGTCGGCGTCACCGGCGGTGAAGACCCATTCAACCGCGTGACGTATCCCTGGCCTGATCGCGGCGGCAAGCCTGACTTGGCCTTGCTTGGCTACTACAAGATGATGATCAAGCTGCGCAAGGATCATTCTGTACTTCGTCACGGTAGCCTCGATGCGCCGCTGTATATCGACGACCATGTCATCGTGCTGGTTCGACGTGACGGGACAAACGCAGCGATCACCGCAACCAACAACGATCGTGTGCCACGCACTGTGCAGGTAGCTTTGCCGAAAGACTTGCGCGCCAAGCATCTGACCGACTCACTGAGTGGCAAACAGATGGAAGTTCACGACGGCGCTGTGGAACTGACCGTGCCCGCCATGTACGGTGTCGTATTGTTGAACCACGGATCATGATCGCCATGCGCATAATTATACTTTTCGTAATCCTAATGCAGGCGATGTGCCTGCACGCCGCAGATGCGCCGCCAGTGGCCAAAGAGCGCGCGCACACGGCCTCGCCGAACGTGCAGGTCTTGCCGCAACCGATGACGATTCCCGGATTGGATCGGCAGCGCACGCTCCGGATCTACCTGCCACCAGGCTACGCGGCGACGAAGCAGCGATATCCGGTGCTGTACATGCACGACGGCCAGAACCTGTTCGACGACGCAACGTCGTTTCTCGGCGAATGGGGTGTCGACGAAACGCTGGACGAACTGGCTAGAACGCGCGACATCAAGTTGATTGTCGTCGGTATCGACAACGGCGGCGAGAACCGCATCCATGAACTGACTGCGTGGGATAGCGCCAAGTACGGCAAGGGCGAGGGCAGGCAATACATGGCTTTCATCGTCGATGTGGTCAAGCCATACGTTGACGCGCATTTCCGCACAAAGGCCGACCGAACCAATACCGCAATCATGGGCAGCTCGCTCGGCGCACTTATCTCGCACTATGCGATCTATCAGTATCCACACGTCTTTAGCAAAGCCGGAATCTTGTCGCCCGCGTACTGGTTTGCGCCGGCAGTGTTCGATTTGGCCGCCACTCGATCCTTGTCGACCGATACGAAAATATATTTCTACGCAGGCGGAAACGAGGACGAAAACATGCTGCCGAACCTAAATCGGATGACGTCGCTCCTTCAGTCGCAAGGCGCTTCGCAGCAGAATTTCTCCATCCGGATTGATCCCGCCGCGCAGCACAATGAAACCGCATGGCGCAATGAATTTCCGCATGCGGTGGAGTGGCTGTTCGGCGCGCCGCGTTAGAACGGATGGCCTGCCGGCCAAAAATAGCTCCTGCATTTCGACCCACAGGGATGTGGGAAGTGTCCCCGGGTGCCGGGAGCACCTACGGACCGACCCACAGGGATGTGGGAAGTGTCCACGGGTGCCGGGAGCACCCACGGGCCGGCATACCGGCCGTCCATGGCCTGCCGGCCAAAAATAGCTCCTGCATTTCGACCCACAGGGATGTGGGAAGTGTCCACGGGTGCCGGGAGCACCCGCGGACCGGCATACCGACCGTCCATGGCCATAAAAAAACCCTGCCGTGTTGGAGTCCGGCAGGGTTTGGGAGGGTCCCGCTTCGTCTAGAAGCTTGTTCCTCTAGAACTTGTATGTCGCGCCAAACAAGATCGTGCGACCCCACTCGATGTTTTCCAGCGGACGGTCCTTCGTGCCTGCGTACGTCCGGTAGGACGAATTGGTCAGGTTGCTCGCCTGCAACAGCAGGCTCAGGCCATCCAGACGGCTGTCCTTGTTGAATCCGTAGCTGACCTGCGCGTCGGTGATGTTCTCACCGACGACGTAGCGCAGGGTGCGATTGCCGGCGAAGTTGCCGATCTCACCGATGAAGTCCGAACGCCTGCGCTGACTGATGCGTGCCTCGAAACCATTGTGTTCGTAGTAGGCAGTGACGTTGTACACTCGCTTCGACAAGCCCGGCAGGGCGATGGGGCCGCTGCCAACGCTGCTCGCGCTATCCGGATCCTTGATCTTGATGCTGCTGTCGTTGAAGCTCGCGCTGGCCACGACACCGAAACCTTCCAAGGCTGGCGTGAACAGGTCCATCGGCAGCGATGCCGAGAGCTCGACGCCCTTGAGCGTTCCACCCTGGCCGTTGAATGGCGCGCTGAAAGTGCCGGTGAGTAGCGCCGGGGGCGACCCGGGAGGCGGCACGTAGCCGGCGACGAGGGCCGAGAAATCGTGGCCATCGCGGGTCTGCGTGTAGATGTAGCTGGTCAGATCCTTGTAGAAGAAGGCGGCGGCCACATAGGCCTTGGTGCCGAAGTATTTCTCCCAGGAAATATCGAAGGCATTGGCCTTCCACGGGTCCAGCTGCGGATTGCCACCGCTGGCGCCGGGCTTGCCGGTCGCGGTGTCGACGCCGAAATCCAGCGAGGCGCGCAACTGGTCCACGCGCGGACGCGCCACCTGCTTGGCCAGGGCCACGCGCAGGGTCTGCTCGTCAGTGAGCATGAAGGCCAGATTCAGGCTGGGCAACACGTCGGTGTAGGTCTTGCCGTCATCGAATGGCTGGATCTCGCTGCCCGCAGGCCGCGTGTGGTCATAGACATTGGCAGCTGAAGACTGGTCGACGTGCTGGATCTGAACGCCGACATTGCCGCGCACCGGCACCGAACCCCACTGGCTCTCGATGTTGGCCTTGGCATAGGCGGTGGTGATCTGTTCGGACACAGTCCATGCCTTCGCAACCAGGTACGGCGCGTTTTCGTTCGGCTGAAACGTCATGTAGCGGGCCACCGCGCCGGGAACATTCCACGACGGGATGAAGCCCACGCCGGCAAAGCCGAGATTGACCAGGCCGTACTGCAATTCCGGGGCGATCGCCGTGTCGCCTTGCGCACCGACGTTGATGCTGGCTTCAGGCTGGTGCTTGTCCTTCTCACGGTCGGCGTAGTTGAGACCGAACTCAATTTCGGAGAACAATTTGGCCGTAGCCTCCGGCCCAGGCAGCGTGGCGCCCAGCCTGAAGCCCTTGAGTTCGTCTTTGACCTTCGGCACCTTGCCGTATCCCGAACCGTAGATCGTGTTGCGCAGAAACAGCTTGCTCGGATCGGAATAATCCAGTCCGGGAGTCAGCTGGGAGAAGTCTTTGCCCGTGTATGCCAGGGTCAGCGAATCCAGTTGGGGTACCGGAACCAGCTGGGTGTTGTTCTCCAGACTCAGTTCGTTGCGGTCGGTCTTGGAATAACTGACATCAGCAACCACGCGGGCCGCGCCGAGATTGAACTCGTTCTTCCAGCCCAAGGCGTCGATCTTGTCATCGCGCTTGTTGTACATGCCACGCACCAGCGGGTACAAGTTGTGGGCGACGCCACCGACGAAAGTGTTGTTGCCGTTGATCTGCGTACCGGTGACATTCAAGCGATCAAAACCACCGTTGTAGTCGCCGAGATTCACCTCGAACTGGTTCGCGGTGTCTTCCTGCTTGGCCTTGGAGTAGAACAAATCGAGCGTGCTCGTCCAATTGGTCGAGGGACGGTATTCCAGTGTTGCCATCGCGGCGTTGCGCGTCTGGTCGCCGGTGCGACGCAGTGCCTTGATGCCGTCCGAATAGAAAGTGCCAGCGGCCACGCCGGGGCGCCAACCGTCTCCGATCGCCTGCCAGGGTTCATACAAGCCGACCTGATTCTCCTGGACGGGCGTGTCCGTATGCGCGAAGCCGACCGCCAGACCTATTGTGCGGTCGGCAAACTGACCCACATAACTGGCGTTGAAGCGATTGCCATTGGCGTCGGAATTTGCGGCAGAGCCCAGGGAGTCGTGCGAACCGCGCAGGCCGACCACGCCGACGTTGCTGGTGAAGCTTAAGGGGCGAACCGTCTGCAGGTCGATCGTACCCGACAAGCCCTGGCCGACGAGGCCCGCGTCCGGCGTCTTGTACACGATCACGCCATTGATCAACTCTGAAGGGTACTGGTCGAACTCCACGCTGCGGTTGTCGCCAGTGCTGACCATCTCGCGGCCGTTGAGCAGCGTGGTCGCGAAGTCAGGCGACAGTCCGCGCACGCTGATGACCTGGGCGCGACCGGCAACACGCTGTGCCGACAGTCCGGGCAGGCGCGAGATGGATTCGGCGATACTGATGTCGGGTAACTTGCCCAGATCTTCGGCCGAAACCGCTTCGACGATGGACGTCGCTTGCTGCTTGGTCTCGATTGCGGTCTCGATACTGTGGCGGATGCCGGTCACCTGTATCGTGGTGAACTCGGTGGTCTGGTCTGCCGTATCCGGGGTCGTGGGTTTTTTTGCTTTGGCCGCGTCCGTGGTCTGGCCGGTGGCCGCCTGATTGGTCGACTGATCGGCGTCCGCGGAAAATCCTGGCATTGACACACCAGCTAGCACCGACGCTACTGCGAGCGCCAACAAGTTTCGCTTGAGATTCATTTCACCCCCTCCCGGGTTGATATTTCGTGTTGGCGCTTGGTTTTGCGCAATAAGTTTCGAACCACAATTTCACTGACGGTCGCTGCCGCCTTAAAGTTTCGTTAGCGTAGTCTTAGCTCCCTGGCTACACAATTTTTTGCATACGTATTCATATGTATGCTGCATAAAAATGCGGCATGTCTTGGGTAGGCTCAACTGCGGCGTCGAACCTGACTAAAGCAACCGACTTGCGAGTGGCGAGCGAATGCAGACAAGCGAAAAATCCCTATTGCTGAGCGGGTTGTTGCTCCTGAGTCTGGCCAGCTCCGCGACGCACGCCGCATGGCAGTCCGTGGGCAAGGTCGATACGGCCAAGCAAGCGAGCAACACGCTCACCGTGTCGACGAACGATGGTGCGCAGGTGCAACTGTCCATGACAACGCCCGATGTCGTGCGTGTACGCATGACTCAGGGCGCTGCATTCGATGCCGATTTTTCCTACGCGCTGGAGCAGCAGCACGCCGCCATCGGCTTGCACGTCGAGGAAGATCCAGTCACCGGCGCGATTACCTTGCATGCCGACAAAGGCGAAGGCGCCCGCGTGATCGTGCAACGGCGTCCGCGTCTGTCGATCACGGTGTACGACGCGCAGGGTCGGGTGGTGGTCGGCGACGATCTGGCCCGTCCCATGGCCTATGACCCGGAAACCGGCGCGGTGGAAGTCTCCAAAAAGCGCAGCGCTAGGGAGTTGTATTACGGCTTCGGAGAAAAGGCCTTGCCGCTGTCGCGGCATCAGCAATACATGACAATGTGGAATTCGGATACGCCGTACTATCCGCCGGGCCTGGATCCGCTGTACCAGACGATTCCATTCTTCATCGCGCTTGGCGAAGGCACGAGTTACGGCATCTTCTTCGACAATACCTATCGCAGTTATTTCGACATGGGCAAGACTGACCCTGCCCGATACACCTTCGGCGCCGGCGGCGGCGAGTTGAACTATTACGTTTTCACCGGCGGTGCTGAGCGCAGTCCGGCCAATGTCCTGCGCGACTACACCGACCTGACCGGGCGCGGTTCACTGCCGCCGCTGTGGGCATTGGGCTATCAGCAATCCCGATACTCCTACACGCCGGACGCGCGTGTGCGCGAAATCGCGCAGACGTTTCGCAGTAAGCAGATCCCTGCTGACACGATTTACCTCGACATCGACTACATGGATGGCTTCCGCATCTTCACTTGGTCCAAGCAGGGTTTTCCGCAACCGGAAAAACTGATCGGGCAATTGCGCGGTGAAGGATTTCACGTCGTCACCATTGTCGACCCCGGCATCAAGGTAGACGAGAGCTTTGCAATCTATCGCGATGGCCGCGACCACGCTATGTACACCCGTGATGCACAGGGTAACGAATTGCATGCCGCAGTGTGGCCCGGCGCCTGTGCGTTTCCCGACTTCACGAATCCGCAATCGCGCGCGTGGTTCGGTTCCCTGTACTCAAAGTTTCTGGACCAGGGCGTGGCAGGGTTCTGGAACGACATGAATGAGCCGGCGACATTTCCGCCGTCGAATCCCGACGAATCGCTGCTAACTCACGATCCAGGCAAGACCTTCCCGCTCGACGCACAACACAACGGCGATGGTCTTGCCGGCAACCATGCGCGCTATCACAACGTCTATGGCATGCAGATGGCGCGCGCCACGTTCGAAGGCTTGCACAAATTGCGTGCGCAAAACCGGCCCTTTGTGTTGACCCGTGCCGGCTATGCTGGAGTGCAGCGGTATGCGGCAGTGTGGACTGGCGACAACGTCGCGTCCTGGGAGCACCTGGCGCTGACCATTCCGATGCTGACGAACTTGTCGGTGTCCGGCGTTCCGTTGGTCGGTGCTGATGTCGGTGGTTACGCTGGATCTCCCTCTGGCGAGTTGTATGCACGCTGGTTACAGGCCGCCGCGCTCACACCGCTGTTCCGCACGCATGCCGAGATCCACGCGAAGGATCGCGAACCCTGGTCGTATGGCGTCCGCTTCGAGCGCATCAATCGGGCGACGATCGAACTACGCTATCGGCTACTGCCGTACATCTACACGCTGTTCGCACAGAACGAAACCAACGGCCGACCGGTGCTGCGCCCGCTGTGGTTTGACTATCCGACCGATGCCAGGACGCTGCAACTGGATGATGAGTTTCTATTGGGGCATGACTTGCTCGTAGCTCCGGTAGTAAAGGGAGGGGCGACGCGTCGACGCGTCTATTTCCCGAATGGCGATGCGTGGCTGGATTGGCGGGATGGACAGCGATACGAGGGAGGAACGTCCGCCGACGTGTCGGCGCCGATTGAACGCCTGCCGCTTTTCCTGCGTGCGGGCGCGATCATTCCGAGCCAACCTGTCATCCAGCACACCGGGCAGACCATGTCGACGCCGCTTACGTTGATCGTGGCGCTCGGTGCCGACGGCATAGGCAGCGTCTATCAGGATGCAGGCGAAGGCTACGCGTATCGCCAGGGTGACTCGCGCACGACGCGGCTTGAATTGCACGTCAACGAACTTGCGTTGCAGATTCCCGCGGCGAGCGGCTTTCAGCGCTTTGCCTTCGTCGAGTTCCTCGGGCTGAAGTCCGCGCCAAAGCAAGTGTCCGCGGATGGCAACGTTCTATCCGGTATCGCGTTCGACCGCAACTCAAAACGATTGCGCGTGGCGTTGCCCGACGAAAACGTGCACACGGTGTCGATTCAGAAATAACTCGTACACGGAAACCTAGCGGCCTTCCTTGTTGGCCATCAATTCGGCAAGTCGCGCACGCGTGTCGGCACGCTTTAGGGCTTGATCATAAAAGTACACTTGTGCGCGGTGCGGCGGCACAAGCGCGTCCAGATGATCGCCGACGGTAACTTTCGCTGAGGTAAACCCGTCGCGCCATTGTCCGGGCTGCAGGAACTCGCGCACTTGGATCCGTTGTTCGGTATCGCCCTTGTTCAACAACACCAGGGCGGTTTGTGCAACACCAGCGTTCTCGTAAACGCGGTAGAAGATCGCTGTGTCGCCAGCGAGCTGCACATTCAATTGCAATCCTTTCTGCAGGGCGATCGAATTTCTGCGCAGTGTCGCGATGCGCTTCAGCTGCTCATGGATCGCGTTGTGCGGAGCCGCATCGACACGCGCCTGACCAAAATAGTTGCGGTTGCCCATATGCTCGGCGCGGCCGCGCATGAATCCGATCTCCGAGCCGTAGTAGATCACCGGGATGCCACGGGCCGTGAACAGCCAGTTGTGTGCGTCGATAAATCCGTGATCGGTGGCGTTCAAGCGCGCCATGTCGTGATTGTCGTAGAACGTCACCAACTCATACGGGTTGCGGTAGGGTCCGCGCTCCAGATACAGCGCCGGAGCGATCGCGGAATAGTCACTGCCTGCGTGCTCGAACACCTGCTGGATTTTCTGCCGCAGCGGAAAATCCAGCACGCTGATATTGCCGCCGTCGGCGCGTGTGTATGGCGCGATCTTGTTCGCATCGTATTCGAAATTCTCGCCGAACATGAAAAAACCGGGATGCCTGGCGCGAATGCGTTCGCTGAATCTCTTCCAGTAGCCGGTGGGTGTAAGACCAATCGCGTCGATGCGAAACGCTGCGGCGCCCTGGGCGATCCACTGCTCGTAAGCAGAGACGAAATAGTCCAGCACGGCTGGATTGTTTTCGTCGATGTTGGACAACTGCGCCAGGATCGGCTTGTTGCGATAGAACGCGTGCAGCGGATTGTTTTGCGGCTCGAGGTTCTCCGGCGGCAGGTTTTGCTGATCGGCAACAAGCTTGCCCCCTGTGTCATAGATCTTGCCGAACTTCGGCTGCATCACCGGCATCGTCCATGCGGGTGAGCCATGATTAGCGACGATATCCAAAACGATCTTCAGGTGCTTTTCGCCCATCTTGTGCGTGAACGCGGCGAAGTCGAGATGCGCGCTGGGCAGATGTTCGTCGAGCTTGAAAAAATCATGGCTCCAGTAGCCGTGATAGCCAGTCTTGCCGCGGTCGCTCAGACCGCTGCCCCAGCGGACTTCGTCGCCGCCGGTGAATGCTTCATCCGGGTTGTCGGTGATGGGCGTCACCCAGACGGCGCTGAAACCCAGATTGCGAATGTAATCGGCGTTGTCGAGCACACCTTTGAAGTCGCCACCGAGATAGCCGATGTTGTCCGTTTCGCCATCCGGCCCGGCGATGGGAACATCGAACGTGTGGTGGTCGCCGCCCTGATCGCGATGATCGTTGCCCGGATCGCCGTTGACGAAGCGGTCAGTAACGACGAAATAGATTGCTTGGCTCGCGAACGGTTCGGTCGTGCCATAAAAGACATCGGGCGGATTGCCAGCGGCAGGCGTTTCCGGTTTCGTAGCGCCGTAGCAGGCTGCCGTCACCGCTGCCAACAAGATCGCCGTTGCGTTTGTGAGCATTGCCGCGCGATTCATTTCTGGTTCTCCTGGACGCGCAAAGTGCACAGCCCCGCCACGATCAAGCTCAGGCCGCCGATCAACAGTGCGTTGATCGGTGCGCCGCCAAAAAATGTCTTCAGCAGGAATCCCAGAACGCTGGCTGCGAGCAATTGCGGAATAACAATAAAGAAATTGAAGATGCCCATGTAGATACCCATCTTGTTCGCGGGCACGCTGTCTGAAAGCAAGGCATAGGGCAACGACAGAATCGATGCCCAGGCAAAACCTACCCCGGCCATCGACAGCAGCAGCCAATGCGGATCGCGGATCACCAGGAACGAGATCAATCCAAGCCCGCCGAACGTGAGATTGATCAAATGGCTCATGCGCAGGCCGAGCTTGGCTGTCATCCACGGGATGACGATTGCGGCGATCACGGCGAAGCCGTTGTATGCGGCAAACAGCACACCAACCCAATTTGCGCCGTCGTTGTAGGCAGTGGAAGTTGTATCGGTTGTACCAAAGTGTACTTGTGTCACCGCCGACGTCGTGTATATCCACATGGCGAAGAGCGCAAACCAGGAGAAAAACTGCACGACGGCAAGACCACGCATGGTTGCCGGCATGCCGTGCATGTCGGTCACGATCTGCGCGAACATGTTTTGCGAGCGGCTGAAACTTACCGCGATCTGCACGAGGCCATACGCGGCCAGGCCGCCGGCCAGCAAGTACAGTTGCTTGTCGATGTGCATGAAATACACGAGCGCAAGCGCGACCAGGCCGAGCATGAGCCAGACTCCTCCCACCGCACGCAGGTGCGCGTGTGCAAGCGGGACGTCCACACAAGGCGTCACCTCGTCAAATGCTGCGAGCGTGTCAGGCGGATACTCGCGCGTGGTCAGCACGGTCCATGCGATCGCGCCGAACATCGCCACCGCGCCAGCGTAGAAGGAAAACTTCACCGTGTCCGGAATTGCGCCGGCTGCGGCCGTGTTGCTGATGCCCCACGTCGCCAGGATCCATGGCAGCAGGCTGGCGATCACCGACCCTGCGCCGATAAAAAGACTCTGCATTGCATAACCTGTCGGTCGTTGCGCGGAGGGCAACTGGTCGCCGACAAACGCCCGGAACGGCTCCATCGAAATATTGATCGATGCGTCCAGTATCCACAGCAGACCCGCGGCGATCCACAGTGCGGAAGAATTCGGCATTGCGATCAATGCGAGCGTTGCCAGGATCGCTCCCACGAGAAAATAAGGCCGGCGCCGGCCGAGCCGCCCCCAGGTGCGATCGGAGAAGTAGCCGACAATTGGCTGCACTAGCAGGCCCGTCAGCGGCGCGGCGATCCAGAGAATCGGGATATCGTCAACGCTTGCACCCAGGGTCTGAAAAATCCGGCTTACGTTCGAGTTCTGCAAGGCAAAGCCAAACTGGATGCCCATGAAGCCGAAGCACATGTTCCAGATTTGCCAGAAACTCAAGCGGGGTTTCGTCGTCATGGCGTCACGTGCTCAGTGGAATGCAAGTCAGGTTTATTGCAACAGCACTAGCTGCAGTTCGGAAGCGTCCGCCGAATTCACCGCACCGGTCGCGCCTCCCTGGCCGCCAGTGTAGAACGCATAGTGCTGAAGGAAGCTCATGTTGAATCCCTCCTCCAGCGAAAAATCGCAACGCTGCCCGGCATCCGCAGCAAACGTTACCGCGGTGGATTGTTGCATGCCATCGCTATGCGGCATCACCAAGTTGCCACGCTGCTGCTCGGCTCCGACGCATTGGACGAGCAGCGTCTTCATTGCCGCGCTGACACCCGTATTGATCGGGCCGTGCGAGTTGCGATAGTTCAGGCGCGCCTGATAACGCCCACTGGTCGGTGCCGTCCATTGATACGGTCCTTCGCCGGCTAGGGTAGTGGTGTCGCCGACGCACACGGGCTTGCTCGGCAACGATTCGATCCCGTCGGCTGCGCGTGCGACGAGAGTGAAGCACTGCAGCTCGGGACGATAAGGAACAGCGGTCTCCCCGCGAAAGGAATTTGCAGGTTTTCCATTCACGTCAAGTCGCACCTCTGTCACTGAATCGGCATGGATGCGCCACTTCGTACCGTCGCGCTCGACGCGTGCGGCCGATGGCGTCGCCGGTGCGAACTGGGGTCGATCCAGCGGCAGCGCGCTTGCTTCCACATGGACGCCACGCAATTGCACGCGCGCGTGCGCATGCGTATCGCTTGTGTTTGCAGAAATCAGCAAATTGTCGCCATCGGCAAGATGCCGCGGCTTGACCAGGGTGATGTGGCGTCCGCGCAGCGAGAGTTGTATTTCATCGCGCTCGCCGAACAACATAGGCACCAGCTCACGCGGGATTTTCGGTTGCGGATTGTCGTGATCGGTGAGCCCGAATACACCTTCAACGACCATGTCCAGATAGGCGGCAACCGACCACAATTGTCGCGGTGAATTGACCACTGGTCCGCTGCGTTCGCCGTCCTCGACATGCACCGCCTGTGTGGTGAATTCGAAGTCTTCCATATTCGAACCCGCCATTGCCGCTCCACGCATGATCGAGCGCAACTCGTGTGCGATGCGCGTCGGTTCGTCGAGTGCGCGTGCTGCTCTGAGCGCGTACGCACTGACGAAAGGCCATATCGCCCGGTTGTGGTAGATCGGCGCGTCGCGATGTTCGGGCCATATGACGGGGCTGCCGGCATCCCAGGTCGGATAGCTGGCCAGGGCACGGCGTGCGCGTGCGGGCGGCGCAACACCGGAGACAATCGCCAGGGACGTGCCGAGCAAGTCGTACGCCTCGATCTGCGGCAAGCCGGCGCCACCGATATAGCTCATGTAGAGGCCGCGATCTTCGCGCCAGAAATGCGCATCGATTGCCGACTTGAGCGCATCGGCCTGCTGTCGGTATTGCGAAGTCAGGGGATCGTGACGCGTTTCGGCTATCTCTTCCGCTTGGCGCAGGGCTTGGTAGTACAGGACATTGGTGGAAAGCGCGAACGACTCGGCGATGAAGGCGACATCCCGCGCGGTCCAAGCTGGGTAACTCTGTTCGCGCCAATCCAGAAACGATGTCTCGCCGCGATACAAACCGAGCCCCGCGTCGAATACGTAGCGGCGATCCTGGGCAAGCGTCGCGGTCAGCGCATTGTATACTTTGTCCGCGAATCGCTTGTCGTCGAGCAAGTGCCCCGCACCGAGAAACCAGACGATTCGATCCGTGCTCACAGGCCAGCTGCCACCGGAGCCAGTGTCCTGCACGACATAGGTTGCGTGGTCATCAGGCAGAGCAGCTGCGCGGGCGCCGGACAATTTGAATTCAAGTCCATTGCGCGCGCGGCGTGGGTCGAATCGAAACAACGCAAGATCGGTGGCATAGGCCAGATCGCGCGTCCACACGTACTTCCATTTTTTGCCGGTTTCGAGGCAGTCGCACGGCAATGGCTTGCCGTTGTTGAAAGCGCCATCGGTTATTTGTCGGACGCGTGCCTGCGCAAGCTCCTGCTGCGCGAGCGCGAACAAAGCATCAAACAGCGGGCTCGCGGTCTTCGTGCTGGCCGCTTGACGGGGAATTTTTCGCACGACACCGGCGGCGGTCAGTCGATAGCCCGAGCCACTGATGGACGCCGTCGCCACGCGGTCCCCAAAGATGATCTGCCTTTGCCACAAGTCATCTCTCGCGACGGCGTTGCCCGCAACGCAAAGAACGCCCACGGCAATCACGCATCTGCGTACGATGTCCGACTCAGGCATGCGCTGTATCTGCAACAGCGGCATAGATCACGGCATGAGCGGGCAACTCAAGCGTACTGCCGGCAATGCGCCCGTTGCGTTGCCCGGGACACTGGATCTGCTCCAGCGACAGCGTTGTCGGCATTGAAGCGGCTGCCGCAGTGGCGCCAAGGTTGATCGCCACCAGCAAGGTCTGGCGTTCGTGCTGGCGAATGAAAACGAGCAACGGTGCACGAACATCGAGGAACTGGATGTTGCCCCAGCGCAGCGCATCCTGCTGGTTGCGCCAGTGCATGAAAGCGCGGAAGCCATTCAACACTGAATCGGCTGCGACCTCCTGCAGCGATACTGCCAGCGCCCGATGTTGCTGCGCAATCGGCAACCACGGTGGCGCCTGACTGAAGCCGGCGCTGTCTGATGCATCCCAGGGCAATGGCGTGCGGCAGCCGTCGCGACCCTTGAAGTTCGGCCAGAACGCGATGCCGTACGGATCTCGCAACTGATGGAAGGGCAGTTCGGCTTCCGGCAGACCAAGCTCCTCGCCCTGGTAGACGCATACCGAGCCGCGTAGCGACGCGACCAGGACGGTCAGCAATTTGGCCAGATCCGGCGTCGGCGAATCACCACCCCAACGGCTGAGTACGCGTTTGACGTCGTGGTTGGAGATTGCCCAGCACGGCCAGCCGTCGACGAGCCTGGCCTCGAGTTCTTCCACGGTATTGCGAATGAAGTCGGCAGAAAAATCGTCGCCGAGCAATTCAAAGCTGTAGCTCATGTGCAGGCGCTTGCCGCGAGTGTAGTCGGCCATCGTCGCCAGCGAGTCTTCGGAGGAGATTTCCCCGAGCATTGCTGTGCCCGGATATTCATCGACAAGGCGGCGCAGGTCTTCCAGAAACGCCAGGTTCTCTGGCCGGGTGTTGTTGTAGTAGTGATACTGGAAGGCGTAAGGGTTGTCCGCATTGAAACCGCGACCCACGCGCATGGCCTTGGGCTTGGCGGGATTGTCACGCAGATGCTGGTCATGGAAACAGAAGTTGATCGCATCAAGGCGGAACGCATCCACGCCCTTGTCCAGCCAGAAGCGAACATTTTCTATTGCCGCTGCGCGCACTTGCGCATTGTGGAAGTTGAGGTCAGGTTGCGCGGACAGAAAGTTGTGCAGGTAGTACTGCCCACGCCGCGGTTCCCAACGCCATGCCACGCCGCCGAAAATCGACAGCCAGTTGTTCGGCGGCGTTCCATCTTCTCTTGCATCCGCCCAGACGTACCAGTCCGATTTCGGATTCGCCCTGTTTTCGCGGCTTTCGCGAAACCAGTCGTGTGCTGTCGAGGTATGGCTCAGAACCTGATCGATCATGACCTTGAGCCCGAGCCGATGCGCCTTGTCGAGCAGGCGCTCGAAATCGCTCATCTGGCCAAACAGCGGATCGACCTGGCGATAGTCGGCAATGTCGTAACCGAAATCTGCCATCGGCGATTTGAAGAACGGTGAAATCCAGATTGCATCGACGCCAAGGCTGGCGACATAGTCCAGGCGCTCAATAATGCCGCGCAGGTCGCCGACGCCATCGCCGTCCGTATCCAGGAAGCTGCGCAGATATATCTGGTAGATGACGGCGCCGCGCCACCAGGTTGAGTCGCTCATCGGTCACGCGTTCCGATCGGTATGCTGCCGTCAATCGCAACAGCTTAGCCGACTGCAGACTTCTGAGAAGTCATTGCATACGTATTCGGCGCAACTTTGTCCAGACGCGGTGGATCGCATCGCACCGGATTACTTCGCGCTATTCTGGCGACCCTTGGAACGATGATCAGTCGACAGCTTTGTGCTGGGAGAATGGCGCGGGCAACGCATCGCCACTGTTTGCCAAGGCCGTTGCGGCTGCGCCGAGCAAGCCCGCGTAGGCGTAGGTAATGGCGAGCGTGGGCACGCGTTGCATCGCGCTGGCGAAGCGCCCCTTGTCTTCGAAGCGGCGCCGGAATTCTCCACTGCGCAGCCATGGCAGCATCGGCGGCACCATGCCTCCTGCCAGGTAAATACCATCCCAAGCGCCCAGGGTCAGCACGAGATCGCCGGCAATCGTGCCGAGGACGGCGCAGAAAATCTCCACTGCGCGCACACATTGCGGGTTGCTGCGATCGTGCATGTGGCGGGTGATTTGTGCCGGCGCAAAGTCCTCGGCAGCGACGGACGCGATGGCGCACAAGGCTTGGTACAAATTGACCAGTCCGCTGCCGCTGACGAGGCGTTCATTGGAAACCCGCCCGAAACGTTTGCTCAAATAACGCAATACTTCAATTTCTTCATCTGTGCTTGGAGCAAACGCGACATGTCCGCCTTCGGTTTGCAGAGGATAGTGTTTGCCATCGCGCAGCAGGTAGGCGCCAACACCCAGGCCAGTGCCAGGACCAATCACCCCAATCGTACGCGACGTGGCGGTCTCAGCCGATGGCCGGGACTGGTCACCGATCGTTTCAACATCGTGGTCTGTGAGCAGCGGTATCGCCATGCTCATGCCGGCAAAGTCGTTGATGATATTCAGCGACGATAGCAAGAGATCCTTGCGCGTACGTTCGATCGAAATGATCCATGGCAGGTTTGTGATGCGAATTTCGTCGCTGCCGACTTTGCCGGCGACGGCGAATACGGCATGCTGCGGTTGCGCTTTCATTTGCGCCAAGTAGTGCAGCGCCGCGGCGGTCAGCGAAGGGAAATCCGCGACCGCATAATGCTGGATGCTGGCATCGATGAGCGGCCTGGGGGTATTGCGTGCCAGTGCGAAGCGGACATTTGTGCCGCCCAAGTCCGCAACCAGAGTTGACACGATATCGCTGTCGGGCATGCGGTTTGACTCTCGAAGGTCTGTAAACGCGAGAAGTATACTGTCTCGACGCAAGAATCGAACCAGTGCGGTCACAGCGGAATATTCTGCTTTTTGGCCGTGCTGCTTGTACACGCGTCTTAAGCGCAGTACCTTGCCTTCGGGGATTCGAATGGGGGCAGGGCATGATCCGCATCGTCTTGGTCGACGACCATACGCTGGTGCGCACTGGGCTGCGCATGATTCTGGAAAAACAGCCGGATATCGAAATAGTTGGCGAGGCCGACGCCGGTGAGCGCGGTTTGCTGTTGATCAAACGCCTGCAACCGGACATCGCCCTGGTCGATGTGCACATGCCGGGGATCAGCGGTGTCGAAGTCACCGAACGCGTGCGGCGCGCGAAACTTGCCACGCGTGTCGTGATCCTGACCATGGCTGGCGAAGCGCCATTCCCGCGCCGCCTGCTCGACGCAGGTGCCAGTGGCTATCTCACCAAAGGTTGCCCGGCGGACGAATTGCTCAAGGCAGTGCGCCAGGTCGCCGATGGCCGTCGCTATCTCGGCAGCGACATTGCCCAGCAGATGGCGCTGGAAAGCATGGAAGGCGGTGCCTCACCGTTTGCGGAATTGTCGGCGCGCGAGCTCGAAGTGGCAATGATGCTGGCGCAAGGGCACACGGCACAGGTCATCGCAGGCCGGTTGAACTTGAGCGCCAAGACCGTGGCGACTTACAAGTATCGATTGTTTGAAAAATTGGATATCGACAATGTCATCGCGCTCGCGCACCTGGCGAACACGCACGGGTTGACCGAAGCAGGCACGCACTCGAAAGTGCGTGCCTGACCGGCGGCACCGCCGCCGGAATACAATTGCTATCAGTGCTGCGGTTCCGTCGGTGGCTTCGGAGCCGCACCCTCGCTTACGGGCGCGGCGACTGGAATCGGCACGGCTGCGATTGGCTTGGGTGGCTCGATCGGTCGTGGCGAAGGGACGACTGCCGGAGTTGACGGGGCGACCTGCGCGGGAGCGGACGCAGGAACGTGAGCCGGCGTAGGCATCGGCGGTGCAAAGTTCGGACGCGGGGCAATCGGTGCCGCTGGCGGCGCCACGATCGGCGACGGTGCTGCAGGTCGAAGTGCGGGCACCGGCATCGGCATTGCATGAATCGGCGCAGGAATCGATGCGGGAATCGATGCAGCGACCGGCGGAGTCGGCAGGCTCACTGGCCGCGACGGCGTCGGATTCTGGTCAGCCGGCATGCGCAAAGGCAACTCGCCGCTAGTACCAGTAGCAGGCACCGGTCGGCGTTCCTGTGTGGGCGCAAGCGCCGCTGCCGGGGGAGCCTGGATCGGTGGAGACGGCGGCGCAGCAATCACCACGGGCGCGACTGGCATGCTAGACGCAGGCGGCGCGGGAAATGGCCGGCGTTCGGGCACGGGCGTCGTGATCGATGGAGCCTGAGGCGTCGGTGTAGTGATCACCGCTACGGGCGCCGGTGGTGCAGGCGTACTTGCGAACGTGGGTGCCGGCATTGGTGGCCGTGGCGCCACAACAGGCGTAGTCGCTGCCGGTGCTGTCGGCGAGGTCGGATGAACCGGCGCTACCACGGGTGCGGCGACAACGGGTGTGGAAAAAACGGGCGGCGACGCCATGGGTATCGGGGCTGGCGTCATTGTCGGCAGCGGTCGTTGCGGTGGATCTTCTGCGGCCTGCACGGGCATGGGCGCAGGCTCGCGAGGCATCGCTGGCGGCGGGGCAACAGCAGGCACAACCGACGGCGCGTTGCTGACTGTCGCCGGCTGTGGCATCGGCATCACGATGGGTTTTGGAATCTCGGCCATGGGTGTCGCAACAGCAGGAACATGCGGCTGCACCACGGGCTGCGGCTGCATCATCGGCGCTGCCGCTGCGGGCGCTGCAGGAAGCGGTGCCTGAACCGCGGGAGCAGGCGGTTGTGGGCGCGCCTCGCGCGCGGCGCTGCGATCTGCATCTTCGTCGTCGAAGTCAAATACGATCGCTTCATTGGATACGGCTGATTGTGGTGCGTCGACCTTGTCCTCATTGCGACGGCGGCGGCGACCACCACGGCGACCGCGACGGCGCGAACGCGTGCTCTCGTTTTCAGCTTCTGTATTTGTGGGCGCGTCGTCGTTGGTCGACTTTGCAGCGATAACTGCAGCCGTTGCGGGCATTGGCGTTGTTGCCGACGTTGCTGCGGCAGTTTGTGCTTCACGCCGGGGACGTTCGGGCGCCGGTGTCGCAGCAAGAGGCGCTGGCCGCGCTGCCGATGGATCGGTAAGTTGCGGTTTGCGTGCTTGCGCGCTCTGGCGCTCGCCCGCCGGACGAGCATCCGAAGGTCCGCGTTGATCGCGGCGCGGCTGCCTGCCGTCTGATCGCGAACGATCGCGTGAACTGGAACCGCGCCCATCGCCGCCCTTGGCCGGTCGACGTGCATCGCTGCGACCTTCGGTGGACGAACGCGCCGGACGTTGTGACGAGGCGCGCGCGGGTTGCTTTTCCGCGGCGGCGGCGGGCGGGGCGCTCTTGAACCAGCTCATCAGTCGTGCAAAGAATCCGGTTTCCTGTACTGGCATCACGGCAACCACAGCTTCCTGCTCCTGTTTGATCGGCGCAGGGCTGGTAGGGACGATGCCGCTGACGGCGGGCTTTTCGGGCTCCGCGCCGGGTTTTGCGACTTGCGGCGGCGGCGCTGAAACGATTGGCGTCAGACGCTCGTAGCTCGGTTTGGTTTCTTCACTGACATCAGCACCACGCAGGCGCTGGATTTCAAAATGTGGGGTTTCGAGTTTGTCGTCGGCAACGATGATGATCGGCACTTCATGACGCAGCTCGATCTCGGCGACGCTTTTGCGCTTCTCGTTGAGCAGGAAGTTGGCGACAGTGGCCGGCACCTGGACCAGCACCTGTCCTGTACTTTCCTTCATCGCCTGTTCTTCCACCAGGCGCAGGATGGACAACGACAATGACTCGACGCTGCGGATGCGACCATGGCCCTCGCAACGCGGGCAGACGCTCTGGCTCGAATCCCCAAGACTCGGACGCAGACGCTGGCGCGACATTTCGAGCAGGCCAAAGCGCGAAATACGCCCGATCTGAACGCGTGCGCGATCGTAGCGCAGGGAATCCTTTAGCTTTTCCTCGACGTCTCGCTGGTGACGCGGCGAATCCATGTCGATGAAATCGATCACGATCAAGCCACCCGCATCGCGCAGACGCAGCTGCCGCGCAACTTCGACCGCGGCTTCGCAATTGGTGTTGAATGCTGTTTCCTCGATGTCGGCGCCCTTGGTCGCCTTCGACGAGTTGATGTCGATAGAAGTCAACGCTTCGGTCTGGTCGATCACCATCGAGCCGCCGGACGGCAGACGCACTGAACGGTCGAACGCATTCTCGATCTGGGTTTCGATCTGGAAACGCGAGAAAAGTGGAACTGTATCTTTGTATAATTTCAGCTTGCGCAAGTTTTGCGGCATCACCTGCTGCACGAATTCACGGGCGTCGTTGTAGAGTTCCTCGCTGTCGATCAGGATTTCGCCAACATCGTTGCGCAGGTAGTCGCGCAGGGCACGGATGATGAGTTTGGATTCCTGGTAGATCAGGAACGGGGCCGAGCGCGCATTTCCAGCGTCGGAGATTGCCGTCCAGAGTTGCAGCAGGTAATCCAGATCCCATTGCAATTCTTCCGCGTCGCGGCCCATGCCGGCGGTACGGATGATCAAGCCCATTTCTTCCGGCAGCTTGAGCTGGTCGAGCACTTCCTTCAGATTGGCGCGATCGTCGCCTTCGATGCGGCGCGAAACGCCCCCAGCGCGGGGACTGTTCGGCATCAGGACCAGGTAACGGCCGGCAAGCGAGGCGAAGGTGGTCAGCGCCGCGCCTTTGTTGCCGCGCTCTTCCTTCTCGACTTGGACCAGCAGTTCCTGGCCTTCCTTGAGCAGGTCGCGGATACCGGCCTTGTTATGGTCGACACCCGGAATGAAATATTCGCGCGAGATTTCCTTCAGCGGCAGAAAGCCGTGACGATCGGCGCCATAGTCGATGAAACAGGCTTCGAGCGAAGGTTCGACGCGGGTAATCCGGCCTTTGTAGATATTGGCCTTTTTCTGTTCCTTGGAGGGGATCTCGATGTCGAGATCGTACAGGGTTTGGCCATCCACAATGGCCACACGCAACTCCTCACGCTGAGTTGCGTTGATCAGCATACGCTTCATTTTTAACTATCCTTATCGCGCTCTACCGCGGGTCGCGCCGTAATTCCGCAGCGGCAAGAAGCCGCGCGGCATCACGAAGACCGTGGGCGCAGTGCGCGTCCGCGGGAACGCTTGTTACTGCCGGCGCGACCATTCGCGCCAGGCCATGAGACGGTGCCCTTTTTGTGCAGCCGGGACTCCGGTCGCCTTGCAGACGGCGGGCAATCCTCGACTCGAACCGTTACGATTGTCGCGCGCGCCTGGGTGGCTCCTCCCGGAGTTTCAGCCAGTCGCCTGCGATTCGCAGGGCCGAGTGCGCTCTTGATCCCTGCCAAAAGCCGGTTTCAAGCGCGTTGCACCGGGCGAGTCTAGCAATTTGCGGTGAATTTTTCCAATGGTGGCGCGAACTTCGATGAATCTTGAAAGCAAAGACTCAGGGTCCGGCGTGCGCATGGTTCGCGTCGCCGACGACCGCGAAGGCCAGCGCATCGACAACTTTCTGGCCGGCCAGCTCAAAGGCGTGCCAAAAAGCCTTATTTATCGCCTGCTGCGTACCGGCCAGGTTCGGATCAACGGCAAGCGCGCCAAGCCCGATACCCGGATCAACGAGGGTGATGAGATACGCATACCCCCGGTGCGGACCGCCACCCCCGGGGTTCCGGGAACACCGGCAAAGACCCAGCTGCAGCGAATCGAGCAGGCAGTGATTCATGAAGATCGGGATTTCCTGGTGCTCAGCAAGCCGGCTGGCATCGCCAGCCACGGTGGCAGCGGCATCAGTTTCGGCGCAATCGAGCTGCTGCGCGCGGCACGGCCGGGCGATACGCTGGAATTGGCGCATCGGCTCGATCGGGATACGTCGGGCGTGCTCGTCTTCGCACGCCGGCGTCCCGCATTGATCCAATTGCAAGCGCTGATCCGCGATGGCCAGATCACCAAACAATACCTGGCCCTGCTGTGTGGGCACCCCAAACGCGCGAAGTTCGACGTGAACGTGCCGCTGCGGAAATCCTCCTTGCAGGGTGGCGAGCGCATGGTGCGCGTGGATGACGACGGCAAGGCCGCACTGACCGCATTTCGCGTGATCGACAGCTTCGCACAGGCAAGTCTGGCGGAGGTGACATTGTATACCGGGCGCACGCATCAGATCCGCGTGCATAGTCAGCACGCCGGGCATCCCGTCGCTGGCGATGAAAAGTATGGCTTGCGCGACTGCAACCAGGCGTTGCGCCAGTTCGGCTTGCGCCGCCTGTTCCTGCATGCCGCGCGCTTCGAGTTTGCGCTCGACGGCAAGACCTATAGTTTTTCTGCGCCGCTCGCCGAAGATCTTGCAACCGTGCTGGACGCGCTGCCGAAAAAAATCACTGGAAAAACCGCGCGCTGACTTCCGCCGATGCGAGGATGTCGGCGGGCAGCAAGGCGAGCAGTAGCAATGCACTGGCCGCGTGGGAAAGCGCAAGCGGCAGCAGCGCACGCTCGCGCAGGTACAAGGAGCACCAGCAAAGGCCGCCAAACATGGTGGCCACCATCAGTGCCGCGTTCGGCGCGTGCATCAGCGCAAATCCCAGCGCGCCGAGATACGCGGCGACGGCAACATTTCCACTGACGATGCGCCAACGTTCCGCGCAGACAGCGCAAATCAGATATTGCTGCAACAACGCCCACGCCAAGTAGCGGGCCACATGGCCGCTGCCGATTGCCCGCAAGGCTTCGCCCGGTCGGTGCAGGAAAAACCCCAGCGACGCTGCAAGCACTACGATCGCTGCGGCCAGCAGCCATGCGCGTGCGCTGCCATTCCATCGCCACGATCTCGGCACGTATAGACTGACAGCGTAGATGAGGCTCAGGCCGATCAGGATTTTCTGCGGCGCATCGGGGCTGCCATCGAATTGTCCAGCGACGATCAGCCACAAAGGCGCTGCAAGGACCAGAGCGATTTCAGCCATCGCACGCAGACGTGGCGCGCGCGGTGGACGCACGCGGGCAAGTCCCAGCAATAACGCGTACGCAATCAGCGCCAGCCAGCGCAGGAATTCCGGCGGCGCCGTGTCGACTGCTGTGGCTTGCGCGCGCGCCTGCGCGAATGTTGCATCGACGGCGTTTTCTGGAATCAGGATGGCGCCAGGCAGGGCTGCAAAAACTGCGTCGCGCAACGCAATTTGCTGCTCCACGCGGCCGCGCTGCGACAGCAGGATCAGCAGTGGAGCGCGACTGTCGACGCTAGCACTCAATGCATCAATGTCCACTTTTTGCAATGGCTGGCGAAACGGCAAGCGAAAGATTAGTGTGGAATCGCCTGTACCAGCATGCGGATCGACGACGCGAGGTACGCGTGCAAGGTCGACAGGTTGGGCGTCCTGGATCCGATCGAGCGAAATCGTGCGCAGACGCAATTGCTGACCAGCGGGCAAGGCAACGCGCAGCCGCAACATCGCTGCGACCACCGGGGCAGCAACAACATGCGCCTGCGACGTCCAGCCCGGCGCAGCCAGATCAATGGCGAGCGCGCGCGCGCCGGATTGCAAACTCGTGCTCGCGGTGACAAGTTCCGGCGCGTCGAGTTTTTCGCGTACCACCACTTGCAACTTTGCACCTGGGTTCGAAGCGACTGAGTCCGCAGCGATCGCAATTTGTAAATGTGGAAAACGCCGCAAATCCACTGGCCGAGTCAGCGGCAGGCCGACTTCGAAAGGGGAGCCGGAGGACCGCACTACGAGTTCGCTGTCGCTGAAGCGGCTGTCGTCGGCGCCGAACACGCTGCCTGCAACTATGTCGTCGGCGCCTTGGAGTCGCCAGCGATAAGGCGTATCCCCGGTCGCAGACAATGCCAGGGCGTGCGCAGCCTGATCACGCAGGTGCGCGGTAAATTGTCGCTCGGCCAACTGCACAAGCAGCCAGGCAGTGACGGCAAGCACGATGATGCCGGTGGCAACTGCGACCAGGCTCCGCACTGGCGACGGCATCGGAAAGATTTTCAGCCGAACAAGGCTTCGGCCTTCGCCGCGCTGATGAAGTCATTCATGGAAAGACCGCCGACGTCATGTGTCGAAAACCGCACCAGGCACCGTCCCCAGCCCAATTCAACGTCCGGATGATGATTTTCGCGCTCGGCGATCCAGCCCAATGCATTGACAAAGGCCAGTGCGCGGACGAAATCCTGGAAGCGGTACTGCTTGCGGATCTCCGCATCATCCGGGCCGAATTCCCAGCCGGGCAGCAAGGCGAGCAACTCGCTGGCGCGGGCCGCGGCAAGCTTGTTTTCCTTGCCTTTGAGGGCCGTACACTCTTGTGCGCGCAGGTCGTCGATGGTCATCGATGGGTTCTCCGGAAGGCGGCGCGAGTATATCAATCAAGGTCTGGAGTGACGTGGCCGGTATTTCGGACTAAAATAGTCCTGTTTTCCGTTTCATGGAACCGCCACATGCTGACGATCACTGAAACCGCGCAGAACCATTTCCAACGCCTTATCGAGCAGCAGGAGATGGAAGGCCTGGGTGTACGCATGCAGGTCGTGCACGCGGGCACGCCGAAAGCCGACTGCAAGCTGGAATTCTGCGAGGCGCAAGACTTGAAGGGAGACGAATGGGCGCTGGATTGCGCCGGATTCGTACTTTACGTGGACGCCTCATCGATGGCTTATCTGGATGACGCGCAGGTTGACTATCAGGCAAACGAGACGGGCGGCCAGTTGATTGTGCGCGCGCCGAAAATCAAAGGCATGGCGCCAGGTGCGGATGCCGGCCTCGCCGAGCGCGTGCGGCATGTGCTCGACAGTGAGATCAATCCGCAGATCGCCGCGCATGGCGGCCGCGTCAGCCTGGTCGAGGTCGCCACCGGCAATATCGTCGTGCTGAAATTCGGCGGTGGCTGCCATGGTTGCGGCATGGCCGACGTGACCCTGAAACAGGGTATCGAAACCACCTTGCGCGCTCGCTTGCCGGAAATCTCACAAGTGCGCGACGCCACCGATCACACCAGCGGCGAAAACCCGTATTTCCGCGATGGCCATGGCGCCAGCGCAGTAGGCTGAATGCGCTGCAAGATTGCGGCAAAATATACTTTGCCGCAATTTTCTACTGAGCCGTCAATCGCCTTGCTCGTGATGCGCCAGATCGTCGAGCTTGCTCGGCATCTTTGCGTAATAGCGCGCCAGCGCATCGATATCTGCGGGGCTGAGCGTATTCACGAATCCGGCCATGATCGCGTTCTTGCGGTCGCCGGTCTTGTATTCGCGCATGGACTGCTCGAGATAATCATGGTACTGGCCAGACAGGCGAGGGTACTGTCCCGCGGTGCCGTTGCCGTCGGCGCCATGACATGCGGCGCACGGTTTGCTCAGTTCTTCGACGGTCTTGCCCGGTGCTGCGGAAGATTCGGCCGCGTTTTCGGCGGCAACAACGTGCGTCGCCAGCAAGCCGCAGGCAAGCAAGGTGATGAGACGAATGGAGTGCATGACGCTTCCTTACGGGCTGAGGCTGGAAAGATAGGCGGCGATGTTGTTGATGTCCTGTTCGGACAGACTCTCGCCTTGCGCACGCATGGTCGGATGCGCGCGTTCGTTTTTTTTGTACTCGGTCAACGCTGCGACCAGATAGTCGAAATTCTGACCCGCGATGCGCGGTACATGGTAATTCGGATAGGCGTTCTTGTAGCCAGTAACGCCGTGACATCCGCCGCAGGTATAGACCAGGGCGCGACCCGCCTGGGGATCGCCTTTGGTGGGGTTGGACGCAGCGGTTTCGGCCGCGAATGCGGCGCCGGCAACGAAGGCAGAGATGGCCAGCATGGCGATATTCAGGGAACGGGCAAACAACTTTCTTGTCATGGGATGCGGATCCGGCGTTGGGCAGGCGTTAAGCATAGAACAGGCAGCGGTAAACCCCGGAAGTATAGCGTGGGCGAAGCCGCGTTCACTAGCCGGGGTGGAGGAAAAACATCGGATGGCGCTGCATTCGCATGCAACCAAACGTGCTCCTGGCGCATCTGACAATGCGCCGCCAACATCGGGCCAGGGGGATTGTGCAAGCGCGGCTATGACTATTGGCTCTGGCGGCCAACCTGGCGCGGGCGGAGACTGCCGATGGACCCGAGAAAATAGTACTTGAGTTCTTCGGTGATGTAGTTTAGTATATCACTAAACCAACTTCCGCCGACCAAGGCCACCCGCAATGACCCGCCAGCTTAAAAACTTCAATAAGTCCCTGCGCCTATGCAGTGCAGCCCTGGTCCTGAGCCTGCTTTCCGCCTGCAACAGCGATGGCACCGCCGCTCAGGTGAAGGACGCCAAACCGGCGGTCACCGCGGTCCCCGTAGAAGTGGCCAGGGCCGCGCGAAACGCGATTAGCGCCAGTTACAGCGGTACGGCGGCCCTGACAGCCGATCACGAAGCACAGGTGACATCCAAAGTCAGCGGAGTGCTGAAAAAGCTTCTGGTTGAAGAGGGCATGACCGTGCATGAGGGCCAGTTGCTCGCCGAACTGGACAATGCATCGGCCACCGCCAGTGCTGCGCAGGCTGAAGCGCAGATGCACAAGGCGGACGCGACGTTTGCTTATGCCGAACAATCGATCAAGAAGGAACTGATCTCCAAGCGCGAGTACGACCAGGCCAACTTCGACATGCTGAGCCAGCGCGCTGCATTTCAGACTGCCAAATTGCAGCTGACCTACACGCGCATCGTCGCGCCGGTGGACGGCGTCATCGCGGAGCGTTCGGTCAAGCTCGGTAATCTGATCCAGGTCAACCAGAACCTGTTTCGCATCGTCGGCATGGACCCGCTGCAAGCGGTGCTGAATGTTCCGGAACGGCAACTTGGCATTCTGAAAGTTGGCCAGACCGTGCAACTGGAAGCCGATGCGCTGAGCGGCAGGACATTCGCCGGCAATATCCTGCGCGTTGCACCGGTAGTCGACTCGGCCAGCGGCACGTTCCGCGTCACCTGCGAATTCCATGACAAGACGCATGAAATCAAACCTGGCATGTTTGCCCGCATCGAGATCGTGTACGACCATCGCGACGACGCGCTCACGGTGCCGCGCTCGGCGCTGATCGAGGAAGACGGCGAAACCGCCGTTTTCGTCGTCGACAAAGCGCCGCCGCCAGCGCCGTCGAAAGACGCGAAGGACACCAAGGATGCGAAACCAGTGGCGAAGGCCGACGCAAAGACTGATGCGAAGCCGGTCGTGCTGGTTGACAGCCTTGTCGCGCATCGCAAGCTGGTAAAGATCGGATATAGCGACGGCGACAAGGTGGAAATCCGCTCCGGCATCGATGAAGGCGTGCAGGTCATCACGGTTGGCCGCAACGCCGTGCGCGACGGCACTTCCGTGCAGGTGTTGAACCCAAATGCTGAAAAGGAAAAAGCCCTTGCTGCCGCGCAGATCGCGGGAGTGCAGGGGTGAACATCGTTGAAGCCGCCACGCGCCGACGCGTAACCGTCGGCATGGTGACGCTGACTCTGGTGCTGTTCGGCCTGATCGCGTTGTCCGGGCTCAAGGTCAACCTGCTTCCCGACCTGAGCTATCCGACACTTACCGTGCGCACCGAATATGAAGGTGCCGCGCCGCTGGAGATGGAGAATCTGGTTTCGCAGCCGGTCGAGGAAGCGATTGGCGTGGTCAAGAACCTGCGCAAGATCCATTCGATTTCGCGCACCGGCCAGTCCGATGTAGTCCTCGAGTTCGCCTGGGGAACCAACATGGACCAGGCCGGACTCGACGTGCGCGACAAGCTCGACATCCTGCAATTGCCACTCGAAGCGAAGAAGCCGGTGCTTTTGCGCTTCAATCCGTCGACCGATCCGATCATGCGTCTTTCGCTCAGCGCCGTTGCCGCGCAGGGCAAGACCGAGGTCAACGAAGCGGAATTGAAGCAACTGCGTCGCTTTGCCGACGACGAATTGAAAAAACGCATTGAACCGACCCCCGGAGTAGCCGCAGTCAAGGTCGGCGGCGGCCTGGAAGATCAGGTCGACGTGGAACTGGACCAGCAGCGCCTGCAACAGCTCGGGCTCAATGTGGCCGACGTGACCAAGCGTCTGGCGGACGAAAACGTCAACGTATCCGGTGGCCGCATCGAAAGTGGTTCGCAGCGCTACCTCGTGCGCACGGTAAACCAGTTCGGCACGCTCGACGAGATGCGCAATCTGCTGATCAAGGTCGACAACGGCGTGCCCGTGCACCTGAAGGACATCGCACTGGTGCGTCAGGGTTTCAAGGAACGCGAAGGCATCGTGCGCGTGGACGGGCACGAGTCAATCGAAATGGCGATCTACAAGGAAGGCGACGCCAATACCGTGAGTGTCGCCGCCAATGTGCGCAAGCAGCTGGATCGGCTCACCTGCGCCAAGTCGAAAGACGGCTGCACCCCAATCCTGCCAGCGAATGCAAAGCTCGACACGATCGACGATCAATCTATTTTTATACAAAGCTCGCTCGACGACGTGCGCAACGACGCGATCATCGGAGGTATTCTCGCGATCATCATCATCTTTTTCTTCCTGAATGATGTGCGCAGCACGATGATCATTGCGCTGTCGCTGCCGATATCGCTGATCACGACATTCTTCTTCATGGGTCAGGCCGGCGTCAGCCTCAACGTGATGTCGCTTGGCGGCCTCGCACTGGCCACCGGCATGGTGGTCGACGATTCGATTGTCGTCCTTGAAAACATTGCGCGACTGCGCGAGCAGGGCATGGGCATCTTCGAAGCGGCGGTGAAGGGCGCGCGCGAAGTCTCGATGGCGGTGATCGCATCGACCTTGACCACGGTTGCGGTGTTCTTCCCGCTGGTGTTCGTGCAGGGCGTGGCGGGACAGCTGTTCCGCGACGAGGCGCTCACCGTGACTTTCGCGATGTTGATCTCGCTGGTCGTGGCGATGACCTTGATCCCGATGCTGGCATCGCGCACGGGCAAATCTCCGATCGCGTACAAGGATGAGGAACCTTCGACAGGATGGCAGCCGACCAGTCGCTTCGGCAAATTGTGCAAAAAGATAATTTCACCGGTATCCCGGCTGTTCTTCTACTGGATTCCGTTCGTGATTGCGTATGTCATGGTGCGCGTGCGCTGGGCGCTGAGCTGGCTCATCTTCAAGCCGCTTTCATTCGTTGGCCGCTTCGCGATGATGCCCTACAATGGCGCCGCTCGTGCCTATCATGCGTTCCTGCCGCGGGCATTGGCGCGTCCGATCGCCGTGTTGGGGTTTGCTGCGATCGCCTTCGTCGCTAGCGTCCTGTTAGTGCCGACGCTGGGTATGGATCTGATTCCATCGCTGGCGCAAGGCCGCTTCGAGATGACGGTGAAACAATCGCCGGGCACGGCCTTGGTCGACACCGACAAGCTCGTCGCCGAGTTGCAGCTCAAGACCGCCAAGGACCCGAACATCGCGTTGATCTACGGCGTCAGCGGCACCGGCACGCGCCTGGATGCGACGCCCACGGAATCCGGCGAGAACATCGCACGCATGCTCGTGGTGCTCAAGCCGACTGCCGGCAAGCAGGGCGAGAAAGCGGCGACCGAGGCGTTACGCGCGACCATGGCATCGCATACTGGCGCCGAAGTGAAGTTTGCCCGGCCGCAGCTTTTCAGTTTCGCCACACCGCTGGAGATCGAATTGCGCGGCTACGATCTGCCGTCACTGCAAAAAGCCGGCAAGAAACTCAGCACGCTGATGAATGCTTCGCCGCGTTTTGCCGACGTGAAATCGACGGTCGAAGGCGGCTATCCGGAAATCCAGATTCGTTTCGATCAGGAACGCGCGGCTTCGCTCGGCCTGACTACCAAGCAGATCTCCGACCAGGTGGTGAACAAGGTGCGTGGTTCGGTGGCGACACGTTATAGCTTTCGCGATCGCAAGATCGACGTGCTCGTGCGTGCGCAGGCCGATCAACGCGGTTCGGTCGACGACATCCGCAACCTGATCGTGGGTTATTCGTCGCAAGGCGCAGCCAGCACCACAGCGTCGACAGCCAACGCATCGAGTGCCAACACAAACGCTGCATCAGGCATTGGCACCGCGAACAAGGCCGCTCCAACCGGTGCGCCGATCCGGCTGTCCGCCGTCGCCGACGTCGTCGCTACCGAGGGTCCGAGCGAAATTCATCGCATCAGTCAGGAGCGCGTGGCGATCGTGTCGGCCAATCTGCACTATGGCGATCTCGGCACTGCAGTGAGCGAAGTGCGCAAACTGATCAGTGAAAACCCGTTAGCGGCAGGCGTTACGACGCATATCGGTGGCCAGAGCGAGGAGCTCGACGCCTCGGTGACGTCGCTGATCTTCGCACTGACGCTCGCCATTTTCCTGGTCTATCTGGTGATGGCATCGCAGTTCGAATCGCTGCTGCATCCGTTCGTGATCATGTTCTCGATCCCGCTCGCGCTGGTCGGCGCAGTGCTTGCGCTCAAGGTGACGTTCACTCCACTCAGCGTGGTCGTTTTCATCGGCCTGATCATGCTTGCGGGCATCGTGGTGAAGAATGCGATCGTGCTGATCGACCGCGTCAACCAGCTGCGCGAAGAAGGCGT
>JBBRTT010000034.1:0-43454 GCA_038244165.1 Lysobacterales bacterium | reverse complement strand
TCTCGGCTTGTTCAAGGACCGCAATTTTTTCGCCAGCACCATCTTCATCTTCGTGCTCGGTGTCGTGCTGTTCGCGACCATGGCGCTGTTGCCGCCGTATCTGCAAAACCTGATGAACTATCCGGTGGTCACGACGGGCATCCTGCTGGCGCCGCGCGGCATCGGCACCTTGATCGCAATGATGCTGGTCGGGCGTCTGCTCGCGCGCGGTGCCGATGCGCGCGCGCTGGCCGGCATCGGCATGACGGTGACTGCGTATTCGTTGTGGCAGATGGTGCACTGGGGGACGGATGTTCCGGCCTGGCTGATCGTGGAAACCGGGGTGATCCAGGGCCTGGGTCTGGGCTTCGTGTTCGTGCCGATCTCCACCATCGCCTATTCGACGCTGCCTATGGCAGCGCGCACCGAAGCCGCGGGCATCTTCAGCCTGATGCGCAATATCGGTTCCAGCGTCGGCATCTCGATCGTGATGACCCTGCTCGCGCGCGGCACCCAGATCAATCATGCGGAAATCGCCGCACGGGTAACCCCGTTCGGCGCGAACATGGCGACGATGCCGCAGTTGTCATCCGCGACGAATCTGGCCATGCTCAACGGCGAAGTGACGCGGCAGGCGTCTGCGATCGCGTTCCTCAATGATTTCTGGCTGATGATGATCATGACCATCGTGTCGATTCCGCTGTTGTTGCTGCTCAAGCCGGTCAAGGGCGCTGCGCCCGGCGCCGCCGTGGCCGATCACTGATGCGCGATCGTCCGCAATCGCCTCGGCCTCCATCGCCCTGGCCATCGACCGCGCCGTCACGCCCGGCCGAAGAGCCGCGCGAAGCCGCGCCGCGCCGCAACACCGACGAAGTGCGCATTTACGGGTTCAACGCCTGCATGGCGGTGTTTGCCAAGCGACCGCATGACCTGCGCAAGGTGTACCTGCTGGAGTCGCGCCTCGGCGATTTGAAATCGGTGCTGGCCTGGTGCGTACAGCGCCGGCTCGGCTATCGTGTCGTCGAAAGTCTGGATTTGGAAAAGCTGACCCAGACCCAGCATCACGAGGGTATCTGCTTCGAGGTGCGCCGGCGTCCACCGTTGACATTGTCCACATTGTTGCAAACCCTGCCGCCGCCGCCAAAGCCGGCCTTATTGTTGTGGCTCGATGGCGTCGGCAATCCGCACAACTTCGGTGCGGTGCTGCGCAGCGCGGCGAATTTCGGCGCGCAGGGCGCATTGTTGCCGCAGGACTCGGCATTGGCGTTGTCTGGCGCCGCCTTCCGCGTGGCCGAAGGCGGGGCCGAAAGCGTGCCAGTCGCCCAGTTCGCGCCGGGCGAGGATGTATTCGGCGCGCTGCACAACGCCGAATTCAGCATTGCGGCAACGGTGCCGCGCGAAGGTCAATCGCTGTATGCGGCGAGCCTGCCGCCGCGCCTCGTCATCGTGCTCGGTGCGGAGGGCGGCGGCCTGCGCCAGGGCCTGATCGATCGCGCCGACCTGCACCTGACGATTCCCGGTAGCGGCGCGGTGGAAAGCCTCAACGTTGCCGCCAGCGCTGCGGTGCTGCTCAGCGAGTACTACCGTCAGCAGCACGCGAAACATCAGCAACGCGAACGTCGCTAGCGACTATTGCCTTCCTTGGGCTGGGCGACCGGTACCGACTATTTGGCTGCCTTTGGCAGCGCAAATGCTCCTGGCTCTGAACCGAAGTCGCCATCGGCCTGTGCGGCCAGATAGGCAAACACGGCGTACACCGCCACATTCTGCTTCAGTTCTTTCGGATCGATCTTGTCCAGGGTGTCGTTCGCCGTGTGGTGCCAGTCGAAATAGCGCGTGCCATCCTGGGTCAGGCTGAGCAGGGCCATGCCAGCCGTACCCATCCCGGAAAAATCGCCGCCGTCGACATGGCCGTTGCTACCGCGACCGACGCCGAGCGGTGCCAGCACCTGCATCATCTGATCGATCGCGCCGAGCGCCTCGGGTTTGACTTGCGAAGACAGACGCCAGATCGGGCCCGCGCCGAAATCCGAGTCCGCGCCGAGGATGTGCCTGGCGACTTCGCCCTGATGGGCAAGGCCATACGCCTTGCCGC
The DNA here is from genome assembly GCA_038244165.1 of Lysobacterales bacterium. Lineage (GTDB taxonomy): Bacteria > Pseudomonadota > Gammaproteobacteria > Xanthomonadales > Rhodanobacteraceae > Rudaea. Next base: position 41,380 of record JBBRTT010000034.1, on the reverse strand, counting down.
CGATCATGCCGGACTCTTCGTTGGAAAACGCGATGACACGGATGCTGCGTTTTGGCTTTTGTGGAAGAGTGGAAATAAGGTGGGCTGCGCCGGCGGCAATCGCTACGCCTGCGCCGTCGTCGATGGCGCCGGTACCCGGATCCCACGAATCCAGATGACCGCCGATCGTGATCACTTCGCGCGGGCGTTCACTGCCAGTGACTTCACCGATGACGTTCGCGCCGGTGTAGTCGCCTTCGACGCCGCAATCCAGATCCAGATGCAGCGTCACGGTAGAACCATTGGCCAGCATGCGATCGAGCATATCCGCGTCCGGGTTGGACAAGGCCGCCGCGGGAATCTTCACACCATTGGCTTCGAACAAGGTGAGGCCGGTGTGCGGCAGGCGATCGCTGTCGCTGCCGGCCGAACGCAGCACGAACGCGCTGGCACCCAGCGCGGCTGCGAGCGCGGGTCCACGCGTGCGGCCGGCGGTCGCGTTGCCGTAGTCGTGGCCGTCGCGTTCGGCATGCATGTGATAGCTGATGTATACGATTTTGCCTTTTACACTTTCCGCCGTGGCCGCCTTGAGCGCAGGAAAATCCTTGAATGCGACGACTGGTCCGCTGAGACCGCCCTTGGGTGTGCCCGGGCTGCCGCCGAGCGCGCTCACGGCCAGGTGTTGCGCATAGGGTGTCAGGATCTGCGCACTCTCACTGTGTCGCACCCATTTGGGAAACGTCACCGGCTCGCTCCAGACTTTGTCGAAACCGAGCGCCTTGAAGCGGGCGATGGTCCAGTCGCGCGCACGCTGATCGTTGTCGCTGCCGGCCAGACGCGGGCCGATTTGGGTCGTCAGATCGGCAACGAAGTCATAGGCGCTAGTGTCCTTCAGCGCCTGCTCGCGCAGGCTGGTGGCCGTTGCCAGCGCGGCGGGGGAAATCCGCGTCAAATCCGCGCCATAGGCCGGCGAAAGCGCGCAGCAACTCAAAGCGGTAACGCCCAGGGCAATAAATTTCACAAAAAAATCTCCAATGTAGGCGGACTATTATGTGGGGAATCTCCGAAATTTTACCCGTGTCGGTCGACATGCATTGTTCGTCTGACCCGCTTTCTACGTTATATGACGTATTACTGTAGATATGAACCGCTGTTTTTCGAGGATATCGCTATGAAATCTGTTGGATACATTGGCAGCATCGCGCGTGCCGTGGGGCTTTGCGCGGCCCTGACCGTCAACGCCCACGCGGGGCCGGGCGACTGGAGCGGCCAGGGGCCGTTTGGCGGCAGGATTGGTGTGCTGCAAGCCGATCCTCTTGTAGCGACGCGCATTTACGCGTCGACCACGAATGGATTTTTTCGCAGCGACGATGCCGGCGTGAGCTGGGTAGCGGCCGAGACCGGCCTCCTGGTCGCGCATCCGGCCAACGGTGTATTTGCGGTGTCGCCGAATGTTGCCGGCGGCTTGTGGATGTTTGACGATGCGGGGCGGCTCTACGGCAGCAGCGATGGTGGCGGCAACTGGATTCCGACGGGCTACACGACGGGGACGACGCCGGCGATCGACACCAACGGTCTGGCCCAGGGCAGCGCTAGCACCGTTTGGTATGCCGCAAACACTGGCGGCCTGCTCGTCAGCAGCAACAATGGCGCAACCTTCGCCGCGGCAGGTGGCATCGGCCTGCCCGCAGGACAGACGTTTACCCTAGTCGCGACAAACCCCCACAACACCCAGCAGGTGATTGCGAGTACGGCGTCGTCCTGCAATGCCGTTACCGGCATCTGCCCGGTTTACATCAGCAGCAACGGGGGTGCCAATTGGAGTGCTTCGCTGTTCAGTGGCGTAACCAGCACCGCCGCAAGCGCCCAGCGCCTGCGGGCGATTGCATTTGGCCCGGGTACGAATGTATACGCGTTGTTCGGTGACGTGCAGTTGACTGCGACTGTGCTGTTGAGCAGCCCTGACAACGGCGCGAACTGGACGGCGCATGCCGCCCCCACCACGGCCCCGGGCCAGTTCGTCAACTCACTCGCGGCATCGCCGATCGATCCGCTGACCGTCTGGGTCGATGCGAACAAGTCCACAAATGGCGGCGTATCGTACACGCCGCTGGCCACCAGCGGCCGCACCACCAACGGCGCGTTCGTCCCAGCCACCAGTGCGATCGCGGTAAGCCCTGCCTATCCGAGCACACCGCGCCTTTGGATCGGCACCCAGTTCGCCGGGATGTATCTGAGCAACAACGATGGCGCCACCTGGGCGTCGAGCAATGATGGCATGGCAGCTACCAATATCCGCTCGGTGATCGTGCATCCGGCGGACAACACGCGCCTGTTTGCCGGCTACGGCGATGCGCTCGGCGATCCTTCGCAGGCGTTTTACCGCTCGACATCGACGGGCACCTGGAATGTCTCCAACTCCGGCCTCAACGCCTGGCAGTTGCGTACGGTGTTGATCGACCCGACCACGGCGGGAACCATCGGCAGCACGGTCATGTATGCGGTGGGGTCGGGTTTCGACACCGCGCCGCGCATCGGCAGCAATCGCAACAGCGGCATCTATCGCAGCGGCGATGGCGGCTTGACCTGGACAACACAGAACGGTGGCATCCCGGTCGTAGGCACCGGACATTTCGCCGGCAACCTGCGCACGATCATTGCCGATCCGCGTTCATGCGTCTCGCCGCCGCTGGACGGCAGTGCATGCACGACCGGCCCGTTGCTCACGCTCTATGTCACTGGCGGTGGACGCCTGGGCAGCGATCCTGCGCCCGGCACTGGCACCCATGCAATCCCCCATCTGTACCGGGTGATGAAGAGTACCGACGGTGGCGCGAACTGGGCGGACAGCTCGACGGGCCTGCCCCCGGACATGGTCAGCGATCTGGACTGCACCTTTGATTCCGTAGAAGGCGTAACCCCGATCGTGATGGACCCGTCAAACTCCAACATTTTATACATTGGTACATTTGCCGGTGCCAGCGATGCGGCGTGCAATACGGTAACGACGCAAGTTGCCAGCGGCGTATACAAGAGCATCAATGGCGGCGCCAGCTGGACGCTGGCCAGCACGGGCCTGCCGACGTACGCCGGTTCGCCCGCGGTGCTGGATACGTTGTCGCTGGCGATCGATGCAGCCAATCCGAACACGCTGTGGGTCAGCACTGTCAGCAACAATTTCAACATCCCCGGCGAGATTTACAAAACCACGAACGGCGGTAGCAGCTGGAGCGTGTCCAATGCCGGCGTCAGCGGTCCGGACGTCCGCGCGCTGCTGGCAGATCCAAGCAACCCCGGCACGATCTACGCGGCCAGCGGCGGCCTTGGGCCGGCCAACCCGGGCGGCGTGTACAAGAGTACCGATGGTGGTTCGACCTGGATGTCGATCAGCGTCGGCCTGCCAACGTTTTCGGCGACCGCGTTGACCCTGGATCCAGTCGATCCGACCGTGCTCTACGCGGGTACGGCCGGTGGTGTGTTTTCGATCGTGCAACTACCCGACGCCGACGCCGACGGCGTCCCCGACCTGGTCGAGAATTCCGGTCCAAATGGCGGCGATGCAAACAATGACGCCTCGCAGGATTCCATTGAGCACAACGTAGGCACGACCGCACCTGGCCTGTTCGGCGGCTTCGGCTGGCAGCCCGGCATCGACAACGCAACCCAGGCCGCGCGCACGGCACAATTGCAGCAAAAGCTGCAATTGCTGCAAACCCAGCAAACTACCAACGTCGGAATCCAGGGCGGCTATTTCACCGTGCAAGTGAATGGCGGCTGCGGGCAGGCCGTGGACGTAGCGCCGATCAACCCAGGTCCGCTTGGGCTTGACCAGGTCAAACACCACGGCACCTACACCTATCCGCGTGGCCTGCTGCGCTTCGAGTTGCCCCAGTGCGCCAGCGCCAATGTCGACGTCATCTTCAATGCTGCGACGTTTGGTTCCGGCTGGAGTTGGCGCTACTACGGCCCGTCCACGCCCGGCGACAATTCGACGATGGGCTGGTACAACGCCACCTCGATAGTCGGCAGTCAGATCGGCAACGACTGGAAAATCAATCTGGCCGCGGGGGCGTTCGGCAGCTATCGGCCGCTCGGTACCAATTCGATCCTGTTCGAAGGCGGCCCGGCCTACAACGACACGGTGTTCAACGACAACTTCCAGTAGGCTCAATGGTCATGCAAAAACGGAGCGCTCAGGCGCTCCGTTTTTTTTTTTGCTATTTTTTCAGCGAATCGCGAATCTCGGTGAGCAGTTGCACTTCGGCTGACGGTCCCGGTGGCGCTGCCGGTTTTTTCGGCATCAGCCGATTGATCAGCTTGACCACCAGGAAGATCGCGAACGCAATGATCGCGAACTGGATGATGGTGTTGAGGAACGCACCGTACTTGATCACCGCGCCGCCAGTGATCGCGCCTTTGGCATCGGCGATCGGATTGCCGATCTTGATCACCAGGTCGGAGAAATCGATGCCACCGATCGCATAACCGATGGGAGGCATGACGACGTTGTCGACCAGGGACGCGACGATCTTGCCGAACGCCGCGCCGATAACCACGCCGACGGCCAGATCAATGACATTGCCGCGGGCAACAAATTCCTTGAACTCGCTTGCGATGCTCATATGCATTCCCCCGATTGAAAGCCGATTGCCGCTGCCCTGCGCGGCCTGGCGAATTTAGCGCAATTTGGCGGAAAAATGGGTATCTGGAATCTGCTGTGCGGATGATCCGCGCTCGAAGGTATCCAGTTCGTGCGCGGATATAGCTCGCAGCGATAAGTCCTGTCACGCCATCCGTGGCAATTACTCGAACCCGTTGGCGAAAATGCCGTCGTTGACGCTGAGATAAACCTGGCGGGTGCTTTCGATCAGGCCGCCTGCGTTGTACGCACCTGAGCTGACCTGTCCGCGGGTACGCAGATAGAAGTTCTGGTTCAGGGGCGGAACAAAGCCGGAATAGCGCCACCCGCTGCTGATGCGTTGCATGGTGCCCACGGGCGTATAGGTGCTGTCGGTCAGCGAAAACAGCAGTTGCGGCGGCAGGGCCAGTTCCGGTCCGGCCTCCGCGCGGGTCCAGGTGATCGAGCTGCCGCCGCCGGTGTAACTCACGATGCTTAGCGACTGCAACGCGGTCTGTGGCGTGCTGAGCCGCGCGATGCGGTTGCGCGTCTGCCCACCGATCGTGGCGAAATCGCCGGCTGCGAGGAGCTTGCCATCGGGCTGCACCGCGATCGAATAGACGGTGTTGTTCGCATTCGGATTGAATGCCGCATCTACGCTGCCATCGGCATTCAGGCGCGCAATGTGATTGCGCGAAATGTTGCCGCCACCATTCGGCGCAAGGAAGTTGAACAGTCCCCCCAGCGCAAGCTTGCCATCGGGCTGCAGCGCCAACGCGTAGAGCAGGCTGTTCGGCTTGGGATCGAAGGCCGGGTCCACGCTGCCATCGGCATTCAGGCGCGCGATGTATTGGCGCGCGATGGCGCTCCCGCCGTTTGGCGAAAGGCTGGTGAAAACGCCGGCGAGTACCACCTTGCCATCGGGCTGCAGCGCCAGCGCCTCTACGTAATCGTCTACATTGGGATCGAATGCCGTATCAACGGTGCCATTGGCATTCAGGCGCGCGAGGTGGTTGCGTGTGATGGCTCCCCCGCCGTTCGGCGAAAAGGTGGCGAAATTGCCCCCGACCAGCAGCTTGCCATCGGACTGCACCGCCAGCGCATAGACCTCGGCGTTCGGTCGCGGATTGAATGCTGTGTCTACGCTGCCATCGACGTTTAGGCGGGCGAGGTATGGGCGCGCGACGGCACCGCCGCCAAAGGAGGCGAAAGCACCGCCCAGCACCAGCTTTCCGTCGGGCTGCAGCGCCATCGCGTAGACGATGTCGTTCGGGTTCGGATTGAATGCGTCCACGCTGCCATCGACATTCAGGCGCGCGACGCGGTTGCGCGCGACGCCGCCGCCGCCGTTCGGCGAAAAGGAGGTGAAGCTGCCGCGCACCATCAGCTTCCCATCAGGCTGCGGAGCGATCGCGAGGATGGCGCCATTCGGATTCGGATTGAATGCCGCGTCCAGGCTGCCATCCGAGTTCAGGCGCGCGATGCGGTCGCGTATGACGGCGGCCCCGCCATTCGGCGAGAGGGAGCTGAAAAAGCCGCTTACCACCAGCTTTCCATCAGGCTGCAGCGCCAACCCATAGACGGATCCGTCCGCGTTAGGGTTGAGTGCCGTGTCCACGCTGCCATCGCCATTCAGGCGGGCGAGGCGGTTGCGCGTAATGGCGCCGCCGCCGTTCGGCGAAAGGGAGGTGAAGTCACCTCCCATCACCGGCTTGCCATCGAGCTGCACCGCCAGCGCATAGACGTAGCTGCTCGTGTTCGCACTGGGATCGAATGCCATGTCCAAGCTGCCGTCAGTATTCAGGCGCGCGATGTGGTTGCGCGTGATGGCGCCGCCGCCGTTCGGCGAAAAGGAGGTGAAAGCACCGCCCACCAACAGCTTGCCATTGGCCTGCACCGCAAGGGCAGTAACGTAGCTGCTCGCATTGGGATCGAATGCCGCGTCCACGCTGCCATCGACATTCAGGCGCGCGATGCGGTTGCGCGTGCTGGCGCCCCCGCCATTCGGTGAAAGGGAATTGAAAAAGCCGCCCACCACCAGCTTGCCATCGGGTTGCAGCACCAGCGCGTTCACGGTGCTGTTCGCATTGGGATCGAAGGCAGTGTCCACGCTGCCATCGGCATTCAGGCGCGCGATTTTGTTGCGCGTGATCGCGCCCCCACCGTTCGGCGAAAAGGAAGTAAATTCACCACCCACCAGCAGCTTGCCGTCGGGCTGTACCGCCAGCGCGTAGACGATGCCGTTCGCACGGGGATCGAATGTCGTGTCCAGGCTGCCATCGACATTCAGCCGCGCGATGTAGTTGCGCGTGACGGTGCCCCCGCCGTTCGGCGAAAGGGAGGTGAAATTGCCGCCCAGCACCAGCTTTCCATCGGGCTGAACCGCCAGCGCGTAGACGACGTTGTTTGCATTCGGATCGAATGCCGTGTCCACGCTGCCATCGACATTCAGGCGCGCAATGTGGTTGCGCGTGCTGGTGCCGCCGCCGTTCGGCGAAAGGGAGGTGAAAGCACCGCCCACCAGCAGCTTGCCGTCGGGTTGCACAACCAATGCATTGGCGGAGCTGTTCGCGTTCGGATCGTATGTCGCGTCCACGCTGCCATCGGCAGTCAGGCGCGCGATGTAGTTGCGCGGGATGGCGCCCCCGCCGTTCGGCGAAAGTGAAGTGAAACCACCACCCACTACCAGCTTGCCATCGGGCTGCACCGCCAGCGCGACGACGCCGCCGTTCGCATTCGGGTCGAAGCCATCGTTGGCGTTCTGCGCGCAGCTGACCGCAGGTATCCATGCCAATGCCAGCAGTAACAGATGTCCAGCCAAGACCCCGAGAACTCGCGCGTGCAGTGTCATGATGATTTCCCCTGGTGACGTCAACTTCGTGTTTTGAGCGACAGCAATTTCGCTCCCCACAGCATATTCGCCGATTCGACATGACGCCTACATTTCAGCAAACGGCAACATCCACAGTAAGTTTCGAATGCCAAAAAAGTGGCTGCCGCGACAGTCAGGCGATCGCGCCGCGCAGTTCGGCAATGCCTTCCAGGTGCGCATGGAAGCGGTCGCCACGCACCAGTGCGCCCACGCCCGCGGGCGTGCCGGTGAAGATCAGATCACCGGCAGCAAGCTCGAACAGTTTTGACAGCTCATGGATGATCTGCGCCACGCCAAAAACCATTTCGGAAATGTCGGCCTGCTGGCGCACGGCGCCGTTCACTTCAAGCGTCAGTTGCGCGCGCAACGGATGGCCGGACTTGTTCGCTGGGCGCAGCGCCGAGACGGGGGCAGAACGGTCGAATGCCTTGGCCGCATCCCACGGCAGGCCCTTGGCTTTCGCTGCGTGCTGCAGATCGCGACGGGTCAGATCCAGGCCGACACCGTAGCCGAACACATGACGCAAGGCATCGCCAGCCGGGATGTTCGTACTTCCGGAATGCAGCGCGACCACCATCTCCACTTCGTGATGCAATTCTTCCGTGCCCAGCGGATACGGAATCAGGGTGCGATCGGCGACAACGGCGTCGGCGGGTTTGCAGAAGAACATCGGCTTGGTGCGATCCACGCTCGAACCCATCTCCTTTGCGTGATCGGCGTAGTTGCGACCGATGCAGTAGATGCGATGCACCGGAAAGCGTTTCTCGCTATCGACGATGGCGACCGAGGGCGTCAGTGCCGGTGGAAATGCATAGTTCATGCGCGCATTCCGCGGTGATGGATTAGCGGCAAGTTTAAGCCAGCGGCGGGCTTTGCGCCCGCGTCATCGTCGCATCTGACACCTGTCACCCGGGATGCGTGACCTTCTGCTCTGGATTGCAACATCGTTGCAGCCCAGTCTATGGCAAACTAGGAGTTTGGATAATCGTTATGGGCGTCATGGACAAATCCGATCTGCTCAAGGAACTGCGCATCGACCGCAGTGCGGCCGATGCGCCGCCGCGCAAGGTGCTGTGGCCGGTGCTGGTCATCGTGGCATTGCTCGGCGTCGGCGCGATCGCCTGGTGGTTGTTGTCCGGCCCTTCGGCGCTTGCGGTGCACACAGCGGTGGCGCAGCCGATGTCCGCCGGTGGCGCAAATGCCTCGGTGCTGGACGCCACCGGTTATGTGACCGCACGCCGCGCAGCCACGGTTTCGGCGCAGATCACCGGCGCATTGACCGCCGTGCTGATCGAGGAAGGCGAGCACGTCGAAGCGGGACAGGTACTGGCACGTCTGGACGAAACCGCGCAGCGCGCGTCGCTCGCGCAAGCACAAGCACAGTCGCAAGCTGCACAGGCGCTACTGGTGCAGTATCAGGCGCAAGTGGCGCAGAGCCACCGCGATCTGCAGCGCATGCAGGACATGATCGGACGCAAGCTCGTATCGCAGCAGGCGATGGAGCAGGCACGCACCCTGGTGGAGACTCAAACTGCGCAGGTGGAAACGCAACGCAAGCAGATCCAGCTTACGCAAGCTTCCGTGCAATCGGCCCAGGTGCAGTTGGACTATTGCACCGTGCATGCGCCGTTCGCCGGCGTGGTCATCGCCAAGTCGGCGCAGGTGGGCGAGATCATCTCGCCGTTCTCGGCCGGCGGCGGCTTCACCCGCACCGGCGTCGGCACGATCGTCGACATGGATTCATTGGAAATTGAAGTCGATGTCAACGAGTCCTACATCAATCGCGTCGTCGCCGGGCACCCGGTGGATGCGGTGCTCAATGCCTATCCGGACTGGAAGATTCCCGCGCACGTGATCGCGATCATTCCGACCGCCGATCGTTCCAAGGCAACGGTGAAGGTGCGCATTGCGCTCGACACCAAGGACACCCGCATCGTGCCCGACATGGGCGTCCGTGTTTCGTTCCTGGAAGAAAACAAACCCGCGGCGCAGGCGCAGCAGGTCCCGCATGGCGTGCTGGTTCCGGCGACGGCGCTGCACAAGGACGCTGACAAGGACATCGTGTTCATCCTGAAGGATTCCAAAGCACAACGCCGCGCGGTGACGGTCGGCGGCAACGTCGGCGAATCGCGCCAGGTATTGGGCGGCGTGAACGCGGGCGAAAACGTCATCGTCGACGCGCCACCAGAGTTGAAGGACGGCACGGCCGTCGTGCTCGCGAAACCTTAATCAAAGCCCCCTGATCGTACACAGTTCCACAATTCCATTTTTGAATCGAGGTTGCCATGTCCGAGTCGATGGTTGAGGTCCGCAATGTCACCAAGGTCTACACGCGCGGCAAGCAGAAGGTTGAAGTGCTGCACGGGCTCACGCTGGATATACCGAAAGGCGATTTCGTCGCGCTGATGGGGCCATCGGGCTCAGGCAAGACCACGCTGCTGAATCTGATCGGCGGCCTGGACCAGCCTACGGGCGGCGAAATCGCGGTCGGCGGCAATCGCATCGACAAGTTGTCGAGCGGACAGCTGGCGAAATGGCGCGCGCACAACGTCGGTTTCGTATTCCAGTTCTACAACCTCATGCCGGTGCTGACGGCCGAAGGCAATGTCGAGTTGCCGCTGCTCCTGACCAAGCTGTCATCCGCGCAGCGCAAGAAGAATGTCTCGGTCGCGCTCGATGTGGTCGGCCTGGCCGATCGCGCCAAGCACAAGCCGAGGGAACTGTCCGGTGGTCAGGAGCAACGCGTCGCCATCGCCCGTGCGTTGGTGTCCGATCCGCAACTACTGGTGTGCGACGAACCGACCGGCGATCTGGATCGCAAGACCGCGGATGAAATCCTGGGCCTGTTGCAGGTGCTGAACCGCGATCATGGCAAGACCATCGTCATGGTCACGCATGATCCCAAGGCAGCCGAGTTCGCGCGGCGCATCCTGCATCTGGAAAAAGGTCAGCTGCTCGAGCAGACGGCCTAAGGCACAAATAGGAATCGCGCACCATGACCAAGACCGGATTCGTCGTCGCTAACCTGTTTCGCAAGAAGACCCGCACCATGCTCACCCTGCTGTCGGTGATCATGGCGTTCCTGCTGTTCGGCCTGCTGCAATCGGTGAATCACATCTTCAGTGCCGGTGCCGACTTTATCGGCGCCACGCGCCTGATGACTCAGGCGCGCGTGTCGTTCACCTCGCCGCTGCCGCTGTCGATGCTGCCCAAGCTCGAATCGGTACCGGGCGTCACGCGTGTGGCCTATTCGCAGTGGTTCGGTGGTGTGTGGCACGAACAGAATACGCCGCTGTTCATGTTCGCGGTCGATCCGCAACGCCATCACGATGCGTATCCGGAATGGGTGATGCCCGAGGAACAATGGCAGGCGTTCGCGCATACGCGCACGTCCATGGTCGTGGGCAAGATGCTGGCGGACAAGTACGGCTGGAAGATCGGTCAGAAGATTCCGATTTCCTCCAATATCTTTCCGCAGAAAAACGGCAGCAAGGACTGGGCGTTCGAGCTTGTCGGCATCTATGACGGCCGGGATGAGGATTGGAAGAAGCGCGCGAACCTCATCTACATCAATCACGATTATTTCGACGAGGCCAATCAATTTGGCAGCGGCCGCACGAATTTCTACATCTTGAAGCTCGCCGAGGGCGCGAATCCGGAACAAGTCAGCAAGACCGTCGACGGGATGTTCGAGAACTCGCCGGACGAAACCAAGACCCAGACCGAGAAAGACTTCAACCTCGGCTTCATCAAACAGATCGGCGACATCGGCCTGATCGTGCGCTGGATCCTGTTCGCGGTGTTCTTCACCTTGTTGCTGGTCGTCGGCAACACCATGGCGCAGAGCGTGCGCGAACGCGTGCCGGAGCTCGCGGTGCTGAAGACACTCGGCTTTTCCGACGCCAGCGTGCTTGGCTTCGTCCTCGCCGAAGCCGGTGCAATGTGCGCGCTGGGCGGCCTGATCGGCATGGGCTTCGCCACAATGCTCGGGGCAATGGTGGAAAAAGGCAGCGGCGGACAGTTCCAGCTGCATGTCGGCGGCTACGTGTGGTCGATCGGACTGGTGGCAATCGTGCTGATGAGCATCGCGGTGGGACTGTTGCCCGCGCTGCGCGCGCAGCGCCTGAAGATTGTCGATGCGCTGGCTGGAAGGTAAGAGAGAATGACTATGCTGACTCAAACCATTGCAATCACCAGTTTGAATCTAAAGAGCATCCCGGAACGCTGGGGTCCCTCGCTCGTCATCGTCGTCGGCCTCGCCGGCGTGGTTGCGGTCTTTACCGCGCTGCTCGCCATGGCCTTGGGATTCGAGAGCACGCTCAAGGCGGCCGGCCGCACCGACGTGGCGATGGTGCTGCGCGGCGGTTCCGACGCGGAACTCAATTCCGGCCTGTTGCGCGACCAGACGATCCTGATCTCGCAGGCGCCCGGTGTGCGCAAGGATGACGACGGTCAGCCGCTGGCGGCCGCCGAGATGATTGTGATCGCCGAATTGATCCGCAAGGATGACGTCAAGAACGGCGCGAACATCACCGTGCGCGGAGTCGGGCCGAAGAGCATAAAGCTGCGGCCACAATTGAAGATCGTCGAAGGGCGCATGTTCGACACCGGCAAGCGCGAGTTGATCGTCGGCCGCGGCGTCACCCGCCAGTTCGAGGGCGCACGCGTCGGCCAGACCCTGCGCATGCGCGGCTCGGACTGGACCGTGGTCGGCGTGTTCGAATCCGGCGATGCGAACGAAAGCGAACTGTGGTGCGACGTCGAAGTCGCGCAGACGACATTTACCCGGCAGGGATTCAGCTCGGTGCGCGCGGTGCTCGACACACCGCAGGCGTTCACCACGTTCAAGGACGCACTCAGCGCCGATCCGCGCCTGAGCGTGGACGTGCAGACCGAGCAGGACTACTACAGCAGCCAGACCAAGCAGTTTCGCCAGCAGATTGGATTCCTTGCCGGCGTAGTCACCTTCATCATGGCGCTCGGCGCAATCTTCGCAGCACTCAATACGATGTACGCCGCGGTTGCGGCACGCGGCAAGGAAATCGCCACGCTGCGCGCCATTGGTTTTGGCGGCGGGTCGGTGTTGATCTCGGTCATGATTGAGTCACTGGTGCTCGCCCTGATCGGCGGCGCACTGGGCGCGCTGATCGCCTACTTGCTGTTCAACAACTTCTCGGTCTCGACCCTGGGCCAGAATTTCACCCAGGTCGTGTTCGCGTTCAAGGTGACGCCGGCCCTGGTCGTGCGCGGCCTGATCATCGCCGTGGTCATCGGCATGATCGGCGGCTTCCTGCCCGCACTGCGCGCGGCGCGGCTGCCGGTGACGACCGCTTTGCGCGAGCAGTAATCGCTAGCGCAATCGGATATGCGTGGCGTCGAGCTTGCCGGCGCCACGCGGCCGCGGCTCGGGGATTTGCGCCGGACGCAACATTTCGTCTTCGACCAGGTGCCGCCAGACGGCGTCCAGCGCCGCGTACGCGTAAGGCAATAGCGGAACATAGCGATCGCCCAACTCGGGCAGGGCAAGAAATCCATCGAAGTGCTGCGTATGTGGCAGTAGCCAATAAATCGGCTCGCGTCCGTTGGCGCGCAGCCAATGGATGTACACATCGGAACTGAAAGTCGGCGGGATCAGTCCGTCGTCGCGGCCGTGGATGATCCACAGCGGCAATCCCTCGCGTGGCAGATGCACTGCAGTCGCAGCAACTGAACTGCGCAGCCGCTGCGCGTCCACAGTTTCACTTGTCCACAAAGTGCGCAATTGCAGCAGGCCGGAAAAATCTACATCGGCACCCGGCGTGTCCGTTGTAGATTCATCGAGAAAAACGCCGGCGCCGGGTGGGATGCCGACGGCATCGGCCCACCAAGCGGCTCGCTCGATGGTCGTTGCCGCGCGCGCTTGGCCGCTCGCATCGTGCGCAGCAAACCGATAGCCGCCGGGCATGCGGCCGACGGCGCTGCACGAGTAGGCACTGGCATAGGTCGCGGCGAACGCGCGCCACAAGTCGAATGCCGTCGTCGCGGCGGCGCTCGCGAGGGCGCCCTGGCTCCAGCCGCCGGCATACAGGCGCTCGAGCGCTTCCCGGCTGCTGCCGGTCGGGATACCTGCATTGCGCAAGTTCGCGCTGCGTATTGTCCATGCTGGCGCAATGCCGCCGGCCGCGCGCGCGAACGGAATCGCATCGAAGCAAGCATCGGTCAGCGCGCACGGCAGCAACAGCGCCGCCTCCGTCGCGTAGTCGTAGAGCGCGCGTCCATGTCCTGGCACATTCACGTTCGGCGCAATCGCGATCGCGGCGTCGAGGACACCGGCATCATCCAGCCCGGCAGCCTGCAAGACGGCTGCGCCGCCGTTGGACAGGCCGACCGCGATGATGCGCGTATTGTCGGGCGTGAATGGCGCCTGCTGCGGCCACGCACGATCGAGCATCGCCAAGCCGAATTGCACCGCCTGCAGCAAATGGCAGCCCCAGTCCGCTTCGGGGTTGTCGCCGGAATGCGCATGCTTGACGGCAACACCCGATTCGGCCGTAAAGACGTCTGGTTGAAATTCAAGCTCAGCATTGCCGGAAGTAGCGCGCGTTCCGTCGAGAGTGACGCCGCTTGCGCTTGTTGTATCGAAATAGCCGGTGCCCGCGCCTTTGTCGGTGTAAGCGACCGCACATCCGCGTGGCAAGCCCCACGCACCCGCCAGCGCGATCGCGCCGTAGACTCCGCGCGATCCCGACGAAGCGGTGACCACGAGGCAGCGCGCCTTCGCGTCGAATGCGTCGGGAATCTGCACCAGGATGCGATGCGAACAACGCGCGCCGGGAAGTTTCGCGAACGCCTGATACTCGCGTCCCGGCACATCGGGCACGCTCCCGTAGACCTCGCCGTAGCCGCCGAGAGGGCCGAGGTCGGCGATGCCTTTCCAGTTGTTCTGAATCGCGCGACGGCGCAGTTCCCGCGCTGTAGGCGCGGCCGGATCGACAAATACCGTTGGCGCGCCGCGCAAACCGGCCAGTCCCAGACCGGCGCTCAACAGGTCGTCGCCGCTGCTATGCGCGGTTTCGCGGACTTCACCCTGAAATTCAATCGGCACCCGGATCTTCCGTCGCTGCGCATCCGCGCTGGAGACGAAAGTCTAGCGCGTGGGTTGCGTCGGTGCGCTCTTGGCAGGCGCCGTCTTGGCCAAAGTGATTGCCACTACACCGGCCAGGATGATGATCATGCCCACGATGTCGAGCAGGCGCACCGACTCGCCGGCAAGCAACACGCCGATGAGCACGGCAACGGGCGGGTTGATGTAGGCGTAGCTCGTCGCAAGCGCCGGGCGCACGTGGTGCAACAGATAGATATACGCGCTGAAGCCCAGCAGGGAACCGGCGACAACCAGATAGCCGAGGGCCAGAGTTGCATCCAGCGAGGGCGTCACCGTAATGCGTTCACCGCTGAGCCCGCCAGCGAGCAGCAACACGACGGCGCCGCACAGCATCTGCGCTGCGGTACTCACGGCCGGATGCGGCATGTCCTGGCGCCGTGCCCAGACCGAGCCGAACGCCCACGATGAGGCGGCGGTGATCAGGGCCAGTGCACCGACTGGCGAGGCGCGCAGCTCGCCGCCGAAATTCAGCACGACCACGCCGGCAAACCCGACAAGCAGGCCGATCCACTCGATGCGGTTCGGCCATTGCCGATAGAAACCAGCGAACACTGCGGCAAACAGCGGCATGCTGGCGACGGCGACTGCGGCGATTCCGGAAGCGACGGTCTGTTCGGCGTAGCACACCAGGCCGTTGCCAAAGCCCAGCAGCAAGGTGCCGCAAACGCCGCAATTGATCCATTGCCGCTTTGTCGGCATGGCGAAGCGGCGCCAGTGCAGCACGCTCAGCATCAATCCGCCGGCGACAATGAAACGAATCGCCGCCATGAAAAACGGCGGATAGCCGACGAGCGCAACGCGGATCGCGAGGTAGGTCGACCCCCACAGCAGGTATACCGCGAGCAGCGCCAGCGGCACCAGTACGCGTGGCGTGAACAGCGTCGCCTGAGTGGCGTTGTCAGCGGGAGTGGCAATTGCATTCATTGCGTCATTCTTCATCGAATCGCAGGTGCAGGATCCCGCTCAGTTCATGGCAAGTGTATGGATGCCTGACCGAATACATAACGCCAACCGGTCTTCGTGCGCGCGTAGGTATCGCTGAACCAGAGTTTGTAATCGAAAGAACCCTGCTTGTTGCTGCCTTTGATCCACAGCAGCGCGGTGACGACGGCCGTATCGCCCCAGACGCGGACGGTTTGCTCGGTGTCTTCCTGGTGCTCGTACGTGTCGGATTTGTCTTTCGCAGTCTTGAGCAGATCTGCCTTGCTCACCGTTTTGCCGCGTCCGGTCACCAGCACGAAATCGTCAGCGAGGATGCGATCCATCGTCGCTGCGTCGTTGCCCTTCACCGCGGCCTGGTATTGCGTGTCGAGCGCGGCTACAGCGGCCTTGTCTTCCGCAGCAGTCGCGTGGGAATGCGTCGGCAGGATCAGCAACAACCCGACTAGCGTCAGAAACAGCGCAGCGTTTTTCATTTGCTTTTCTCCAGTGCAAGAGCACGCGAACAGCACGATGCAGTCGAACAATCTAGCGCGACGCCTGGGCGAGCAACAGCGCCACTCCGCACGCAGCGATCGGAGCCGCTTGCGCAGTGCCTGCTGGAAATAGGTGCCGCGTGCTCTAGCGTTGCGGCGTCGCTGAACGCGGTTCGACCACCACGAACTCACCTTCGAGTACGCGCGGATGATCTGCCGCCGGATGAGGTTGCGGTGCGGCAGTGGCAGCCAGGTGCGAGCGCGCCAACGCACGCGTCAGCGCGACAATCGTGCCGATGACGGCGAATGCGATCAGCGCGAAAAATCCGAGCATCAAGATGCCAACGAGCGCGACCGCGCCGAGCGCAGTGAGCAGCAGGCGCAGCAGCGGATGTCGTGGACGATTGAACCAGCCCCAGTACAGCATGGCGGCTTCGCTCCGTATGGCAGAATGCAGCGGTGGGTTAGCTTGAATGTATCGGGACGAATGATTGGGCTACGGCTCCGCGGATGCAAGTGCGGAAAGGGCTAAATACGCTGATGAGTGTTAGTAAATCGTTATGCCGGCTGGACGCCATTCCCGACGCCGGCGCGATCGCCGTGGACGTGGATTCCAGTACCGGCGGGTTTTCGCTGATCCTGCTACGGCAGGGCGGCAAAGTGTTCGCCTATCACAACGAATGTCCGCATGCGGGCCGGCGGCTGGACTGGGCGCCGGGCCAGTTCCTGATCGAAAGCGGGCAGCTGATCTGCGCCGCCCATGGCGCGAGCTTTTTCATCGAATCCGGGCACTGCTACATGGGGCCGTGTCGCGGCGTCGGGCTCGCCGCGGTGCGGGTGGAAGTGATCGATGGCCAGGTATGCCTGCCGTAAATCGCGTCGCCGCGGTCAATACACCTGCGCGTGCACATCCTGATGTTCCGAACCGCCGCGGCAGCTGAAATCACCGGTCATGCCGAGCACCGCGCTGGTCGGGATATGCGAACCGGTAACTGCGGTTGGCGGACTCAGCAAGTCGAGCCGGTATTGACCGCCGCCGCCGCTGAAACGAAATTCCGCATTGGCGTCGGTGGCACTGACGCTGCTGTGCCGCGTTTCCAGGTTGGTGAGGCGCACCAGGCTTGCGCGCATGGGCCGGCCGGCGACGTCGAAGGCCTTGCCCGCGACACTGCAATCCTGAGCTGCAGCACTAGCGCAGGCTGCGGATAAAACCAAAGCGAGAACCAAACGGTTCATGTTGTCTTCCTCCAATGAGTTGGTGCAATCCCTGCGCAATGAATCGTCCTGCTCTCCATGACGCATGGGAGCTCGGATTCGTCGCGACCAACACATCATCGGAACAGCAGATTCACCGCCACCAGCATCACCACCAGCATCAGAATCGTCAGCGGCAAGCCGACGCGCAGGAAATCGCGGGCACGATAGCCGCCGGGGCCGGCGACAATCGTCAGCACCGGATTGGCGCTGGCGATGATGAAACTGTTGGAGGTGGAAATCGCCACGATCAGCGCGTACACAGCCGGATTGCCATTGGAGGCGAGCGCGATATTGATCGCCATCGGCACCATCATCACGGTGGCGCCGACGTTGGAAACGACCTGCGAGAAAAACAGCGCGAGGATTGCGATCACTGCCTGCAGCGCCCACTGCGGCCAGGCGCCGAGATAGCGCAGCACTTCCTGCGCAATCCATGCGGCGGCGCCGGTGCTGTCCATCGCCCAGCCCAATGGAATCAGGCAGGCCAGGGTGAAGATCGTTTTCCAGTTCACCGATGCATAGGCTTCTTCCATGTTCAGCACGCCAGCCAGCAGCATCCCGACCGCGCCTGTCAGCATCGCCACCGACAGACGCAAGTCGGTGAACAGCCCCAGACCCATCGCCAGCGCGAAGAAAAAAGTCGCGTGCCAGATCTTGCTCGGCCGCCCTTCTTCTTTCGGATAGTCGGTGACGACGACGAAGTCATGGTTTTCCGCGGCCAGGGTCAGATCGCGCCACAGCCCGTGCAGCACCAGCGTGTCGCCGGGGCGCAGCGAAACCTTGCGCACATCCTCGCGGAAAATTTCCTCGCCGCGATTAACCGCCAGCACGCTGATGCCGAAGCGCTTGCGCAGGCGCAGGTCGGCAATCGTCTGCTTGACGAAGTGCGAGTTCGGCGGAATCACCGCTTCGGAAATGCCGGCGCGTGTCGGATCGAACATGTCGCGGAAATTGCGCAGGCGGGTCTGCACGCGCAGCAAATTCAGATTGGCAAAGTCGTTCGACTGTTCGCGCTTTCCGAGCGCGCCAAGCACGGTACCGACCCAGATCATCGTATCGGCCGGCGGCGCCAGCCGCACTTCATCACCATTCTTGATCGCAAGAATCAATGGCGCGCCACGCAGCGCCTCGGCCTCGGCGATGCTCATGCCGACCAGCGGGCTTTCCGCGGTGACGGTCAACTCGCAGACTTCCCCGGCGATGCCGTAGGTTTCGGCGAAATAGGTTTCCGTGCGCCCCGGCGTGACGTTCGGGCTCTCCTCATCGGTCGGCAGCAGGCGCCGGGTGAAGAGTGCGAAGTACGCCATTCCCGTTGCCAGCAACGCGAGGCCAACCGGTGCAATCGCGAATAACGAAAACGGTTCGACCGTTTGCGCGCCCGGAGGCAGGTTGCGATTCGCGCTCAGGATCAGGTCGTTGAGCAGGATCAACGGCGAGTTCGAGATCATCGTGACATTGGTGCCGGCCAGGATGCAGAACGCCATCGGCAATAGCAGCCGCGCGAGCGGTACGCCGGTGCGCGCGCTGACGCGGCTGGCCACCGGCACGAACAGCGCCGCAAGCGCCTGGCTCTGCATTATCGCCGAGAGGCCCCCGGCCATTGCGTTGATCAGCAACCCGAGACGCGATTCGATGCCCTTGGACAGGCGCAGGATGAACGATGCTGCTTTGTTCAGCACGCCGGTGCGGTCCAGGCCCGCACCCATGATCATGACGCCAAGCAACGAGATGACCGCATTGCCGGCGAATCCTTCGAACAGCTGCTCGACCGGAATCAGCCGGGTGATGCCGATAACCACGACGACCAGCAGGGCGATCAAGTCGGCGCGGATCCATTCCAGCACCAGCATGAGCACAGTGAAGCACAGCAGCGCGAATACGAGCTGCATGTCGGGGGTGAGGGTCAGGCCGGTGTTCATCGGGGCGATGATTCTTCTAGGCCTGCACGCTCAAGTGTCAGATGCGTTCATGTAGCAAATCCCAGACTCCATGACCGAGGCGCACACCGCGCCTCTCGAAGTGCGTTTGGATGCGTGTCGATGGCTGCGGCGAGAAATTCCCCTTTCCAGCAAGGTTGCGCCACTGTGGCGATGCGTCGAGCACGCCAAGCATGTGCTCGGCATACTCCGCCCAGTCCGTCGCCAAATGCAAGCGCCCGCCCGAGGTCACGCGCGTGGCCAGCAAGCTGACGAATTGCGCCTGGATCAGGCGGCGTTTCTGCTGGCGCTTCTTCGGCCACGGATCGGGGAAGTAGATTCGCACCTCGCTCAGAGCCGAGGGGACGAACGCGCGATCAAGTATTTCGACGGCGTCATGATTATACAAACGCACATTTTCCACATTATTTTCGGCCAGCCCGTTCATCAGGCGGCCGACGCCGGGGCGATGGACCTCGATGCCGATGAAATTTCGCTCCGGCTCGTTGCGCGCCGCCCATAGCAGCTGTTCGCCGTTGCCGAAACCGATCTCCAGTACCAGCGGCGCGCTGCGCGCGAATACCTGGCCCCAGTCCGGCGCGGGCGTTGCGGGATCCATGCCGAAGCGCGCCCAGTGCTGCTCGAACGCGCGCTGCTGTGCCGGCGTGAAGCGGCCCTCGCGGCGCACAAAACTGCGGATGTGGCGTTGCTTGCCTGCGTCCGGCGCGGAGGAGCGGGGTCGTCGAGGAGACGGCAGCGAAGGCATCGTCGATGGATTCCCGTCGCTCACGCAATCGTTCCGTCGATCGGACTGGACGCCGACGCGTAGCGCTTGCGCGGAATCCGGCCGGCCAGGAAAGCTTCGCGGCCGGCGATGATCGCGTGCTTCATGGCGCTGGCCATGAGCACGGGGTCGCGCGCGCCGGCGATGGCGGTGTTCATCAGCACACCGTCGCAACCCAGTTCCATCGCTATGGCAGCGTCGGATGCGGTGCCGACGCCGGCATCCACTAGCACTGGCACCTTGGCATTTTCCACAATTTCCAGAATATTCCAGCGATTCTGGATGCCGAGTCCGGAACCGATCGGCGCCGCCAGCGGCATCACCGCAACGCAGCCGATTTCCTCCAGGCGCTTGGCCAGCAGGGGATCGTCGCTGGTGTAGACCATCACCTGGAAATTTTCCGCGACCAGACGCTCGGCGGCCTGCAGCGTCTGCACGACATCCGGAAATAATGTTTTCTGATCACCCAGCACTTCAAGTTTGACCAGGGAACGTCCGCCGAGCAGTTCGCGCGCGAGCCGGCATGTGCGCACGGCATCGTCGGCGCTGTAGCAGCCGGCAGTGTTCGGCAGAATCGTATACTTTTCCGGCGGCAGCACGTCGAGCAGATTCGGTTGATCCTTGTCCTGACCGATATTGGTGCGACGGATCGCGACGGTGACGATCTCGGCCGCCGCGGCTTGCGTCGCGCGGCGGGTTTCGTCCAGGTCCTTGAATTTTCCCGTGCCCGTGAGCAGGCGCGAGCGATAGGCGACGCCGGCGATGATCAGGGGGTCGGGGATGGTGCTGGCTTCGCTGGATTTGGGTTGGGCGTTCATTGGTTCACTTGTGTAAAAGTATATAAATAAGCAACACGCTGACACGCACACCTCGCTGCGCTCGGGCCGTTGCTAGGCTCGCGCATCCAGCGCTCGCCAAGCAACCCGGCCGCTCGCTCGGGCTCGCGGCGTTCGGTCTCGCGCGCGATGCGCTTCAACGCATCGCTCACCTCGCTGCGCTCGGGCTGTTGCTAAGTTCGGCCTTCCGGGCCTCACTAAGC
Source organism: Lysobacterales bacterium (assembly GCA_038244165.1). GTDB lineage: Bacteria > Pseudomonadota > Gammaproteobacteria > Xanthomonadales > Rhodanobacteraceae > Rudaea. Next base: position 20,356 of record JBBRTT010000034.1, on the reverse strand, counting down.
AACCCGGCCCTGCGCATCCTGCTTCGGGCGTTCGACGCGGCGCGACATGCCTTTCATGGCATGTCGCAAGCGCCGCGCCTCACCCTCCCCCGATTGCGTGCACTACTTCGACTTCGTCGCCATCGCGCACAAAATGCCGTGCATGCATGCTTTTGGGGACGATCTCTCGATTGATTTCCACAGCAACGGCGCGCCCCGCGTAGCCATTCGCGTCGAGCAAGGCAGCGATGCTGAGGGGCTCGGCCAGTTCGTGCGCCATGCCGTTCAATTGGATCTTGGTCATCGGCGTAGTTTACCGGCAGCGGACGCTGCCGCGAAGCTTTTGCGCAGGCTGCAAAAGCAAACGCCCGGACAAGCCGGGCGTTTGCGTTGGAGCTGTCACGATCCGTTTCAGTGGTCGCGATGCTTCTTGTCGTCATCCTTCTTGTCGTCTTTCGGCGGCGGTGGCGTACGCGCGGGCTGCGGCTGCGCGCGCATCTGCGGCTGCTGTTGCGGCGGCGGCGGTGCAACGCGCTGCTGCTGCACTTGTGCAGGCGGAGCAGAACGCTGCGGCATCATCATCTGTGACGCTGGCGCCGGATGAGATTCCTGCGGTCCGTTGTTGCGCGGGACATTGTTGGATTGTGGCGCATGGTATTCCTGTGCTGCAGGCCGCGGATTGTTCGTCTGCCCGCGATATTCCTGCGCAGCCGGACGCTCGTTGTTGTTCCCCCGCGGCGCGCGATACTCCTGTGTGGCAGGCTGCGGGTTGTTCGGCTGCCCGCGGTATTCCTGCGCAGCCGGACGCTCGTTGTTGTTGTTCACCTTCGGTGTGCGGTAGTCCTGCGTATTGCGATTGGCCGGACCTGCCTGCTGATACTTCTGCGCGTTTTGCCCTGTATCGCCGGCGTTGTGCGCGTTGGAGCTTGGTCCACGCATGTTCTCGCCCGCGTTGCGAACGCCACGCCGATCATTGTTCGGCGAAGCGCTATTTTGAACTGCCGGCAGCGAACCTTGGTCCCTCGGGCCGCGAGTCGGTGCCACTCCCGTTGATGGCGTGGCGTTGTTCGCGCCGGGATGGGCAAAGCGCGATGAATCCAGATGCCCATTCGCTGCAGGACGTCCGACTCCGTTCGGCGCAGCGTTCGTCGCGGCAGCGTTCTCTCGCGGCGAAACATTTCCGCGATCGCGATTGGTCTGTTGCACGGCCTGGTTGCCCGGAGCGACGCGGGTCACGCCCGGTGCGCCCGTTGACGTCGGCGCCATGCGTGCGTTTGCCGCTGCGGCATTGTTCTGCGCGCCGATGGGGCCGGTGCGTGCAGGCAAGGGTGGGGCGGCAGTACGTACCGGTGCGCCGGCGTTGGTGACGACACGAACGTTCTGGCGTTCGCCGACTGCACCGCGCTTGCCGGCGCCCGGACCGGCCGCTGCCACGGCTGGACCGCGCAACTGGGTTTCACGCAGGGGCTGTCCAGGATTCTTCTGCAACATCGTTTGACGCTGGGCGAACGACGCGACCGGCGCAGGCGGCCGCGTTGCGGCAACGATCTGACGATTTGCTACCGCGGACGGTGGCATCGCACGAGCGGCAGCCGACGGAGCAATACTCGCACGCGTTGGAGCCACGGCGGCGAAGCCGGAGACGCGACCATTGGAGAACGTTTCGCGATTCACCGCAATGGCAGCGGTACCCACCGGGCGCGCGCTCACGAAGGCCGCGGCGGGTACCGCGGTAATCGCTCCGGCGACATTGCGATTGGCATAGTTGATCTGCCCGTAATTCACGTTGCCGCGCGAATAGTCGCCATAGTAGTTGTTGATGATCGTGGTATTGCCGCCCCCGAAGTTATTGACGCCGCTGAAATAGCCACGGCTGACGCGATAGCTCGGGTAATAGACATCGTTGTATCCCAGTGGGAACCAGCCGACCGGCCCGCTGCCGAAACCGATGCTCACACCGACGCCACCACCGACGAACGCGACGAGCGCAGGCGCATAGACCGGACGTACGTCAATCCGACCCGGACACCAGCCCCAGCGGTTGCCGATATAAGCCCAGCGACCGTAATGGGACGGCGCGAAACCCCACGGCTCGTCATCCACCCAACTCCAGCCGTAGGAGCCGACCCAGCCCCAGTGGCCGTTGTGGTACGGCGACCAGCCGACCGCGACGGTCGTCGGATACCAAACATGGCCGTATTCGGGCACGTCGTTCCAGTCACCGTTGTCGTCGAGATCCTCATAGCCGATGACGTCCTCGGACACATACTGGCGCGACCTAGAATGATCCCAGCGCTCATCGCGCTGCGAGCTGAAGGACTGAAAATCGTCTGACTGCGGCAGATTGTTGCTCTGATAATTTTGCAGCTGCGCATCGTTGAAGGTCACCGATTGACCTTCTTCGATGCGGAAGCGCGCATTGCCTTCGCCATAAGTATCGCCGCCGCCATGGAACACGGAGACCGTGGTCGCGCGGCCATCGGGTTCGACGGTGACACGATATTCGCCGACACGATTGACCACGAAGGCAAGCGTGGGCGTATCGATTTCGTAAGTTTGATTGTCGTACAGACGGCGCACGCGCAGGTTGAGCGTACCCTGCGTCAGTTCGACTTGCGCGGTCTTGTCATCCAGGTTGAGGAAATCAAAACTGGTGTTTTCGTCCATGCGTATCGTTGAGGAGCCGATTTCCAGCTCCGTGCGCGAATTGCGGTCGGTCCACAGCTTGTCGCCTGTGATCAGCGGACGATTGAGTTGGGCTTGCACCCAGTCGTTCTCTCCCGCGGGCACGAAGCTTACGTCGCCTCGAATGAAAGCCAAGCGCGCTACGCGGGTGGGCGGATCGGCGGTCTGTCCCTGACGGGATTGATCGCGATCGTACCCAGAATCGTCCGGCGCGGGTTGCGCCACTACGGAAACAGCCAGCGTCACGCCAGCCAGAAGGACAGCGAAACGAATTGGTTTGAACATGGCGAACGCTCCTTTGCGTCACGCGGATGAAACGGAAGTCGACGTCCGGGCGGTGCGTGCAGAAACAAATTTGAAAGCCCCGGGTGTCTGCCTACTCTGCGCCGCTATCTAAACCCATTGAAGCTGAATGGCGACCTTCCGCTGGCTGCATCCGCGCGGTAGTCCAAATTCCATTCAGCTGCTGGCCGGTTCGTCGGCGCGAGTTGGCACCGACGTGCGGCAATCGCGCCACAGCCATTGCCGGGCGCAGACGGTCAACGTAGAGTATCCGGCCGCGCAAGCGGGTGTAGCTCAATGGCAGAGCTGTAGCTTCCCAAGCTACTGACGAGGGTTCGATTCCCTTCACCCGCTCCAGCGTTTCATCGCTGCGCGCCGCCCGCGCAACCCAGGAATCAACGGCACGCATGCACGAGCATCCCCTCATCGGCTGGCGCGAATGGTTGGCTTTGCCGCAACTGGGCCTGACTGCGCTGAAGGCCAAGGTTGACACCGGCGCGCGGTCGTCCTCGCTACATGTGGATTGGATCCGCGAAAGCGAGCGCGACGGATGCACCTGGTTACGCTTTGCCGTCGCCACGCGCCGGCACGGCACGACTCTGGTCGAATGCGAGGCGCCAGCCTACGATTGCCGCGATGTCACCGACTCCGGCGGGCACATCACCCGCCGCTGGTTCATCCGCACGCGGGTGCAACTGGCTGGAGTTGAGTGGGAGACAGAAATAAACCTGACCAATCGCTGCAATATGCTGTTTCCAATGTTGCTTGGCCGCTCCGCATTGAGCGGCCGCTTTCTTGTCGATCCATCCGTGTCGTATACCTGCGGTCGCCTGCGGGCGAGCGGGCGCAAGCTAGTGCCAAAACCCGGGAAGGCCGCTCAGTGAAAATTGCTATTTTGTCGCGTAATGCAAAATTATACTCTACCGTGCGCCTGGTCGAGGCCGCGCGTCTGCGCGGACACCGCGTGCGCGTGCTCGATCCGCTGCGCTGCTACATGCGCATCGCGCCGGGCGATTTCTCCGTGCACTACAAGGGCCGCGCGCTGGCCGACTACGACGCGGTGATTCCGCGCGTGGGCGCGTCGATCACGTTCTACGGCACGGCGGTATTGCGTCAGTTCGAGATGATGGGTGTGTTCACACCGAATTCGTCCGATGCAATCTTGCGCGCGCGCGACAAGCTGCGCTGCCTACAGCTGTTGGCGCGCGAGGACATCGGCCTGCCGGCCACCGTGTTTGGCGACAATCCAGACGACACTGCCGATCTGCTGGCCATGCTCGGCGATCCGCCGCACGTGATCAAGCTCAACGAGGGGTCGCAGGGGCAGGGCGTGCTGCTGGCGGAAAAGCGTTCGGCATCGCAAAGCGTGATCGAGGCCTTTCGCGGACTGTATGCGAATTTTCTGGTGCAGGAGTTCATCCGCGAAGCCAACGGTGCCGACATTCGCTGTTTCGTCGTGGGCGGCAAGGTGGTCGCCGCCATGCGCCGGCAGGGACGCGAGGGCGAGTTCCGTTCCAACCTGCACCGAGGTGGTTCGGCGACGCCGGCGGAACTGAGTGCCGCCGAGACCGACATCGCCCTGCGCGCCGCGCGGGTCATGAGTCTGAATGTGGCAGGCGTTGATCTGTTGCGCTCGCGGCGCGGGCCGCTGGTACTGGAGGTGAATTCTTCTCCCGGCCTGGAAGGCATTGAAGCGGCCACAGGCGTCGACGTTGGCGGCGAGATCATCGACTACATCGTCCGTCGAGTGCGCAAGCGCAAGCCGCGCAAAGTCTGAGGAATTCGCGCCGGGCGCTGATTGGATGGCGGAATTCTTGCATCCTCGCGGATTGAATCGGCAGCAATCCTTGGCAATGACCTACGAAGCACATCGTTGACATCCTTGCAGCGCGTATATACGATGAATTACGTACGAGCGCCATTCGATTCCAATCCCGTTCCACTCAACTCGCACCCACTACTAAAGAGGAAGTCGTTTCATGAAAAAGTGTCTTTTACTCATCGCTGCGATGTTCATGTTGTCGTCGGCGTACGCGGCCGGCAATCGCAGCCAGGTCATCGAGAAACCGCTGATCGGGCAGACCCTGGACTCCTTCAATCAGGAATCGGCGAAGATTCGTGAGCAGATGCAGCCAGGCGGTATCTACGGTTTCATGAAGACTACGGACAAGACGCGCGTCGAAAACCGCCTCGCCGACATGCAGAAGCTGCTCCAGGATCACGCCGCAGACTCCGGACTGGGGCAGAACGACAAGATCGCCCTCGCCAATGCGCAGGAAGAAGTGAACGGCTTGCTCCGCCACAACGACATGAACCGCCTGGTGTGCGAGCGGCGTGCGCCGGTGGGCACGAATATTCCAGTGACGACGTGCCGCACGTTTGGCGAGATCGAAGAAGCGCGTCACGATGCGATGAAAAGCATGAGCGACGCCAATGGCCTGGCGCGGCCGCAACGAGAACGCTCCAACTGATCCGCGCGGGACGCGTCGCAGCGGGATAAAAAACTGCTGCTATTTCGCTTCAAGTTCTTGCCGGGGACCGCCCGGCAAGACGCAAAATTTCAAGCGACCCTTTTGCTATGCAGCGCTGGCGCATGCATTTTCGCGGCTTGAGGGTCGCATCAGGCACTAACTACGAAAGTATTCGTTGACAATTGCTCCAGCCCTACATACGATAAGTTACGTACTAAGACTTTCGTAAAGTTAGGATCGCCATGCACCGCAATTTCTTTTTTTTCGCTGCCACCCTGTTGTGCTGCCTTTGCGCCCATGCGCAGGACGCCAAGAGCGACAAGTCTCTGGCGACCGACAAATACGGTGTCATCGAAAAGCCCGTACTTGCCGATACGCCGGACACGTTTGCCGAGCAAACCCAGCGCATCCATGAAGATATGCAGACCGGCGCCCGTTACGAGTTCACCAGCCCGACAGACCGGCAACGGGTGGACACGCTGCTTGAGCACATGGCAAATCTCTTGCAGTCCGCAGGCTCCGTCGAAGCAATGAATCACGACACACGCATCGTCCTGTTCAACAGCCAGGAAGAGGTCAACGGCATCCTCAAGCACAACGACAGCAATCGCCTCGTCTGCGAAAGCCGTGCGCCGATCGGCTCGAACATCCTCAGAACGACGTGTCATACGCATGGCCAGATCGAAACCACAGCGCGCAATACCAAGGAAGGGCTGATGGAGTTCGATCATTCGCGGCTGTGCAATAGCTCCAATCCCACTAGCGGGTGCATGCCGGCCAACAATAGAAGTGGTCACTGACAGGCCAGGAATGGAACAATCTCGCCCAGCGGACGAAGTGAGCTTGTGCCCTTCCGGGCCATGGAAAATTCGAGGGCGACGGCCCTTGCATGGCGTCGACTTGAATCGGCTGCGCAGTTGCGGCAGGATATACGAAGTTATTCGTTGCTATCGGGAGTTGCAATGAGTCCGCGTCGCTCAGCAGAAGTCACTTGGCCAACGGATGCCGAACTCAATATCCTGCAAGTATTGTGGGAACGCGGTGCCTGCACCGTGCGCGAAGTCCATGAAACCTTGTACGGCAACGACGGCGCCGGCTACACCACCGCGCTGAAGTTGATGCAGATCATGCACAGCAAGGGCCTGGTCGATCGCGATGATTCGCAACGCGCCCACATCTATCGTTCCGCGATCAGCCGGCAGCGCACGCAAAAACGCTTTCTGGCCGACATGGTGCAGCGGCTATTCAATGGTTCACCTTCGCAAATGGTGTTGCACGCTCTGGGCAATCATCCCGGTGCATCGCGCGAAGAGCTCAAGGAAATCCGGGCGCTGCTGAACAAGATCGAGATCGAAGGGGGTTGACGATGGCGTTTTCCCAGACATTTATCGCCGGCGTGGATGCGCTAGGTGCGGTGCTGCTTCACTTCCTGTGGCAGGGAGCCGCGCTGGGTTTGCTCTACGCGATATTGCGGCCGCTATGTGTAAGCGTCGGCGCGCGCTATCGACTCGGCATGGGGGTGCTGCTGGCGCTTGCGCTATGTCCAGTGGTGACGCTCATCTACGTATGGCCTGCCTTGGGTGCAGCGGCAATGACCGCCGGCTTGACGGCCACGTTGACCGGCTCGATTGCGGCAGTTACCGATGGCGCGGTCGCCAATTGGGGTGTGCGCGAATTCCTGCCATGGCTCGTGGCTGCATGGATGTTCGGCGTTGTTGCCATCGGCATGCGCTCGCTGTGGCATTGGCGGCGTTTGGCGCGGCTGGTGCGCCATGCCATGCCGATTCCCCAATGGGAAACGCAGCTGACGCAGATGTGCCGACGTTTCGGGCTGTTCCGTCCCGTGCGCTTGCTCGCCTCGGCAAATGTGGCTACACCGATGCTGATCGGCTGGATCAAACCGGTGATCTTGTTGCCCTTGAGCATGCTCAGCGGCTTCAGTCCGCATCAGATCGAACTCATCATCGCGCATGAACTGGGCCACGTGAGGCGTTGGGACTATCTGGCCAACCTGGTGCAGGTCGTCATCGAAACCGTGTTGTTCTATCACCCTGTCGTGCACTGGATTTCACGCGACGTGCGCAACGCGCGCGAAAACTGTTGCGATGATCTGGTATTGAGCCTGGCCAAGGGCAATCCGATCACCTACGCGCGCGCTTTGGCGGATCTGGAAGAACTGCGCCACGATCTGGATGTCGTGGCGCCGGCGCTCGGCGCCGGCGGCGGTATTCTTCTGGCGCGGATTCGCCGTATCGTCGGGGCCGAAGGTCATGAGGCCTTGCCGCGCAATAACGCCTGGCCAGTATTGCTGGCGGTGGCCGCCGTCGTCTGCGTGGCACTGCGGCCGCAACATTCGCTCACCGATCTGAATGCGCCCGAGAATATCCAGCAATCTCTGGTGACGGCGCTGGCGAATGCTCCGGCTCAGAGCCTGGCCATCGTCAGTAGCAATCCGCAGCTTGCGTTCAAGAATTCTTCCACTCCGACGGCCGGCCCCGCGGCGGTTGCTGCGGTGGGTTCCACAGCGGCAATTCCGATGGCGGGACGCATGGCCGAACCTGCGGTTCTGCCGGCTAGTTCGGATCCGGTGCATATACAAATCGCGCGGCCACGAATCGACAAAGTCGCGCTTGCCTCGCAGGTACCGGTGCAGGACATAGCGCCAGCGCGCGCATTGCCGTTGATGGCAGCAGTGCCTGTCGCCGACGAGCTTGAGCAAGCTGCCACGGCCGAGACTCCCACGCGCCTGCACGTCGTGCCTCCGGTTTATCCGGAACGGGCGATGTCCGCGCGGGTCGAAGGCACGGTGGAATTGCAGTACAGCATCGGCGCCGACGGCAGCGTGCGCGACGTCCAAGTCCTGCATGCGCAGCCAGAAGGCGTTTTCAATGCGGCAGCGCTGGCGGCGCTCAGCCAGTGGCGCTTCGAGGCATCTTCAAACCTGGATGCCAAAGCACGTTACACGCAGCATTTTGCCTTCGCCCTGACCAACGGACGCGCCACCAAGCAGGCTTGCCATCAGGTGATTGGTTCGCTGATCTGCCGCCACCTCGATGACTGAATTTCGGGCCGTTGAGCCCGCAATTGGTCAAACTTTCCCCTCGCGTCATTAACGAAAGCGCGAGGCCGGCTTAACACGAATTTAATCGCGCCCCGCCTAGTATCGACCCCACTGTAAGTTCTGCTCGACACTCCTAAGTCAGGTCAGGTGACAGGCAGATTACGGTAATCGGGGCAGTAGCTTTAGGCCCAAGCGAGGTGTGTTCCCCCAATGACACCTCCTTGGGCCTTTTTCTTTTGTGAAGCCGATGTGGCGCCTGCGGGAACTAAGCGGCCGCCGCACACTCAAGCATTCCTGCCTCTACGCGAGTAAGCTTTCCGCCCATGCGAATTTTAGTCATTGAAGACAATAGCGACATCGCCGCAAACATCGGCGACTATCTCGAAGACAAGAGTCATGTGGTGGATTTCGCCGGCGACGGCGTAACCGGCCTGCATCTGGCTGTAGTTCATGACTTCGATGCGATCGTGCTCGATCTGACCCTGCCGGGAATGGATGGCCTGGAGCTGTGCCGCAAACTGCGCCAGGAAGCACGTCGGCAGACGCCTGTGCTCATGCTCACTGCACGCGACGCGCTGGATCAAAAGCTGACGGGCTTTGATTCCGGTGCCGACGACTACATGGTCAAGCCCTTTGCGCTGCAAGAACTCGAGGCGCGCTTGTCAGTCCTGGCACGCCGGGGCAAAGGTGTGCAAAGCCGCATCTTGCAACTGGCTGATCTCAACTACAACCTGGATACGCTGGTCGTCACCCGCGGCGGCAAGTCGATCCAGCTCAACCCGATCGGATTGAAACTGCTGCAGCACCTGATGGAGTTGAGCCCGTCCGTGGTCACTCGCCAGGACCTGGAAACCCGAGTCTGGGGCGAGGAATTGCCGGATAGTGATTCACTACGGGTGCACATCCATGGGCTGCGCGCGGCGATCGACAAGCCGTTCGACAAGCCGCTGATCCAGACGCGTCACGGTATCGGCTACCGCATGGTCGATCCCGATGTCGCCGTGGTCTAGGTGCCGCCCGCGCTAAATGGCTCGAATCCAGTACCGGCGCAGGCTTCGTAGCCGCATCATTTTTTCGTTTGCGCTGTTCGGGCTCGCGCTCACCGCCCTGTTTGCGGTCAGTGCCGTGTACCTGCGCACTTACCTGGAAGACAAGCTGATCGGCGAGACCCTGCAGCAGAATCTGCAGGGTTACGCGGACGCGTTTTACAAGGATCCGAAAACGCCAGGCGTGCCATTCGACAAGATCGTCGGTTATACCTACAGCGCGGAAAAATTCGCCAACGTGCCATTCGCCTGGCGCGACCTGGAAAATGGCGTGCACGATCTGACCGAGCCGGATGGTCACGGCAGCCGGATCATCTACAAGCTGGTCGCGCGCAAGGACCCGAACTTCTGGTTCTTTCTCAAGTACGACACCACCCAGGAGCGACGCAGCCAGCGCATGCTGGAGGGCGCATTGGTATTGGTCGTGCTGGGTTTCTCGGTGTTGTCGCTGGTGCTCGGCTTCTGGTCGTCCTCGCGCGTCATGCAGCCGGTTTCGGATCTGGCCAAGCGCGTGCAGGTGATGGGCCGCACCGGCAAGGCGCAGCCGCTGCGCCCACATTTTGAGGATGATGAAGTCGGTCAGCTCGCCGCAGCGCTCGACGACTATTCCGACAAGCTCACCGCGTTGGTCGAACGCGACCGCGAATTCAATGCCGACGTGAGCCACGAGCTGCGCACGCCGCTGGCGGTGATCGCGACGACGACGGAACTGCTGCTCACCGCGGAAAATATTCCGGACAAATTGCGCGAACGCCTCAAGCGCATCGAGCGGGCGTCGCGGCAATCGGCTGAACTGACCAATGCGCTGCTGCTGTTGTCGCGCAGCGAGCGCAGCGCGCCGCTCGATGGCGAGACCACCGACGTCGGCACAGTTGTCGAGCAGGTAATCGACGTCTACCGCTCGAACCTGGGGCGCAAACCCGTTGAGGTAAAGCTTTTCATCGAACGCCCGGTCGAGGTGGTCGCACCCTCGTCGGTAGTTGCGGTCGCGCTAGGAAATCTGATCGGCAACGCCTTCAAGTACACCCCACATGGCGACGTCATCATCACCGTCGGCGCCGTGCCGGGCAAAGTAACGGTCGAGGATTCCGGTCCCGGCATCAAGGTTGAAGACGCGGAAAAGCTCTTTGAGCGCGGAGTCCGCGGCGAAGGCGCGACCGGCAAAGGCGCGGGTCTTGGACTGGCTATCGTGCGCCGTCTGTGCGAGTTGTACGATTGGCGCGTCTCACTCGCACCGCGTCCGCAGGGCGGAGCAGTGGCGACGCTGGATTTTCGCCTGCGCGATTGAGCTTTGCACTCAGCCGACGTATTCGAGCCAGCCGCGCTTGTCCGGCGTGCTGCCGTCAAAAAGTCCAAAAAACAATTTTTGCACTTTTCCCGTCAGCGGCCCCGGTTTGCCGGTGCCGACCGGCTTGCCATCGACCGACCGGATTGGCGTGATCTCGGCGGCCGTGCCGCACATGAACAATTCGTCGCACAGATACAGATATTCGCGCGGGATGTCGCGCTCGACCACGTCGATGCCGACTTCCTTCGCCAGCGTGATGATCGAGCTGCGCGTGATGCCGTTGAGCAGCGCCGCGCTGACCGGCGTGGTGTGCAACGCACCTTCGAAGACCAAGAAAAGATTCTCTCCCGCGCCTTCGCTGAGCAATCCCGTGGAGGCCAGCGCAATGCCTTCGCCGAAGCCCAGGCGCCGCGCTTCGCGCGCGACGAGCTGGCCGGAAAGATAATTACCGCCGGCCTTGGCGCCGGCCGGAATCGTGTTCGGCGCGAAGCGCTGCCAGCTCGACACGCACGCATCGATGCCCGCTTCGAGCACGCCGGCGCCCAGGTACGGGCCCATTTCCCAGGCCGCGACGGCGACATCGGTTGGCGTCTCTGCAGACAATCCAAAACCGCCGAGCCCGCGAAACGCTACCGGCCGCAGGTAGGCGCGATCGAGCTTGTTCGCCTTGATCACATCGCGTGACGCCTTTGCCAGCTCGTCGAGCGTGTACGGAATCGGCATGTCGTATATTTTTGCAGAATGATACAAACGCTTGAGGTGATCGGTCAGACGGAAAATCGCCTGACCCTTCGGTGTCGGATAACTGCGGATACCTTCAAAAACGGACGATCCGTAGTGCAGCGCATGCGCCATGACGTGGGTGGTCGCATCGGCCCACGGCTTGATTGCGCCGTTGTGCCAGATGAATGGCGGATACTGCTGCGTCATGACGAATTCCTCGGAGAAGGCGCGCAGCGTAGCGGCAGCGGCGGTCCTTGGGAAGTGGATGGAGCCACTTGTGCGCGAGCTGCTCCGATGATGGCTCCGAATCGGCTATCTTTGACCATTCCAATCCGTCAGCGGGTAACTGGGCGGCATGAGTACGCACGACTTGGTGTTGGGTCTGTTGTTCCTGCTGACTGCGCTGTTGTATTCGAGCGTGGGCCACGCCGGTGCATCGGGTTATCTGGCGGCGATGGCGCTGTTCGATATGGCTCCCGCACAGATGAAGCCGACGGCACTGGTATTGAACGCGTCAGTTGCGGCGATTGGTACCTGGAATTTCTGGCGTGGCGGATGGTTTCGCTGGCGCCTGTTCTGGCCGTTTGCACTTACTTCGATTCCTGCGGCGCTGATCGGCGGGGCCATCACGCTGCCCGATATTTACTATCGTCCGCTGGTCGGAGCGGTGCTGATCTATTCGGGTGCTCGCTTGCTGCTGCCGGTAGGGCGCAGCGACCAGGCGCCCAGCCCTCCGTCGCTGCCGGTTGCCCTGGTCGCGGGTGCATTGCTGGGCCTTCTTTCCGGGCTGACCGGTGTCGGCGGCGGCATCTTTTTGAGTCCGCTGCTGGTGCTCGCCGGGTGGGCCACGGTGCGCGAGGCCGCCGGGGTGGCGGTACCGTTTATCCTGGTCAACTCGATCGCGGGACTCCTCGGTCGCGGGCTCGTCGTGAGCACGTTGCCCGCAGCGATGCCGCTATGGCTCGCCTGCGTACTGCTCGGTGGCAGCCTCGGATCATGGCTGGGCAGCCACCGTTTGCCGTCGCTTGCGATCCGTCGTTTGCTCGCGGTCGTATTGTTGCTGGCTGGCGGCAAATTGCTGTCGAGCGTGCTGTAGCGGCATGCAATAGATGGATTGCTAACCTGCCAGGCGCTCGCACACCGCCAGCGTCGCCTTGGCCCGGTTCAAAGTATAGAAGTGGATTCCTGGCGCTCCGCCGGCGATCAGCTTGCGGCACAGGTCCGCGACCACGTCGGCGCCGAATTCGCGGATCGCGTCGGCATCGTCGCGGAATGCCTCCAGACGCTTGGCGATCCAGCGTGGAATCTCCGCTCCGCACATGTCCGAGAAGCGCCGCAGCTGCGAATACTGCGAGATCGGCATGATGCCCGGCACGATCGGTACCTTGACGCCGTGCTTGCGCGCATCGTCGACAAAGCGGAAGTAGGCGTCGGAATTGAAGAAGTACTGGGTGATCGCGCCATCCGCGCCGGCGTTCACCTTGGCGATGAAGTTGTGCATGTCCGCTTGCGCGTCGCCGGCCTGCGGATGCATTTCCGGATAGCAGGCGACTTCTATGTGGAACGCGCCGTTAAATTCCCTGCGGATGAAAGCCACCAGTTCGCTCGCATAACGGAAATCGCCATAGCTGGCCATGCCCGAGGGCAGGTCGCCACGCAGTGCGACAATGCGCCGGCAGCCCATTGCCTTGTATTCCTCCAGCAAGCGCCGGATTTCATCGCGCGTACCACCCATGCATGACAGGTGCGGCGCGGCATCCAGCCCGTGATCCGTACGCAGATGACGCACGGTTTCCGGCGTGTAACTCAAAGTGGAACCGCCGGCGCCGAAAGTGACGCTCACATAGTCGGGCTTGAGCGCCTTCAGCTTCGGCAGCGCGGCTTCCATCGTGGCCTTCTGCTCGTCGGTCTTCGGCGGGAAAAATTCCAGGCTGATTTTCGGCGTTGAAACCACGCTCATGCGGGTACTCCATGAAATTTGACGGCTGCAAAAAATGACGCAAGCTTGGCTTCATCGAGACGATCGTTGCTGCGCACACCCGAGCACAAGTCAATCCCGAACGGCTGCACTGCATTCATTGCAGCAGCGACATTGTCCGCACGCAAGCCGCCGGCCAGGAACACCGGCTTGCCGCATTCTTTCACGATGCGCCGGCTTAGATCCCAGTCGTGCACGCGACCCGTGCCGCCAAGTTCTTTCACCGCCAACGCGGGATTGCCCGAGTCGAGCAGCAGCGCGTCCACGAGTGGCGCGATTGCGCACGCCTCACGCACTGAATCGGCATTGCAAACGTGGATCACCTGCACGATACCGATGCCGGGCAGGGCGCGGCGCAATGTCGCATACGTGCTCATTGGCACGGCATCGACAAGTTGAAGGGTATTGGTACCGCAACGGCGTTGCTGATCGATAATCGCATCGGCTTCGGTGAGACAGGTAAGCAGGAAGGTCGCGATCGGCGGCGGTGTCGACGCGGCGATCTCGGCAACAGTGCTTTCGTCGATCACGCCGGGGCCACTGGGCATCGCCGACACCAGTCCGAGCGCGCTGGCGCCGTAGCGGATCGCCAGATGCGCCTCATCGATACTGCGAATGCAGCAGATTTTGACTCGCGGCATCACGCGCATGCTGGCTGCCTGTGATGCAGCGGGCACATGTTGCGCCCGCTGCTGGATACGTCTTTCCACGAAGCCCGTGCGGGCCTAGTAGCGATAGTGCTCGGGCTTGTACGGCCCGTTCACGTCGACGCCAAGATAAGCGGCTTGCTCGGTCGTGAGCTTGGTCAGCTTCACGCCGATCTTGTCCAGATGCAGACGCGCGACTTCCTCGTCGAGCTTCTTCGGCAGGCGATAGACAGTCTTCTCGTACTTGTCCTTGTTCGCCCAAAGATCGATCTGCGCCAGCGTCTGATTGCTGAACGAGTTCGACATCACGAAGCTCGGGTGGCCAGTGGCGCAGCCCAAGTTGACCAAGCGGCCCTCAGCAAGCAGGAAGATCGCATTGCCATTGGCAAAAATATACTTATCCACTTGCGGCTTGATATTGACGTGCTTGACGCCGGCGAGCGTCTTCAGCGCGTCGACCTGGATCTCGTTGTCGAAGTGGCCGATGTTGCACACGATCGCCTGATCCTTCATCGACTTCATGTGCTCGATCGTCAGCACATCCTTGTTGCCGGTCGTGGTGACGTAGATGTCGCCGCGGCCCAGGGTCGATTCGACGGTGTTGACCTCGAAGCCTTCCATCGCCGCCTGCAAGGCATTGATCGGATCGATCTCGGTGACGACCACGCGTGCGCCGTACGCGCGCAGCGAGTGCGCCGAGCCCTTGCCGACATCGCCATAGCCGCACACCACCGCGACCTTGCCGGCGAGCATCACGTCCATCGCGCGCTTCAAGCCATCGGCGAGGGATTCGCGGCAACCGTAGAGATTGTCGAACTTGGACTTGGTCACCGAATCATTGACATTGATCGCAGGCACCAGCAGTTTGCCGGCTTCGGCAATCTGGTACAGGCGATGCACGCCGGTCGTGGTTTCTTCGGAGACGCCCTTCCAGTCCTTGACCACGGTCGTCCAGAAACCGGGGCGCTCTTTCGCCACGCGCTTGAGCAGATTTTTGATGATCTGTTCTTCATGCGAAGACGAAGCCGAATCAACCCACTTGTCGCCCTGTTCGAGTTCATAGCCCTTGTGGATCAGCAAGGTCACGTCGCCGCCGTCATCGACGACCAGCTGCGGGCCTTTGCCACCGGGGAACGTTACCGCGTCAAGCGTGCAGTCCCAATATTCTTCCAGCGTCTCACCCTTCCACGCGAACACCGGCGTGCCGGTCTTGGCGATCGCGGCGGCGGCGTGGTCCTGGGTCGAGAAAATATTGCACGAGGCCCAGCGCACGTCGGCGCCGATGTCCTTGAGCGTTTCGATCAGCACGGCGGTCTGGATCGTCATGTGCAACGAGCCGGTGACGCGTACGCCTTTCAGCGGCTGCTTGGTGGCGTACTGCTTGCGGATCGACATCAGGCCCGGCATTTCGTGCTCGGCGATGTCGATTTCCTTGCGGCCCCAGTCGGCAAGCGACAGGTCGGCAACTTTGAAATCTTCGGATGATTTGAGAACAGCGTTCATGGCTTAGGCTCCTGGAAAAAGGGCGCAGTTTCGGAATGGAACCCGAAAGCCCGCCGAGCCTGATTCCGCACGAGGCGGACTTGCAGCGCCCCTCGGCGGAGCGAGGGACGGGCATTATATCGCTTATTCGCGATGAAAGGATGGATTAAGCTGGAATCAGCGCCCGGCCCGCCTCGTGCGGTTCCAGGCACTGATTTTTCAGCAGATATCTGCGGCTGGCCAGTCAGTTCTGCTCGAACTGTGCGATCTCGTCGAGCGCTTGCTGCGCACGATTGAGGCTGCCACCAGCGACGCTGTCGTCCACGGCCTTTGCCATGTGCGGCCGGTTCGGATGACGCGCCCAGCGGGCGAACACCCAGGTCAGCAGCAAGCCCACCGCGCCGATGGCGGTTCCGCCGTAGATCACCGACGCTGCATTGGCATACAGGTCGGCATCGAACGCACCCATGAACAACATCATCAGGATCGGCATCCACAAGAACCACCAGGCCATACCCAGGCCGACATTGGTACGGACATAGAAGCGACGTGTGTGTCCCAGCTGTTTCTGGATGGCCAATACCGGCGCGGCGTAGTCGATGCGGCTGATCATGCCGATGGTCGTGCCACCGCAGATGATCATCAATACACCGTAGACGTGCACGCTGATACCCGCCAGGAGCAGATGAGGCACGTCAAGATGCGCGCTCCAGAACGGTACCGCCCACACAATCAAGGCGATGCCGCAAAGAATCTGCAGTGCCTGTCCCCACGCCAGCGGGCGCAAACCGCGCCGAGCCTTGTCGAGTTTTCCGTCCTTGAGGATATGCAAATTCAATGCGGTTTGCGCGTCCAGGCGCCGGTCGAGTGTTTGCCATGCGGTTTTCAGGTCGTCGAGTTCCATGAGTTGTCCTTGAGCTGAGTTCATGGGTTGTCCATGTCGTTGCGGATACGTTGCTTCAGGCGGCCGATCTTGGTCGCCACGTTGGTTTCGCTGATGCCGAGAATGTCGGCTATTTCGCGGTAAGTTTTTTCGTCGAGGTACAACAGCAGCAGCGCACGGTTGAGCCCATCGAGCCGGGCGATGCAGCGATGCAGGATGCGCATCTGCTCGTCGGCTTCTGGTGCGCTGCCGTTGTCGCCGGCGGTGTCGTGCAACTGTTCGTCCAGCGATTCCGAATGCTGCTCGCGGTTCTGGTTGTTGCGCAGGAACGAGATCGCGACATTCAACGCGATGCGATACATCCAGGTTGAAAATGTGCGTTCGCCGTCATAAGCCGGAAATGCGCGCCACAACTGCGTGGCGATTTCCTGGGCCAGATCGGCGCGGTCGTCCGGATTGCGGCAATAGCTGGCCGCTACCTTGAACACGATCTTGCGATGGCGTTCGAGCAGTTCGTGAAACTGCTGACTCAGGTTGGTTGCCATTGTTGTGCTGTGCTGCCCCATGCGGATTTCCCGATCTTGCCTGATACGATCCAGGCTGTCGGAAACATGATTCGCGCCGCGGAGAAATAAATCACACGTCTTCGGATGATTTTTTTGAGGAAAACTTCCACGCTGCGATCATTTCGCTTTCAACCCCCTTGAGTTAAGGGGGCAAAGACCCTGGCTCAGCCAGGGTTTTGGGGTTGTGGAAGTGCTGCGCCCGCAGCCGAAATCAGCGCAATGAACCTTTTCACGCACCTGTTAAGGCATGAAGAAATAAGCGGTGAAATGGAAAAACACCGGTGCGGCAAAGCTGACCGAATCGAGTCGGTCTAGCATGCCGCCGTGGCCTTCGATCATCGAGCCCCAATCCTTCGCGCCGAGGCTGCGCTTGACTGCAGACAGGGCCAAGCCACCGAGGAAACCGGCGACCACGATCACGGCCGACATGCCGGCAGCCTGCAGCGGCGTAAACGGCGTGATCCACCACAGCGCTGCGCCGATACCAACAGCGCTCAAGCCGCCACCGACGAATCCCTCGACGGTCTTCGACGGGCTGACCAGTGGCGCGATCTTGTGCTTGCCGAACAGCTTGCCGAATACGTACTGCAGCACATCGCTGAGCTGCACGACCGTCAGCAGATAAATCATCAGCAGCAGGTTCTGCCCCGCGTAGCCCGGCACCTGCAACAGCAACAGTGCAGGTGCGTAGCTGATGCAGTACACCGTGATCATCAGGCCCCACTGCAGCTTGGTCACGCGTGAGAGAAAATCTTCCGTATCGCCGGACGCGGTCGCGAGCACCGGCAGCAGCAGGAATCCATACACCGGCAGGAAAATCGCGAACAGGTTGTACCAGCCGTCAGCGATCAGCCAGTACTGCACCGGCAGCAGCACGTAGAAACACACGACCAGTGGCAGATGATCGCCGGGACGCGTCGGCGTGAGTGTGACGAATTCGCGCAGCGCGAACGCCGAGGCAATGGCAAACAACACGACGGTCGCGTTCTTGCCGAGAAAGAAATTGACCGCGATTATCGCGACCATCACCCACCAGGCGCGCACGCGCGCATTGAGGTTGTCGACGGTTGGACTTCCGCCGCGCCGATGAACCTGCCGATGCATGATCCAGCCGATCAGCGATGCCAGCGTGAGCAATCCGAGGATGCCGCCGAACAGCCAATAAAATTTCTGTTGCATGCTCATGCGAGGTCCACCACGGCTTGGCGTGCGCGTTCCAGAAACGCATCTTTCGTTTCATCCGCCACACGCGGCAGCGGGGCGCCGAAACGCACGGAACAGGTCAAAGGTACCGGCAGGTAGGTTCCCTTCGGCATGCTGCGGTAGAGATTGTCGAGATAGACCGGGATCAATTCGGCGTTCGGGAATTTTGCCGCGAGATGGAAAATTCCACTTTTGAACGGACTCGGCAGCGCCTGCGCGCGACGCGTACCCTCGGGAAAGATGATCAGCGATTCGCCGCGTTCCAGCGCCTCGCCGAGTGGCGCGAGTGGGTCGCGATCGCGGTTGTCCGGCGAGCGGTCGATGAACAGCACGTTGAAGCCGCGCGTCGCGACATATGACTTGATTCCGGCGCCGCTCCAGTAGTCGCGTGCCGCGACCGGACGCGTCTTGGCGCGCAGCTCGCCGGGCAATGCGCACCACAACGCCAGCGTGTCCATATGGCTGGTGTGGTTGGCGTAGTAGATGCGTAAGGCAGTCGTTGGTTTGCTGCCGATCCACCGCGGGTGGGCGCCGACCAATACCCGCAAGATGAACGTGAGCAGATACGAAAGCCACATGTCAGGCTTGCCCCCGCAGTTGCACAACGATCACACGCGTGCGCGTGACGCAAGTCAGTAGCGAGCCGATTGCGATGATCACCGCCGCTGCATACAACGCATAACGCTCGACATGCCAGAACGTTTCCGCCGCGCCAGCGACACATGCCGCTGTGAGCACGGCCATGCGTTGCGCCTTGGCCAGCGGCCCGCGGAAATCCTGGGCGAATCCTAACGAGCCGCCAAAGATGCGCACGTATGCCGTGAGTACAGCGAGCAGCGCGCACAGCCAGCCCAGCCATGGCGCGCCGCAGGCGTAGCCCAGGGCGATCAGAAACATCGAATCGGTGATGCGGTCGGGGAACTCATTGTAGATCTTTCCCAGGGCCGAACCCTTGCCGCCTTCCACCGCGACCAAACCATCGAGCAGGTTGCACAGCAGTCGCAGTTGTATACAAAGCGCACAAAGCAACAATCCGGACGCGTTCGGCCACCACACCAGCAGCGCCGCGCCGATTCCGGCGAAGAGGATGCTGATCGCGGAAATCTGATCCGGCGTCACCGCCGTCCGCGCCAGCCACGCCGCCAGCGCCCGCGCCCAGCCGGCATCGCGCGTGGCGATCGGGCGTCGATTCAATTCGGAGTCGTTCACGCTTTTTCCCCTGCGCACGGCGCGCGGCAAGAATACCGCGTCGCGGGGGATTTTGGCTGCAGCCTAGCGATCTAGCGTCTGCCAACGGTGATACGCAGCATCAAGTTCGGCCTGCAGCGCCGCCAGCGCCGCGTTGGCGGCGACGACGGCTGCATTTTCCTGGCGGAAGAATGCCGGATCCTGCATCGCCTGCGTACGTGCGGCAATGTCGGCTTCCAGCACTTCGATGCGTGCCGGCAGCAATTCCAGTTCGCGCGCATCCTTGTAGCTGAGTTTGCGCTTGCTGGCTATCGCTTCGACCGGTACGGGTTGCGGCACGCTGGTCAGTGCGGCCTTGCCGTCATCCCACTGGCGCATGCCGTCCTTGAGCGGCGCGCGCTGACGCACCCAGTCGCTGTAACCGCCGATGTATTCGCCGACGCGGCCGTCGCCTTCCAGCACGAGCGTGTTGGTTACGACGTTGTCGATGAATTCACGGTCGTGCGAGACCAGCAGCAAAGTCCCTTTGTACGCGGCAAGCAATTCTTCGAGCAGTTCCAGTGTTTCCACATCCAGATCGTTGGTCGGTTCGTCCATGACCAGCAGGTTCGACGGCTGCGCAAAAAGTTTCGCCAGCAGCAGGCGATTGCGTTCGCCGCCGGAGAATCTTGTGATTGGTGCTCGCGCCCGGTCGGGGGAAAAGAGGAAATCCTGCAGATAGCCGAGCGCATGTTTGCGGCTGCCGTCCAGCTCGATGTAGTCGCGGCCGCCGGCTACGTTGTCGAGCGCATTCAAATCCTCGCGCAGCGCAAGGCGGTGCTGATCGAAATACGCGACCTGCAATCCGGTGCCGAGTACGACTTCGCCCCGCTGC
>JBBRTT010000033.1:0-44551 GCA_038244165.1 Lysobacterales bacterium | reverse complement strand
GCCGCGCGCGTACATCACAGCAATATTGTATTCGGCCGGCTTGTAGGCCCAGGACGCAGAGACCTGATACATCTGGATCGCAAAACTATAATTTTTTGTTCGGTAAGCGTGAGCACCCAGGCGAAAATAATATTCGCCGGGCCGGGCATCGGCCTCCGGCGTACTGTCGCCGGAATCGGTCAAGTGGGACGCTGCGGCGTAGTCCGAATCGTAGTCCGGTATGTCGCTTTGGGTGGCGGCGGGTCGTTCCGGAGCCGGGCGCTGAATGAAGGCACCATCCATCTGGGCCAGCGCGCTGTGCTGCATAAACGCCAGACAGCAGCACATCAGTGTCAGGAAACCGGTCTTCGAGAATCCTCGCATCTTCATGGCAAGCCTCCCTGTCGAATGGCTTGCCGACAATATACGAAAGCCTTCGCACTTCTGCAAGCGCTTTCGCTTGTGCACTGCGATGCGTCGCGGCGGAGCGACTACTGAAAGCCGGGCTGGCCGGTCTGTTCCTTGAATTGCGCCACGCGCATGAACCTGCCGGTCTCATAGCCGAAGCCGCGCAATTTCTCCAGCAGTGTTGTATACAAAGCGTCGTCCATTGCGGGATTGCGCGCGAGTATCCAGCCCAGTTTGTGGCTGGATTGGCCGACCAGCACCCAGGAATAGTCGGGCGCGATGTCCAGGATCAGATAGTCGGCGTGGATGAACCACAGAAAGCGCACGATCCAGCGCGCGTTGTCGCTGCCGGGCTGAACGATACCGAGCGACGTGGTCGTTTTCTCGGGAGCATCGAAGGATTTGCGGTAAACATAGGTTGTGTCGACGTTGCCGTTGGCGTCGAGCTTGTAGACATCGCGGCTGGCAACCTTGCCGCGTTCGGCGAAATAGGGGATGTTCGCGATCACGTACCACGCGCCCATGTAGCGCTGCAGATCGATCTTCGCGCTGCTGGTCAGCTCTGGAATCTCGCTCGTACCTTCGTCCGCACAGGCATACAACATGCCGGCGACGCCGAACACGAGGGCCAGGGAGACGATTGCGCGGTGCAGTTTCATTCCATTCCTCAGGATTGCCGCGGGACTATCGACGCTGGGCTGTGCAAGCGGCGTCAATATTCACGCAAGTCTCGACGGACTTTGAGTCCAGCCAGTCTCAGTGCAGCGGGCCTTTGCGCTGCGCAATCGTGGCTTCCATCGCGTTCAGCAGTTCCAGCAGCTCCGGGTCGTCCGGATTCTTGTCCAGCGCGGCATGCACCAGCGCCAGGTAGCGCTCGGCGTGACGCGTCCAGTGCAGTTCATAAGGATATTCGTTGCGTTGCATGATCTTCTCCGAATCAGGTTTCCCCGGTGAGGAGAATGCTACTGGTCCGGTCTGGCGCGTACGCCGGATGATTACGCAGCCAGCATGTGCGCTGGTTGGCAGTTCGCGCGTGAGATCGTGTACGGCGCGTGAAATTGGCGCCATTCTTGAGTGTAAACCCTTAGCGCGCGCTGCGTTCCTGCCGCGGCGAGGTCGCGTGCAACTGGTGCCAGACGCGGCGCAATTGCCGCGTCGAGGCAAAACCGGCGCGTTCGGCGACGCGCTCCATATCCAGCCGCGTCTGCCCGATCAATTCGCGCGCGAGCGCGGCACGCAGGCGATTGCGGTAGTCGGCCAGGTGCATGCCGACGTGCTCGTGAAACAGCCGCGACAAATGCCGCGGGCTGGTGCCGGCGATCTGCGCCAGGCGTTGTGCCGGCCATGCTCGCGCCGGATCCCCGGCGATCGCGTCCTGTACGCGGTGCACTGCGGGATGAATATGGTTGCGGCCTTCCAGCCACGGCGACAGTTGCGGATCGCTGCCGCTGCGGCGCAGGTACACCACGAGGTAGCGTGCGATGGCGAGCGCACACGCGTGATCGATGAGACCGGCGACCAGATGCAGCATCAAGTCGATGCCGGCAGTGACGCCAGCGCTGGTGTAGCGCTCGCCGTCTTCAACATAGAGTCTATTGTCGAAAACTTTTGCCAGCGGCGCCGCTGCGGCGAGTTCGGTGCAACTCAGATAGTGCGTGGTGCAGGCATAGCCGTCGAGCAGGCCGGCACGCCCTGCGAACAGCGCGCCGGAACAGATCGTGACAATGCGATGGCCGGGCCTGATCGTCGCGCGCAGCCAGGCGACGATGTTGTCTTCGTTGTCGGCGTCGCTCGCTTGTGCGCCTGCGCCATCGATATAGTTGTCGACATTGCCGGCGATGACAACCATCGCGCCCGCCGGCAATGTGCGTGGCAGCACAGCA
This sequence comes from Lysobacterales bacterium, assembly GCA_038244165.1. GTDB lineage: Bacteria > Pseudomonadota > Gammaproteobacteria > Xanthomonadales > Rhodanobacteraceae > Rudaea. Next base: position 42,281 of record JBBRTT010000033.1, on the reverse strand, counting down.
ATACCGGATACGTCCAGGCCGATCGACGTGCGCAGCGATCGCGTCGCGCCGACATAGCGCACATCAAAACGCACACCGTCCTGGATCAGATTGGCGCGCCGCAAAACTTCCAGCGGCCCGGCCACGTCGAGCAACAACGTGCGCGGCGGCAAGACCACATAGACCGGGATGCGGCGCGCTGACGTCATGCGGCGAGCCGCGCGGCCGATCCGGCCAGTGCCTGTTCGACCGTCGCGATGCGCGCGAAGCGTTCGTCCAGCACCAGTTCCGTACGCGCCTTGATTTCTTCGGCCGTCCAGCGGCGGCCATCGCGGCCGGTCATGGCAAATGTCAGCGTCGCTTCGGTGACGTAGTCGACGGCGTAGCCGATGTCCGACGCATGCCGCGTCGTCGTTTCGCAACATTGCTCGCTGCGGATGCCCGAAACGATCACGCGCTGAATACCGTGTTGCACGAGCCACACATCCAGGCCGCTGCCGACCAGCGCGCTGTGGCTGTGCTTGTGGAAGATCACATCCGGCGCGATCGACAGGCCGGCCATCGTCTTCACGTAACCGGAGGCCAGCGAAAACGCGCCTTTGTCCTCGACATGGAAAACCTGCAAGACAGGGATTCCCTGTGCCTTTGCGCCATCGATCAGCGCCTGCAGCCGGGCGAGGAAGGCGGGCGCATCGGCATCGCTCCAGTACGGGCGCTGGCGAAACGATTCCTGGGCATCGACGACAATCAAGGCGGTAGCGGAAACGGACATAAAGAATTCTCCGGCTCAAGTGGTGCAATACCACGCTGAAGCTCATCCTATGTCGCGCATCGTCGCATAAACAGGCTGGTTCTGGTCCCGAAGCGGACAAAAAAAGACATAAGCACCATCGACTTGAGTTATGCCATAGCAAGAAGCGGAGTTTCTGGATCGCGCTACCCGCATATCCTCACCCCAGTTCCCTACTGGAGAAAGATCATGAGTTTCCGCATCAGCGGCTTGCCCGCCACTGAATTTGCCGAGTGGTTCGCCCTGAGCGACGCGGAACTGGCCGCGCGCCATGCCGTCCGTCGCGTTGCCGACAACAAGCCCGGATTTCCTTGCCGGGTCAGTCTGACCGATGCAGAAGTCGGCGAGGAAGTATTGCTGATCAACTACGAGCACCTGCCGGTCGACTCGCCCTACCGTGCCAGCCATGCGATCTACATTCGCGCCGGTGAACAAATGTGCGAGCTCGTCGATGCTGTACCGGTGATGCTGCGCTCGCGCTTGCTGTCGCTGCGCGCCTACGACGCGGCAGGGATGATGACATCGGCCGATGTGGTCGAGGGAACGGAACTGGAAGCGGGTATCGGGAAACTGTTCAGCAACGAACGCGCACGGTACCTGCACGTGCATTTCGCGCGTCCGGGCTGCTACGCGGCGCGCATCGATCGCGCCTGAATGGGCGAAGACGCGAGTTGTAAGGATTCGACCCCCTTGTCTGTCTAATCCTGCATATATCCCAATGGACAAACCCATGCTGCGACAAATTTTTCTGACAGGGCTGCTGTTGCTCACCACCGCGTTCACCGCAAGCGCCGCCGAAACGCAAGTGAGAACCCCGGACGCAGCGACGGGCAACGAGACGCTCACTCTGGGTGGCGGATGTTTCTGGTGCATGGAAGCTGTGTTTACCGAATTGAAAGGCGTCACCAAGGTTGAATCCGGTTACGCCGGCGGCAAGGTGGCCAATCCGAACTACGAACAAGTGTCTGACGGCAACACCGGCCATGCCGAAGTCGTGCAGATAACGTTCGACACGGCCGTGATCGACCGCGATACGATCCTGCGCGCGTTCTTCACCATCCACGATCCCACCACGCTCAACCGCCAGGGTGCCGATGTCGGCGAGCAATACCGTTCGATCGCGTTTTATCGCACCCCGCAACAGAAAGGGGCAATCGACAAGGCGATCAAGGAAAGTAGCGACAGCCACGAATGGAGTGGGCCGATCGTCACCAAGGTGGAACCGTTTAGCGAATTCTACAAAGCGGAGAACTATCACCAGGAATACTTCAAGCTGCACGGCAGTGAGCCGTATTGCCAGCTCGTCGTCGCGCCGAAGGTGGCGAAGTTCCGCAAGCGTTTCCACGAGCTGCTCAAGTAGCAAACAGATCAGGTTGCGGCAGATCATCGGCGTCGCGGAAATTGCCGACGCCGACACCCACGAGTCGATAGCGCGTATGCGCTGGTAGCGCCACGCGGTCACGCAGGGCGACGGCGATCTGGGTCAATTCCTGCTCGGACTGCGGCGGCAGCGGCGGCGTGTGACTGCGAGTGAGAATGTGGAAATCCGAGGTCTTGAGCTTGAGCACGACTGTGCGCCCAACGCGCTCGGTCTTGCGCGTCGCTGCCCAGGTCTTGGCGGCAAGCGTGCGGATCATCGGCTCGATCTGGTCCAGCGGCACGTCCTGCGCGAACGTATCTTCCGCGGAGATCGACTGCACCGGTTGATCCGGATTGACGGCGCGCTCGTCGATGCCGACGGCGAGTTCACTCAGGCGCCGTCCGTAGCTGCCGAAGCGCTGCTGCAATTGCCGCACATCGAACGCGCGCAGATCCGCGCAGCTGCGGATGCCGAGCGCTTCGAGTTTTGCATCCATGACCTTGCCGACGCCGGGAATGCGTGCGACCGGCAGCGGCGCCAGAAACGCCTCGACCTCGGGCGGGCGGATCACGAACAAGCCGTCGGGCTTGCGCCAGTCCGACGCGATCTTGGCCAGGAACTTGTTCGGTGCAACGCCTGCCGACGCCGTCAGCGACGTCTCATTGTATATTTCTTGCCTTATGCATTTCGCCACCGCCGTCGCGGACGTGAACGCAGTCTTCGGCGCAGTGACATCCAGGTACGCTTCGTCCAGCGACAGCGGTTCGACCAGGTCGGTGTGACGCAGGAATATTTCGCGTACGTGTTTGGACACCGCCCGATAGCGGGTGAAATCCGGTGCCACGAAAATCGCATCGGGACACAACCGCTCTGCGCGCAGCGCCGGCATTGCCGAACGTATGCCGAATTTGCGCGCCTCGTACGACGCCGCACACACGACCGAACGTTGACCGCGCCAGGCCACGACCACGGGCTTGCCACGCAGCGACGGATCGTCGCGCTGTTCCACTGACGCGTAAAACGCATCCATGTCGATGTGGACGATCTTGCGCATGGGCTGCTGCATTGCGGAGGCCAGTCTATGCTAATGCTTTTGTCCGGCGTCAGCAGCGCTGCGCGTGAATCGCTTAGACTTGCATGCCTTCTGTGAGTATCGGCATGCCATCGGTTCAAAAAGATCAACGCAGCCAGAACGTGCGCGGCATGTTGTCGATGCTGCTGGCCGTCGCCGCGTTTTCGCTGATGGACGCGTGCCTGAAAACATTGTCGCCGCACTATCCGGCAATGCAGGTTACGGCGTTGCGCGGCATGCTGTCGCTGCCGTTGATCGCGTTGTGGGTATGCATGGATGGCGGCCCGCGCCAGTTGCTGCGCGTACGCTGGTCGTTGCATCTGCTGCGCGGCGTACTATCGATCATAATGCTGGCGTCGTTTATCTATGCGTTGCGCAGTCTGCCCCTGGCGGAAACCTATTCGCTGTTCTTCATCGCGCCGTTGCTGATCACGGCCATGGCGGCGCTGGTGCTACACGAGCACGTCGGCTGGCGCGGCTGGACCGCAATACTTGCCGGCTTTTGCGGAACCCTGATCGTGTTGCGCCCGACCGGTGCTGGCGTACTCACGCTGGCCGGCCTCGCGGTGCTCGTTTCAGCGGTCGGTTACGCGGTCTCGGCGATTGCGGTGCGCGTGATCGGGCGCAGCGACTCCACCCAAAGCATGGTGTTCTGGATGCTGGCGATGACCAGCGTGTTCGCGTTGCTGCTCGGCTGGGGCGACTGGACGCCGATCCTGCGTTCGGATTGGCCGGCACTCGCTGGCCTTGCCGTCAGCGGGGCGGTAGGGCAGTACGCGATCACCGATGCTTTCCGCCGTGCACCGGCCTCGCGCATTGCGCCGTTGGAATACACCGCGCTGGTGTGGGGCATCATCCTGGACCGCATCATCTGGAACACGTTGCCGGATGCAATCACCCTGACTGGAGCCGCCGTGATCATCGCCAGCGGCCTGTACCTATTGCGGCATGAGCACGCGCATACCGAAGCAGAGCATCCCTAAAACCTCTGGATAAGCTACTGCGCTCGGTATCTCTACGAATCCGGTGCTCGGAATCCTCATGTACATCTGAGTACACTCCGGTTCCTGCGCGCCGTATTCGTACGACCTACCTTCGCTCGCTACGTTTCTTCAGAGGTTTCCAAGGTTACGATTTGAGCGCCGCCTTCAGTTTCGCAGCCGCTTCCGGAAACCACGGACCATTCTGCTTGAGAGTTTCAGCGACCACGGCTTCTGCGTCGGGGCGGCGCTTCAGCGCCAGCAACGCCTTGACGCGCAGCGTTGCCACACCCAGACGATTGACGCCAAACGCCTTGTCCGCGGCCTGTTCCAGATACGGCAACGCGTCTGCGGGCCGATCGCGTTCGAGCAGGCTGCGGCCGTAGCGATAGGCATAGACGTAGTCATCGGGATAGGTGGCAATCAGTTTGGGCATAAGTGCATCGACCTCATCCATGCGCTTGGCGCGGGTCAGGAACACACGCAGGTTATCGGCCAGGTTGCGGTCCTTGGCCAGATCGCCGCCCATGCGCTGGCGTGCATCGGCGATGGCGCGATCGAGCATTGCGGTTTCGCCCGCGCTGTCGCCGACGGCCTTGTCGATATCAGCCGCGACCATGACCGCAGTGCGCTGATCGGCGCAAACCGGCGGATCAACGAAGGCTTGTTGCGACAGCAATTGGTCGAGCGCGCCGCGCTGTGGCGTGAGCAGCGCGGTGCGTTCGGCCGCTGGCAGCTTCTGGCTGCAACCGAGCAGCGTGTCCAGCACGTAGTAGCGGTCGCAGCCGACATTGCCGGCCAGCACTTTTTTTGCCGAAGCCATGCACGATGCGTCGTCTTTTGCTTTTGCTGCCTTTTCCATTTGCAGACGATTGAGCCAGAGCGCGACGTCGGCATTCGCCGCTGCCGCCTTGCGTCGTTCGGCAGGCAGCGCGGCGTACCATTCCAGCCCGGGCTGTACTTGATCGCGCGCCAGATAGCCGGACATCACCTCGGCAATTGCCGATACAGATCCTGCATCGACCTTCTTCTTCAGCGCATCAAGTACATCGTCGCCGCCGAGAATTCGCTGCATCTGCGCATAGAATTTCTGCCGTGATTGCTCGGCGACAACGCGTCCCAGTTCGCTACCGTCAGGCTTGAGCACGACGTAGGACGGCAAGGCCTTTACGCGCAGTTTCTCCATCCAATGTGCGCCGTCCGGCGAATCCGCGTCGGTCTTCACCACGACGGCGTGCTTTTCCAGAGCATTCCATTCCGACCCAGTCAGCACGTGCGTCTCCATGTAATAGCAGGAGTAGCACCACAACGCAGTGAAATCGATCAGCACCGGCAGATGCTCATGCTGTGCGCGCGCCAAGGCGGCATCCACGCTCGCGGGCGTTGCGCGTTCGGCTGCGCGCGCGCTGGTGAAAGCGAGCAGTGCAGCGGCGATCAGAAGGGTTTTCATGGCAAGCCTGCGGCAACGGAAAGCGTTATTGCATTGTAGGCGAAATCCTACGCTGCGCCACGGCGATTGCCGCTGGTTCATGCCATGACCGGCGCCGAAGATGGCGACTTTCACGGGAGGATCGGCGATGAGCAAGAATCAATTCCAGCCATGTGGCCGCAGCATGCGCTGGTACGAGTGGGTGCTGATGTTGTGCATGCTCGGCCTGGTCGCCGGGGTCCGCGCTGAATCGGTATACAAATGTACCGACGCCCAAGGAGCGATTGCTTTCCAGGCGCAACGTTGTCCGCCGCGACAGCATGAAACGCAAGTGGATATCCTGCCGGCTCCGCCGCATGCGTCATCGCCGGAGTATTTCGTCGCTGACAGGAAACAACCGCAGCGTGTTCGCAACGAACGCGGTGGCCGGCATCAAGACGTGCACCTTGCGCAAATGTCCTACGAATGTCGCGTCTCCAATGGCGACGTGTTCTACCGGCACTCGGCGTGCCCACATTCGGTGTCTGCAGAGGTCGCCGCCGGCAGCAAAAATCGCAGCGGAACCGGCAGCAAGACTCCAACTCAGCACTTGACTGTTTCCTCGCATCCGGTGCCCCGCGAGGAAGCCTGCGCGCAGATGCACCGGGCCGGATCGATCGGCCGCGCGGGCCACACGCATGACGAGGATGTTTCCACCTACGATCACAATCTCGGTCGCGATCCTTGCCGCTAGCGCGCGCAGAACGCACTCGAAATCGGGTATCGTTGCGTCTTTCGCTTTGACTACGAACCCGCATGTTTTCTCGAAACGCGATCGCCTTGCGTATTTTTATGGTGCTGCTGACGGCGCTCCTGCTCGCAGGTTGTTCCGGCGGCACGCCGCCGCCATCGCCCGAGCAAACGGCCGCGGCCGCGAAGGCAGCGAGCGAGACGAAAGCTGGCAATGCACTCAAGCTCTATGAGCAGATGCGCGCGAGCGCCAGCTGGGATCTGGCGACGTCGCTTGGCGATGAGCTGCTGCAAAAATATCCGGGGACCGCGGCGGCGACGCAAGTGCGCAGTACGCTTGCCGAGGTGCGCGCCAAAGCCACAGAACAACTGGAAACGCGCCGACTGACGCGCCTATGGGCGTACAACGCCGTGCCGGAAAGCGGCGGCACCCAGTACACAGCGGCGATAGCGAGCAAACAGCCACTGAAGAACACCGATGCAAAAAGCAAGACCAAGCGCATCCGCCTGGTGCTGCGCCAGCACCCGAAGTGGGGCCAGAGCGTGTATCTGCTGCTTGACGATGCGCGGTTCGATTGCCGCAAGGGCTGCGCAACACTACCAGTGCATTTCGACGATGCCCCGGCCCAACGGATGAAGGCGACCATCCCTCCGACCGGAGAACCGGCGCTATTCATCGACGACGACAAAGGCTTTATCGCCAGGATCCAGAAAGTGAAAAATGTCGCGATCGACGTGACGATCAAGGACGATGGGGAGCAGACGGTTGTCTTCGAAGTCGGCGCATTTGATCCGACCAAGTTGCCGAAGAAATACTGAGCGGCGCTAACGCTTGCGTACAAGCATCACGCCGTCGCCTACTGTCAGCAATGTCGCGTCCACGCGCGAATCAGCGTGGATCTTGGCGTTCAGCGCACGAATCGCATCGGTGTCGGCATCGTGCTGTTGCGCATCGGCCACGCGGCCGGACCACAGCATGTTGTCCAGTGCGATCAAGCCGCCGGCGCGCAGCAATTTCAGGCAGGCTTCGTAGTAGCCGTCATAGCCGGCCTTGTCGGCATCGATGAAGGCGAAATCGAACTTCTCGCTGCCGCCGTGTGCAAGCAGGTCGTTAAGCGTATCCAGCGCCGGCGCCAGGCGCAGATCGATGCGCGCGGTCACGCCGGCCTCGGCCCAGTATCTGTGGCCCATCGCGGTCCACTCCTGGCTGATGTCGCAACAGATGAGTTTGCCATCGGCCGGCAAGGCGGCCGCCACGGCCAGCGCGCTGTAGCCAGTGAACGTGCCGATTTCCAGGCACCGTCTCGCGCCGATGCTGCGCGCCAGCAAGGCCAGAAACGCCGCCTGATCCGCGCCGATCTGCATCCGTGCCTGCGGCAATGTTGCGGTTTCTGCCCGCAGGCGGCCTGCAATGGGACTCTCGCGCGTATGCGCAAGGACGTAGTCTTCGATCCGGTCCGACATGGCAAGGTGGCGGGTCATGGCATTTCTTCCTCAAGGCTTGTCGGAACTATCCCGCTTGGTGCCGGGGTGTGCAAGATTTGGTCTGTGCCTCCGGTCGCATACAACGACGCTGCGGCATCGCCCATTCCATCGGCGTATGCTGCGATTCCAGCAAGTTGGTCGGCTAAATACGAGGTGAATCATGCGACGTTTGCTCATGCTGTTTTCGATGTTTGCGCTGATGCTGCCTGCCGCGTTTGTGTGGGCAGCCGATGATGCGGCGAAAGGTCCCCAGGATGGCCAGGCCGCACCGGAATTCAAATTGCAGGACCAGAAAGGCGAGTGGCACACACTCGCGCAGTATCACGGGCAATGGGTGGTTTTATACTTTTACCCGAAGGACGACACGCCCGGCTGCACGACGGAAGTCTGCACGTTCCGCGATGATGTGCACAAGCTGCGCAAGGCCGGCGCTGAAGTCCTCGGCGTCAGCGTGGACGATGTGGGTTCACATGCAAAATTTGCCGAGAAATATCACGTGCCATTTCCGCTGCTGGCCGACAGCACCACGTCGACCGCCAAGGCCTATGGCGTGCTGGCCACGCATCTGACCATGACGTATGCGCGCCGGGAAACATTTCTGGTCGATCCGCAGGGCAAGATCGCCAAGCACTACAAAGATGTCGATCCGAAGGAAAATTCAGCGCAGGTGCTGGCCGACCTTGCGACGCTCAAGCAATCACACGGCTGAGAAACGACCTCGCCGCTTGAAAGAAGGCGGTGGAAAACAAACGGGCCGCCAGTGCGGCCCGTTTGTTGTCGCGTCTGCGAATCTGTTCCCGAAACAAGATTACGCCGCTATTTTCTGCAGGTTGCGTTCGAAGGCGCGTATCTCGCGTTCGGCATGGTCCTTTTGCCAGCCGTAGCGCTCTTGCAGCCGGCCAACGAGATATTGATGATTGCCGTCGGCACGGCTCAGGTCATCGTCGGTGAGTTTGCCCCATTGTGATTTGAGCGAACCTTTCAGTTGCGCCCAGTGGCCCTTGATGATGTCTTGATTCATCGTTTGTTCTCCAGAGTTGGCAGGGGTTGCAGCCGTGGCGTCCGTGCTGCGAGTGCCGTGCTACCTTACGTCACGCCGAGTGAAATCGTGCTTAGATAGAAGTTAATCGCAAGTTAGTGCCCATATCGCTAGTTTGCGGTTCAGCACTCAGTAAAATATATACAAATTGTAATTATAAACTTATATACATCTTACACATCGCAATGCAGGCCAGCGCACAGCCCAACAATTCCGCTTTCATCAGCGTCAACGCGCATGCGCGTGTTGCCGCGCTCGCGGATCAGTGCGTCAAATGCGGGCTGTGCCTGCCGGTATGCCCGACCTATCGGCTCGCAGGCAATGAGGCCGAGTCGCCGCGCGGGCGGATTGCATTTGCGCACGCACTGGCGACAGGGCAGCTCGGCCCGACGCCGACGCTGACAAAGCATCTGGATCAATGCCTGGCCTGCACGAGCTGCGAGCGCGTGTGTCCATCGCACGTTCGCTATGCCGAGTTGCTGGTCGCCACGCGCAGTCTGGTGCGCGAAGCAACACCAGCTGCGTGGCAGCAACGCTGGCTTGGTTTCCTGTTGCTGCGGCCACGACTGCTGCGGGCAGCGCTGCGCCTGGCGAACCTCGCCGGTGTGCGCGCTTGTGTACGCAGCCGCCTGATGCAGCGGATGCTGCGACCTTTCGGGCTGGATCGCCTCGCACGCGAGTTGCCGCATCTGTCCCGTCTGGCGCCGCTGCAAAAATTCGGCAAACCGACCACGCCTTCGCGTGGCCGGATCGGCCTGTTCCTCGGTTGCGTCGCTGCCGAGGCCGACCGCGACGTGCATGCTGGTGCAACACGCCTGCTGCAAGCGCTCGGCTATGACGTTGTGGTGCCGCGCGGGCAGGGATGTTGCGGCGCATTGGCGGCGCATGCGGGAGATATCCACGGCGCAGACGCACTGGCCGCGCCGACACGCCGCGCGTTTGTCGATAGTGGAGTGAATACGGTGCTCGTATCGGCATCCGGTTGTCACGCTACGCTGCGCGATCGCACGATGGCCGGCGCTCCGGTCAAGGTGCGCGACCTCGGCGAATTCCTCGCCTGCGACGATCGCATCAAGGCGCTGAAGTTTCGGCCGCTCGACATCCGCATCGCTCTGCACACGCCCTGCACACAAGACAATGCGGCGTTCGCGGCGATCCTGCGTTTATTGGCGCGGATTCCACAAATGCAAATTGCCCCGCTGCCAGTCGAGCCGCGCTGTTGCGGCGCTGCGGGCGACTATTTCCTGCGCCACGCCGCGATCGCCGATACGCTTCGCGCCGAGAAACTCGATCAGGTGGCGACTCTGGCGCCGGACCGGCTCGTCACCAGCAATGTCGGCTGCCGGTTGTTTCTGGATAATGGCTTACGTCAGCGCGGCAACGACCTTCCCGTCATGCATCCGATTGCGTTGCTCGCGCAACAGCTGGACAATTGATCCATGTTTGTCCGCCAACTGTCCAGCATTGATCGCGCCTTGATCGAAATCGAGCGGGCGCTGTCGACTGCGCTCGGTGCCGTCCAGGAATCAACGCGGCAATCGCCCGCTTCCGGCATGGCCGAAGGCTTGTTGCTTGAATCCGAACGCCGCCACGCCGCGGGCCTCATGCGTGTGAATCACACCGGGGAAGTCTGTGCGCAGGCTTTGTACTCGGGACAGGCCGCGATCGCGCGCGACCCGACAACGCGCGCGCAGTTGCTTCACGCCGCGGCGGAGGAAACGGACCACCTGGCCTGGTGCGCCGAACGCCTCGACGCGTTGCACAGCCGCCCCAGCCTGCTGAATCCGCTGTGGTACGCCGGCAGTTTCGCGCTCGGCGCTGGGGCGGCGCTGGTCAGCGACAGTGTGAGTCTGGGCTTCGTGGTCGAAACCGAACGCCAAGTCGAAGCGCATCTGGGCGAGCACCTGGAAAAGCTGCCGGATGCCGACGAGCGCAGCCGCGCCGTCGTTGCGCAGATGCAGGCCGACGAAGCGCGCCATGGCAAGGCCGCGCAAGCTGCCGGCGGCGTCGACCTGCCGGCGCCGATTCCGGCGCTGATGCGGCTGGCCAGCGGCATCATGAAGGCGGTTGCGTACCGTTTCTAAGCAGCGCTTGACTCACTTGCGATCGATCTGGATATTTTCCTTGGTGCCGCTGTTGGACACGGCAAACATGATGCCGAAGCCAATCAGGATGACGATCCCAATAACGGTCCACGTGGTGCCGATATTCTCAAGGATGCCCAGCTTCCAGAGCGCGGCGAGGAGGCCGCCGATCAGCACGATAAATCCGACCAAGTACATACCTGCCCATTTCATTGTGGACCTCCTGTAACGCCAAAACGCCGATGAGGCGCAATTAACGCAGCCTAACTCCTGCTATATGAACGCAGGCTAATGGCTGATGCGGAATCCCGGAATCCAGCCCAACAAGAAGCCGGCATTGCGCCGGCTTTTTTGTTCTTGCTGCTAATAGAGCGTTACCACATGATCACGCGCTGATCTGGCGCGCGGTACATCTTGTCGCCTTGCTTGAGATCGAATGCCTCGAAAAAGCCGTTCTGATTCACCACCGTGCCGGTGCCACGGAATTGTGGCGGCGAATGCGGATCGGTCTTGGTCAGCTGGATTGCGAGATTGTCGCGATTCTTGCCGCGCCAGACCTGCGCAAAACCCAAGTACACACGCTGCTCGCCAGTGAAACCGTCGATCACTGGCGCGGGCTTGGCCGCTGTCGCAATTTTGTACGCCTTGAACGCGATCGCCAGGCCCGAGTTGTCGGCGATGTTCTCACCCAGCGTCAATTCGCCATTGATGTGATAGCCGGCCACCGGCTCGAACGCGTTGTATTCGTCAACCAACGCCTTGGCCTTGGCGGCGAATTTCGCGTGGTCGTCCTTGGTCCACCAGTCGCGCAAGTTGCCGTCGCCGTCGTATTGCGCGCCCTGATCGTCGAAGCCGTGCGAGATCTCGTGACCGATCACGGCACCGATCGCGCCGTAGTTCACTGCGTCATCGGCCTTGGCGAAGAAGAACGGCGGCTGCAGGATCGCCGCGGGGAATTCGATCGAGTTCATCTCCGGGTTGTATTCGGCATTGATCGTCTGCGGCGTCATGCCCCACTCACCGCGGTCGATCGGCTGGCCGAGCTTGGCGATGTTGCGCTCGTACTCGAACGTGTTGCCGCGCTTGACGTTGCCGACGAGGTCGTCTTTGGTCACGCTCAATTTGGAATAGTCGCGCCACGTGTCCGGATAGCCGATCTTGACCGCTATCTTGGCGAGCTTGGCCTGTGCTGCCTTCTTGGTCTCCGGCCCCATCCAGTCCAGCGTATCGATGTCGGCCTTGAACGCCGCGAGCAGGTTGCTGACCAGCGCTTCGGCACGGGCCTTGCTCTCCGGGGGGAAATTCCTGCCGACATACGCCTGTCCGAGCGCCTCGCCAAGCTGCGTGCTGACCAGGCTGATGCCCTTCTTCCAGCGCACCTGATCCTGCGGCGTGCCATTGAGCGTGGTGCCGTTGAAGGCAAAGTTCTCTTCGATAAAGGGCTTGCTCAGGTAGCGCGCGTAGTCGTTCAGCACGTGCCAGCGGAAATATGACTTCCATGCCGGCAGCGGCGCCTTGCCGAGAATCTTGGCGAACTGGGACAGATACGTCGGCTGACCGACGATGACGTAGTCGACTTTGCCGGCCAGTTCCGACGCGTCCAGATACGCTTTCCAGTCGAAGCCCGGAGCAAGCGCATCGAGCTTGGCAATCTCGATCTTGTTGTAGGCCTTGATCGGATCGCGCAGTTGGACCTTTGTCCATTGCGCCTTCGCCAGTTCGGTTTCCAGCGCAACGATGTCCTTCGCGCTTTTCGCTGCATCCTTGTCGCCGGCCAAGGTCAGCATCTTTTCGACGTGGGTCTGATACTGCGCGCGCATCTGTTTGAGCTTGGCGTCGTCGTCCTTCAGGTAATAATCCGGGTCCGGCAAGCCGATGCCGCTCTGCTGGAAGTCGACGACATATTTGGTCGAATCCTTGTTGTCCTGATGCACGAACATGACGAAGGGCAGGGTCGAGCCGGACGGTCCAAACGATCCAGCCTGGGTGGTCCACTTACTCAAATCGCCGATTAGCGCAGCGATATCCTTCTTGTCCTTGAGCGCATCGATCGTTGCGAAATCCGGCGCCAGCGGTTTTGCGCCGAGTTCTTCGAGCTTGGCCTCGTCCATGTAGCTGGTGTACATGTCGCCGACTTTTTGCTGATTCGCGCCGGCACTGGAGCCGGCCTTGGACGCTTCGTCGACAAGATCGTGCAACTGCACCTGGGTCTCGTCATAGATCTTGGTGAACGAGCTGTAGCCGGACTTGTCGGCCGGAATCTCGAACGTATCGAGCCATTTGCCGTTCAGATGGCGATAGAAGTCATCCTGCGCGCGCACGCTGCTATCGACGTATTGCAGATCGATGCCTGAAGAAAGCGGCGGCGCTGCTGCGGGCGGGGCGGCGGGCGCCGCGGTCTGCTTCGGCGCTTCAGGTGCCTGCGAACACGCGGCGAGCAAGGTGACGCAGGCCACGGCAAGGGCGGTACGTTTCATCGGGGATCTCCAGAAAGCGATGGCGTCGAAAATTCAGACGCGCAAGCTAACGCATGCACATAAATTAGGCATGGGCCGAAGGTATCGGGGCAAGCCGGGCAGAAGGCCCGGCTTTGCAAACGTCAAGTAAGGTTTCTGCCGTGGAACAGCTCTTCAATCTCGCGCTTGAGCAACGATTCGATGCGCTGGCGATCCTTGAACGACAGGTCCTCGGCGTGTGCCTCGAACAGGTAGGTTTCCAGGTCGAATTCCTTCACGTGCATCTTGGTGTGGAAAATATTTTCCTGATACACGTTGACGTCGAACATCTCGTATTTCTGGCGTATGTGCTTGGCCAGGTATTCCTGGATCGAATTGATGCGATGGTCGATGTAATGTTTCTTGCCCTTCACGTCGCGGGTGAAGCCGCGCACGCGATAGTCCATGGTCACGATATCGGACTCGAAACTGTCGATCAGATAGTTCAACGCCTTCAGCGGTGAAATGACGCCGCAGGTGGCCACGTCGATATCGGCGCGAAACGTGGCGATGCCGTTGTGCGGATGCGTCTCCGGGTAGGTGTGCACGGTGATGTGACTCTTGTCCAGGTGCGCCACGACTGCGTCGGAGATCATGTCGCGGCCGATCTTCTCCACCACCGGATGCTCGGAAATCAGGATCGTCACCGACGCGCCCTGCGGGTCGTAGTCCTGGCGGGCGATGTTGAGGATGTTCGCACCCACGATCTCGGCCACATCGGTCAGTATCTTGGTCAGGCGGTCCGCGTCGTACTGCTCATCGATGTATTCGATGTAACGGTCGCGCTGTTCCGGAGTCACCGCATAGCAGATGTCGTAGATATTGAAGCTGAGCGCCTTGGTCAGGTTGTTGAAACCCTGCAATTTCAAACGCGGAAGAGGTTTCACACGATTACCTTTGCTGAAGGCCGGTGCCGTCGAGGGCGCGAATTATGTACCACTTTGCCCGCGCGGAAAACTGGCGTCGCGGCCCAATTGCGCTAATATCCCCCCCGGTGGGGAATGAAAGCACCGATTTCGACTGAGATTGGCGCAGCATATTGGCGCATCAGCGATGATGCGAGTGCCAACGAGGCAGGATGCTTGGATTGTCAAACTCGGCTACGGGAGACGCGGTTTGGGCATGGTGGACCTACGCTTTACGCTGCAACGCGCGGTTAACCGCGTGCAGGCGCCGAGTTCGCTGGTACTTGACCGTCCCGCGCTCGAGCGTTTCCTGGCGCAATGCCATCGCCGCCGCTATCCGACCAAGACCGTCATCATCCGCCCCGGCGATTCGGCCAATATCCTGTATTTCATCATCGAGGGCTCGGTGACGGTATCCACCGAGGACGAAGAAGGCCGCGAGCTGATCCTGGCTTACATCAATGCCGGCGAATTCATCGGCGAGATGGGCATCTTTGTGGAAACTCCGCGGCGCGAAGTCATGGTGCGTACGCGCACTTCCTGCGACCTGGCCGAGATCAGCTACGAGCGCATGTTCCAGCTGTTTGAAGGCACGCTGCGCGAAGAATGCGCCAAAGTGCTGTTCGCAATCGGCACCCAGCTGACTAACCGCCTGCTGCACACCTCACGCAAGGTCAGCCGCCTGGCGTTCATGGATGTGACCAGCCGCGTCGCCAAGACCCTGATCGACCTGACCGAAGAGCCCGATGCGATGTCGCATCCAAAAGGCATGCAAATCCGCATTTCGCGCCAGGAAATCAGCCGCATCGTCGGTTGCTCGCGCGAAATGGTTGGACGCGTGCTCAAGCAGCTGGAAGAACAGGGCATGATTTCGGTGGCAGGCAAGACTATCGTGGTCTTCGGCACGCATTAATCGTGTCTCGGACGCACACGCGCCAACAAGAAAACCGTTCGCGTTGAGCGTAGCTCGCGCAGCGAGCGAAGTCGAAACGCCACATCCCCTTCGACTTCGCGCCTCCGGCGCTGCGCTCAGGGCGAACGGCCTTTACGTACCGCTCCCTACGTCCGCTTGCGCGCCTTCGTTGCCTTCGGCTCATAGATCATGTAGACATCCGAACGCTGGTAGTGCGACCCCGGCCGCGGCGCGGGCTGATGCACGAAACCGGCGCTTTCATAGAGTTTGAGTGCCGGCCCCAGGCGCTTGTTCGATTCCAGGAACAGCGTCTTGCCGCGGCGCTTGTGGAACTCCTGGATGATCGCCTGGATCAGCAAGCGGCCGGCGCCGATGCCGCGCCAGCCGGTTTCGACGCCCATCTTGGTCAGCTCGAACACTCCCGGCAATTCCTGCAGCAGCGCACAGGTACCGATCACTTCGCCGTCGACCAGTGCGAAGAAGATAGCGCCGCCGGGTTCGAGCACAAGCTTTTCCGGTTGCGACAGCACGCGGTGGTCGATGTCCTCGATCGTCCAGTGGCGCTCCAGCCACTCCGCGTTGATGCGGTAAAAATGCTCGCGCCATTCGCGCCGGAACGGCTTGATGTCGGGCTTGGCGACGCGCAGGCGCGCATGCTCGGCGAGGATCTCGCGCTGCACGCGGCCGCTGTCGATGTCGGCCTCGAGTTTGGACAGCGCGCCAAGCAAGGCGCCGCTGCTGCGCGTCACTGCTGCGGCAGCACCGCGACGGATTGCGTACCAGATCGGCCCCATGCCGCTGAGCCGGCGCTCGCCTTCGACGCTCAGATCCAGCACGCTGCGCCGCGCATCGCCGCGATCGCTCTTGCGGTTGAGCCAGCCACTGCGTTGCAGTTTCGACGCGAGCTGGCTTACCGCCGAGTGGGTCTGGCCAATCGCGGTAGCAATCTCGCCCACCCCTGCCGGGCCTTTCACCTGCAGGTAGCGCAGCACTGGAAACCAATGCGCATCCAGTTCCACGCCGGTGGCGCGGTAGGCGGCATTGGCAATGCCGTAAAGGCTTTCACTCAGCGCCCTGAAGCGACTGCCCAGGGCCAGTTCAGCTTGGGATTGAAGGAACATGACGATTTCCGTAAGCACTTACGTTAGTGCTAACGTAATGCATGGGTGGTTCCCTGGCAAGCGCGCCGGTTATTGCCAATCGCAGCGCTCCGGCACGCGCTCGAGCGCGACCGCCGCCCGCTCGACCAGAACCTTGACGGCATTCACCAGGACCGGCCGGTGGGCATTGCGCAACAGCGGCAAGTCAGATAGCGAATCGGAATAGGCGATCGACCACGGTGGAGCAATACCCACTTCTGCGAGCGCTTGGAGCTTGTGCTCGCCGTAACAGTGACGTCCGCCCGGGCCGATGCGCGAGGCCACAATTTCCACATGGTCCAGCGCGTGCTGCGCCAGAATGGCGTGTACCAGTGTTTGCTCGCAGCCACTGACGATGATCACACGTTCGCCTGCCGCAAGATGCGCGCGTAACGCGGCGATGCCGGCGGCGATGACTATATCCGCGCGCTGACCCAAAGCAGCACCGAACACGCGCATGCGCTCGCGAACGGTATCGTGATCCAATCCAAGCTGGGCGATACGAGAGTAGATTCTTGCGCCAGTCGGCATACCGCGGCGGGTCAGCAACAATGGAAGCGCGACCGGCGTGGCCAGCAGCGCAAGCGCTGTGCGCCAGCATGAGGCACCGATTTGTGCGCGCAGGAATCGCGCAAATGAATCCCCGTGTACCAGCACTCCATCGAAATCGAACAGCACAACCGGCGTCGGGTTTGCGACGGCATCAGTTTTCATCAGTGAATAACCGCCGCAGTTCCTCGCCGGGATCGTCGGCGCGCATGAACGCCTCGCCGACCAGAAAAGCATTGATATCGGCCGCGCGCATGCGCTGCACATCGGCGCGCGAGTGGATGCCGCTTTCGGTCACCAGCAGGCGATCAGCAGGAACGCGATGGCGAAGGTTCAGTGTGGTATCCAGCGAAGTCTGGAACGTACGCAGATTGCGGTTGTTGATGCCGATCAGGCGCGCCGGCGTGGCCAAGGCGCGCGCCAGTTCCTGCTCGTCGTGCGCTTCGATGAGCACATCCATGTCGAGCTTATGCGCAAGCTCCGACAATTCGGCGAGCGCGGCATCGGTGAGTGCGGCGACGATCAACAGGATGCAATCGGCGCCAAGAACCCGGGCTTCGTAAACCTGATAGGTATCGATAGTGAAATCCTTGCGCAGCACCGGCAGCGCGCAGGCTTCGCGGGCTTCGCGCAGGTAGGCGTCGGCGCCCTGAAAGAAATCGATATCGGTGAGCACGGACAAGCAGGTGGCACCACCGCGGTCGTAGCTGCGCGCGATGGCAGCGGGATCGAAGTCCGCGCGAATGACACCCTGGCTGGGGCTGGCCTTCTTCACTTCGGCGATAACGGCTGCGTCGCCGGCGTCAATCTTCGTCCGCAGCGCATCGACAAAGCCGCGCGGTTGCGCTGCATCGGCACAGCGCACACGCAATTCTTCGAGCGTCGTGCGCGCACTGCGTTCAGCGATTTCGCCCGCCTTGCGCGCGAGAATGCGTTGCAGGATATCGTCCATCGGCCTAGCGACCGGCAAGGCGGCGCGTCGCCGCAACAAAACGGTCGAGCTTGGCGCGCGCGGCGCCAGAGGCGACAACGGAGCGCGCCTTGTCGATGCCGCCTGCGATCGAGTCGGCCAGCCCTGCCACGAACAGCGCTGCGCCGGCATTGAGCAGCACGATGTCGCGCACCGGGCCGGGTTTGTTCTCGAACGCTTCGAGTACGCGCAGTCGCGACTCGGCCGCATCGTTTACGCGTAGCGCGTCGCTTGCCGATACCGCCAGTCCGAAATCGCGTGGATGGATTTCGTACTCGCGCACATCATCCCCGCGCAGTTCGCCGACCATGGTCGCGTCACCGAGCGTGATCTCATCCATGCCGTCGCGGCCCCACACCACCAGCGCGCGATGCGCGCCGAGCCGTTGCAGCGCGCGCACCTGGATGCCGACCAGGTCCGCGTGAAACACGCCCATCAGGATATTCGGCGCACCGGCCGGATTGGTCAGGGGCCCGAGGATATTGAACAAGGTGCGCACGCCCATTTCCTTGCGCACCGGCGCGACGACCTTCATCGCCGGATGATGGATTGGCGCGAACATGAAACCGATGCCGGTCTCTTCCAGGCACGCCGCCACTTGTTCCGGCGCCAGATCGATCACCGCGCCGAACGCTTCGAGCACATCGGCGCTGCCGGATTTGGACGACACGCTGCGGTTGCCGTGCTTGGCCACGCGCGCGCCCGCGGCCGCAGCGACGAACATCGAGGCTGTGGAAATATTGAATGTGCCGGAGTTGTCGCCGCCGGTGCCGACGATATCCACGAAGTGTTCGTAGGCGGGCGTATGCACGCGTGCTGCCATTTCGTGCATCACGCTTGCCGCCGCCGCGATCTCGCCGACGGTTTCCTTCTTCACGCGCAGGCCGGTGAGGATGGCTGCGACCATGAGTGGC
The DNA here is from genome assembly GCA_038244165.1 of Lysobacterales bacterium. Classification (GTDB taxonomy): domain Bacteria; phylum Pseudomonadota; class Gammaproteobacteria; order Xanthomonadales; family Rhodanobacteraceae; genus Rudaea. The sequence goes on along the minus strand of JBBRTT010000033.1, from coordinate 23,449 downwards.
GAAACTTCGCCGCGCATGATCTGGCGCATAAGATCGACCATTTCGTCCGCGAAGATTTCTCGATGCTCGATCGTGCGCTGCAGCGCTTCGGTCGGAGTGATCGCCATGACTGATCCCGGTTACGCGGCCAGACGCGCGGTGTGCAGGAAATTGCGCAGCAGGGCGTGCCCGTGCTGGGTCAGGATCGATTCGGGATGGAACTGCACGCCTTCGATCGCGAGCGTGCGATGGCGCAGGCCCATGATCTCGTCGATGCTGCCGTCGTCATTCTGTGTCCATGCCGTGACTTCCAGGCAGTGCGGCAATGTGGATTTTTCCACAACCAGCGAATGGTAGCGCGTGGCCTGGAACGGATTCGGCAACGCGGCGAACACGCCTTTGCCTGAGTGATGGATCATCGAAGTCTTGCCGTGCATGATCCGCTGTGCACGAATGACATTCCCGCCAAATGCCTGGCCGATACTTTGATGGCCGAGACAGACGCCGAAAATCGGATACTGTCCGCCGAGTTTTTCGATCAATTGCAGCGACACGCCCGCCTGATTCGGCGTTCCCGGACCGGGCGAGATCACGATACGTTCGGGTGCGAGCTTGCGGATCTGCTCGACCGACAGCTCGTCGTTGCGCGCAACGCGCACGTCCTGGCCCAGCTCGCCCAGGTACTGGACGAGGTTGTAGGTGAAGCTGTCGTAGTTGTCGATCATCAATAACATTTTGGAGGTCCCACGCCGGCCCTGCTCGATAGGCATGGGATTGTACCGGAAGCCGCCCGGATACTGACCTGGAAATTCCTTGGGCCGCGAGCATCGGCGTTCCATTCTTGCAGTCGCAACTGCCGTGAAGATATGGGTGGTTGTGTCGGGTCATGTTTTTCCTACCCGAAAAACGGAAGGCGGCGCTATCCGCGCTCAATGCAGGACAATGCTGAGGATGCGTTCTGCCAGCTTACCAAATGGCGCGCGGAGGAATGTCGTGCTGTTCCAGCGGCCTTGTTCGTAGATGCCCTTGGCAAAGCGGTGGCGTCAGTGGTCATGTGAAACCCTAGGCTGGGAATTCGTTGAACTTGCGCATGATGCTGTCGACCAAACGCTCCGGCATGAAACGGCGGAGGGAGCGGACCTGGCTCGACTGCTTGCCTGCGGAATAGCGCAGCTTCGGTTTCCGGGCCGTCGCGGCCTTGACCACCGTGTCGGCGACGACCTGCGGCGGATCGCCTGCTTCGACCCACTTGCGCATCAGGTTTTCGCTGCGCGCCCGATCGAGGGCATAGGCCGGCAGCAGTTGATCGGCGCGCGTCAGGTTTTCTTCGAACGAGGTGCGTGTAACCCCGGGCTCAACCAGTAAAACGCGGATACCGAAGGCACGCACCTCATGATCGAGTGATTCCGAATAGCCTTCGATAGCATGTTTGGTTGACGCATAGAACGCGTTGAACGGAGAAGGGATCAGGCCAAGGATTGAGCTCATGTTGATGATCCGGCCGCTCTTTTGCGTACGCATGATCGGCAACACGGCGTTGACGACGCGCGCCACGCCAAAAACGTTGACGTCAAACAGGCGCTGGACCTGACCGATGGAAGATTCTTCCGCGCCGCCAAGCAGGCCAATCCCGGCATTGTTGACCACCAGGTCGATCCGTCCGGCCTGTTTCATGATCTGTTCAATCAGTGCTCGCACCGAGGCTTCGTCGGTGACGTCGCAGATCAGCATGCTGACACCCGGTGAGTTGGCAACTGGCTTACGGCTGGTGCCGAACACTCGGTAGCCTGCGTTCACCAGCGCTTGAGCCGTCACCAGGCCAATGCCGGAGGAAGCACCGGTCACCAAGGCAACGCCATTTTTTGGATTTGTCATGTCATTAACTCTCATTAGGTTGTGGATAATCATCTGCAGCAATGTTGCTGGGTCGGGAGCAGACACTCAGTCATGCAGGAAAGCCTTCACCTCGGCGGTAAAATTCTCGAGATGCTGAAACAGGAAGGCGTGTCCGGCATCGCTGTACAGCACGAGCTTCGCGTTCGGCAGTACCTGCACTGCCGCGTACGAGGCGAACGCATCGATCATCACGTCGTGAGCGCCATTGGCGTACAGCACCGGCAGAGTGATCGTCTTCAGCTTGACGGCGACCTGTTCCCAGGGTGCCGACAGCGTCGCCGTGATGGCGGCAAGTTGGCCCATTGCGGCTTCCTGCGTCACGACCGGTGCGTTCACTGGCATGTCGGCGGCGATCTTGCTGAAGTGTTCCATGCCCTTGGCACGGGCGGCCTCCGTCTCCGGGTAGAACAGGTAGAGCACATCTTCGAGATCGGAATTCGGCTTGAGCATGATGTTCGCAACCCGCTCGCCCATCGCAGGCATGCCAGGTGCGGAGCCGGAACCGCTGCCGGCCACGATGAGCTTGCGGACCAGGTCGGGCCGCTGCAGCACGACGTCCTGGGCCACGACGCCACCGAAAGACCAGCCAAGCAGATCGACCTGCGGCAGGCCGAGGGCCTCGATAAAGGCGATGGCTCCGGAGGCGAAGGCCTCCACGGTATTCATCGGTGTCCCTTGCGTATAACCAATACCCACGTTGTCGAACAGGATCACATCGCGCTCGACGGCCAATGCCTCGATGAACGTTGGGTCCCACCAGTCGATGGTAGCCCTGAAGCGGTGCAACAGCACCAAGGGCGTGCCTTGCTGGGTGCCGATCCTGCGGTAGGCGTAGCGGGTGGATCCGGCATCGACGTACTGCGTCTTCGCGGTGGTCGGGGAATAAGAGTTGGTGGTGGTCATGGCATGGGCCTGAATGAGCTGGTCTGAGTTTATGATGATACTCATAATCTAAAATGTCAATAGCTTTGATTATGATCATCATCAATGTTATCTTGACGGCCTGATGTTGTCTGATGGAAGAGGTTCGGAAATGAAAGTCACCAAAGCACAGGCCCAGGAGAATCACGCGCACATCGTCGAGACCGCCGCCGCCCTTTTCCGGGAGCGCGGTTACGACGGCGTGGGCGTAGCTGACTTGATGGCGGCTGCCGGCTTCACCCATGGCGGGTTCTACAAACACTTCCACTCCAAGGCCGATCTGATGGCCGAAGCGGCAGCGAGCGGGATTTCACAGCGCGTGGCAAACAGCCGTGGTGTAGACCTTGCCCGGTTCGTCAAGCACTACTTGTCCCGGGAACACCGTGACCAACGAGGCGCGGGTTGCACAATGGCAGCCCTCAGTGGGGACGCGGCGCGTCAATCAGATGACATCAAGGCAACGTTTGCACACGGCATCGAAAGCAGCCTGGCCGCTTTCAAGCACAAAGACCTTGCAGGGGAGAAATTCGATCAGAGGCAAGTGCGGGCAAAGATGATCGATACGTTTGCTCACGCAGTCGGCGCATTGGTGTTGTCGCGCGCCTGCCCGGATGACTCGCCGTTGGCAGATGAAATTCTTGCCGCGTGCCGCACGCAGATTCTTGCATCACTGCGAGCAGGAAGGTCGAAGTGATCAACCTGCGCCAAAGCAGATTGTTGGTTAATTTGTTGGTAACCGCATTGAGGAGGAGTCATCGTGAAAGTTGAAGGGAAGATCGAATTTGTCATAACGGAGCGCTCGGCAGAACGCGTCGTTTCAGAAATGCCCGTGACTTCCGGAATCAAGAATCCGTTCGGTGTTGTGCATGCGGGCGCACTGCTGTGGCTGGCGGATGTCACTGCAACCGTGCTGGTTATGGGGCCCGGTGATGCGGTCGAGGGAATGAAAGGATTTCCACTTGCCATATCTTTGAATTCGAATTTTCTCGGGAACCAAACAGAAGGCTCGTTTAGAGCTGTGGCAACGTTTGTTAAGCGTGGGCGCACAGTCAGCGTTGTTCGCACTGCTGTCTACGGTGTTGCGGACAAGTTAATGGCTGATGTAACTACAAGTCATGTGCTCGCAAAATAGGGATTGACCGGAGGCGAACCTGACGCTGAACGGCAGATGTCCATGGTAGCTGCAATGCGCGGCGGCCTGCTGACTGGACGCGACATGTTTGCCATGATCTGCACCAGGACGCTTCAACTCAAGGAGGAACAGCGATGAACGGTTGTACGCTTGAATCAAGGCATGAATGTCGCGTCGCCGCGACTTTGCAACGGCGCGCTGTTGCAACCGCTATCGCCGCATCGATACTCGCATTGTCGGCGTGCAGCGAAATGGCCACCCTGCCGGTCTCGGCGGGCATGGGACCGCAACCGAACTTGCCCGCTCCGCACGAGACCCTGATCCCGACCTTGAATATCGCGCCTGCCAAAGGCTGGCCGGCAGGCGTCACGCCACACACTGCCGATGGTACCCAGGTCAATGCTTTTGCTGACGGCCTGGATCATCCGCGTTGGGTGTACGTGCTGCCCAACGGCGACGTGCTGGTTGCCGAGACCAATGCGCCGCCGAAACCCGATGACGGCAAGGGCATCAAGGCATGGGTGAAGGGCATCGCCATGAAGAAAGCCGGCGCCGCCGTGCCCAGCGCCAACCGCATCACCCTGCTGCGCGATACCAAAGGTGACGGCAAGGCGGATGTGCGCACCGAGTTGCTGACCGGGTTGAATTCGCCGTTCGGCATGGCACTCGTCGGCAACGATCTGTACGTTGCCGACTCGGATGCGCTGATGCGTTTTCCCTACGCCACGGGCGACACGCATATCGCGGCAGCCGGCGTTAAAGTCGCCGACCTGCCGGCCGGTACCATCAATCACCACTGGACAAAAAATGTCATCGCCAACGCGGACGGAACGAAGCTCTACGTGACCGTGGGCTCCAACAGCAATGTCGCGGAAAATGGTATTCCGGCAGAGGCCGAACGCGCCGCGATCTGGGAAATCGACCCCAAGACCGGCGCTCATCACGTCTTTGCATCGGGACTGCGCAACCCGAACGGGATGGCCTGGGAACCTGCCAGTGGCGCGTTGTGGACCGTAGTGAACGAGCGCGATGAAATCGGCAGCGACCTGGTTCCCGACTATCTGACTTCGGTGCGCGACGGCGGATTTTACGGTTGGCCGTACAGCTATTACGGGCAGCATGTCGACACACGCGTGAATCCGCCGCAGCCGGATATGGTCGCCAAGGCGATCGTGCCGGATTACGCCTTGGGGCCGCATACAGCATCGCTCGGACTGACATCGTCCGTGGGCACGACCTTGCCTGCAACGTTTGCCAACGGCATGTTCGTCGGCCAGCACGGTTCATGGAATCGTCGGCCGCTTAGCGGATACAAAGTTATTTTTGTGCCGTTCGAAAACGGCAAGCCTGCGGGTGCACCGATCGACGTGCTCACTGGATTTTTGGATGATCACGACGATGCGTATGGGCGGCCTGTCGGTGTTGCGCTCGACAAGCATGGCGCGTTGCTCGTTGCGGATGATGTCGGCAATGTCGTTTGGCGGGTGAGTTCTGTGCACTGAATTTCCCCTCTCCCGCTGGCGGGAGAGGGTTGGGTGAGGGTGGCGTTCCAGGTTGATGAGTCGTTTGAAAGCAGGGCTTCCACTCCTCCTGCGGAGGAGCGGGTAACTTCTTTCTTTGCTCGTGCAAAGAAAAAAGTCACCAAGAAAGAAAGCACGCGGCTTGGCGCCCCAGGTTTTACGCATGGGTGCGTAAAAGCTGCACAGATCCCAATTACGTGTGCATCGATACAGCGTGACGGCCTGCTTCGCAATTGCGGCGATCCATCGCCGCAACTCTGCGGGCTCTTTCCCACCTGCGGTGCTCGGCACCGCGGACGGTTCCCTTCATCCATGAATCCGCCGATCTGTGGACGGCGATATCGCGTTGAGTAGCCACCATTCCAGCCAAACATCTTGAAGCGGAACGGACACAGCGTGTCGAGTGGTAACTAGCAACCCATCGTGCGTGAATACGTATTCACCCTCTGGTTGCTGCAATGCGATTGTCTCTAGGATGCGGTGCGCTCGGGAAATTCATTGCGCACCACGCACCGCTATGGAGGCACGACGCATGAAGTGTTCGAAGATCCTCGCCGCACTGCTGGTTTTTCTGGCCCTGGCTGCCACGGTCGTCGCACCGGCGCGCGCATCCATCAACAGCATGAATCTCGGCGCGGGCTACAACGCGCAGAAGACCAGCATCACGTTCCGCGTCTATTCCTCCTCCGCGACGCGTGTGGAGCTGGACCTATACGCCAGCGGCTACGGCGCGCAGGAATCGGCGGTATACGTGCTCAGCGCGGTCGGAGGCGGCGTGTGGTCGACCACGGTGTCGGTCGCGTCGTTGCAATCTGCGGGCATCACTGGTGCGGTGTACTACGGTTATCGCGCGTGGGGTCCGAACTGGACGTACAGCGCGAGCTGGACGAAAGGATCCTCGCTGGGTTTTGTCAGCGATGTCGACGCAAGCGGCAACCGTTTCAATCCGAACAAGCTGCTGCTCGATCCGTATGCGCGCGAAGTGAGTCAGGATCCACTCAACGCGTCGAATCAGGACGCGACAAAATTCGCGACGGGCGCGGGCTATCGCAATATCGACAGCGGCACGTACGCGTCCAAGGGCATTGTCCTGGCCGCCAGCGGCCAAGGCACCGGCACCAAGCCTACGCGTGCGCAGAAAGACGATGTCATCTACGAGGTGCATGCACGCGGCTTCACCAAGCAGGATTCGAGCATCGCCGCAGCCTATCGCGGCACCTACAAGGGCGCCGGACTCAAGGCGGGGTATCTCGCCAGCCTCGGCGTCACCGCGGTGGAATTCCTGCCGGTGCAGGAAACGCAGAACGACGCGAACGATGTCGTGCCCAATTCGGATGTGAACCAGAACTATTGGGGCTACATGACCGAGGACTATTTCGCGCCGGATCGGCGTTACTCTTCGAACAAGACAGCCGGCGGCCCGACTGTCGAATTCCAGGCGATGGTGCAGGCGTTCCACAACGCTGGTATAAAGGTATACATCGACGTAGTCTACAACCACACTTCCGAGGGCGGCACCTGGAGCGGCACCGACCCGAGCACGGCCAGCATCACGTCGTGGCGCGGTCTGGACAACAAGACCTACTACGAACTTGCGTCGGGCAACCAGTACTTCTACGACAACACTGGCATCGGCGCGAATTTCAACACCTACAACACGGTCGCGCAGAATCTGATCATCGACTCGCTGGCGTACTGGAAGAACACGCTGGGCGTGGATGGCTTCCGCTTCGATCTGGCCGCGGTGCTGGGCAACACCTGCACGAACGGTTGCTACAACTTCAGCGCCTCGGATCCAAACGTCGCCATCAACCGCATCCTGCACGAATTCACCGTGCGTCCGGCGGCCGGCGGCAGCGGCGTGGATCTTTTTGCCGAGCCATGGGCGGCGTCCGGAATTGGCGCGTATCAACTCGGTGCTTTCCCGCAAGGCTGGTCGGAGTGGAATGGCTTGTTCCGCGACAGCGTGCGCCAGGCGCAGAACGATTTCGGCAGTATGACGATCCATATCACGCAGGACGCAAACGACTTCACCGGATCGTCGAACCTGTTCCAGGCGAACGGCCGCGCACCGTGGAATTCGACGAACTTCATCGACGTGCACGATGGCATGACGCTCAAGGACGTCTATTCGTGCAACGGATCCAGCAACAACCAGGCGTGGCCGTGGGGACCGTCAGACGGTGGCACGTCGTCGAACTACAGCTGGGATCAGGGCATGTCGAACGGCAGCGGCAGCGCTTTCGACCAGCGCCGGGCGGCGCGCACGGGCCTCGCATTCACCCTGCTGTCGGCCGGTACGCCGTTGCTGCAGGGCGGCGATGAGCATCTGCGCACGCTCCAATGCAACAACAACGCCTACAACCTCGATTCGTCGGGCAACTGGCTAAACTATAGCTTCAGCACCGACCAGACGAATTTTTATACATTTGCACAACGCCTGATCACGTTCCGCAAGGCACATCCGGCGCTGCGTCCGGTTACCTGGTACACCGGCAGCGAAGTGGTCTGGTACCAACCGAGCGGCGCCGTTGCGGACAATGCCTACTGGAACAACACCAGCAACTATGCGATCGCCTACACCGTGAAGGCCACGGATTTCGGCGATGCGAATTCAATGTACATCGCGTTCAACGGCTGGTCCGGCAACGTCGCGTTCACCTTGCCGCCACCGCCCACCGGCACGAATTGGTATCGCGTCACCGACACCTGCAACTGGAACGATGGTGCGAATACGTTCGTGTCGCCAGGAAGCGAAGCGTTCATTGGCGGTGGAGGTACTGGCTACAACCAGTGTGGGCAGTCATTGCTGCTGCTGATTTCGAAGTGAGCATCATTGCGTTTGGGGATGGCGGCATTTGCTTTTGCTCGTCATTCCCGCGCAGGCGGGAATCCAGTTCTTTCTTTGCTGCGATTTGGAGAGAAGAGCTTCCACTCCTCCTGCGGAGGAGCGGGTAACTTCTTTCTTTACTCGTGCAAAGAAAGAAGTCACCAAGAAAGAAAGCACGTTGCGTGGCGCCCCAGGCTCTGCGCGCGGGGCGCGGAAAGGCTGCGCAGATCCCAATTACGTGTGCGTCGATACGGTGCAACGGCCTATTCAGTTCGTGGGTGCGTTGAGTGCAGCGCAACCCATCGTCGTTTCGGCGAAGACAGTGTGGGTATCGTTGCGCTCGATCCATCCTACGTGCTCAAACTATTTCAACATCACCATTGGCGTTCGAGAGTTGAGAGCCGAGTGAAGCTGGCGTTCGAAATCTTCATGGCCTCCAAGGCGTCCTTAACCCTGCCGGTCATGAACACGAACGTGCTGCCCTCCGCTGTGAACACGTCAGTGCCGTCCCAACAGCTTTCGTCGAAGAACAGACCGATCTTCACCTTGTAGGGCTTGCCGCTCGCACCGATTCGCGTCTCAACGCGGGAGCGATCATTTTGCAATCGGCCACAACCGCCGGTGACTACCAAGCCGCTGTAGCCTGGGATCAGCTCGCCGGTCTTGCCACTCAGTTCGATCGGAAATCGAGACCAGCCTGTCGCGCCAACGGTTTGCAACACGTCCAATACCCTATCGGAGACTAGGTAACTTGGAAGCGTAGACAGCAGCACGTCATAGATGCGCGAGCCTTCTGCCCAACTGAATGGGACGGGTGTTCTCGGATTCTCCAGGCCATGGAACAAGCGACGCAATAGATCCAGGCAAGATTCGGCCGTTTCACCGGACATACATTGCGCGCAAAAAGAGCCGCGCTTCCCCGTTTGCATAAACATAAACAAAGTTGAAAAGTCGATGGTCATGGCAATCGAAAGTTCTCGGCTGGCCAATCGGAGCGTTGTTGGACGCGATGTAATCTCACAGCCCCCCAGCCGCCTGCGCCACCGCCCTGAACAACGCTCGTCCCTTGCTCATCGTCTCCTCCCACTCCGCCGCCGGATCGGAGTCATACACGATGCCGCCGCCGGCCTGGACATGCAGGCGGCCATCCTGAATGACGGCGGTGCGGATGGCGATGGCGGTGTCGGCGTCGCCCCACCAGCCGATGTAGCCGATGGCGCCGGCGTAGATGTTGCGCTTGTGCGGTTCCAGTTCCTGGATGATTTCCAGGGCGCGGATTTTCGGCGCGCCGGAAACGGTGCCGGCGGGGAAGGTGGCTTTGAGCACGTCCATGTACGAGAGGCCTTCGCGCAGATCGCCTTCCACTTGCGAGACGATGTGCATGACGTGCGAGTAGCGTTCGATCACGAAACTTTCGGTGAGCTTCACGCTGCCGGTCTGGCTGACGCGACCGACGTCGTTGCGGCCGAGGTCGATCAGCATCAGATGCTCGGCGCGTTCCTTGGGATCGGCGAGCAGTTCGGCTTCCAAGCCCAAGTCTTCTTCGCGGGTCTTGCCGCGCGGGCGCGTGCCGGCGATGGGGCGCAACACGACTTTGCCCTTTTTCAGGCGCACCAGGATTTCCGGCGACGAGCCGACGATCTGGGTGCCGCCGAGGTCGAGGAAATACATGTACGGCGAGGGATTGAGCGCGCGCAGCGCGCGGTATACGTCGACCGGACGTGCGCGGAACGGCACCGACAGGCGCTGCGACGGTACGACCTGGAAAATATCGCCGGCGCGAATATACTCTTTCGCTTTTTCCACAATGGCTTCGTATTGCTCGCGGGTGAAACTCGACACGAAGTCGGCTTCCTCAAGCGCCTTGGGATCGAGCACTTCCGGATAGCTGGGCCCGGAACGGCGCAGGCGGAACGCGAGTTCGTCCAGGCGCCGATGTGCGCGCGCATAGGCCTGTGGCTGTTCGGGATCGGCATGCACGATGATGTACAGCCGGCCCTTGAGGTTGTCGAACACGGCCACTTCTTCGCTGAGCATCAGCAGCACATCGGGGATGCCGAGCTGATCGGGGCGATCCCAGTGCGCGAGTTTGGGTTCGATGTAGCCGATGCTTTCGAAGCCGAAATAGCCGACCAGACCGCCGCTGAATTCCGGCATCTGCGGCAGTTGCGGCACCTTGTATTCGTTGCGGATGCGCTCAATCTCGCCGAGCGGGTCGGCCAGATCGCGCTGCTCGACGGCGAAGCCGTGCTCCTCGATGCTCAGGCGGTTACCATGCAATTTGTATACTTTGCGGCAGGGCAGGCCGATGATCGAATGGCGTCCCCAGTTCTCGCCGCCTTCGACCGATTCGAGCAGATAGGTGTAGGGCCCGTCGGCGAGCTTGAGGTATACCGACAGCGGCGTGTCGAGATCGGAAAAGACCTCGCGCACCACGGGGATGCGGTTGTAGCCTTGCGCGGCCAGCGCGGCGAATTCGTCCTGCGAGATCATGCGGCGGTCCACACTATCGGGCAGCGCACGATAGCAAGTCGCGGCGCACTGATACAGAGGCGCCTACTCTGCGCGAACAAACTCGGGGAAGAGGACCATCGAAACGTTCAGTGCGATTCCGGCGCCGGCTGCTGCGGCATATCCAGCGGTATCGTCGATGCATTGCCGCGCGCGCTGTCGGCGACCTTGAGCGGCTGGACTGCCCCTACGCGCACATGCCCGGTGATCTTGCTGATCAGTTCATGCATGGTCTTGTCCTGGCGACGCAAATAGACGGCGCCGATTTCGGGCAAGCCATCGCCACCGCCGACTTCCTGGATGCTGAGATTGCCGATGACGTAGCCCAGATGCGAACCGGTGACTGCAGTGAGATCGGCATTGTATTGGTTCAACGCGCGCGGCAAGGTCACGCTGTCGCCGTATTTTGCCTCGAGCTGGCGCGACGTCGCATCGGCTGTGCTGCGCTGTTCGGTCGTCAGGTCGGCATAAGCCAGTTGTAGCGCGCGTGCTGCCAGATCGTCCTGCGCCGAGGCGGCGATATGCAGCCAGGCAACGCCGCGTGGTTTGTCGACAGGCACGCCGATACCGTTGAAATACATGAGGCCGGTGTTGTATTGGGCGACCTTGTCGGCCCAATAGGAAGCCAGTTCGAACATCTCCAGCGCCGCGCGGTAGTCCTTGTTCTTCAGATAGAACTGCGCCTTGTGCTCAAAATAGATGCCGGGGAAAAAATGCCCGGGTTCATCCCAGGCACCCACCTTGTCCATGCCGCCGGAACCGCCCGCGAACGCAATGGCAGGGACCAGCGATGCGATGCCTGCCAATGCGACTACGCTGAGAAAACGCCGAACTTCCATCGAGCTTCTCCTCTTCGCGGCGGGTGATTTTATCCTAGGACGAACATTGCGGGGAAAGTGTCGCGCCGCCAATGCGTGAAATACGTAATGATTCGTAAATCAGCCGGCGCCTAAAAGAGGCCGCCGCGGCATGCCGCGCAGGCGCAGGCAAAACTCCACGCCGCTGCCGTCGTCGAGATTGCGTGCGCTGGCCTGGCCACGATGCGCTTCGGCAATCAGCCGCACGACGTAAAGGCCCAGGCCCAGATGCGGTGCATCGGAGCGGCCGTGAACGACCTCGACAGGTTTCAGTGCGGAAGCCGAGCGCACGCTGACCAGCGAATCGAACAAGCGATCCTGCATGGCCGGTGGCAGCAGCGGGCCGCTGTTGACGACAGTGATTTCCGCGCCGTCGTCGCGCGCGGTCAAACCGATGCGCACCCAACCGTCGTCCGGCGCGAAGCTGCGCGCATTGTCGACGAGCTTGTCCAGCGCCTGCGCAATCAGTTCCGGCGCGCCGTGCATGATCAGCGGCGACGCCGGCAGTTCGCTGTCCAGCCGCCGCGGTGCGATCAGCGGACGATAGGCTTCGATGCAACCGCGGACCACGGCGACCAGGTCGAAATCCTCGGCGTCGGCGCCGGCGATTGCGCGTTCCATGCGGCTGGCTTCGCTCATCGCGCGCACGATAGCTCCCAGTCGCTCTGCGCCGCCGCGTGCGCGCGCCAGATACGGCTGCGCATCGGCAGGCATCGCCTGATGGTCGAGGTTGTCGAGAGAGGACTTGACGATTGCGAGCGGCGTTTGCAGTTCGTGTGACAGCTTGCTCGCCAGCGTGCGCAGGTAGTCGGTGTACGCGCCGACCTCATCGAGCAGGCGCGCGAAACTGCGCGCGAGGTCGCCGAGCTCGTCACGTGCACCGAGCAAGGGCAAGGCCGTGTCCATTTTTCCACTTGTGCGCATTGCGCGGTCGGCGGCATTGCGCAGGCGGCGGATGCGCAGGCTGAGCACGCTGGAAAACGCGAACAGCATGCCGCCAGCGATCAGCAGCGCGAGCAGGCTGGCGCCACCCAGATTGAGCAGTGCGCGATTCGTCAGCAGCGGCAAGGCGTCGCTGGTTTGCTCCAGCAGCAGTGCGCCGCGCACTTCACCGCCAGCCTTGAGCGGCACCGCGGCGGCGAGCACGACCTGGGTCTCGGACGCCGAAGGGTGCCACGCGGTGGATGCAACGCCGGACAGCGCCTGCCAGATTTCCGGCGCGGCCAGCCGCGGCAGTGCGGTGGAAAAATCTTCGGCACGGGTCAGTCCGGGCGCGATCAGATGACGATAGACCAGGCTTTCCAGCCAGCGCCGCCGCGATCCCATCGCCGTGGCTGCGCCTTCGAGCGTGCCGGTTTCCGCCACCACCCAGCCTTCGCCGCTGAGTAGGCGCGCGCGCATGCCTTCGGGGGCGAACCGACCAAGCTCGGTCGACAATTCCGGCGACAGCGCGAGCAACGGCAGGGGTTCGGCGATCTCGGCCGCTGGCGTTGCGGAATCGAATACGCTGAGCGCAAGCTTGTCCGGCATCTGCGCGCGCGACAGGCGCAATTCGATGCGATACCCGGAGCCGTCTTCCTGCCACGCGCCATCCAGCGTGGTCGGCAGCGCGTTATCGGTGGCATCGGAGAGCGTTAGCGCATCGAACCGCCCCGGGGCGGTGCTCGCGAGCAGGTAACGGCGCGACAGCGCGCCGCGTTCCAGGGTCAGGGTCAGGTGATCGCTGACTGAAGCGCGGGCATCCTTCGCGTCGACGCGCGTGCGCGTCGCGTCGCGTACGCTGGCCAGCAGGTACAGCCAGTTGTGATCTGCACAAAGCAGCAATGTATCTTTTTGCACATTGCTCGGCGGCCCGACATTTTGCGCGTATGGCGCCAGCCCGCCCCAGTCATCGGCATAACCATCAATCGCGATTTTGCCTGGCGCCTGGTGGATGTACATCGCGGTCCCGGCCGGAGGCAGCTCCGCCTTGAGCGCATCCAGGCTGCGTGCGAGCGCCCGCGCCGAAGCGATCAGGGTCTGTTCCTGTCCCTGCCGCAACAACTCCTCCATTTGCCGCACGAACAGCCAGCCGGCGAACGGCAGCGCCAGCGTGGACAGCGCGATCAGCAGGAGTTTGAAGCGGAGCGACATTTCGTTTTCCCGTCATTCCCGCGCAGGCGGGAATCCAGTTCTTGCTCTCTCGCCTTGCCGTTTCGTCATCACAAGGTGCCGCCTATGAAATGAATCCGGATCGCTACGGAAGAACCAAATGACGAACTGGATTCCCGCCTGCGCGGGAATGACGAATCGCCGCATTCAAGGATTCCATCGATATCCCGCGCCGTGCACGGTCTCGATCGCGTCGAAATTCGCATCGAGGGCGACGAACTTCTTGCGGATGCGCTTGACGTGCGAGGTGATCGTGGCGTCGTCGACGACGACTTGCGCCTCGCGCATGAGCTGGTCGCGGTTTTTCACGTGGCCCGGAAAACGCACCAGTGTGTGCACCATCCAGAACTCGGTCACGGTCAGCGGCACTTCGACATTGTTCCAGGTGACGCGCATGCGTTCGGCTTCGAGCTTCAGCGCGCCGTGCTCGATGACGGTTTCCTTCGACGAAGGCTTGCTCAGCGCATCCAGACGCCGGAACAGGGCACTGATGCGGGCCGCAAGGTGATGCAGGCTCACATCCTTGGTCAGGTAGTCGTCGGCGCCCAGGCGCAATCCGGAAATGACATCGAAGTCCGAGTCGCGCGCGGTCAGGAAGATGATCGGCAGCGTCGGCGATTTCGCGCGCAATTCGCGGCACAGCTCGAAGCCACCTTCCGGCTCGTCGCCGAGGCCGACATCGATGATGACCAGCTCCGGCAGGCGCAGGCCGAATGCGCGGCTGGCGTCGGGGCGTGAGCCGTAGCCATGCACCTGATAGCCAATGCGCGTCAGCGCCTCGACGTAGTTGGCGCGGATGGCCGGTTCGTCTTCAACAATGGCGATGCTGCGGGCCATGGAAACTCTCGATCGTGGTGATGGGCCGAGCATACGGTGCGCACGCGGGCGGCACAATCGCCGCGGCGCAGTTGCCATGACTTCGCCACAACTTGTCGCCGCTGCGCCTTTTTCGGGGCCGCTCGCGAGCCCGGATCGACGCGATTCTAAGGTCGCCCCAAACGAACACGAAGCCCAACCGATGAACACCGAACGCCCCGAACCGAACGCCGAATTGCAGCAATCGTTCGAACCACTGCGCACCATATTTGCCCTGGCCGCCCTGCTGCTCGGCCTGATTGCCAGCCTGCATTTCTAAGGAGAATTAAAATGGACGTCTATCTGCCCGCCGATTTCTATCGCTTGCGCGACGACCTGCCCGAATGGCGCGATGCGCCGGAAACAAACGCGGACAAATGGCGCTCTATTGAAACTGCGCCTGCCGCCGCCGATTCGACATCGCGCAACGAATGTGCCGATCCGCTCTGGCGCGTCATCTAAAACAAATTTTTCCCCTGACCGCGCCGCGGGAGCCGGCCCCTCCCCCAACCTCAGATGGCTCCCCGGCGCGGGCTTTTTTCAGGCGGCAATCGCTTTGTGCATCGCTGAGATGACCGCGCGATAGTCTTTCTGCCCGAAGATCGCCGAGCCCGCTACGAATGTATCCGCACCCGCCTTGGCGATGTCAGCGATATTGTCCACTTTTACCCCGCCGTCGATTTCCAGGCGAATTGCGCGGCCGCTGCGATCAATCAACTCACGTGCCCGGCGCAGCTTGTCGAGTGCAGTCGGAATAAAGCTCTGGCCGCCGAAGCCGGGATTGACCGACATGATCAGCACCAGGTCGAGCTTGTCCAGCACGTAGTCCAGGTAGTCGAGCGGCGTCGCAGGATTGAAGACCAGGCCGGCCTTGCAGCCGCATTCATGGATCAACCCGATGGTGCGGTCGATATGTTCGCTGGCTTCGGGATGGAAGCTGATCAGGCTGGCGCCGGCCTTGGCGAAGTCCGGCACGATGCGATCGACAGGTTTCACCATCAGGTGCACGTCGATCGGCGCGGTGACGCCGTGCTTGCGCAATGCCTCGCACAGCAATGGGCCAATGGTCAGGTTCGGCACGTAATGATTGTCCATGACGTCGAAGTGAATCCATTCCGCGCCAGCGGAGATCACGCTGTCGACCTCGTCGCCGAGCTTGGCGAAGTTCGCGGAAAGTATCGAAGGCGCAATGACAGCGGACTGTTTCATGATTTTCCAGCGAGCAAAAACCGGCAACCGACAAGCATCTTACTTGATGCCACGTTCGCTTCGTATTCTTTCATACGCCGCGTTGATCTCGCGCGCGCGTTCTTCGGCGCGGCGTTTCAATTCTTCGGGCACATCACCGAGTTTATCCGGATGGTGCTGGCTCATCAGCTTGCGATACGCGCGTTTGATCTGGCTCTCGGCGGCGCCACGCTCAATGCCGAGGATGGCGTACGGATCCTTACCCGATGCCGCATCGCGCGGCGCTTGTTGCGCGCGTTCACCGCCGCTTCCCGACGTCGCATAGGCATATCCCTTCATCGCCGCGAGCGCCGCCAGTTCGCGTTCGTGCACGCCGAGCGCCCAGCACAACTGGCGCACGATCGCGAATTTGCCCGGCACCAGCGGGCCTTCGGCATAGACGACATCGAGCAGCATGTCGAGCAGCAGGTAGGCCAGATCGCGGCGGCCGTGGCACCAGACTTTCAGATCGGCAATCGCCAGATGCGCGGCAAAGCCATCCTGCTTGCCGGCGGTGAAACGCTCGATCGCGTTTGCGCGTTGCGCCGGCGAGAGCTGCATGCGCACCATCAGATTTTCGACCGCGGCGATTTCCGGTTCGGATACCCGGCCATCGGACTTGGCAATGGCGCCGGCCAAGCCGAACAGCGGCGTCATGAAGGAATCCGCCGCGGCACTTCCCGGATGCTGCAGGCGCATCGCGCCGCTATCCCACAAATGGCCGATGGCGATGCCGATCAGGATTCCGAACGGATGGCGGAACAGGGCAAAACCAATCAAGGCGCCGATGAGCTTGCCCAGAATATTCATCGAGCGCCGGACTCCGTCGGCTGCGCCGCATACCAGCGCAGTACCTGATCCAGATCCGCCGCGTTGAGCATGGCGGCCGCCGCACGCATCGCGGGAACATCGCGCGCGCCGGATTGGTACTGGATGAGAGCGTTGCGCAGGTAGTCCAGGTTCTGTCCGGCCAGATTCGGGATGCTTTGTCCGCTGGCCATGCCGCGCTCGCCATGACAGGCAGCGCACAGGCCCAGTCGTTGTGGCGGCGCCGGTGCGGGGCTTTGCGCATTTGTGGAAAATGCCGCAACGCAACCGGCGATGGCAAGCAGGCCAAGGGTAAGAGGGTGCGTTCTGGTGGGCGTCTGGCGCATCGTGGGGCGCGATTTTAGCAGTCCCGGCCGCAGTTTCAGTGAGCCCCTGCAATTGGCAGCCGCAATCCCGCTAAAATGCGCATTGATCCCGGAGCTTTCCTGTGCCCACAACCTTGCTGCAATCCAGTCTTCCCGGCTTGAATCTAATCCATCGCGGCAAGGTGCGCGATGTGTACGCACTGTCCGAGCAGGAGCTGCTGATCGTGGCGAGCGACCGGCTCTCCGCATTCGATGTGGTGCTGCCTGATCCGATCCCCGGCAAGGGTGAGATGTTGTGCCAGATCAGCAATTTCTGGTTCGCCAGGACCGCGCACCTGCAGGCGAATCATCTGACTGGAAAAGCTGTTGCCAGCGTGTTGCCGGCCGGGACCGATCCGGCGCTGTATGCACGGCGCAGCGTGATCACCAAGCGTTTGAAGCCGGTGCCGATCGAAGCGATTGCGCGCGGGTATCTGATCGGCTCCGGCTGGAAGGATTACCAGGCCACGGGCTCCCTTTGCGGGATCGGGCTGCCGGCCGGTTTGCGCCAGGCGGAAAAGCTGCCCGAGCCGATCTTTACCCCGTCGACCAAGGCGGCCGCCGGTGCGCATGACGAGAATATCGGTTTCGATCGCGTCGTCGCGGCGATCGGCGGCGATCTGGCCGAACAGGTGCGTGACGCGACGCTGAAAATCTATGCGTTCGCCGCGCGCTACGCGGCCGAGCGCGGCATCCTTGTCGCCGACACCAAGTTCGAGTTCGGTACCGATGTGGACGGAAAGCTCTACGTGATGGATGAGATGCTGACCCCGGATTCGTCGCGTTTCTGGCCGGCCGATCAGTATAGCGTCGGCATCAGTCCGCCCAGCTACGACAAACAGTTCGTGCGCGACTATCTGGAAACCCTGGATTGGAACAAAACCGCGCCCGGCCCGGCGCTGCCGCGATCCGTTATCGACGGCACGGCTGCAAAGTATGCCGAAGCGCTGCAGCGGTTGGCGGGAATCAGGTTGGACTAGGTGCTTCCTTCGGTCTGAAAACTTATAGACCTGTCATCCCGGCAGGGATTGCCGGGATCCAGACTGCAAGGATGCAAATCTTTCGCAGACAATTTCGGAAGCGTTGCCGTCCATGGCTTCTGGATGACCAGCTCCGCTGTTGAGAACCCGGCAGTCCCTGCCGGAATGACGGCCCATCGCGGTTTGCTGACGCGCTTTCAGTCTGCAGCCGCGCTAAACTCGCGTCGAGAAAAGAGGGAGACGCCATCATGAACGCGATCCATCCCGAAACACCCGCCGATCCGCGTCGCGAAGTCGACCGCTGGCTTGGCAACTACAGCGAAGATCACCGTAATTCCACAAATATACTGATTCACTGGATCTGCGTGCCGCTGATTCTGTGGACTGCGGTTGCGCTGCTGTGGGTCTTGCCAGTGCCCGTCGTGCTCGGTCGTGCCGGATTGTGGGCCGGCGTGGCGATATTCTTCGCGTTGACCTTCTATCTGCGTCTGTCGCGTCCGCTCGGCTTCGGCATGCTCGCCGCGTTCGTTGTGCTGGGCCTCGTCACCGAGGCGCTGTATCGCGTTCTGGGTGCCACAACGCTGCTGTGGCTGGCGGTCGGCGTGTTCGTGCTGGCCTGGATCGCGCAGTTCATTGGTCATCACATCGAAGGCCGGCGCCCGGCGTTTTTTACCGATCTGGTCTATTTGCTGATCGGACCTGCCTGGATCGTCGCCAAGATCATGCGTCGGCTTGGCATCAAGTACTGAGCTTGAAATTCCATCGCCGGTAATTGCTCCTGCATTACCGGCATACCGGCCATCCATGGCCATAAAAATTGGGGCGCCTTTCGGCGCCCCAATTGCTTCTTGCGTTACCGGCAAAGCGCCGGAGATGCGCTTACGGAACGGCGCCGGCAGCACCCATTCCGATCATGCCAAGCAGCACGCTGCCGAACACGAAGAACAGGATGACGCATAGCACGATTTCGATGATGATCTGCACCAGGGTGACCAGGCAGGATTTGCCGAAGCCAATCTGTGCCCCATCCGGTCTTTTCGCCAAGGCGTTCAACACGGCTGCATTGATCAGGAAGATGAGGACCAAGGCCACCAGCGAGCTCAATCCGCCTGCGCCGAGCACCATGTTTAGCAGCCAACTGGCGACGCCCGCAGCGATCGTTTCGATGACCGCCACGATCAGCGCAGTCAGGAATTTCGGTGTAAACCCGGCGACGATGCGCGTCGCCAGCATGATGATTCCTGCGCCGATCGCAAACCAGACAAACAGCATTACCAAGCCATAAATAAGAACTGTCATACCTATCTCCCCAGCAGTGGTTGAGCGATTACAAACCTGATTGTCGCGCCTCCTGCACCGATGCCGCTCCTGTGATTCTGGGCAAATACCGCATACCCGCCTTGCAACTTGCCATCGGTCGCACCAGACAACCGATTTAACGCTTTTTAGAGTCCAAAGCGAACGCGCTCAAGCTTGCGCCTTCTCCGTAGGTTTGAGCAACCAGCGGCACAGTGCCGGCAGGAACACGATCGCTGCGATCATGTTGACCACGAACATGAAGGTCAGCATGACACCCATGTCAGCCTGGAATTTCAACTCGGAGAATACCCATGTGCCGACGCCGACAGCGAGCGTGAGCGCAGTGTAGAAGATCGCGATACCGGTGGTCTTCAGGGCAATGAAGTAGGACTCGGTCAAAGGCCGGCCCTGTTTCATCGACTCGCGCATTCGCGCGAAAATGTAGATGGCGTAGTCCACGCCGATGCCGACGCCAAGCGCGAGCACGGTGAGCGTGTTCACTTTCTTGCCGATGTCCAGTTCCACCATGAGCGAATGCCCGAGCTCCGTGACCAGCACCAGCGGCAAGACGATGCACAGCGCCGCCAGCGGATTGCGGAAGCTAATCAAGCACATCACGAACACGGCAGCGTAGAGCAGGTACAGCATGGTGTGATCCACCGCACGCACTTCGTCGTTGATTGCCGCCATCACGCCGACGTTCCCCGTTGCCAGGCGCAGGTTGACCTGATCGCTGACGAAAGTCTTGCCCTCAGCCGTTGCATCATTGGCCTGCTTGGTGAGAGTGTCGCGCAGGTTGGCGCCGGGGACGAAGGCGTGGTTGTCGCTGCGAAACTGCTTCACAGCCGCGATCACGCGGTCAATCGTAGGGGCACGATGGTCGGTCAGGAACATCATCACCGGCATCGCGCTGCAATCGGCATTGAGCAGGCCGGAGTCGGTCTCGAAGCCCTGGGTATCCTGGCGCAGGGTGTCGTTGTCGCGCGGCAGCACGCGCCAGCGGATATTGCCTTCGTTCCAGCCGCCGTTGACGATTTTCGCGGCCATCGGCAGGGTGATGACCTGGGCGACGCCTTCGACGTTGCGCATGTTCCATGCGAAGCGGTCCAGCGTTTCCATCACCGGATAGCTCGTAGTGCACGCATTCGGTGCCGCTTCGGCGATGACGTTGAGAATGTCCACGCCGAGCGCGAACTTGTCGCTGATCAGCACCGCATCGCGGTTGTAGCGTGCGTCGGATTTGAGTTCCGCCACGCCTTTTTGCGCGTCGCCGATCATGACCTTTTTGCCAAAATGCGCGGCCGTGCCCCAGATCGCGATGCCCAGCAGGATGACGACCGCCGCAGGCAGTGGCCGGCTCAGACGCGCGAGCACCGCCCACAGTTTGTCGAACTTGGTCAGCTGGCGCAGGCGATAGGCGCGCTTGCGTTCCAGGTTACGCAACTGACAGAACGACAACAGCACCGGCAGCAGGACCAGGTCGGTGAGGATGATGAGGGCGACGCCAACCGTTGCGGTGACGGCCAGCTCGAAGATGATGCGCACCGGGATGATGAGGATGGTCGCAAATCCTATACAGCCGGCGATCAGCGCGACGGCGCCCGGCACCAGCAGCATGCGGAAGGCCAGACGCGCGGCGGTATGCGCATCCACGCCCGTGCGCTGGCGCAGTTCCTCGACGCTTCCTTCTTCAAGCCCGCCGAAGAAAATCTCTCCGCGGAACCGGTTGATCATCTGCTCGCCATGGCTGACGGCGATGGCGAAGATCAGGAATGGCGTCAGCATGTTCATGGGATCGATGCCGAACCCGAGTAGGCGCAGCGCGCCGAGCATCCACACCACGGCGACCAGCGCGCAGAACACGGTGAGCGAAGCCAGTTTCACCGATGCCGAGTACGCGAACAGCAGCAGCCACGTAAAGGCGATGGTGATGAAGAAAAACCCGATCACGGACTTGGCGCCGGCGCTGATGTCACCAATCATCTTGGCAAAACCGATGATGGCGACGGTGGTGTGCTCGTTTTCGTATT
Source organism: Lysobacterales bacterium (assembly GCA_038244165.1). Lineage (GTDB taxonomy): Bacteria > Pseudomonadota > Gammaproteobacteria > Xanthomonadales > Rhodanobacteraceae > Rudaea. The sequence goes on along the minus strand of JBBRTT010000033.1, from coordinate 2,089 downwards.
TCTTGCGAATCGTTTCCAGTTGATCCGCAATCCGGTTGTAGTCAATGCTCACGCCGTGTGCGGGGTCCTCCGGCACCAGATCCACCCAGACCATGGCGCCGGAGAAATCCTTGGCGACCAGGCGGCCGACGATATTGGCCTTTTCGATATTCGCGCGGATCGTGGCGAACTGTTCCGGGCTGGCCTGAAAACCGTCGACGTTCGGCGTGAACGTCGCTGGGATCACGTTGCCGCCGGCGAATCCATCTTCAACGACTTCGACAAAGCGCACGTTCGGCGTGAAGATCGAGCTGACGCGTGCTTCATCGACATGTTCGATCGCCTTCGCATCCTGGGTGATGTTCTCCATGGTCTGGAAGAACGGCTGGTTGAACATGTTGCCGCTCTTGTCCATCACCGCGATCAGGATGCGGTTGGCGCCACCGAAGTTCTGCTCGTAGTCGAGGAAGGTCTGCATGTACTCGTGTTGCAGCGGAATCATTTTCTTGAAACCGGCATCCACGCGCAGCTGCGAGGCGAAATAGGCCATCGCCACCGTGATCAGCGTGAACACGATCAGCACCGCGATGCGATTGCCGAATACCAGCGCTTCGGCAGCGCGCTGGAGGCGGTTTGGCGGTGCGGTTGTGCTGGGTGCTGCCATGGGTCTTGCCTCGTGCTCGCCTAGTGCGGTTGAAACAGCCTGACGCCGTTTTCGCCGGCGATCAGCAAGCCGCCGCCGTTGGCGAGCGGAAGGACCGAAGCGATGATGCCGGCGGATTCGTCGACGTAGCTTTTCAGCGGCTCGCCCGCCTTCGTGCGCATCAGCACAATACCGTTCGCGCCGACGATCGACGTGCCGCCGTCGGGCAGCGCGGCGCCGCCCATGAGACTTAATTCCGTACCGGTCGCGACTTGGGTCCAGTGATCGCCGAGATCCGTGGATTCGTAGACGTGACCACGCAGGCCGAACGCGAGCACATGGTCGGCCTCGTAGCCGATAACGCCAAACATCGAGCCGTCATAAGGCAGTTGCAGACGTTGCCAGCTCGCGCCCTCATCGCGCGAGCGGAACGCGCTGCCGCGCTCGCCGACAATGAGCAGTGCGCCGCTGCCAGTGCGTGCAATCGCGTTGAAGTGCGGGGTGGCTTCCTGACCGAGTTTCAACTCGTCCTTGCTGAAGGTCAGCTTGTCGCTGTGGTCGTTCTTCGCGGAATTTTTTTCCGATGCGCCGAGCTCATCGCCGGCATCGGCGCTGGCCTGTGCCTTGGCGACGGTCAACACCTGCCAGGTCGCGCCACCGTCGTCGGTTTTCAGCGCCAGGCTATATGCGCCGACGGCATAGCCGCGATGGACGTCCAGGAACAGCACGCCGAGCAGCGGCGCGCCCTGATGTGGATCCGGCGCGGCGCTGTCGCCGGCGACGGGCGCTTTCCAGGGATCCTGACGCTGCAATTCCCAATGCGCGCCGCCATCGGCGCTGTGCGCAATGACGCCATCGTGGCCGACCGCCCAGATCTGCGCGTCGATCGTCGTGACCGCGGTAAATGTGGTGCGCGTGGGAACGGCCGACTGACGCCACGCTCGGCCATCATCGGACAACAGGATGTTGCCACGTGCGCCGACCGCGACGTAGCGCTCTCCCGAGCGCGCCACGTCGAGCAAGAGCGATCGCGACGCCAGGGGCAGGGATTCGGCAGGCGCATTGATCGGATCGATCCACCCCGATGAGGGTTGTGCCGATGAAGGCTGGCCTGAGGCAGTTGGTGCGGCCGCGGCCGCCGGCGCTTCGGCCAGAGCCACTGCTGCGTACGTTATTGCGCAGGCGCAGGCCAGTGCGGTACGCGCGAACGCGATCCGTGACAGCTGGCGGAACATTTGAAACTTCATCGCGTACACCCCCGACCCGTGAATCGTGCGCGTATACTTTTACCTTTCTCCAAAATGCGCCAGCCGCTCTGCGAGCGGCCGGCGTTGTTCGCTACGCGCGGACGGCGGGCATCACTCGATGCCGCGCTGACGCAGGGATTGCGGCGAGAACATGTCCGGCGTGGTCTGCAGGGAGAAATCGTACTCCTGTTCCTGGTTGTCCAGGCCCTGCGCCAGATAG
>JBBRTT010000032.1:0-45671 GCA_038244165.1 Lysobacterales bacterium | reverse complement strand
TTCTTCTCGCAGCCGTTCCACGTCGCCGAGGTGTTTACGGGTTCTCCGGGCAAATACGTGTCGTTGAAGGACACCATCCGCGGCTTCAAGATGATCGTCGACGGCGAATGCGATCACCTGCCGGAACAGGCGTTCTACATGGTCGGCGGCATCGAAGAGGCGTTCGAGAAAGCCAAGACGATGGCGGAAAAGAAGCCGGCCTGATCGCGCACGAATCGGAATCAAGAACATGGCAACCACCATTCGCTGCGAAATCGTCAGTGCCGAAGCCGAGATATTTCACGGCAATGCAACCCTGGTCGTTGCTACTGGCGACGAGGGCGAGCTCGGCATCGCGCCGCGTCATGCGCCGCTGATCACGCGCCTGAAACCGGGTCAGGTGCGGGTGATCGCCGAGAACGGCGAGGAGCAGTTCTTCTACGTTTCCGGCGGCATCATCGAAGTGCAGCCGCAGGTCGTCACCGTGCTTGCCGACACCGCGATCCGCGCCAAGGATCTGGACGAAAGCGCAGCCAATCGCGCCAAGGAAGAGGCCGAGCGCCTGCTCGCCAATCGCACCGACGCGATGGAGATTGCCCAGGCCCAGATCGAGCTGGCCCAGGCGATCGCGCAGCTGCAGGCAATCGAACGCTTGCGCAAGCAGGCCAAGCACTGACATCGGCTGCCAGAAAGCGGACTTCACAAAACACCGGCCTCAAGCCGGTGTTTTTTTGCCCGAAATTCTCCCGCAAAAAGCTCGAATGCCGTCCCCGGTCTGCGCTATCGTAAGCGCATGACTGCCCCCCTGCCCCTTCACATCGTCATCCTCGCCGCCGGCGAGGGCAAGCGCATGCGTTCGGCCTTGCCGAAAGTGTTGCAGCCGCTTGCCGGCAAGTCGATGCTCGCGCATGTCGTGGCAACCGCGCGCGAACTGCATGCGGTAAGAATTCACGTTGTGTACGGTCACCGTGCCGAACAGGTGCGCGCCGCGTTCGCGGACCAGACTGATCTGGATTGGGTGCTGCAGGCCGAACAACACGGCACCGGCCACGCGGTGCAGCTCGCGCTGGTGCAGATTCCCGAAGCCGCGCGCGTACTCGTACTGTATGGCGATGTGCCACTGATCCAGGCGGCGACGTTGCGGCCGCTGATCGATTCCTCGTTGCCGCTCGCCGTGCTGACCGCTGAATTGTTCGACCCGCGCGGCTACGGCCGCGTGATCCGCGACGGGCTCGGTCAGGTGCGCTCGATCGTCGAGGAAAAAGATTGCACGGACGAGCAGCGTTTGCTGACCACGGTCAATACCGGCATCCTCGCCGCCGACGCGCGCCGCCTGCGCGTCTGGGCGCACAACCTGGACAACCGCAATGCGCAGGGCGAGTTTTATCTCACCGACGTGTTTGCGCAGGCCGCTGCCGAGAGCCTGCCGGCAACGTCTCTGAACTGCCGCGACGAATTCGAGGCGTTCGGCGCAAATGACGCCTGGCAGCTGGCGCAACTGGAACGCCAATTTCAACTGCGTCAGGCGAAAGCCGTCTGCGCGCAAGGCGTGCGCCTGGCGGATCCGGCGCGCTTTGATTTGCGCGGTGAACTGACCGCGGGCAGCGACGTTGAAATCGATGTCGACGTCGTGCTCGAAGGCAAGGTCGCATTGGGTGATGGCGTGCGCATCGGCCCCTTCTGCCGGATCAAGGACTGCACGCTCGCCGCCGGCAGCGTCGTCCACGCGCATTGCGACCTGGAAGGTGTGGTCAGCCACGGCACCTGTGCCATCGGCCCGTTCGCGCGCCTGCGGCCGGGAACCGAACTGGCCACTGGCGCGCGCATCGGTAATTTTGTAGAAGTGAAAAATGCAACATTTGCTGCGGATTCCAAAGCCAATCATCTGAGTTACATCGGCGATGCGACGATCGGTGCGCACGTCAACATCGGCGCCGGCACGATCACCTGCAACTACGACGGCGTGAACAAGCATCACACCACGATCGAGGATGGCGCCTTCATCGGCTCGAACACCGCGCTGGTGGCGCCAGTGACGGTCGGCAAGGACGCGACCATCGGCGCCGGCTCAACCATCGGCGCGAATGCACCGCCCGGCGAACTCACCGTATCGCGCGCACGCCAGACCACGATCCCGGGCTGGAAGCGGCCGACGAAAACCTGAACCGATGCACGCCTTTCGTCTGATAACGCCGCAAAAAGCCATGAAATCGCCCGTTGTCCGGCGCGGAACCCGCTAAAATAGCCGTCTGGGTTCGAGGGCAATCTCATGTGCGGAATTGTCGGTGCCGCCGCGCGGCGCGATGTGGTCGGAACGCTGATCGCGGGATTGAAGGCGCTGGAATACCGCGGCTACGACTCCGCGGGCATTGCCCTTTTGACCGAACATGGTCTTGAGCGCGTGCGCACCAAGGGCAAGGTGCACGAGCTGGAACTGCTGCACAAGACGCACCCGATCGCCGGCCACACCGGCATCGCGCACACGCGCTGGGCCACGCACGGTGCACCGAACACGATCAACGCCCACCCGATCGCCTCGCGCGGAACGGTGGCGGTTGTTCACAACGGGATAATCGAAAACCACGACGAATTGCGCGCGGAGCTCAAGGCGCTAGGCTACGAATTCGTGACCGAGACCGACACCGAAGTCATCGCCCACCTGATCGAGCATTACCACGCCGCCGGCGCCAGCCTGCGCGAGGCCTTGCAGTTGGCGATTCCGCGCTTGCGCGGCGCCTACGCGATCGCGGCGATCTCCAAGCGCGAACCTGGCCGTGTCGTCGGCGCCCGTCGCGGCAGCCCAATGGTCGTGGGCCTGGCCGAGAACGAACAATTCATCGCGTCGGACATCCACGCATTGCTGCCGGTGACGCGCCGCTTCATCTACCTTGCCGAAGGCGACGTCGCCGAAGCGACGATCGAAGGTGTACAAATATACGACGAGCATGGCGCAGCCGTGGAACGTCCGATCAAGCTGGCGCATTTCGGCGCCGATGCGGTGGAGCGCGGTGAATACCGTCACTACATGCTCAAGGAAATCCACGAGCAGCCGCAGGCGATTGCCGATACGCTGGAAGGTCGCATCGCCAGCGGCCAGATCCTCACTGCCATTTTCGGCGTGGGCGCGCACGAGCTATTGAGCAAGACGCGCAATGTGCACCTGATCGCCTGCGGTTCCAGCTATCACGCCGCCTTGGTCGCGCGCTATTGGATTGAGAGCCTCGCCGGCATTCCGTGCAATGTGGAAATCGCCTCTGAGTACCGCTACCGCGATGCGGTCGTGCCGGCGGACACGCTGTTCGTTAGCGTCAGCCAGTCCGGTGAAACCGCCGACACGCTGGCAGCACTGAAACTGGCGAAGACCAAGAAATACCTGACCACACTCGCGATCTGCAATGTACCGGAGTCGTCAATCGTGCGTGAATCAGCGCTTGCGCTGATGACGCGCGCCGGTCCGGAAATCGGCGTCGCCTCGACCAAGGCATTCACCACGCAACTGGTGGCGCTCGCGCTGTTGTCGCTGGAGATCGCGCACCATCACGGCATCGATGCCGCGCGTTATGAAGCGTTGGTGCACCAGTTGGAGACTCTGCCGGGTGCCGTGCGTGATGCGCTTGCGCTGGACGCCGACATCCAGCGCCTGGCCAAACATTTTGTGACCAAGGATCACGCCTTGTTCCTCGGCCGCGGCACCCAGTATCCGATCGCGATGGAAGGCGCACTCAAGCTCAAGGAAATTTCCTACATCCATGCCGAGGCGTATCCCGCTGGCGAACTCAAACACGGCCCGCTCGCGCTAGTGGACGAGAACATGCCGGTGATCGCGGTGGCGCCGAACGATCACCTCTTGGAAAAACTCAAGTCCAACCTGGAAGAGGTGCGCGCCCGTGGTGGCGAGCTCTATGTGCTTGCCGACGCGGCTGTCGCCGCGCACATGCCAAAGGGCAGCGGCAGTGGCCACCTCCTCGCCCTTCCGCCGTGCGGCGAGATGATTGCGCCGATCGTATTCACGATTCCCCTGCAACTGCTTGCCTACCACGTTGCCGTGCTGCGCGGCACCGATGTGGATCAGCCGCGCAATCTGGCGAAAAGTGTAACTGTCGAATAGTTCGCTTTTTCGTGAAGTTCTGTCTGGTGTGCCCGAATATAGTTTCAAACTCACGCTTGCGAAATCGCCGTAGGCAACGAACAACAACGCGATCGCTGTTGCGAACTGGGCGTAGTGGCCCTTTAGCTGCGTGGGACAGCTCTAACGAATGAACCCGAATCGCGCGGAAACGCCCGATATCAAAAAAGGTTCGCTGGCATCACAAACTTCGCGCCTGACGACGAGCAGCTTGCAGGCACTCGCCCTCGGGATGCGCTAAAACCGCACCTTGCACGGTGCACGACAACCGGGTTGCAATTCGCGACGTGCGACACCGGCAGATCAACAGGTTATAGATGCTGGCACGCAGGCATGAGACTTGCACTGAGACAGCGGCGCTCGCGCTAGCTCAGTGGACGGTTCAAGTAATCATGAATTCACCTGTCGTTCCGATCCGAACTCCCAAAGTCCCATACCCGATCCGTCGCAACTCAATACTCGTGAAGCTGGACTTCGAGGAGCGTGACCGCGTGTGGTCGTTCTGGATCGAAACTGGGCTGCGCGTGCATTGCATGCGCCTGTCCCATTCAACCGGCTTTGATGAGCTGTTGCCCAGCGTTGTTGTTGCACAGATGAATGTCGATGATGGCGTTTTAGACGCTATTCGAAACGGTAACGAGGATTCGAAGGGATTGTCGGAACAATATTTTGACATGCTGCTGACGCTTGCCTCAGAGCAACCCTCAGCCGACTGTATAACCTATCTTCAGTGGCGGCTATGCGAGTCCATTGTGCGGCTGCGGCTGCAAGATCAAATCCAGCGACAACAGGCGAGACAGGGTTTTGATGCAGCCTGATGCACGACGGGGGAACTAGCTGCGTAGCATTCACGCGTGTTCTCATTTGTCGGCTACTGTATCGAGTTAGCGCGGGACAAAAATGCGCTCAAGCGGCTGTGACCGGGTAATCTATACCTAGTCTGTTCCGAGAACGCTGAAATGTCCGCCCAACCCCAGCCCCAGCAGAATCATCTTCTGGCGGCCTTGTCGCCTGACGTTCAAGGCCGTTTGTTCCCGTACTTGGAGCTGGTGCGCCTGCCGTTGCGCGCGCTCCTGTATGAATCCCGGGACCCCATGCGCCATGTTTACTTTCCGACTGACTCCATCGTCTCGCTGCAATACGTGATGGAAGACGGGGCGTCGACCGCGATCCTGGTGGTGGGCAACGAGGGATTGCTAGGCATCACTTTGTTGATGGGCGGGGAGAGCACGCCGAGCCGGTCGCTGGTACAGAGCGCCGGTTACGCATATCGACTCCCCAGACAGCGGGTGAAAAAGGAGTTCAACCGCCACGGCCAGTTGCTAATGCTGATGCTGCGCTACACGCAGGCCCTGATTACGCAAGTCTCTCAGACCGCAGTTTGCAACCGGCACCATTCGATCGATCAGCAGCTCTGCCGATGGCTCCTGCTTTCCATGGATCGCCTGTCACATAACCACTTGACGATGACACAGGAATTCATCGGCAACATGCTCGGTGTTCGTCGAGAAGGCGTCACTCAGGCCGCGTCAAAATTGCAGCGGCTGGGCGTGATTTCATATTCGCGCGGATTGATCAAGGTGCTAGACCGCCCGAAACTTGAAGCTCTGAGTTGCGAATGCTACGGCGTGGTCAAGAAAGAAACTGATCTGCTGCTTCATTACCTGCCGCAGCGCCACGTGATTACGAATACCGACTCCATTCCCACTGCGACGCTTCGAATGTCACAGGCGTGACTATTGCAGTGGTACAACGCAATAGAGTTTTAAATGCGGTCGGTCGATTCGAGCGACGGATATTGGCCAAGACCGATTTCCGCCAAAATGATCCCTAAGTTTGAAAGGTGCCTGTTATCAGCGCGAGTGCCGATATTCGCGATAGCCATGGTTCTACTGCTGGTGGCCCTTGCCCCGACGACATCCCGTGCGCTGCCGATCTTCAACCGGCAAACCGGGCAGAATTGCCAGGCCTGTCATGGCACCGGTCAGTACCCGGAACTGACTCCCTATGGACGTCTGTTCAAACTTACCGGCTACACGCTCGGCGCACGCACGCTGCCGTTCTCGGGCATGGCCGTGGCAAGCGATTCGAAAGTAAACAATACGAGCAAGAGCGAGAGGCCGAACGCAAAGCGGCATTTCAGCGACTCGCCGGTCAGCATGCCGACTAGCTGGTCAAGCAGTTGACGCTGTTTCAGCGCAGCAATGATCGGCTGCAAGGCACCATCATGAAGACCGTCGCGCACGAACTCACGCGCGAAAATATCCTGGGTGTTGCGGACTTTCTCCAGGCCATGCCGAATGAGAAGGCACGCTGATCCAGCGCGTGACTCATCCAGTAGCGGAGGTCGGCAGAGGCTTTCGCTTCGCCTCTTCGCTGCGCACTAGCTGAGACAGGACTGCGCCAACGATCGCCGGCGCCAATGCCGAACGAGCCGTGTTCGCCGCAGTTGTACCTATCACCGCACCCGCGCGCGCCCACCAGCGTGGCGGAAGAAGCGCGAGCGCGAGCCCTGCGGAAAATCCGCCGATCAGGGTGATGGCGCCGCGATGCTGTTGCAGTTGTCGTTGCCATGACAACGTGCTTTTTGCGAAATCACGTTCGGCGCAGACAAGCTCTGCCTGTGCCGTGGCCACGCGCGCGGCGGCACTTGTGGGCCGCTTCACGAGATGCGCTGGAGCAAATGCGTGAGCGCGCCGCGACTGCGCGGCAGACTCAGGTTGCGCCACCAGCGGCGCATGACGAAAAGCAGCGCGCCCAATCCCGCCAGATTCAGCAGCAGGGCAATCGCGATGCAACTTGACCAGTCCTGCAGCCAGCGATTGAGCACGGCGACAACGAGGGCGTCCACAATTATACAAATGACCAACGCCAGCGCCGGAATCACCAGCGCCGCGAATGCGAGCTTCACTGCGCTTGCGCCTGCCAGACGGGTTTCGCTGGCGACGAGCTCGCTCCACGCGCTCACGTAGGCGGATGTGTCCTGCGCCAGATCGCCTATCGAGGCGACGTTCGGCGCGGATTCCTCAGCAGGTTGGGTGGCAGGATCGACAGCGTGCATGGCTGGCGCGACTCAGCGCCGCAACAGGCGCGCGACCGCAATGCCGGCGATGAAAGCCACGCCGAATGCGGCCAGTGGATGCGTGCGCATCTGGTTGCCGGCGGTCTGGCTCAGTTCCTTCGCGTTGGCCAACAGGCGCTCGCCGGTGTCACGCAGCTGCGCTTCCAACGACGCCAGACGAGTACTCACGGCATCGACGGATTCGTCGAGTTTTTCTTCCGCCGCATTGACACCGTTGTGGATCTTGTCGGCGGCATCAGCTGCTGCCGATTTGATGGTTCTTTCGCTGCTCATGTGGTTCTTCCTGAAGTAAGGGTGGGGTGCCGCGGGCAACGCACCAATGACCGGACACGACAGGCGCCGTCATGGATGCAACCTGAGCGGCGCTTGCCTGCGCCCAGGCAATGATTCAGCGCTTGGCGCGCGTCAGCACGAATTCGCCGACAGCGATGCCGATGTCCACGCCTTCGCCGGTGCCCGCGAGCGCAAGGGAAACGTCGCCCTTGGTAAGCACCTGCGCGGTACTTGATTTGACGATGCCGGCGTGTGCTTCACCCTGCGCATACGTGCCCAGGACGTCGTCGATCGAGTGAACGTCGGAGAACGTGCCAGTTCCATTGTCGATATGCGACTTGCCAACGGTCAGACCGGCGCCTTTTGTGATGATGTTGACACGCATCGAGCTGCCATTTTCGCACTTGACCATGCCACTGCCTTCTGCATGTTTGTAAATGGCGGACCACGTGGTGAGGGAGAAGTGCAGCTTGCAATCGAGTTCTGCGCTGGCGGCGAACGCCTGATGGCTACCCACGGCACACAGGGCCAGGGCCGCGAGGGATTTTGCAAATACGTGCGTCATGTTCTTTCCTAAGCTAAGAGGGGATTGCTTGCGCGAATTGCATCGCTGCAAACTTGTGGCGCTACTCACGCAGCGACAATGCTCTCACGCCGCCGGTTGTGTCTGTGCGCTGTCGCACCCAGCGAGGTGTGAAGCCTTGCAGCGAATGTCGAAGGTCAGGTTGTGGCCGCTACGCGCCTGCGCGCCTGTGCAGCACGAGTGAGCATCGTTGCAAGAGGGGCGATGGCGCGGGTACGCCGCGCAACCGTCGCGTATTCAGTCGCCGCCAGGATGGCCATGAAAATGCCAAAGGAAGCAACCACAGCGAAAACCACGCGAATTGCCAGATGCGATTGACCCAGAAGGGTCCAGGCCTGCCAGGCGCCCAAGGGAAGTGTTCCCGACAGCAGAATAATCTTGGCACTGAACATATCGTGTTTCCCTGACGAAATTTATTCCGGGTTTCGCTTTCACAACCCCGGCAAAGCCGTCTGCTACAGGAGAGATTGCATAGCAGACGACGTTACCGGACTCCATCCCTGGATGAATCCTTGTTCCTGACGGAACGCCTTACAGGTGGGTCTGAAACTCCTTGACCTGCTTTTCCGCCGCATCCTTGGCGATTCCATAACGCTCCTGAATCTTGCCGACAAGGTATTCGCTGTTACCTTCGGCCTGGGTCATGTCGTCGTCTGTGAGCTTGCCCCATTTTTCCTTCATCTTGCCGGCCAACTGTTTCCACTGACCTGCGATTCGATCCTGATTCATGCGGTTCTCCTGATGAGTAATTCAGAAAACTGGCTTCCGGGTAACGAGAAGCTGACCAGTCGGGAGCGCAGGATGACGCCTGCAACAATGGGCGTCGGTGCGCTGGCAGACATAGCGGGCGATCACACCGGATTTTGCGAATGAGCGCCATCGATCCGCGCTTATGTGCGCAAGCGTACCGAATCCGGCAGCTACGTAGCGTATCTAAGTCTCACGCGCCCATCTGAGCTTTATGTGAAACACGATGGCGCCGACCAGCGCGTTCTCCATTTGTTTTAAGACCGCCTGACGACGCACTTTTTTCAATTCGCGCGTGCGCCAAGTGAAACAGGATTCCAACCATGATCAGCAGCAAAGCGACGATTAATCGCCTGGCCACAGGCGTTCCGGGGCTGGACGAGGTACTCGGCGGCGGCCTGCCTGAGTTCTCGTTCAATCTCATTGCGGGCCCGCCCGGTTGCGGCAAGACGACGCTGGCGCACCAGATGATGTTTGCGCTGGCCTCGCCCGAGCGCCCGGCGCTCTTCTGCACGGTGCTCGGCGAGCCACCACTGAAAATGCTGCGCTACCAGCAGCAGTTCGATTTCTTCGATCTGGACAAGCTCAACCGCTCGATCCGGTTCATCAATCTTTCGAACGACACCCCGTCCGATCTGGGCAAAGTGCTCGATCGTATCGTCGCCGAAGTCGAGGCGCACAACGCGGGCCTGGTTTTCGTCGATTCTTTTCGTTCCCTTATTCTGGCAAGTCAAAGCGAGCTGAAGCCGTCCGTCGGCCTGCAGCAGTTCACTCAAAACCTCGGCGTGCTGATGACCAGTTGGCAGGCCACGACGTTTCTGATCGGAGAATATTCCAGCGAACACGATCCGGACCCGATCCTGACCGTAGCCGATGGACTGATCTGGCTGCGCCAGCGCATCCAGGGCAATTCCATCGTGCGAAAAATGGAAATCATGAAGATGCGCGGGCAAGCCACCCTGCCAGGGCTGCAAACGTTTCGCATCAGCAATGCCGGTATCAAAGTGTTTGCACCCCCGCAGTTTGTATCGCCGGATTCCGGATCGGCACCGCGCGAACTGACGCGGCTGTCGATGGGCATACCCGGCCTGGACGAAATGATGGGTGGCGGTTTGCCGCGCGGTTATTCCTTGCTTGTTGCCGGTCCGTCCGGCTCCGGCAAGAGCATCACGGCTTCCGCCTTCCTCGCCGAAGGCGCGCGGGTCGGAGAGACCGGTGTCATTGCAGCGTTCGAACAGCGACCCAACAAATCACGCGGACGCGCCATCGCCGATCTCATCGAGAGTGGTCGAATCGGCGTCATCAACACCCGCGTGTCGGAATTGTCGGTGGACGAGATCGCCACTCTGCTCATCGCGGAGATTGAGCGGCTCAAGGCAAGCCGTGTCGTCATCGATTCGCTTTCCGGTTTCGAGCTCGCGCTGGCGCCCACGTTCCGCGACGATTTTCGCGAATCCTTGTCGCGCATGGCGGCGGCGCTGGCCAGTACAGGAGTCACCGTGCTGATGACTTCGGAGCTGGAAGACCGCTACGCCGACCTGCGCTTCAGCCCCTACGGCACCGCCTTTCTGACCGACGCGATCATCGTGCAGCGTTATATCGAAGTCGATAGCCGATTGCAGCGCGTACTGGCGGTAGTGAAAGTGCGTGCAAGCAAGCACTCCAATGAGCTGCGGCTGTTCCATATCAACGACGATGGCATCCAGATTGACCATATGATGACCGACCACGAAGGCTTGCTGGGCGGGCAGCCGACCCGGCGTCAGGAACGTCCTGGTTCCAAGAAAACGGTGGGAATGGCGCCTGAAGGTCAAGCCACGGCAGCCAGCTAGCTGTCTGGCCAGCGCATCGCCATGAAACCCACGGCGCGACCGCGTCGCATGGGTGAGTGCGCCATTCACCGTTCCCGCAAGCTAGGCTCGTAATCGAGCTCACCGTGCCGGGCCAGATTCCCAGATCTGCGGTGACCGGACATGGAAAAGTCGCTCCGCCATGGTGTGGAAAGCGTGTCCGTGCGCTATCGAACATAGTGGGTTCGCTGGCTCTGTCGAAAAGGCTTAGAATGCCAGACACGCGCGTCGACAGATGTATCCATTGGCGACGTCGGAGTGGCGACGTCGGAGTGGCGACGTCGGAGTGGCGACGTCGGAGTGGCGACGTCGGAGTGGCGACGTCGGAGTGGCGACGTCGGAGCTTACGCAATTGACCCGACTTTGAGATACCGATGGTCTTAGGGGATCCGCGCCATAACCGATTGCTTGCCGCGCTGCCCGATGCCGAATGGGAACGCTGGCTGCCGCAGCTGGAAGCCGTCGACATGCCGCTCGGGAAAGTGCTCTACGAGCCCGGCATCCGCTTGACGCACGTATACTTTCCGACGACTTCCATCGTGTCGTTGCTGTATGTGATGGAAGACGGCGCGTCGGCCGAGATCGCCGTTGTCGGCCACGATGGCCTCGTCGGCATATCGTTGTTCATGGGCGGCGAGTCGACAACCAACCGCGCGGTCGTGCAAAGCGCCGGTCTGGGATTTCGGCTCAGGGCAAACCTGCTCATGCTGGAATTCAACCGCGCCGGTCCCGTGCTGCATCTGTTGCTGCGCTACACCCAGGCGCTGATCACGCAGATGGCGCAGACAGCCGTATGCAACCGCCATCATTCACTGGATCAGCAGTTGTGCCGATGGCTGTTGTTGAGCCTTGATCGTTTACCGTCCAATGAACTGATCATGACCCAGGAGTTGATCGCGAACATGCTCGGCGTGCGCCGCGAGGGCGTCACCGAAGCGGCGGGCAACCTGGACAAAGCCGGCCTGATCCGCTATCGCCGCGGCCACATTACGGTGCTCGACCGCAGCGGGCTGGAAAAGCGCACTTGCGAATGCTATTCCGTGGTCAAGCAGGAATACGATCGTCTGCTACCGGTAATCAGGGAGACCTGAGTATTACCGACCTGGCAAGACCTGCGTTGTCCATGCGCCATCGCGGCGTGCCGCCGCCGGCCACAGGCGGATTTTTTACGGCCGCGTAGTCCTTGAGCTTGTTGCGCAGATACGTCGCCGCTTCGATCTCCTTGCCGTCTTGGAATTTTATCAAATACTTCTGCGTCGACACGGACGATGCTGTTGCGCACATGACGATGAAATCCTCCGCCGTCGTCACGCGATTGCCGGCAAGACGCAACTTAAGCCGAAGATGATCTGCCGCACGCGGTGCGTCATACGCGATGTCGTTGCGAACGAAGGTCGCACTCTGCAAGGTTGCAATCGACTGAATCAGATACTCGATCTTCTTCTGTTCGGCGTCGGTCTGGCAGAACGCCGACGCGGTCCAGGCGAAGATAAAAAGCAGTACCCAGGAGATTTTGCTCAAGGCAGATCCTATCGATTGCGCGTGATTGAATCTGCGGCGTCGCGTCGCTGACGCGCGCCGCAAGCGTCGCTGGCGCTATGCGGGCTGTGCGCAGAGCATTTCGTCGTGCAAGGTCACAAGCCGTGCATGGCCCGCGGGGGCAACGGCGAAATGCCAGCGCTCGCGATCGAGCTGCTCGCACTCGAACCACATTCCCGTATGGATCAACGCCGCAGCCAGACGTGCGGCGAGCTCCGAACCGATCACCGACAGCGCCTTGGTCGCGAATCGCGCTGTACGCAGATATTCGACTGCCTGTTCCGTGTCTCCCTGCGTCACCGACAGCGCATGCAGCGCGTCGAGTGAGGAAACCGAGGTCCGGTGTCGAAGCTCCGCAATTGCCTCAGCGGTCACCACTTGGAAACCTCATGTGATGGATTGGAGTTCTGCCGATGAGTGATGTGTTCCGGCCAATCTCAGATCCGACCCATCACCACCAGGACCAGGACGATGAGCAGCACGACACCCAGTCCGCCACTCGGACCGTAGCCCCAGGATCGGCTGTGACCCCAGCTGGGGAGCGCACCCAGCAACATGAGCACCAATACGATTAACAGGATGGTTCCGAGTGACATTTGTCTTCTCCTTTGGATAGTGCGGGTTGCGAAATTCAGCGATGCGCCACGCAGGCTTCAACGCGTGTTGATCATAGATGCAAACTGCCGCCGAACAAGCCCAGCAGGCCGATGACGATGAGGTAGATCGCGACGATGTAGTTCAGCAGCCGCGGCTGGATCAGGATGAGAATTCCGGCGAGCAGGGCGATGATCGGAGCAAGACTGATCTGTGCATTCATGATGATTTCCTTGAAAACCGTATGTGCCGGCGAATGTTGGAATAGTTACACACCTGCGCCATGGAATTCGGTACGTTGGCGCACATACGCCGGCGCCGCGGCCGTGCGAGGGCCATCCGTCAGGACACGAAACGCTCGAATTGCGTCACCTGTCGCTGCGCCATGTCCTTCTGAAAACCGTAGCGTTTCTGCAGCACGCCGACAAGATACTCGCGATCGCCTTCGGCATGGTTGACGTCGGCGCGGGTGAGCTTGCCCCACGTCGAACGCAGCCTGACGGACAGCTCCGTCCAGTGACTCTTGATGACGTCGTCGCTCATCGTCGAAGCCCCTTGCAGAATGGATGCTCGTTACATTATGCGCCGCGAACGACCCGCCCGTATGTGCACTATCGCACCGAGCACGCGCGGGCCCGTCAAGCCTATGCTGCCGATCCGACCGAGTTGAACCTGTCTGCAGCAAACTGTTCCGGCGGAATATTTTCCGTCTGTGCCTGGGCGACATCGCCTGCGGCCATGGAACTTGCCAACAATGCTTCGAGCTCCTTGAGCGGCAGCGGCGGACTGAAGTAGTAGCCCTGAATCTGATCGCAGCCATGCTGGCGCAGATAGGACAGCTGCGCCACGGTTTCCACGCCTTCTGCAAGCCATCATCACGTCGAGCAGGATGAGGTCAGGCGCATCCTGCTCAATCGCGGCCAATGCCTCTTCGCCGCTGGTTGCGCTGAGCGTGCGATACCCTTCCGGGCGCAGCAAGGCTTCCAGCAACTTGCGGTTGCGGATTTCGTCGTCGACGATAAGGATGGTTGCCGCGGGATGGCTCATGGAATCGGACCGACCACATCCGGGTCGGAGTCGGTACCGGCGCCCTTGTTCAGCAGGCTGTCGATCACCGCATACAGTTCATGGTAGCGCAGCGGTTTGGTCATATAGGCATCGCAACCGGCAATGCGGCTTCGTTCCCGGTCTTCTTTCATTGCCATCGAAGTCAAGGCAATGACGGGAATGCCGGCCGTCGCCGGATCGGTTTTCAACAGCGCCGTCGCGGCCAGACCGTCCATGCCGGGCAACTGAATATCCATGAGCACCAGATCCGGTCGGGCACTGCGCGTCAGCGTCAGCCCGGTCTCGGCATCGACCGCGCGCACCACTGCGTGGCCGGCTTTGCCGAGCAGAAGGCAAGCCAGTTTCATGTTTGCCGGATTGTCTTCAACGACGAGGACCGTGGCCATCTGTTTGCTCTCTAGCGTGGTAACAAAGCGCGCCTGACTTCGGCGACGAACTCGCTGCGATTGAAGCTGGATTTTTCGACTACGTGGCTAATCTTGCCCAGATTCAGCAGGCTGACAAGTTCGGCTGCGCGGTCGTTGTCTTCGACTGCTGCGCGACGGCCACTTGCCCGGCAGCGTTCCGACAGCACTGCGCGCGACTCCGTGATGTCGCGGATGACGCCCTGGGGATCGGTCATCATCAGCGCATCGACATTGGATTCGATGAGCGAGCGCGTGTAGAACTGCTGGTCGCGCAAGCGCTGGTCCAGCACTGCCTGCGCGGCCTCGACGTGTTTGCGCGCGGTATTGTCGGTGCCGATCAGCAGGTAGCCGATGATGTTTTCCTGCGCGTCGCGCAATGCGGTGACCGAGACGATGGACGGGAAGCGGCTGCCGTCCTTGCGCACGTAGGTCAGCTCGTAAATATCTTCGATGCCGCGCGAGGCGTTGAACACCAGGGCCTGGAACCCCGGCGTGATCGTCGTTTCAAGTTCCCTGCTCAGCCCCGCTGCCCGCGCGATCAGTTCCTCGGGATCGGAAATATCCGCCGGCGTGATGTTGTTGACGACGTCTGCCGCCAGATAGCCCAGCAGGCGTTCGGCGCCGACGTTGAAAATCTGGATGACGCCGCGTTCGTCCGTGGCGATGCTGGAAAAATAGGCGCTGTTGAAAATCGCATCGCGCAACGCGCCTGTCTTCAATAACGTTTTCTGACGCGGCAATTCCAGCGCCGCAACCGCAGCGGCACGTTTTACGCCAAGAACCGCTTCAGGTGCAATGCTCGACATGACCTCAACCGCGACGGCAGAAACCACAGGTCACGCTGTGGTATCGACACCGTGCGCGCGTTGATAAATCCTCGTCTGTGCGCTTTCGCACCAATGAAGGTTGAGTGGTACGAGCCCAATGCGACGCGAACCAACAGTTACCAGCCCGCCGACTTGAGCTTTTCCGCGCTAGCCGCGTCCGCCGGCCGCGCAACCAGGCCACCGAGCGGACTGATCGTTGCGCTGTAGGCGGCGCCATCAGCCAGCGGGAGATACGCCGCACTGCCGTAATCGGCATCGATCCACGGCAGCCATTGCGGAAAATTCTGCTTCAGGTGCCACAGATCGACAGCGGAATCGCGGCCCAGAGGAACCACGCTCGGCGTCGTCGCCTGCGCCTGGGTGGCGTCGCGGTAGCGTCCGGAAATGCGGTCGACGCGAAACAATGGCTGCGCGCCAAGCATCACAGCGCGCGGCGCCCACTTGATCACGCGCGCATCCAGTTGCCATTCGTCGCCGTGCAGTTCCGCGCTTTGATGGCTACCATCGGGGAAATCCACGCGCACGACAAAATCCTGTGCGCCGACCTGGCGCGCACTCAACGCGGCCACCGGCACTTCGCCGGAGAGCCGGTGATAGCCGATCAGCGCCGTGCCGAGCAAGCCGCCGAGCAGCCCCAGGAACAAGGACACCAGCATCCACAAGCCGCGATGCAGCGCGTGACCGTGCCGGCGCGCGCGCCAGTGGCGGCGGCTGGCGAGCCCGTGCCCGAACGCGAACAACAGCGCGATTGCGGAAATGGCGTAAATGATCGGGGTGAGGGTTTCCAGCATGGCGACGACGTCCCTTACTTGCAATACGCTGATGATACTACCGCGCAATCTCTCGCTCTGAGATCGGCGCCGCTATACTGTGCGCCAGTCAACGTGAACCGGAATCCCCATGAGCCGCCGAATCCCGTCCTTCCTCCTGCTGGTCCTGCTCGCCACTGCAGTCTCCGCCTGCGGCAGCAAAGGTGCCCTGGTGATGCCGGATCAGCAGACCACGTCGAAAAAGAAGCATGCGCCGAAACCGGCGCCAACGGCGCCGGAACCCACGCCAACCGACGACTCCGGCAAATCACGCTGAGATTGAATCCGCCAACCACGCTGCAATGACGCTACGCTTTTCCAAGATGCACGGAATCGGCAACGATTTCGTCGTCGTCGATTGCCGCACCCAACCGCTCGCGCTGGATTCGACGCAGATCGCTCGCTTGGGCGATCGCCGCTTCGGCGTCGGTTTCGACCAGTTGCTGACGATCGAACCCGGCGATCCGCAATGTGCATTTCGCTACGGAATATTCAACGCCGACGGCTCCCAGGCGCTGCAATGCGGTAACGGCGTGCGCTGTGTCGCCGCATGGCTGCAGCGTGCCGGCGCGCTCGGCAAAGGCGTCGTGCGTCTGCAAAGTCCTTCCGGCCCGGTCAGCGTGGAGTTGCTCGACGACGGCCATGTGCGTGTTGACATGGGCGTGCCGCGGTTCGCGCCAGAAGAAATACCCTTGCGCATGCCGGCATCGGACATTTACTGGCTGCAGATCAACGATCTGGATGTCGAGTTCGGTGCCGTATCCATGGGCAACCCGCATGCCGTCATCGAGATTGCCGACGTGGCGAGCGCGCCGCTGGAAACGCTGGGTCGCGCCCTGTCGACGGATTCCACATTTCCACAAGGCTGCAACGTGGGGTTTGCGCAAATAATCGACCGCGCGCATCTGCGCCTGCGCGTCTGGGAGCGCGGTGCCGGCGCCACCCTGGCCTGCGGCAGCGGCGCCTGCGCGGCGGTTGCGGTTCTGCGCAGCCGTGGCAAACTCGACGCCGATGTCGCCGTGCAATTGCCCGGCGGCGTGCTCGATATCCACTGGCCAGGCGCCGATGCACCGGTGTGGATGAGCGGTCCGGCTGAATTTGTATTTGAGGGAGAATGGATTTCATGAGTGAAATGAACATCAAGGATGGCCTTGGCGCCATGGAAGTGGCGAGCTACTTGCGCCGGCATCCGGAATTCCTGACCGAATTTCCGGACATCGCACTGGCGTTGCAGATGCCGCGCGAACAGGGCGCGTCCACGTCGCTGGCCAGCTATCAGCTGGAAGTGCTGCGCGACAAGAACCGCGACCTGAACCGCCGCCTGCATGAGCTGATCGAGATCGCTCACGAGAACGAACAACTGATGGTGCGCGTACATTCACTCACCGTGGCGCTGATGCGCGAGCGTTCGCTCGCCGACAGCGTGCGCCGCGTCGTCGCTGGCTTGACCGAGGATTTCCACACCGATCTGGTGCGTCTGGTGTTGTTCCGCGAAGCGATTGCCGATCTGCCGACGGCGGACTGGCTCATCCTTGCGCCGGGTGGCGCGAGCACGCTGCCCGCATTCGCTGAGTTCCTCAAACGCAATGAACCCCTGTGCGGTCGCCTGCAAGATGACAAACTCGACGCCTTGTTCGGCGCGCACGCGCACGAAGTGCACTCCACCGTGCTGATGCCGATCGATGGGATCGGCATGCTCGCGATCGGCAGCCACGATGGCGGCCGTTTCCATCCGGGCATGGGCACGGTATTCCTGAAACTGATTGCCGAGGCGATCGCTGCCGCGGTCGCACGTTTTCCGCAGACATGAGATGAACGCGGACTCGCTCAGCAGCGCGACCGAACGCTTTCTGGATCACCTGCGTTATCAGCGCCGCTATTCGCCGGGAACGCTCGACAACTACACCCGCTCCCTCGCCGCCCTGCGCGCACACGCGCTGGCATTGCAGGTGACGCGCTGGCGCGATTTGCGCTCGGAACAAGTGCAGTCCTTCGTCGCCGCCGAACATCGCCGCGGCCTGGCGCCGGGCACGCTCAAGCACATGCTCGCCGCCTGCCGCAGTTTTTTCCGCTACCTGGCGCGCGAAGGCGAGGCAGCGACGAATCCCGCCCTCGGCGTGCGCTCGCCGAAAGCGCCGCGCAAGCTGCCGCAGGTGCTGGATGTGGACGAAGTCGCCGCTTTGCTCGACTTCCCCACCGGCGACCCGGAAGCCGTGCGCGATCGCGCACTTTTGGAACTTTTATACTCCAGCGGCCTGCGCGTGTCGGAACTGACGAATGTGCGCTGGCGCGACCTGGACCTGGGCGAAGGACTGATCCGCGTCGTCGGCAAGGGCAGCAAGACGCGCATCGTACCGGTCGGCGCAAAAGCAATCGCCGCGCTTGCCACACTGCGCGAACAGGATCATCCAGGCACGGATGATCCGCTCGTGTGCGGTCGGCTCGGCAAACCTCTCACCCCGAACGGCGTGCGCGCGCGCTTGAAGCGCCGTGCCAAGGACCAGGGCGTGTGGAAACGCGTGTATCCGCATCTGCTGCGCCACTCCTGCGCCAGTCACGTGCTCGAATCCTCCGGCGACCTGCGCGCTGTGCAGGAGCTGCTCGGCCATGCCGACATCGGCACGACACAGATTTACACGCATCTGGATTTCCAGCATCTGGCGCGCGTTTACGATGCGGCGCACCCGCGGGCGCGGCGCAGGAAGGCTTAGACAAACGCATTCCGCGCCCCGTGCGCGTGCCGTACCATAGGCATCACGAGTCGAGGAAGCACCAATGAAATTTACTGGCACCGAGCGCTACGTCGCCACGGACGAGCTCAAGCTGGCGGTCAACGCCGCGATCGCATTGCAGCGGCCGCTGTTGATCAAGGGTGAGCCGGGTACAGGCAAAACGCTGCTTGCCGAAGAAGTCGCCATCGCACTGGGCGCCCCGCTCTACACCTGGCACATCAAGTCGACCACCAAGGCGCATCAGGGCCTGTATGAATACGATGCCGTGAGCCGGCTGCGCGACTCGCAGCTTGGCGATCCGCGCGTGGCCGATGTGCGCCACTACATCAAGCCCGGCAAGCTGTGGCAGGCGTTCGACAGCGATGCGCGCGCGGTATTGCTGATCGACGAGATCGACAAGGCCGATCTGGAATTTCCAAATGATTTGCTGCACGAGCTCGATCGCATGGAGTTCCATGTTTACGAGACCGGCGAGACCGTGCGCGCGAAACATCGCCCAATCATTGTGATCACCTCGAACAACGAGAAGGAGCTGCCGGATGCGTTCCTGCGCCGCTGCTTCTTCCACTACATTTCATTTCCTGACCGAGCCACGTTGCAGGCAATCGTCGCGGTTCACTATCCGGATATCGCGCAGGATCTGTGCGCACGCGCGCTCGACATGTTCTTCGAACTGCGCGAAGTACCGGCGCTGAAGAAGAAACCGTCGACCTCCGAGCTGATTGACTGGCTCAAGCTCCTTCTCGCCGATCAGATTCCTGCTTCTGCACTGGCCGAGCGCGATCCGGCCAAGGCAATCCCGCCGCTGTACGGCGCCTTGATCAAGCATGAGCAGGATGTGCATCTGCTCGAGCGGCTGGCGTTCATGCATCGGCGGGAAACAGCGCGGCGGTAACGTGACACGATCCGGGTCCATTTCTGTTTTCACGGCGTCGGTGCTCCGCAACGCGACCACGCTCAAGCCCCGTCTCCCGCTGGCGGGAGAGGGTCGGGGTGAGGGTGGCGCGTGAAGCTGAGAAGTCGCATCGGAAACACCACCCTCACCCGCCGCACTCCGCGCGGCGACCTCTCCCGCCAGCGGGAGAGGTGAAATGATTCTCGGCTTCTTCGAAGCACTCCGCGCCGCCCGCGTGCCGGTCGCGTTGCGCGAATGGCTCGACCTCATGGCCG
The DNA here is from genome assembly GCA_038244165.1 of Lysobacterales bacterium. Lineage (GTDB taxonomy): Bacteria > Pseudomonadota > Gammaproteobacteria > Xanthomonadales > Rhodanobacteraceae > Rudaea. The sequence continues at coordinate 25,885 of JBBRTT010000032.1, read as the reverse complement.
CGCTCGATGCCGATCTTGCCTTCGCCGATCCCACCGAGTTCTTCCATCTGGCACGCACAGTGCTGGTCAAGGACGAACGCCATTTCGACAAGTTCGAGCGCGCATTCGCTGCCTTTTTCGAGGGCGTGGCGCGCATCGATGCGGCGCAACTTGCGCAGATTCCAGAGGAATGGCTGCGCGAGAGCTTCAAGCGCCTGCTGAGCGAAGAGGAGAAGGCGAAGCTGACCGCACTCGGCGGCCTGGAAAAACTGCTCGAGGAGTTCCGCAAGCGCCTCGCCGAGCAGGAGGGGCGTCACGCCGGCGGCAGCAAATGGATCGGCACCGGCGGCACCAGTCCATTCGGCGCCGGCGGCACCAATCCGATGGGCGCGCGCGTCGGCCCGCGTGGTGGCGGCCGCAGTGCGGTCAAGGTGTGGGACCAGCGCAATTTTCGCGCGCTCGATGGCGATAGTGATTTGTCGCCGCGCAATTTCAAACTGGCCTTGCGCCGGCTGCGGCGCTTCGCGCGCGAAGGCGCGGCGGAGGAGTTCGATCTGGATGCCACCATCGACGCGACCGCGCGCGAAGCGATGCTCGACATCAAGTTACGGCCCGAACGTCACAACACGATCAAGGTGTTGCTGCTGCTGGATATCGGCGGCTCGATGGACGATCACATCGGCGTATGCGAATCGCTGTTCGGCGCGGCAAAAAGTGAATTCAAGCGCCTGGAATATTACTATTTCCACAATTTCATTTATGCGGACCTGTGGCGCAACCATCATTTGCGCATGAGCGAACGCATCGCCACGACGGATCTGCTGCGCCGCTACAACCCCGACTACAAGGTGATCTTCGTCGGCGACGCGGCAATGGCGCCCTACGAGATCACTCACGTCGGCGGCGGCATTGACGATTGGGACGGCAGCGGCGAAACCGGCGAAGTCTGGTTCCGCCGCGTGATGGCGCATTTCCGCAAGGTCGTCTGGCTCAACCCCACGCCACGCGCACAATGGGGCTATACGCATTCCAACGCGCTGATCCGCGAGCTGGTGGAGGACAAGATGTATCCGCTGACGCCGGATGGCTTGACCGAAGCAACACGCTGGCTGACCAAGTAGCGTGCCGCGCAATCAGCGCTCGGCGAGTAGCGGCTGGTGCGTGTAATTTGCTGGAAACCACGGCACCGGCGGATCCGGTGTCACGTCCGTGCGACGGCCCGCGACCACGCGCACGTAGCCGAGATTGCTGCCACCGTCGTCCTCGAGTGCGTCGATCTCGACGGCGTTGTCCGGGGTTATCGCACGCTGCCATGCGAGCCAGTATTCCCAGCCGTCGGCCAGTGTGTCGGCGACAGCGACATCGACCAGGCCACTGCGCTCCCAGTGCCGTCGCCACCATTGCGCGGAATGCAGGCAGGCATGGCTCGGTGTCCACCAGGCGCGCAGATGCTCGGGCACTTCGTCGGCATCGAACTCGTGCATCAGGCCCGCGCCGGCGATGCCGATCAGGCCTTCAGGTTTGACGAAACGTGCCAGATAGTTCAGATACAGATCGTCGGTACCGAAGTAGACGTAGGCATCGATGCTGAGGGCGGCGTCGAAAAAATCCGCCTCGAACGGCAGCGCGCGCGCATCAGTGCGCATCGGAAACACTCCGTGTTCGACCTGCGCGTCGCGGATGCGCTGCTGGTTCTCGGCCGGGTCGCACCACAGATCCGCGGCCCAAACCTGTACACCGAACTCGCGGTGCAGAAAAATCGACGAGGCGGCGCGGCCGCAGCCCAGGTCGAGCACGCGCATGCCCGGTTCCAGACCGAGCGCTTCGGCCAGCCATTCGGTCAACCATAGCGAATGCGCACCGCCGCTCGCGCTGGCGCGGAGCCAGTCGGGATGATATTTCGCCGCACGCGGAAAGCGTGCGGAGACGAGCCCGGAGTGCATGGTTGCCTAAGTTCCTGCGCCACTCGAGTCCGGCTAGGGTTGCCGCATGCGGGCGCGGCGTCAAGCTCGGCTTGGAAATGCGCGCGCTGCCCCAACTTATCGACTTCAGCTATCCGCACTCAACCGGTACCGCCATGTCCGAATCCTTCCACGCCACCACCATCGTCTCCGTGCGCCGCGACGGCAAGGTTGTGATCGGCGGCGACGGCCAGGTCACGCTCGGCAATACCGTGGTCAAGGCCAATGCGCGCAAATTGCGCCGGCTCGGCTCGGGCAACGTCATCGCCGGTTTTGCCGGCGCCACGGCCGATGCGTTCACCCTGTTCGAGTTGTTCGAGGCCAAGCTTGAGAAGTACAGCAATAACCTCACCCGCGCGGCCGTGGAACTGGCCAAGGATTGGCGCACCGATCGGCGCCTGGGCCGGCTCGAAGCGATGCTCGCGGTTGCTGACAAGGACGCGTCCCTACTGATCTCTGGCAACGGCGACGTGCTGGAACCGGAAAACGGACTGATCGCGATTGGTTCCGGTGGTCCGTTTGCGCAGGCCGCAGCGAAGGCGCTGCTGGAGCACAGTTCACTGCCGGCACGCGACATTGTGGAGAAGGCGCTGAAGATCGCTGGCGATATCTGTATCTACACGAATCACAATATTACGATTGAAGAGCTTTAATGTTCGTCATTCCAGCGAAAGCTGGAATGACGAGTAAAACCAATTCCGATCTCGATTTGCCATCCTCCTTTTCGCGGTTTCCAATGTCCGAACTCACTCCCCGCCAAATCGTCACTGAACTGGACCGCTACATCATCGGCCAACACGCGGCCAAGCGTGCGGTCGCAATCGCGCTGCGCAATCGCTGGCGGCGCATGCAGCTCGATCCCGCGTTGCGCAACGAAGTGACGCCGAAAAATATCCTGATGATCGGACCGACCGGCGTCGGCAAGACCGAGATTGCGCGGCGCCTTGCGCACCTGGCGAACGCGCCGTTCATCAAGGTCGAGGCAACCAAGTTCACCGAGGTCGGCTATGTCGGCAAGGATGTCGAACAGATTGTGCGCGACCTGGCCGATGTCGCGGTGAAGATGGCGCGCGAGCAGGCCAAGGCGCAGGTGCGCGCACAGGCCGAAGAGCGCGCCGAGGAACGCATCCTGGATGCGCTGATCCCGAAGCGCCAGCTGCATGGTTTCATGGGCGAACCACAACAGCCGGATACCAGCGATTCGGAGACGCGGCAGAAATTGCGCAAGCAATTGCGCGAAGGCGCGCTGGACACGCGCGAAATCGAAATCGAAACCGCGGTTAACCTCGGTGTCGAAATCATGGCACCGCCCGGCATGGAAGAGATGAGCCAGCAGTTGCGCGGCATGTTTTCCTCGCTGGCCGGGCAGAAGACGCAGAAGCGCAAGCTCGGCATCGCGGCGGCGCGGCCGCTGCTGATCGAGGAAGAAGCCGGGCGCATGGTCAACGATGACGAGATCAAGGCGCAGGCGCTGGACGTGTGCGAGCAGAACGGCATCGTCTTCATCGACGAGATTGACAAGGTCTGCCAGCGCGGCGAGTGGAGTGGCGCCGGCGTCAGCCGCGAAGGCGTGCAGCGAGATCTGTTGCCGCTGGTGGAAGGTTCCACCGTTTCCACCAAGCACGGCATCGTCAATACCGATCACATCCTGTTCATCGCTTCGGGTGCGTTTTCGGTGGCCAAGCCGTCGGATCTGATTCCCGAATTGCAAGGGCGCTTCCCGATCCGCGTTGAACTTTCTGCACTCAGTGCGGACGATTTCGAACGCATCCTGTCGGAGCCGCACAATGCGCTGACCAAGCAATACACGGCCTTGCTCGCAACCGAAGGCGTGACCCTGGAGTTCACCGCGGCGGGCGTGCGCCGTCTGGCCGAGATCGCGCACGAGGTCAACGAGCGCACCGAGAACATCGGCGCGCGGCGCCTGCATACCGTGCTGGAGCGGCTGCTCGACACGATTTCCTACGAAGCGCCGGATCAGAACGGCAAAAGTTATACTATCGATGCGGCTTACGTGGACGGCCATCTGGCCGCGCTGGTGAAGGATCAGGATTTGAGCCGCTATATTTTGTAGGAAGCATCTGCGTTGAACATGGCCAATATCAAACATCACCACGAAGGCAACATCGTCCAGTTCCGCGGCCGTGGCATACGTGCCCAGTTGCGCGAAGCGCTGGACGCTTGCGCGCCGGTGCAGCTCGCGCGCGAGCGCGTTGCGCCGGGCTGGGTACATGGCTACGTCATCGGCCTGTCGGCGGAATTCTGCCTGCTCGCGGAAGTCAGCGACGCGATGCATTTCGATGGATTCCTGGTCCTTGCGGTCAGCGACGTGAGCGCGGTCGAGCAGGATCCGGGCCGCGAGTTTGTCGAGAAAGCCCTGCAGTTGAACGACCAGAAAATGCCCGAATTGCCCGACTTCAGGCTCGACGACTGGCAGGCGATCGCTGAATCGGCCGCTGCGCAAACGCCGCTGCTGTCGCTGAACATGCTCGACGAAGCCGATGGCGAGGTCAGCTACGTGGGCCGCCTGACTGGCGCGGAGCATGATGCGCTGGTGCTGCAGGAAGTCGATCCGAACGCGCACTGGTATCCGGATACCGGCGCATATGAATTTGCCGGCATCGGTTCGATCGGTTTCGGTACCGCCTACATGCTGATGCTTGCGCGCGTCGCCGGAGCGCCACCCGTGCCCGCACCGGCCGGCGAGTATTCCCCCTGACACTGCGCTTGAGCATGAATCCGCGGCCGACCGGCATCACCCTGCATCGCGCATCGCACGCACTCGAAGTCACGTTCGACAGCGGCGAGACGTTTCGCCTGCCCTGCGAATACCTGCGCACGCATTCGCCGAGCGCCGAAGTTCAGGGGCATGGCCCCGGACAGCGCGTGCTGCAGGTCGGCAAGCAACAAGTGAACATTGTGGAAATTGTGCCGGTGGGCCATTACGGCGTACTGCTCAAGTTCGACGACGGCCATGACACCGGCATTTTTTCCTGGGCCGTGCTGCATGACCTGGGCACGAATCAATCGAAGAACTGGCAGGCATACCTGGAAGCGCTGCGCGTGGCGGGTCACACGCACAGCTGAAGATCTATCTGACTAAATCCTATCCGTTCGTTGCCTTGTCGGCCTGGAAAAATTCGGCCGGCACAAATCCAAACGGGCGCGCAAACAACAATAATGGGAAATTCTGAATCGACGTGTTGTAGTCCAGCACGGTCTGGTTGTACGCACTGCGTGCCTGTTGCAGCTGGTCTTCGATCGCCACCAGATCGCGTTGCAACTGCAGGAAATTGTCGCTGGCTTTCAGCTGCGGGTAGTTTTCCTGCAGCGCGAGCAGACGCTGGATGTGCGCTGCCATTAGCTGCTCGGCCTGCCCACGGTCGGCGATCGACGCAGCGCTCTGGGTGCGCAGGTTTGCCAGCGCCGTCAGGGTGGCGCTTTCGTGCGCCGCATAGGCCTGCACGCTGGAGACCAATTGCGGCACCAGGTCGTGGCGGCGTTGCAGCTGGATATCGACACCGCTCCAGGCCGCACGCACCTGGTTGCGCCCGACGATCAGGTCGTTGAAGGTGAAAATGCCCAGGCACACGAGTGCCAACACGGTGAATCCAATTGCCCACATCGCCATGATTTTGTTTCCTCCGCGCTACAATCATGCCATGCGCCGGATCGATGCGGCTTTCTCACAGCCGAATGCGCGATAATGCCGGCATACTGCCGCGAACTGGATGCCAGCCGTGCCCGAAGGCCCCGAGATCGATACCGACAAGCTGCGCGAAACGATCGACGAGGAAATCGAGCGCGAAGGCGGTGGCCTGCTGCGCACGGTCGCGCTGACTACGGCCATATTTGCCGCGCTGGCAGCGATCGCGTCTCTCAAGGCCGGCGGCACGGTGAACGAAGCGCTTATCCTCAAGACCGAAGCGACACGGGCGCAAGCCGAGGCCTCGGACCAGTGGGCTTACTATCAGGCCAAGGGCCTCAAGGCCACCGTCACCGAAACATCGAAAGCCGCGTGGCTGGTGCTCGACAAGAGGCCGCCGCCGGAACTGGTAGCAAACCAGGAGCGTTATCTGGAAGACCAGAAACGCAGCAAGGAACAGGCCCAGGAATTCGAAAAGAAACGCGACGAGCAATCCAAAGAAGCCGACGAGCTGATGCATCATCATCACCTGTTCGCGCAGTCGGTCGCGTTGTTGCAGGTGTCGATCGCGCTCGGTGCAGTCGCCGCCCTGACACGCAAGCGCCTGGTCTGGTTCGGTTCGCTCGTACTTGGACTGGGCGGCTGCGGCATGTTCGCCTGGGCATTTGCCGGCTAGAAATCATGGACGAGAAATCGACAACCCATTTCGGCTATCGCGACGTACCGGTCGCCGAAAAGCAAAAACTCGTCGGCCGCGTGTTCACTTCGGTTGCCGCGAAATACGACCTGATGAACGACTTGATGTCGTTGGGTGTGCACCGGCTGTGGAAACGCTGGTTCGCCGAAACGTCAGGCATTCGCGCGGGTGACGCCGTGCTCGATCTGGCTGGTGGTACCGGCGACATCGCGGCGCTGCTGCTGCCGCGCGTTGGTGAAAAAGGCAGCGTCGTGCTCGGCGACATCAACGGCTCGATGCTGCGCACCGGCCGCGACCGACTGCTCAATTGTGGATTTGTGCGCAACCTGCACTATGCGCAATTGAACGCCGAGGCGCTGCCGTTTCCGGATCGCAGCTTCGACGCCGTCACCATTGCTTTCGGCCTGCGCAACGTTACCGACAAGCCACGCGCGCTGGCAGAAATGCAACGCGTGCTCAGACCGGGTGGCCGGGCTCTGATCCTGGAGTTCTCGACAGTAAAATCCGAACTGCTCAAGCCGCTGTACGATTTTCATTCGTTCAAGGTGCTACCACGTCTCGGCGCCTTCATCGCCGGCGACGCGGAGAGCTACCAATACCTCGCCGAATCCATCCGCAAGCATCCGGATCAGGCTACGCTCAAGGCAATGATGGAAATGGCCGGCTTCACCAGCGTCGACGTGCGCAACCTCAGCGCCGGAATCGTCGCGATCCACCGCGGTTACAAAATTTAACAGCGCTGCGCGGCATTCCTGTCGCAGACTAGTCCTTTCGACACAGGCGTCCGTACCCTTGCGGCGGATAATCGGGCGCTTGTCTTTTGACCGACCGATCGGGGAAAACCGTCATGCGCAATCAGATTGCTTGCATCACCGCGTCGATGCTGCTCGCGTTCGTCGCGCCGGTACTTGCCGCCGAGCACGGCAAGGACGACGAGTCGGTGAAGATCGAAGTGCAAAAGTCGGAGAAAGAAAAACCTGAGCCTGCGCCGACGGAAAAAGCGGTAGTCACATCGCACAGTGCGCAAATCGGCGGACGCAGCATTGCCTACAAAGCCACCGCGGGCACGCTGATCATCCGCGACGACAAGGGCAAGCCTGACGCAAACGTGTTCTATGTGGGCTACACCGTAGACGGCGAGAAAAATTCCACAAAGCGGCCAGTTACCTTTTTATACAATGGCGGACCGGGCTCGGCGAGCATCTGGCTGCACATGGGCTCGTTCGCGCCGGTGCGCATCGTTACCGCAAGCCCGGAAGCGACCGCGCCGGCGCCGTACGAGCTGGTGGCGAATGCGGACAGCCTGCTCGACAAATCCGACCTGGTATTCGTCGATGCGATCGGCACAGGCTATTCCAAGGGTCTGCCAAACGAGAAAGACAAGGAAGCCGCGGCCAAAGGCGGTAGCGACAAGGACGTCAATCCGGACAAGCGCTTCTGGGGCACCGATCAGGACATCGACGCGTTCGGCCGCTTCGTCACCCGCTACATCACCGTGAACAATCGCTGGAACTCACCGAAATTCCTGTTCGGCGAATCCTATGGCACGCCGCGCTCGGCCGGCCTGGTCAAGTATCTGGAAGACAAGGGCATCGCCTGCAATGGCGTGATCCTGCTCTCGTCGATCCTCAACTACGGTGCGCGCTTGCCCGGCCTGGACAACGATTTCGTCGGCAACCTGCCAACGTTCGGCGCCATCGCCTGGTACCACAACAAGACGCCGAACAAGCCAGCGACACTCGAACCGTTCCTCACCGAAGTGCGCGATTTCGCGCGCGGCGAATACGCCGTCGCGCTGAGCAAGGGCCAAGCCTTGGGTGCGGCGGAAACCGACGCGGTTGCGGAGAAATTGCACAAGTATACTGGACTCAGTGTTGCCTACCTCAAGGAAGCGAACCTGCGCGTGAGCCCGAGCCGCTTCCGCAAGGAGCTGTTGCGTGACGATCGCCGCACCGTCGGCCGTTACGATGGCCGCTTCGAAGGCATCGACAGTGATGCCGCCGGCGAAAATCCCGAAAGCGATGCTTCCGACACGGGAATCCGCGGCGCCTTCACTGCCGCGTTCAATGATTATCTGGTGCGCGAACTGCACTACACCAGCGACGTGGCCTACAACGTGTCGGCGCCAGCGATCATCGACTGGGACTGGAAGCACAAGGTCCCGGGCCAGCAGCGGCCGCTGCCGCTGCCGATCATGATCGGCGACCTGGGTGCGGCAATGCGCGCGAACCCGCATCTGAAAGTGCTCGCCGCGAACGGCTGGTTCGATCTGGCCACGCCGTTCTTTGCCACGGAATACGATCTGGCGCATCTGGACATCGATACAAAATTGCGCGGCAATCTGAGCTTCACCTACTACGCCTCCGGACACATGGTGTACCTGAATCTGGACGCGCTGAAGCAGTTCAAGGCGGACCTGGCCAAGTTTTACGATAGCGCCTCACCGCGCTGAATCTTCGATCGGCAACCTGCGTCACGCGCGCCCCCGATAGCGGTTGACGTGGGCGCATTCGCTGGCGAGCGGACATTGCCCACATTGCGGTGAAGCGCGCTTGCACAGCGTTTGTCCGTGCTGATGCAACAGCAAGTGCGCTTCCTGCAAGGTCGGGATTTTTCCGGATAGCTGTTGTTCTGCCACGAGCAGGCTTGCGCGATACATGCGCGCATAAGCCAGTTTCTCGTCGAAAAATCCCAGCCGGGCCAACACGCGCAGTCCATTGGACTCCGGCGCCAGCGCTGCAAGACGGCCGCTGAATAACAGAATCTTGTCTGCCGTCGGCTCGCCAATGCCGGGGAATTTCCTCAGCACGCGCCTCGCATTTTCGACGGGGCCATGCATGGCTGCCTCGAGGTTTCCAGCAAACAGATCGACAGCCAGTTGCGCGCATTCGCGCAGCTTGGCGGCAAAACGCGATTTCAGTATTCCGTAGCCGGTGACGCCTTCGAGCGCTACGCGCGTCGCCGCGAGAATCGCTTGCGGTTCGGTGCCGATGGTTTGCTGCAGCAGTTCGAACGCTTGCCGACGCCGCACCGCTGGCGCGAGGTAGGCCACGTTTTCGAGCAGGATCAACCCGAAAGTATCCGCGGTTGGCAGCGGCTGCGGACGGCCATAGAACTCGCGCAACCTGGCGATCCCTTCACTCAGCGGGGCAGTAGCTGCGAGCACTCCTGGCGATGGCATTCGCTCTCTCCCGCAGGCCGCAAACTATCCCGGTCCGAGGCTCGCCAGCTCACGCTGTGCCGAGTCGAGCCAGTCTTTTTCCTTTTTGCGATAGTAGCGCGGTGCGTGCTTGGCGCGCGCCAGCATGTCGCGAAAAGCCGTGCGTGCATCAGCGAAACGACCGCGGGCCTTGAGCAACGCGCCGTAGCGGAAGCGCGCTTCCTCACCCGGATAGCTGGTCGCGAGCGTGCGGTACTGCTCCAGCGCCGCGTCGATTTCACCCTGTCCTTCCAGTACGCGCGCGCGCAGCAACTCGGCATCGCTGGAACGAAATTGCGGATTTGCCGAAAACAACGAATCCAGTGTCGCGCGCGCGCCGGCGAAATCATCGCTGCCGGCCTGCGCCTGGGCCAAACCCAACAGAAATGCCGCGTCTGTCGCGTAGACGCCCTTCAGCACCGAGCGATACAACTCGGCCGCGTTCGTGTAATCGTGCAGACGCATGCATTCCTCGGCCAGGGCGCGGCGATTGTCGACGGTGTCGGCGATCTCCAGCCGCTGGCGGATGTTGCGACGCTGGCGCTCCGGGTCGATCGTATGCAGTACATTGCGTGCGGCCTGGCGGCTGCGCGGATCGTTGCGCAGGTCCGGGATCACCGCGGCGATCACATAGACAGCCACGGCCAGATACGAACCGATGAACAGGATCCAGACCCAATACAACGGGCGCCCGCTGCGCACGACATGCACGGCACAGGCAATCTGCAGTGCGGCGGAGAGAAGGATAAGAATCGGCATGCTCGACCTCTAGTGCTTCTGCGCCGCACTTTTCAGCGCCGCTTCGCGCGCGGCCGCAAATTCGCTGTCCGCATTCCATTGTGGAAAAGTGGATTCGCCGACGAGGCGTTTACCGACAGCATGCAGCGCCTGGATATTCTCGATCACGCCGGACAAATCCCAGTTCGGATCATACGCATCGGCCGGCTTGTGATAGCGGTTGTGGAGGTAGTCGTCGATTGCGGCCCGCCCGGCCGCGGCTCCGCCGACGAGTTTGTCGTAGCCGCTGTTCGCATACAGCACCGGCACGCCCTTGCGCGCGAAATTGAGCTGGTCGGAACGATAGAAATAGCCTTTCTCGGATTCGCCGTCGGCAACGATGCTGCGGCCCGCCGCGGCGAGCACGTCCTTGAGGTAATCGTCCATCTGCGACTGGCCGTAGCCAATGATCATCATGTCATGGGTGCGGCCTATGATCTGCAGCGCATCCATGTTGATGTCCGCGACAGTCTTGGCCATCGGCACCAGCGGATGTACGCTGTAGTAACGCGATCCAAGCAACACGGCTTCTTCCAGGGTCGGGACGAGGAACAGCAGCGAGCGCTCCGGCGGCGGTTGCTGATGCGCGAACGCGTCGGCGATCTCGAGCAGCGCCGCGACGCCGGTCGCGTTGTCGATGGCGCCGTTGAAGATAGGGTCGGATCCCGTGGCGCCGTTGCCCAGATGATCCCAGTGGGCACTGTAGACGACGACTTCATCGGCGCGTTTGCTGCCGGGGAGCAGAGCCACGACGTTATCTGACGAAGTATTACGAATCGCATTGTGCAATTGTGTAGAAAGCTTTGCCGCGAGCGGGCTCGACTTGAAGCCACGCAGGTCGGCGGATTTTTTCAACGCATCGAAATCCGCACCGGCCTTGGCGAACAGGCGCCGCGCGGCATCGGTCGTGATCCAGCCTGCCAGAGCCAAGCGCGGATCCGGATCTTCGCTCGCCAGCAGGCTGAACTGCGGACCGCTATAGGTATTGACTACGACTTCCCACGGATACGCCGCTGCCGCGGTGTCGTGCACGATGAAGCAGCCGGCGGCGCCCTGGCGCGCGGCTTCCTCGAACTTGTAGGTCCAGCGGCCGTAGTAAGTCATCGCCTTGCCCTTGAACAGGGTCGCGTCGCCGTTACCGAATCCCGGATCGTTGACCAGCACGACGACGGTCTTTCCCTTGACGTCGAGCCCGGCATAATCGTTCCACTGCCATTCCGGCGCTACTACGCCGTAGCCGGCGAAGATAATGTCGCTGTCCTTCAATTCGACCTCGGCTTTGCCCTGCAGCGTGCCGAGAATGGTGTCCGTGCGATAAGCGAACTTTTCCACATTTCCGCCTTCGGCAACGTCGAGCGTAACTTTGTCGGCGTCGACCAAGGTGGTTTCGACCATCGGCACGCGCTGCAGGTAACTGTCGCCGTTGGCGGGCTTCAGACCCATGCGCTGGAACTGGTCGACCAGATAAGTCGTGGTCATGCGCTCGCCGATGGAGCCAGGTTTGCGCCCTTCAAATTCGTCCGAGGCCAGGCGTTGCACATGCGCGGCAAAATCCTCGGCGGTGATCTCCGGCGAGAAATGGCCTTCGCGTGTCGGCTTGAGAGCCGGTGCGGCAACCGCTGTGACGGTTGCGGGGGTCTGTTTGCTCTGGCTGGGCTGCTCTTGCCCGCAGGCGGCGAGCACGCAGGTCACGCAGATGAGGCAAACAGGAAAACGCATCACGGACTCCGGCGCATTGGCGCGAAGTCCGGATTGTAGGCAGCGCGAGGCGGGCTTGCCAGCGTCCTGCAGTCATGTCGCCTGCATGCCGACGTCCTGCGAGCCGTCCTTGGCTGGATTCTAAAGAAACGACGTCGCCGCTAGGGATGATCGCCGCTGAATTTGGTCGGGGTCGCACCTTCCACTGCGCCGATCGTTGCGCTGTCGCTGACGAAAAGCTCGACTTCGCGCTTGAACGTCATCTTGCCCTGCACGACAGCGTGCGGGCCAACGACGACGCGCGGTTTGCGCGGGGTGCCCATGTGGAACCAGCTATGGTCCTCGTCCACCAGCACGCCGCCCTCGACACGCGAATTCGCGCCGATGGTCACATCGCCGGAGACGGTTTCCAGGCCGCCGCCCACGTGCGCGCCATCCAGCCGGATGCTGCCATTGACGTTGCTCGTATGCCCCGCCACATCGGTGCCGTTACCGAGCGTGATCGAGCCGTTCACGGTTTCCACGGTCTTGGCGATGCGTACTTTCTCGCCGATGTGAATACCGCCGTTGACGGTTTCGAGCGAATCCAGGGTCGCGCCGCTTTCCACATCGATGCCGCCATTGACGGTCTCGCCGCTCCGGGCATGGGAATTGGCGCCGACGTGGACGCTGCCGTTGACCGTGCTGAGCTTACCGACCGTGGCGTTGTCGGGCACGTGGATACTGCCGTTGACCTTGTCGATGTCCAGGTCGTCGTTGCCGCCGGCATAGGCCGTTCCGGTCAGGCCAAGCGCCAGCAGCAGGAAAAGTGTGAAGCGGGTCATTGCGGTTCTCCATGTTGTACAAATCTGTACCTCTATGATGCACCCGGCTGGGCCAGGGTTTAAGCGCCGGGCAGGAGCGCTAGTGCCTCGGAGGCCGGCCGAAAAATGCTCCTGCATTTTCGGCATTTCCGCCATCCATGGCGGTCAGATGGCCGGGAGAGGCCGCCGCCTCCGGGCGAAGCGGGAATTCCGCTACCATGCGCCATCTTTCTGCGAGACCACGCCGTGTCCCGACCCAAGCCTGTGCTGCTGCTGATTCTTGATGGCTGGGGCCATCGCGACGAGCGCGAAAACAACGCGATCGCGCAGGCGCAGGCGCCGAACTGGCGGCGCCTGCTCGCCGAATACCCACATACCCTGGTGCAGACGCACGGCCACTACGTCGGCCTGCCCGAAGATCAAATGGGCAATTCGGAAGTCGGGCACATGAATATCGGTGCCGGCCGCATCGTCTACCAGGATCTGACCCGCATCGACGCGGCCATCGCCGACGGCAGTTTTTTGCGCAATCCCGCCTTGCTTGAAGTGTGCGCCGCGGCCACGGGCACGGACGCGACCCTTCACGTGTTCGGTCTGCTCAGTCCGGGCGGCGTGCACAGCCACGAGAATCACATCCTGGCGATACTTGATCTTGCCGCTAGCCAGAGCGTGAACCGGATCGCTGTGCATGCGTTTCTCGATGGCCGCGATACGCCGCCGCAAAGCGCGCGCGCGTCGTTGGAAAAACTCCAGGCCAAATGCGCGGAGTTGCCGAATGCGTACATCGCCACGGTCAGCGGCCGCTACTACGCGATGGATCGCGACAAGCGCTGGGAGCGCGTGAAGCTCGCCTACGATGCGATCGCGAACGCCGACGGCCTGCGCGCTGCCGATGCGATTGCTGCGCTGGATGCGGCCTACGCGCGCGGCGAAAACGACGAGTTCGTCAAGCCGACGGTCATTGGCACTTATGCAGGTATTGCCGACGGCGACGCCATCATCTACATGAACTTTCGCTCTGACCGCGCACGCCAGCTATCCCAAGTCTTCGTGGATACGGTGTTTGCGGGCTTTGCCCCGGCGCGCAAAATCCGTTTGTCGGCCTTCGTCACCCTGACAGAATACAGCGCCGAACTGCCGGTGACCGCCATCGCCTATGCAGCGCAGTCGTTGCGCAACTCGCTCGGCGAATATCTGGCCGGACTCGGCATGCAGCAGTTGCGCATTGCCGAGACCGAGAAATACGCGCACGTGACATTTTTCTTCTCCGGCGGCCGCGAGCAGCCGTATGCCGGCGAAGACCGCATCCTGGTGCCGAGCCCGAAAGTCGCCACTTACGACCTGCAGCCGGAAATGAGCTGCCCTGAAGTCACCGACAAGCTGGTCGCCGCTATACAAAGCAAGAAGTACGATTTTATCGTCTGCAACATTGCCAACGCCGACATGGTCGGCCACAGCGGCAAGCTCGAAGCCGCAATCAAGGCGGTCGAAGCGGTCGACGTGGCGCTTGGGCGCCTGACCGCCGCCATTGTCCAGAACGGCGGGGAAATGCTGATTAGCGCCGATCACGGCAATCTGGAACAGATGCGCGCCGACGACGGCCAGCCGCACACGCAGCACACCGTCGGTCCCGTGCCCTTGGTCTATGTCGGGCGCAAGGCGACGCTGGCGTCAGGCGCGCTGCGCGATCTGGCGCCGACGGTGCTGGCGCTGATGGCGCTGCCGCAGCCAGTGGAGATGACGGGTCACTCGTTGGTCACGTTCGCTTGATTGCTTTTGTTTTACTTTTGCGCTTTCTGACGAAGGTGCGCATGTTGTCGGTCTGCCTGTTGCTCTTGGTCGCCAACGTCCAGGCTCAAAGTGGCGATCCCCAAAACGCCGCGCAGGAAGCACAAGCCAAGCAAAAGCTCGAGCAGGTGCGCGTTGAAATCCACAAAATTATCGATGCGCAAAAAGTCACAAGTGCACAAAAGAACGATGCGGCCGCCGCTCTACGCGAGCAGGAGCTCAAAGTCGCCGCGACGTCCCGTCAGTTGCGTGTGCTGGATCAGAAACTTGCCGACGAACAGGCAAAGCTTGATCGGCTTGTGGTCGAGCGCAATGGTCTGGATGCCAAGCTCAAGGATCAGCGCGATGCGCTCGCGGCGTTGCTGCGTTCGGCCTACGCGATGGGGCGCGCGGAAGAATTGAAGTTGCTGCTGGCGCAGGATCGCATCGACACGGTCGGGCGCATGCTCGTGTACTACCGCTACTTCGAGCACGCACGCGTCAGCGAGATTGAAGGGTTGCTCAAGGACCTGGATGCCCTGGCCCTGGTACAGGCAGCGATCGAAAAAGAGACGGTGGAATTGGAGACGGCGCGCAGCGCACGCAGCGTCGAAGCGCAACAGCTGGATGCCGATCGGGTCGAACGCACGCGCGTGCTCGCCACCCTGGACGCTGCGCTGAAGGATCAACAGGCGCGGCTCACGGCGCTCGGCAAGGACGAGAAAGGACTGCTCGACCTGCTGGAAAAGCTGCGCGATATCTTTGCCGATATCCCCAAGCAGATCGCCGGCGCGGAACCCTTTGCCCAGTTGCGTGGTCGATTGAGTTGGCCGGTGCATGGCAAGGTTGTTGTTGGGTTTGGAATCAGTAACGGAGGGGTCAGCAGCGAAGGCGAGCACGAGAGTCACGGTGTACTCATCGCCGCCGCCAGTGGCAGCGACGTGCACGCCGTGTCGCACGGACGCGTGGTCTTTGCCGACTGGCTGCGCGGTTTCGGGCTGCTGATCATCGTCGACCATGGCGATGGGTATCTGAGCCTGTACGGCTACAACGAAAGCCTGCTCAAGGACGTCGGGGACTGGGTGAATGTGAACGAGGTCATCGCCACCAGCGGCGCCAGCGGCGGGCGCAAGACGGCGGGTGTGTACTTCGAACTGCGTTATCAGGGTAAACCGATCGATCCGAAAGGCTGGCTGAGACCTTTTTAACATTGACGCTAGCCCCCAGGTTCTATACTGATTTGCATTGAATACCGGCTTCCAAAGTACGATCCTGTTGAACAAGCGTTTGGGCGATGATCATGTTACGAATTCTGCTTACCCTCGTTATGGCGACGTCGGCGACTCTGGCGCTGGCGACCGACGATGCCAAGTCGATGGCGCCGCCACCAAAGCCGTCGGTCAGTTTGGACGACATCCGCACGTTTACTGCGGTGTTCAACCTGGTCAAGCAAGCCTATGTTGAGCCGGTCGACGACAAGGCGCTGATGCAAGCGGCCATCCATGGCCTGCTCTCAGGACTGGATCCGCACAGCGAATACCTGGACCAGCGCGCGATGGACGAATTGAGCGAAGACACCAGCGGCAGCTATGCGGGCCTGGGTCTGGAAGTGATGGCGGCCGATGGCAGCATGCGCGTCGTCGCGCCGATCGACGACACCCCGGCCGAGCGCGCCGGCATCAAGTCGGGCGACATCATCACCCGCATCGACGGCACTGCGATCACCGCGGAAAACGTGAACAGCTCGGTCAATATGCTGCGCGGCAAAGCCGGCACGGAAGTGGCGCTGAGCGTGCTCCACGAAGGCGCGACCGTGCCGATCGACATGAAACTCAAGCGTGACACGATCCGCGTCGCCAGCGTGCGCGTGCGTGCGCTGGATCCCGGCTATGTCTACATCCGCATCGTTCAATTCCAGGAAGACACTGGCAACGAGTTGCGCAGCAAAGTCGAAAAGTTAAAGGCGAAATCGAAATCTGTGCCATTGCGCGGTGCCGTGCTGGATCTGCGCAGCAATCCGGGCGGCCTACTCACCTCGGCCGTGGAAATCAGCGACGACTTTCTCGACAGCGGCGTCATCGTCACCACGCGCGGGCGATTGCGCCAGGCGGACCTGAGTTTCAGCGCGACGCCTGGCGATCTGCTCGACGGCGCGCCGATGGTCGTGCTGGCGGACAACGGCACGGCGTCGGCCGCGGAAATCGTCGCCGGTGCGCTCAAGGACAATCATCGCGCCCTGATCATGGGTCGCCGCAGTTTCGGCAAGGGCTCGGTGCAGACCGTGCTGCCGCTCGACGACGCGCACGCGGTCAAGCTGACCACGGCGCGCTATTTCACCCCGAACGGTACCTCGATCCAGGCCTCCGGCATCCAGCCCGACATCGAACTTGCCGATCTGAAACTGACCGTGCGCGATGCGCCGCCATCGCTTATCACCGGCGAACGTGACCTGCCCAATCATCTGAAAGGCGAACATGAGAAAGACGCGCGCAAGGGTGGCGATTCTGCGGCGCGCGAGAATCTGGACGACTACGCCCTGAGCGAGGCGGTGAATCTGCTCAAGGGCATGGCCCTGCAGCGCAAGCCGGCATTGCCGGCCAAGAACGACATCAAAGGGTGAGGGCGAACGTACATGCGATGCGTTGACTGCGACGGCAGGATTTGCCTTCGCGAACGGCGTAGCTGGCCCGAAGGGCGAGCGACAGGATGTCGCGAGTCAGCGCATCGCATGTGAGCCCGAACGCCCGAAGCAGGATGCGGAGGGCCGGGTTGCTTGGCGAGGTCGGGACGACCGAGCTTAGCAACCTGCCGAGCGCAGCGAGGAGGTGCAACTATTTCCCGCCGCTGCGTGGTGGCGCAACTGGAAACATCCGGACTGTATCGGACACGATCTTGTCGCCGCTTTCCGCATCGCGGATCGCGAGCGGGCCGCGCGTGTCGACTTCCTCGATACGCACGATGCACTGCATCGGCAGGTGCAGCATCTTCGTATTTCCGAACTCGTCGCGCAGGCGCTCTTCGGTCGGATCGACAACGACCCCGCCAGCCTGTTCGAACACGAGTTCACCGACTTCGATAAAGCCCCACAACTCGCTGCTGGCGATGTGATGCGCGTACAACTCCAGAATCTTGCCCTGGCTGAGAAAAGTGATTTTGTATAGTTTTTTACCGCGCATGCCGCCATTGTCTCACGCTGGCCGGCCAGAAGCAGCGCCCCATCGTTCTTTCCGAACGCTACAGCTTTTTCTCGTAGCGCCATGCATCCGCGCCATCCTCGTAGTAGCGCTGACGTGCAGCAAAACGACGATAGCCCTGGCGCTCGTAGAGACGGATCGCGGCAGAGTTGTCCTGACGCACTTCCAGGCGCATGCGCCGGCCGCCACGCGAGTGCGCGGCGCGCTCGACGGCCTCCAGTAGGGCTTCGCCCAAACCACGGCCGCGTGCTGCGTCCGTAACTGCGACCGAGTACAGCCGCGCGATGTCGCTTTGTGCGCGCAGAAACACCACGGCCTTGCCGAGCAGCCCGCTGCCATCCACCGCGGCCAGGACGATGGCGCTCGGACTGTGCAGGTGATGCCGGTATTGCCGCGGCGACAGATGGTCGGTCGTGAACGCGCGCCGCTCCAGTGCGACCAGCGCATCCAGATCAGCGATTGTTGCGGGGCGGATACGAAACAGAGCCGATGTCATGCAGGCGATTCGTGGTGTCGGGCGGCGAATCCGCGTGAGCGTAGAGCAGGTACGCGGATGGCGCAACGGTGAACCGTTGTTGAACGGCGCCCATGTCAGAAACACGTGGCTGTGTCACACTACGCCGCCTTTCGCAGCCGCACAATTAGCCCATGTCCGAACCTCCGTGTTTGTACACTTCTCCACTTTTCGTCATGCTGCTCACCGCACCGCCCCGGCAGCCGGCGCAAATCGATGATGCGCGCGCATGAGTAAGCTCGTCATCGTGGTGGAAAAAGCATCGGACTGGGGCTCGTACTATCCATCCGACAATGTGGTTGCGGCGCAGGACTATCTGAAGGAAACAATCGGCACCGAAGATGAGCGCGTCCAGGTCATCAACCTGTGCCGCAGCTACAAATATCTGGGCATTGGCTACTATGTCTCGCTGCTGGCCGAGGCGCGCGGTCACAAAGTCATCCCATCGGTACGCACGATCAACGACCTGCGCAAGCGTGCGCTGTACGGTCTGGACATCGACGACCTCAACCAGAAGCTGACAAAGTTCCTGCCCGAAGGCAGCGGCGACACCACGGATTTTGGTGTACTTGTATACTTCGGCGAAACCAGCTACGCACCGCTCGCGGACCTGGCGCGACAGGTGTTTGAAACTTTTCCCTGTCCGATCCTGCGCTTGGAGTTCGAGCGCGACAAGGTCTGGCAGATCAACGCAATCAAGCCATCGAGCCTGCATACCCTGGCCGACCCGCAGGAAGACTCCTTCGCCCAGGCGCTGGACAAGTTCTCGCGCAAAATCTGGCGCAAGCCGCGCGCGCGCAAGAAATTCCGTTACGACATCGCCATGCTCGCGGACCCGAACGAGGCGATGCCGCCATCGAACAAGCGCGCGCTCAAGCACTTCATCGAAGCCGGCAAGGAAATCGGCATCGAGGTCGAGTGCGTCGGCCGCAACGACTACTCGCGCATTGCCGAGTATGACGGCCTGTTCATCCGTGAAACCACGGCGCTCGACAACCATACTTACCGCTTTGCGAACAAGGCGGAGAAGGAAGACATGGTGGTGATCGACGATCCGGGGTCGATCCTGAAGTGCACGAACAAGATCTATCTGCACGACCTGCTCAAGTCACGCAAGTTGCCGACGCCACGCACCGAAATCCTGTATCGCGACGACGCCAAGCGCCTGGCGGAGCTGCCGGACCTGCTCGGATTTCCGATCGTGCTGAAGATTCCGGACGGGTCGTTCTCGCGCGGCATCGTCAAGGTGGAAACGCCGGAACAACTCAAGTCCGCGGCCGACGATTTGTTCCAGCACACGGCGCTGGTGCTCGCCCAGGAATTCATGTTCACCGAATTCGACTGGCGTGTCGGCATTCTCGACGGCCAGGCGCTGTATGCCTGCCAGTACTACATGTCGCGCGGCCATTGGCAGATCTACAACCACGCCGGCAATGGCGCTCAGCGTTCCGGTGGTTTCAAGACCCTGCCCGTGCGCGATGCGCCAAACGAGGTGGTGAAACTCGCGCTGAAGGCCACCGCGCCGATCGGCGATGGGCTGTACGGTGTCGATCTGAAGCAGATCGGCGATCGCGTCGTCGTGATCGAGATGAACGACAATCCATCGATAGACGCCGGTGTTGAGGACGCCTATCTAGGCGAAGACTTGTATCGTCGGATCATGGAAGAATTTCTGCGTCGCATGGAAAGAAAGCGCCTCGGCATCACGGATTGACGATCTGCGGCTGGGGCGACGTCCGCATCACGCGCCGACGGTGCAGCCGCCGCGCCTGACGCGCGGGTCGGCGGCCGCGACGCGCACGGACGAGGAACGCGCGCGATGTCAGCGCCAGCCAGCGTCGACGCAGCAGCGCCAGGTCGATCAACGGCGCGATCACCAGCCAGAACGGCAGCCAGCCGATCATCGCGCTGGATCCGCGCAGCGACGGAAATGCCAGCAATGCCATCGCTCCACAAGCAAACCAGACCCACAATGCGGTGCGCAACGATGGCGTAGCTGTGTTGCTAACAGCTGAAAATTGAGGTTTGTTGAAGCCGCTACTGCGCTGCATGATGCTCTCCCGTGGCCTGGGATCGAAGTTTGAGAGGTGGCGATCTCAGGGATTGAGATCACGGTCATCGGCGCACACCTGCGTCTCGTCTATACTTGCCGGGCACGGAGTGTCGATGTGGAAACTTCCCTTTTTCTGCGCTATGCGGTGATGTTCCTGGCGGCTGCAGTGATCGCAGTATCGCTGTCTAAACGTGCGGGCCTGGGCGCCGTGCTCGGTTACCTGGGCGCCGGTGCGTTGATCGGGCCGCACCTGCTGAACCTGACCCCGAACATGACCCAGGCTTCGGAACTGTCCGAGCTCGGCGTAATTCTGCTGCTGTTCGTGATTGGTACCGAATTGTCGCCGCAACGGCTGTGGCTGATGCGGCGCTCGGTGTTCGGTGCCGGTTCTCTGCAGGTCGTGCTGTCCGCGTTGTTGCTGGGCGGCACGGCGCTGGCAATTGGAATCGGCTGGAAAACTGCGCTGATCATTGGCTTGAGCTTGGCGTTGTCATCGACCGCAATCGGCTTGCAGACGCTGGCGGAGCGCAAGGAACTCGGCAGCCCGCATGGTCGCATCGCGTTTGCGATCCTGCTGTTCCAGGATCTGGCCGCGATTCCGATCCTCGCCCTCATTCCGCTGTTGGGCATGCATGACGCCGGCACGAATTCTTCGCAGGCGGTTGCCGCGCTCAAGAGCGTCGCGGTCATCGCCGCCGTCATCATTGGCGGACGCTACCTGTTGCGGCCGGTGCTGCGCGCCGTCGCCGGCACCCATATCGCTGAAGTATTCACGGCGACCGCCCTGTTGGTCGTGCTCGGCACGGCGTGGCTGATGCAACTGGCGGGCATGCAGATGTCGCTCGGCGCATTTCTGGCCGGCATGCTGCTCGCCGATTCGGAATATCGTCACGAGATCGAATCGCAGATCGAGCCGTTCAAGGGTCTTTTGCTCGGCCTGTTTTTCTTGAGCGTCGGCGTCTCGCTCGATCTGGATCTGGTGCGCCAGCAGCCGCTGCAGATTGCGGCAATTGTCGTCAGCATCCTGGGACTGAAGTCGCTGGTGCTGATCGGCCTCGGACAGATCACGCGCAAATTCGACTTTGCACAGACCGTGCGTTTGGCCGTGGTGCTGGCAGGGGGCGGCGAGTTCGCCTTCGTCGTCTTGAATCTCGCCCAGCAGCATGCATTGCTCGATGCCGGTCAACGCGATCTTCTCGTGGTCGCTGTCACCCTGTCGATGGCGTTGACGCCGCTGGCGGTGATTGCGGCAGGCCGCTGGCTGACACAGCGTGCCAGCGAACCCAAGCGCGAGTTCGACGAAATCCAGGACACTGCGCCGCGCGTCATCATCGCCGGCTACGGCCGCGTAGGCCAGATTGTCGCGCGCATCCTGCGCGCGCAGCATATTGGGTTCACGGCGCTGGAAAGTTCGGTAGAGCAGGTGGATTTCTCACGCCGCTTCGGCACCAATATCTATTTCGGTGATCCGAGCCGGCCCGAGTTGTTGCGCGCGGCCGGCGTCGACAAGGCCGAAGTATTTGTACTCGCCACCGACGATCCAGAGGCAAACATCCGTACCGCGCGCATCGTCAAACGCCTTTATCCACATTTAAAGATTGTTGCCCGGGCCCGCAATCGCCAGCATGCGTTCCGGCTTATGGACATGAACATCGACGCCGTCGTACGCGAGACACTGCATTCGAGCCTGGAAATATCGCGGCTGGTGCTGGAGGATCTCGGCCTGGATCCCGCGCTGGCGGCGGATCGGGTCGAGAAATTTCGCGCGCACGATGCGAATCTGCTCAAGACGCAGTACCTGGTCTACGACGATGAAGCCGCGCTGGTGCAGTCGGCGAAAGATGCGCTCGATGATCTGGACCGCTTGTTCGAAGCCGATACTGCCGACGAGGGCGACGCGCGCTTGACGACATAGGGATTTCGGCGCGCGATCAAGGCCTAGCTGGCTGGCGCAAGGTTTGCGCCGCGCTGGGAATGGCCGTTGCCGAACCCAGTTCCGCAGCGACGTCGATGAATCCAAGCAAGTGGGCAATTTGGCGCGGTGTGCGTTCGAGCATGTCGCGCCGTTCCGGGTCTGCACCCGCTGCGAGCAACGCGCGTGCTGGTAACAACAAGCCGTGCATGGCGCAGGCGTGCAGAGCACTGACGCCGCGCTGATCCTGCGCATTCAGATCGACGCGATGTTTGAGCAACAGCGACAATAGCGACAGTAGCTGCCGCTGATCCGCCGCGGCGCCGGGCTCGGCGCGGGCACCGAGCAGTAGCAGCAGCGCGGTTTGTCCGGCGGCGTTGGCGGCATCGACCGCCGCTCCGGCATCCAACAGAAGCGTCAGCGTGCGCTGTGCGCGCTCGCTGTCGCCACCAGCAAACGCATACTGAGCGGCCGCATGCAGGGCACGCATCCCACGTTCGTCCTCCACATTGACCTGCGCCCCATGCGTCAGCAGTTGCCTGGCGACTTCCGGAAAGCCAAGCGCGGTGGCGATCATCAGTGCGGTGCCGCCTCCCGGCAATCGCTGATCGACGGCAACGCCATGAGTCAGCAGCACTTCGACAACGTTTTCGCGGCGCGCACTGACGGCGGCACTGAGCGCTGTGGCTCCGCTGCTGGCGCTGTGCGCCGCGTCCGCGCCCCGTTCAAGCACGTGCGTGACCGTTGTGGCATGACCGTTGCCGGCAGCGCGCAACAGGGCCGTCGCGCCTTGCGCATCCGCAGCCTCTATTGCAAATCCCAACGTCAGCAATTTGTCCACGGCGGAAATGTCACCGGCACCAGCCGCAGCGACCAGATCCTGCGGTCGCAGCACGCGCTGCGGCAATTTCCACAATGGCCAATTTAGCCAATGTTGCAATTCGGTTTCTGGTCGGGCAAGCGCTAAGCCCAGTGGGGTCTCGCCATTGGTTGCGGCACTTTCCGGATTGGCACCGGCACCGATCAGAGCGCGGATCATGGCGAGCGCCGTTTTGCTCGGCAGGTGCAGTGCCGCGAACAGCGGCGTGCGGCCGTGGTGATCGCGTACATTCGGATCAAGCCCACGCGCTAGCAAGCTCTGGACCAGCGCGAGACTGCCGCTGGCGACGGCGTGCGCGAGCGGCGTGATGCCTTCCTTGTCGCCCGCAAAGAGTTCTGCACCGCGTTCGATCATGGCCAGCGCGAGCGTTTCCATTTCGCTTCGATTGTCGCAAGCGCTGGTCAGGGCGCAACCTATCCGCGCCATCGTGTCGCTGCCGGTGGGTTGCGCGCCCGCCTCAAACAGGTCGATTGCTGCAGGCAGGGTTGCGGGCAGGTTGGCGAGTGCGTCGGTCAGCAGCGGAACACCGACCGCGAGTTCTGCAGCCGGGTCCAATCCCTGATTCAACAGCCAGCGTCGTGGCGCAGGGTCAGCATGTGATGCCAATTCGGCAAACAGGCGCGCACGTTCGGATTGAGGCCACTCGCGCGCACGTTCGCTGAAATTGTCCACTATGTGCCAATGTGCAAAACGCAGCGCATCCAGCAGATGCGCCGGTGAATCTGTCGCTATGGGTGCATCTTCTTTCGCTTCCAGCGTGGCCGGCAGCGGATATTGGGAGTCGAGCAGCGCCACCACCTTCCAGCGCCCGGCTGCAGCGGCGAAATCGACTGCGCGACGGCCGTCGGTGGATGCCAGTTCGCGCGATGCGCCCAGCGCGAGCAAGCGACTGATCGTATCCTCGCTGGCGTGCTTGGACTGGCTGGCAATGATGAGTGCGCTGCGTCCGTGGGCGTCGAGCCGGTCGACCGCGGGTCGATATGCGGCGAACAAATCCAGTACGGCGTGTGCGCCGGAACGCGCTGCCTCCATCAAGGCGCTGGTGCCGTGCGTGTCCACGAGATCTATCTGCGCGCCCGCATCGAGCAGCGTCTTGGTAATACTGGCATGGCCGTTGAGCGCTGCCGTCATCAACGCAGTCCGCGCGAGCGGCCCGCAGGCATCCACGCGCGCGCGACGCTTGAGCAACAGCTTCACGCCCTGCGCATCATCTTCGGCGATGGACGCGGCCGCCAGAATGGCCGGTTGCGCGTGTTCGTGTTCGAGCTTGGCGCCGCGATCCAGGAGAAAACGCGCCAGCTCCCAGTTGGCCGCGGCACAGGCAACACCCAAAGGCGTCAGCCCATCGCGATTGATCGCATCCAGTGGCGCTTCGGCATCGCACAGTAGCGCGGCGACAATCGGGCGCGACGCGAGCGCTGCGAAATGCAACGGGGTATTGCCGGCAGCATCGCGGCCGTTCGGATCGGCGCCGTTCGTCAGCAATGTCATTACCGCATCCGGTCGACCTTCATGGCTGTCGCGGGTAGCGGCGATCAGAGGGCTGATGCCAGCGACCACGCGATTCAGATCGCCGCCCTTGGCGATCAATTCGCGCAGCAGGCGCAAGTCCGGACTCACTGCTGCGAGCACGAGTCCCGGGCGTTGATCGCGGTCATCCGTATGGGGAATGCAATTCGGATCGGCACCGCGCGCGAGCGCTGCCAGTGCCAGTTCGATTTGACCCGCGCGAATGCAGCGCATCAGCATCGCGTCCAGTTCGCCGCAACTCAAACCACCAGGGACGACGACAACCTCTGGCTCTGAAACACTCAGCGGCATCGCCTCTGCGACGTTGCGACCACGATCGCGGCGTGCGCGGCGGCATTCGGTCAACAAGGCCGTTGCGCAACGAGTGGCAATAACCCAGTGCGCCAGCGGTGCAACGAATAGCGCGTAGACGGCCAGCGCCGGCAGGCGAAATCGATCGGGGATCAGCCCTTCGAAACCCGCCAGGCTCAACGCACCTTGAGCCAGCAGCACCAGCGACACCGCAACAATCAAACCATGGCTGAAGAACAGCTCGTTCTCGGCAGTAAGATTCCACGCTAGCGCAAGGCTGCGCCTGATCGCACCCTGCTTGGGCGGGTGTCCGCCCAGGCCGGGGTCGGCATGCTTGTAGACGAATACCAAGCCGAATGCAGGCCAGCATCGCCACAGCGAAATCAGTGCAATTACTCCGGCACCAGACATGGCAAGCGTCGCGCCCAGCGAGCCTTCGCGCAACAACGCCAGCAAGGGATAGCCAATCAAAATCGCAACCAGCGCCGTGTAGGCGACCAGTAACGTCAGGTACGCAGAGCCAAGCCACAAAAGCGTGCGGAAAAAACCTGCTCGTCGATGAAATCCCAATACGCGACAGACCGCAGCCATCATCATTACGTCTGCTGTCAGCAACAGTGCCAGGGAAAATCTCTGCTCAACCAACGCCACAGCGCCAAATGCGATGAGCGCGGGAACAAAATTGAGCGCTCCGGATAGCGTGGTATGCAGGCGCTCTAAAAGCGGTTTCGGCATCGAGCGTGAAAAATGTTTGAGGATGCACCGCCGAGTATATCGACAAGCGGGTGCAAAGCTGGATTATTTTTGCTTATGCGGGCTAACTCATCCCGGCGGTGATGCTGATTGTGACATTCAAATCGGCGGGGTAGTGCGCGCATACAAAAGAAAAACCCCCGATCTTTTCGATCGAGGGTTTTGGATAAAGCCCCTGGCAGTGACCTACTCTCGCATGGCTTAAGCCACACTACCATCGGCGCGGGCGCG